>NZ_JAKKCI010000020.1:0-8601 GCF_021726015.1 Vibrio sp. A1-b2
AATTTCAATTGGTGTATCGCACTGGAAAGGACAAGAGGACTCTATACATGAGGCAATCAAAAATGCAGATAATGCGCTGTATAAAGCTAAGCGTAATGGGCGAAATCGCACTGAACTGTAATAGAAGGTCTTAGGTCATGGTTAGCCTCTCTTGTCAGACTATAAACTCTGGGGGAGGTAAGTTTTGTTTGGTAGACTGACTCTGTAAGATTTCTAATAGCTCAAATGATTAAAGTTTCGATTACGCCTAGTTTAGCTACTTTGTTGTATCGAGAATCGCTACTTTCAGGCTATTTAGCTATATACTAGGTAAGTGAACTATAGGTGATGCGTATTCGTATTACCTAAAGTATGATCCGCCCCAGCAGTTTTGGACACTGAGTTAAGTGAGTATAATCACTAACGAGGTGAACAATGACAACTAAGAAAACTAGAATTAAACATTCCCCTGAATTTAAAGCAGAAGCCCTGAAGTTAGCAGATAAAGTGGGAGTGGCTGCGACAGCAAGACAGCTTTCTTTACATGAATCTCAAATCTACGGGTGGCGGAAGAACTCGAAGAAAGACACCAGTACTAGTCAGCGAGAGCAAGAGCAAGAGCTAGCCGCAGAGGTTGCCAAGCTCAAAAGGCAGTTGGCTGAGCAAGCAGAAGAGCTAGAAATTGTAAAAAAGGCCGCCACCTACTTCGCGAAGAATCTAAAGTAATTGCTACGAGTTTATGCTCGAACACCTGCTGTGTTTCAGTATAGTACGTATGGCTAAGGTGTTCGGGATATCCCGAAGTGGGCTTTATTACTAGATTAAGCATCGACACAACGCCATCCAACGCGAGGCTATTCGCCAAAATCTTGATTCAAAAGTCAAAGAAGCTTTCGACAACAGCAAAGGCCGAGATGGCTCAAGGCGTATCCAAAAAGAACTGTCTGAGAGCGGTGATAGCCACAATGTGAAAACCATTGCGGCCAGTATGAAGCGTCAAGATTTAACGCCGAAAGCGGCACGTAAATTTAAGTGCACTACGGACAGCAAGCATCAAATGCCTGTTGCTCCAAGCCTGTTGGCTCAGAACTTTAGCGCATCTGCTCCGAATGAAAAATGGGCTGGAGACATCACCTATATAGCGACAAGCGAAGGCTGGCTGTACTTGGCGGTAATTATTGACCACAAGTAATTGGATGGTCTATGGATACCAGAATGACGGCTACGCTGGTCTGTGATGCGCTATCAATGGCGTTGTTCCGTCGCGGGTTCCCCGAGCAGGTTATCGTTCATAGTGATCGAGGTAGTCAGTACTGCTCAAAAGATTATCGAGACCTCATAACTGCTTATAATCTAAAACAAAGTATGAGTAGGAAAGGAAATTGCTGGGACAATGCTTGTGTTGAGAGCTTCTTCCATTCTATGAAAGTGGAAGCGATCCAATATGAGCCGATTATGACGAGAGACCAGATGCGCCAAACGATCTTCGAGTACATAGAGATTGATTATAATCGGACGAGAAGGCACAGTGCTCTTGGGTATCTAAGCCCAGTTATCTTTGAACAACAAAATGTCGCTTAATGAAGTGTCCAGTCTGGCTGGAGCAGATCAGTTGCCAGAAGCTCTACGGTTCCAACAAGAACTGGAAAAAGCGTTATGGCTACATGGGAGCAGCATGTCCTTCTCTCTGAATTAAGCAACAGAGCCGTCTCACATTGTAATGCTTCTTTCATGCTTTCAGAAGAGAATGTAATAGGGATGAGGCTGTGACGCCTCTCCCTTGTAGAAAGCGATTATTGAAGATGTTTTTCAACAATCTGATCCCAGCGCTGCAAAATCTTGTTGTAGTCTTGATCCGGGTTGAGCAAGAATGCTGTAATGTCATTTGGCATATCAGCACCAAGGTCGGCAGGAATGTTACCTACAGGAAAGGTAACAAGTTGACCAGCTGAACGCGCTTCTTCATAAGCTTTCGCGAGCTCTGGTACGCCAGATGTGCCCCCAGCAAGGGTAGTTATCGCCGTATCAGCCTCTAAGAAAATTTTTAAGTTCTCATCATTCATCCAGAAATCGATCCATTTTTTCGCGGCTTCTACCTCACCTGAATCTTTCGGGATTGCCCAACCAGGGCCGTTGTAATCCATGACGATACCTTTAGTACCATTCACTGCAGGGAAAGGATGCAATGAGAAGTGCTCAGGTAAAGAATCATTAGAGAACGGCGTAATATTCCAAATACCCTGTGGAAGCATTGCGACACGTCCAGACTGGAATGTTGTTAACGCAACAGACCAAGGGTCAGTACCTACTGACACCATAGGATTGAAGCATTTCGCATCAATCATCCGTCTGAAGCCTTCAAACGCATTTTTCATTGATGGGTCGTCGGCAAACTTCGCTTCACCACTTACGAATTTGTCCATACGTGAAAGATCTGGGGTGTTGTCGTCAGCAAGTGCCATTGCTAAAAAGTAAACGTAAGGTGTCCAACCGCCATTATTCGCAGCTAGGAGCATTGGCTGGATGCCTTTGTCATTTAGTTTGGTACAAGCTTTAACGAGCTGTTCGAGCGTTTGAGGGTAGTTATCGATACCTGCTTTTTCAAAGAGGTCGTTGTTTACATAAACGCCCATTCCAGATACTTGTAGCATGGAATAGTAAACCGTGTCTGAGAGGCCAAGGTAAGGCTTAAGTTTTGGTTGGACACGTTCAACAAAAGGTAGGTCATTCAAGGGCATTAGCTGACCGTTAGCCCCCCAGTGTTGGATAAATTCACGGTCGACCATTACTACGTCGGGTGGCGATCCTGCTTGCATGCGAGCAGGGATGCTCGTAACCATGTCATTTCGTGCCATGTAGTTTAGCTTTACTTTTATATCAGGATTCGCTTTCTCAAATCTTTCGATGATCAAAGGGAAGTTTGCGATTTCGGCACCAGCACCTTTCCAGCTAGAGACTTCAAGTTCGATCTGTTTTGCAGCAAGGTTGCTAGAAGTAAGTAAACAAGCAGTAATTGCAGTAGCAAGAGAGAGTTTTTTGAGTTCCATGTTAATAGTTTTCCTCAAATCGTTATTGGATAAATACTTGATAGTCTTTATAAATATTGAAAACGCACAGTGCGCAAAGTATTAGTTAAACATAATTATTATGGGTAAAACTCAATATTCGGTTGTTGCTGCCTCCTAAAGAAGTTGAGCAAGGCGTAAATGCCTTGCTCTTGATGGTTATTTCACTGCACCTGCTGTCATGCCATTTACGATCTGTTTTGACAGAGTAAAGAACACAACAAGTAGCGGTAGCGACGCTAGTACAGCTGCTGGGAATAACTGCGTTGGGTCAACAGAGTACGTGCCCAAGAACCGTAAAACAGCTGGCATAATGGTCAGTTTGCTCTCGGTTGTGATGAAGAGTAGTGGGTTAACCACATCATTCCAAACACCAAGGGTGATGAAGATCGCTAAAGTGCCCGTGATTGGCTTTAGCATTGGGAAGATTATGTACCAGTATGTTTTTAAAAACGAAGCACCGTCTAGTGTGGCGGCTTCTTCTAGCTCTTTAGGAATAGCCTTCATAAAGCTTGTATAAAAGAATACGCCGAGGGGAAGATGACCTACTGTGTAAACTAGAATAAGACCAAAATACGTATCTAATAATCCCAAATCTCGAATAAATAGGTAAAGAGGCGTTAGAGCTGCAAATGGTGGAATAACCATACCTAACATGAAGAAAATATAAGCCACGTTACTGATTCGGCTACGGATTCTGGCCAATGGATAAGCCGCAAGGGAAGAAATTATTGCGACCGAAATAATCGTGGCAATGGTGATACCAATTGTGTTGAACACTGTACCAAAATAATTCATGTCTGCAACAACATTAACGTAGTTAGAAAAGTGCAGTTCAGATGGTAGCCCTAAAGGATCTAACATGATCTCTTTGCGGCTTCTAAATGACATAAATACCATATAGAACACCGGAGATAAAATAATGAAAGTCACAGTTAACATCAGTGCAACCAAAGCTCCTTTTTTCACACTACGAGGTGAAAGTAACTTATGTGCACTTTTCGTCATTTCTTGGCCTGCGGACATACGATTTAAATTTTTGGATGTAACACTATTCATTAGATTCGGTCCTCACGAGCTCTCAAATAACTGTTTTGGATAATAGTGATTAGAGCAACTAATACGATCATCACAACAGATAAGGCTGCTGCTGAACCATATTTAAAGTCTTGGAAGATCAATTGGAAAATCTTTAAGCCTAACGTCATAGTTGCATAATCGGGACCACCGCCAGTCATGATAAATGGGAACTCAAACGATTTAAGTGTACCGATAGTCGCGAGCGTAACATTGACCGTAATTGCAGGTGCAAGTAAAGGAATATCAATATGAAAGAAAGACTTGACTGGTGATACTCCGTCAACTCGAGCCGCATCTTTTATTTCAGTCGATATCCCTGCATAACCAGCTAAGAAAATTGCTGTTGAATAACCCACGAACATCCAAACATGAACCGCTGCAACCGAGAAAAGTGCGATTGATGAGTCACCAAGCCAGATTTGTTGCATGCTACCCATGCCAAATGAGGCAAATAACTCGTTGAGTCCGCCCCCCATAGGAGCATATAGGTATTGCCACACGTAACCGGCAATAACTAATGACAACATTGAAGGCACAAGTAGCGCAGTGCGTAAAGCATCACGGACCGAAGGAATACTATTTAGAATTGCAGCAAAAATTAGCCCCAATCCATTTTGAAATACAACGACAACAATCCCGTAAATGAGTGTATTTTTCAGCACCTGAACGTAACGTTGATCGGAGAATATTTCTCGATAATTGTCTAGACCAACCCATGTTGCTTCACCAACACCAGCATACTCTGTCATCGACAATGAGATCCCTTTGAACACCGGATAAATAGTGAACATGAGATACAAAAATAGAGCCGGGATAAGGAAATATAACCTTTTATCGACTTTCATAACTACAACCCTCAATTAGCCCATGGGCAAAGACGGCAGCTACAAAAGCATAGCTGCCAAAATACAACAATTAGCGTTTCGCAATATCGCGTGCGATTAATGAGTCCCAACGTTCAAGAATTTCGGTGTAATCTTGAGTTGGATTTAACATAAATGAGGTAATGTCATTCGTCATATCTCGCGTTACTTCAACTGGCAGTGCACCAACAGGGAAGGTTACGTATTGCATTGCATCTCGTGCTTCTACGTAGTCTTTTGCAATATTCATAGGAAGACCTGATGTGCCTCCCTTCAATGAAGTCATTGCTGTATCCGCTTCTAAGAACAGTTTTAGGTTCTCATCGTGAGTCCAGAAATCGATCCATTTTTTCGCAGCATCAACGTGCTCAGCATCTTTTGGAATAGCCCAACCTGGACCTAAGTAGTCTAGGGTAATACCTTTGTCGCCATTGATTGATGGGAATGGCTTGAGCGAGAAGTTTTCCGGCAAAGAGTCTTTGATGAATGGATTGATGTTCCATAAACCTTGCGGAAGCATTGCTATGCGGCCTGACTGGAAAGTGGTAAGTGCGACCGACCACGGGTCAGTTCCGGCACTGATTTTTGGATCGAAGCACTTCGCGTCGATCATAAGACGGAAAGCTTCGAATGCATTTTTCATTGACTCATCTTCAGCAAACTTGATCTTACCATCGTTGAATTGTGCGAGACGGTCTTGGCTGGGAACATCACCATCAGCAAGACCAAGCGCTAAGAAGAAGATATAAGGTGTCCACGCACCGTTATTACCCGCTAGTAACGTTGGCGTAATTCCGTTGCTATTTAGTTTTTCACAAGTAGCTGTAAACTCGGCGATTGTTTCCGGGTATTTTGTCACGCCAGCCTTTTTCATCAGATCATCATTGACGTAGATACCCATACCAGACACCTGAAGCATCGCATAGTAAACATCGTCATCTAGCCCAAGGTGAGATTGAAGACCTGGTTGGATTCGCTCCACAAATTGCTGGTCACCAATCTCCATTAGCTGACCAGCTCCGCCCCAGTGAGTGATGAACTCACGGTCAACCATGATCACATCGGGTGGACTACCAGCTTGAAAACGTGCTGGGATGCTTGTGACCATGTCATTACGCGCCATGTAGTTAAGGCGCACTTTAATGTCAGGATATTGCTGCTCGAACTTTTCGATTAGAACAGGAAAGTTTGCAACTTCTGCTCCAGCGCCTTTCCAACTGGCGACTTCTAGCTCGACTTTGTTTGCTGCAAAACTAGACGCCGAGAATGTGAGAGCTGTAATAGCTGCAAGTTTCGTTAGTTTCATTGTTACCTTCCTTTGTGGAAATCGATGTAGACAGAGGGAGAGCCTCGCCGAACATCTTTGTTATTTGCCATTGAAAATTAATTGGCACACCAAACTTGGGGAAGAGACTAACAATTGGTTGATAACTATTGTGTGACTCGCTTCAAATTAGCTAGATTGCACATGTTATAGGAGCGAGTTATGACCAGATTTATGAATCAAATCACAATAACTGACTAAATGGTAAAAACATGTTAACCAGTGAGGTTTTTTGAGTTATTTTGGTTGATAACTGAATGGGTTAAGAATTTAAGGCACAAAAAATGGCAGATATAAAACTATCAAACGTCAAAAAACGTTTTGGAAAAGTACAAACAATTCATGGTGTTGATCTAGAGATATCGCATGGAGAGTTCGTTGTTTTTGTAGGACCGTCAGGGTGCGGTAAGTCCACACTATTACGATTGATCGCAGGTTTGGAGACTATTTCTGACGGTGAGATCTTCATCGACGGAACGATGGTTAATGATGTAGAACCAGCTGAACGTCACATTTCAATGGTGTTTCAATCTTACGCTCTCTACCCCCATATGACTGTTGAACAGAACATGGGCTTTGGCCTTAAAATGAATGGTGTATCAAAAGATGAAGTGAAACGACAAGTTCTGCTAGCCGCTAAAACACTTCAACTTGAGCACTTGTTAAAGCGTCGTCCAAAGGAGTTATCAGGTGGGCAGCGCCAACGAGTTGCTATTGGTCGTGCTATTGTTCGAAATCCTAGTGCATTTCTGTTTGATGAACCTTTGTCCAATTTAGATGCTGAGCTTCGTGTCGAAATGCGTCTACAAATTGCACGTCTCCACCAAGAAATAGACACGACAATGATATATGTTACCCACGATCAAGTCGAAGCAATGACATTAGCAGATAAAATTGTAGTTCTGCGCGATGGACGCATTGAGCAGGTGGGGTCGCCACTTGAGCTCTATAATAAGCCAACCAATATGTTCGTAGCAGGCTTTATCGGGTCGCCAAAAATGAATTTTGTGAATGGTGAAGTGACTAGAACCAACGAAGAACATTTAGATATTCGTTTGGATGATGAACAGGTGGTGTCTATTCCGATTTACGAAGCGAGTTCAGTTAAAGTTGGCGACAAAGTTAAAGTAGGTATACGACCAGAGCACATTTATGTGGGTGAAGAAAAGGGAAATATTTCTATTCAATTTTCTAGTGAAGTAGTGGAGCGTTTGGGTAATAGTACCTATTTGTTTGGTCAGTTTGCGCAGCAAGAAGGCTTTATTGTATATCACCCTGGGGACAAAGAAGTAAAGGCTTTTGAGAGTATTGACTTGAATTTTTCAGCATCCGATTGCCACGTATTCGATGAAAGTGGTATTTGTATTAGTAACTAAGATCTAGAGAGTGTCCTGAGTTCTGTGTAACTGTCTAGTCTTAAGCCTTAAAGGATAAGGATGGACAATATAGATAAGAAAGCACTCAAAGCTTTTGTTCGTGAAGCAGCAAAGTCAATTAAGACAGAATCTGATCTTTATTAATTACGAAAAATGTTAACCAAGGTGAGCGTTGAGAAGGCGTTAAACGCTGACCTCAATGAGCACCTTGGATACCAAAAACACCAATCTAGAACCAGCTCCAACTCCCGCAATGGCTGCTCGGGCAAGTCAATCGTATCTGATGATGTAGAGGTCGATATCGACTTTCCTCTCGATCGTGAAGATAGTTTTAAACCTCCTCCAATTTCAAAACTCGTCCGCATACACCAAACTCGATTCAGGAGCTTTTGGATAGCGTATTGGTACAACCTCAATGTTTTGTTTCATCCTCTGGGGTATTCGCCGATCTGATTTTAAGTGGCCTATAGTTTTGACTTTATATGCAAATATTAAACATAAATTCCAAGCGTCTGTTCATTTGTCTTGCATAACGCTAAAAGGAAAAAACGGGATTTCGTGCTACTTTTATGTCTTTTTGTGTGATGTCGTGAAGATTCATTTTCTTTATTATACTTTCATAAACTTAATAGGAGAATACAATGAAACAAATCGCATTAGTAACAGGCACATCTACAGGTTTAGGTATTGCGCTTAGTGTTCAGCTCGCGCAACAAGGTTATGAGGTTTACGCAACAATGGGCTTTGTTTCCTAATTCGCGTTCAGTTAAAAACGCCCCTAACATGACTAATTGTTAGGCGATTACCATCGTTTCAGGCATACCTAGCCCTGTGAGCTTGTTTAACGCTTTTATCATGGCGTAAGTCTCACCAACCTGAGCATTGTAATTTCTTAAACTTAATGTCCCACCGAG
>NZ_JAKKCI010000021.1:0-7177 GCF_021726015.1 Vibrio sp. A1-b2
GATTTGCGGATAACCTTTGAAACCTCGTTGTACTCGTTTCAGTATGCGTTTTTTCGCTTTATCCACATTCATCAGTAAATCCTTTTTGATTGCTGAACTTAAAAAAATATAACGATAAGCTAAGTGGTGAGCAACTCTACCACGACACTCATTATCGCACCGTAAACACTTAAGCCGATTCAAACCAAAACTGCCGAGCGTTGCGAATCCGCCTTAAAGCGATTGTTATACATCTAATTCGAAAACACTAATTTTGCAGGTTTTGCATGACAATTGCCTACATACGAAATATCTGTTCCCCCACCGTTTGCATATGCTTTTAATATTACTGACATTGATGAGGTTTTGTCTGCACGCTCTGATTGCAGGTCTTTGAAAGTCCAAACTTCATAAAACACTGGAGGGGCATACTCAACCTTGTTAACTCCCACTAGATCACTCCTACTAAAACCACATTCGTTTTTGAAAACCCGAAATATATCAGTAAGCAGAACTTCACTATGTTTAGCGATAGTCTCGCTTTCACTTCCGGCTGGTTCTAGGGTATATGACGTATGGGTTTCTGCTTTTTCAGATAAAATATAACGATATGGATACTGCTCTATTAAGAACTTTTCGTTGGTATTGTTAACTGTATTAACCATTGAATTGGAACACCCAAGCAATAAAAGCACACTAGCGCTAATTGCCATTAATTTGATGCTTTTCATAAAACTCCCTTTAGATTTATAACGCCGCGTTAAGTAGTGAGCAACGCTAACCACACAGCCTAAGCCATTGCACTGTAAACACTAAAGCCGACTAAAACCAAAAATGCCACGCGTTGCGAATCTGTCTTAAACGCTTTGTTATGCGCTTTAGTAACGTGCCCATATTTGCTTTAGCTTACACCCAAGGACCCCTTCTAATTCTGAAAGTTGAACCTTAGATATACCGTCATCAGAATAAGGATTCCATATGCATAGTTCAAACATTGAGAAACTAGCCGAACCACAGAAATCAACGCTTTGAATTGCGGCATATTGCCCGCAGCACGGCATTTTAACATTTAGTGCCTGTAAATCAGGTGAACTTGATAGGATCTCATCTAGTTCATACCACCATTCTGTTCCTATGTCGTTTTCTTGAAATGGATTAATGTCAGTGCTCTTACGACATAATGAACAAGTGATCTTTTCTAAGTTACTGCCACTGTCTATGAATCTTACTGAATCTGAGAACTTTACTTCAGCTTGCTCACCATCCGGAAAAAAACCTTCTAATAAATCTCTAGCTTTTTCCGCCGAATTTATTTCGGGAACAAAGTATTTGTCCTTTGGAACTAATTTTAAAACTTGATCAGACATGTACTCTCCTTTCCGCGCATAACGCTAAGCTAAGTGGCTGCAAACACCACCAAACCCAAAATAACCACCGTAAACACCCTACCCAATTGAACCAAAACCGCCACAGGTTTGCAGTCCGACTTAAGTGCCTTGTTAGCTGGTTACGCTGAAGCTTAATGTTTGCAACCAAATGCCTACATTATGACTATACGAACACAATGTAAAAGAGACAGCTATAAAACTGAAACCTAGCCCACGAAACATAACCGACCAAAAAAAATTACGATGAAGCCCACTATAGCAAGCGAACAACGAATTTGGTCACGAACTACTTTCAGCTTCAAAGAAGCCACACCAAAGAACTCGACAAAAACACAATTAGAAGTAAAACTTCTTGACCGAATTCAATCACTTAAATGAAAGTGCCACTGGCGAGATAGTTGAAATACGGGGGTTTTCAGGTGTGAAGCTCGAACCACATAATCAAAACAAAACTGCTCTTAACATTTCCAGCTAACGCCGCGTTAAGTGGTGAACAACGCAAACCACCAAACCTAAACCATTGCACTTTAAACACTTAAGCTAACTTGAGCCAAAACCGCCAAACGTTGTGAATCCGCCTTAAACGCTTTGTTAGGAATTATTCTGAGACGATCGCTGAATAATAACCGACTGTCAGCAATGACAATACAGAAACAACTGCAATGGCATCAGCTGTGACGGCAACAGGGGTAAATACAATTTTCGCTACTTTTGAAATTCCGCCTTCAGGCTCCTCCACTATAATAAGTTGATCCTGATCGAAGGAAGTAACTTGGAGCTCACCTTCGATATGATACAACTTGCCTGACAGTCGAGTTTTATATGCAAGCCCGTTTGATGCTTTTGTAAAACCTAACCCCAAAAGAACTTTTGCTTCTGATGAATCACTGGCAACATCCGTGGTCAACTTGAGCATCCCAGTTACCGTATTATTGTCATTAATTTTAAAGTAATCGTACTTTGGCAGAAAATCGAATTCATGACTTGCTGATAGAATATCTTTAAAGTCTTTAGAAATATTGAAAATATAACTATATCTATCACCATCAATGATCAGTAGATCCTTATCCGGAACAACATAGTAGCCAGTCACCTTTTCTGTAAAGGTAGGAGGCTCCCACAGTGCGGAAGTACATCCTGTTATGGCGAATAATGCCAAAAGAACGATTGTAATGCGCTTCATGAGTACTCCTAATTCCTAACGCCGCGTTAAGTGGTGAACAACGCCAACCACCAAAACTAAACTATTGTGCCGTAAACACTTAAACTGAATCAAACCGAAAATGCCAAGCGTTGTGAATCCGCCTTAAACGCTTTGTTATATGCTTTAGATAGCGCTGTAATCTGCATTTATGCTCATCCCTAGCAACACACCGAAAACTGTTAGCGAAAGGTAGATCCAAAATATTAGCCAACCACTAGACCACACCGAAAGAACATAGTTACCAGATTCTATTTCTTGGCTAATGTACCAAGATACTTTTCTCCTTCGTTTATTTGATTCACGCCAAGTAAACAATACCGCTAAAAAGTAGCCAATACCAAATAGCCATGATTCAAAAGCTTGCACATCGAATTCTGAGATTTCAAGTGCAGACAATACAGAGAACATCAATAAAACAAGGGGATACAGAACTTCCCTGATTACGAAGTGAAGATTTTTAATTGAAAGTCTCACTTAAATAAACACTCCTGCATATAACGATTAGCTAAGTGGCTGCAAACACTCCACTACACTCAAAATAACCACCGTAAACACACTAGCCAACTGAACCAAAACCGCCACAGGTTTGCAGTCCAGCTTAAGCGCCTTGTTAGCTGGTTACGTTGAAGCTTGATGTTTGCACCCAAATGCATAATTTGGAATACATTATGTCTATACGAACACAATGTAAAAGGGGCAGATATAAAACTGAAACCTAGCCCACGAAACATAACTAACCCAGAATAATTACGATGAAGCCAACCATAACAAGCGAAGAACTTTATTAGTCACGAACCTCCTTCAACGTCAAAGAAGCCACACCAAAGAACTCGACAAACGAACCATAAAAAGTAAACGGAATGACTAAATTCAATCACTTAAATTGAAGTGCCACTGGCGAGATAGTTGAAAGACGTGGACTTTCAGGTGTAAAGCTCGAACCACAAAACCGGAATAAAAGTGCTCTTTTAATTTTCCAGCTAACGCTAAGCTAAGTGGCTGCAAACACCACCAAACTCGAAATAACCACCGTAAACACCCTACTCGATTGAACCAAAACCGCCACAGGTTTGCAGTCCGACTTAAGCGCCTTGTTAGCTGGTTACGTTGAAGTTTGATGTTTGCACCCAAATGCATAATTTGAAATACATTATGACTATATGAGCGCAATGTAAAAGGGACAGCTATAAAACTGAAACCTAGCCCACGAAACATAACTGGCCCCAAAAATTACGATGAAGCCAACCATAACAAGCG
Source organism: Vibrio sp. A1-b2 (assembly GCF_021726015.1). Lineage (NCBI taxonomy): Bacteria > Pseudomonadati > Pseudomonadota > Gammaproteobacteria > Vibrionales > Vibrionaceae > Vibrio > Vibrio sp. A1-b2. The sequence continues at coordinate 3,829 of NZ_JAKKCI010000021.1, forward strand.
AAGAACTTTATTAGTCACGAACCGCTTTCAACTTCAAAGAAGCCACACCAAAGAACTCGACAAAAACACAATTAGAAGTAAAACTGCTTGGCCGAATTCAAGCACTTAAATGAAAGTGCCACTGGCGAGATAGTTGAAAGACGTGGAATTTCAGGTGTAAAGCTCGAACCACAAAACCGGAATAAAACGGCTCTTTTAATTTTCCAGCTAACGCCCGCTTAAGTGGTGAGCAACGCTACCACATAATTAATTGTTACACCGTAAACACAAAACCCGATTCAAACCAAAAACGCCGAGCGTTGCGAATCCGTCTTGAAGCGTTTGTTATACAAATTTACCATTCTTCGCCTTGTCTATAAGTTGCATGCCATTCTTTTTCTGCAACTTTTACATGATTTAAGGTTCTATCTGAAAATGCATACGCGAACTCTGCCATACACATAGGATGAGCTCCCGTCATAAGTTGCTGATGCTTTCCAACAATACGCTGTAAAGCCCTTAATATTTGGATTAGTTCGTTATAAGTTTCAGGAAAGTCGTCTGTAATTTTGTTTTGGTCGAAAAAGTACTTTTTATCGGCATGTGCAAAATACTTATCTCGCTGAGTCAAGATACTACTAACCTGACTTTCTACCTCTTTCAAAGCCTGCCGCTGTTCATTAACTAAGGACATCTCAATTTCAGGGTAAACCTTGCTAATTGCTTTCATGTTACGTTCAACGAAAGCTAGAAATTTTTGAAACGTTCTATCCCCGCGTCCGTGCTCGATCAACTTCGAAACAGTCATTACACAATCGATCTGAATTGATTCAACCATCAGTGGCATCAGGGGATTGGCGCGATTCATATCGTATGGTTCACGCTCCAAAGCTTCCACATGAGCTTGATACACTCCTAGTTTCAAAGCCACTTTGGAATAAATAAGGTCGGAATAAGTTGATATGTACGACTCATATTGTTCGACTGGACTCAATGTTCTCTCCTAATTTGTATAACGCTAAGCTAAGTGGCTGCAAACTCCACTAAACTCAAAATAAACACCGTAACCACACTAGACAAGTTGAACCAAAACCGCCACAGGTTTGCAGTCCGACTTAAGCGCCTTGTTAGCTGGTTGCGTTGAAGCTTGATGTTTGCACCCAAATGCATAATTTGGAATACATTATGACTTTACGAGCGCAATGTAAAAGGGACAGCTATAAAACTAAAACCTAGCCCACGAAACATAACTGACCAAGAAAAATTACGATGAAGCAAACAATAGCAAGCTCAAGACGAATTTGGTCGCGAACTATTTTCAACATCAAAGAAGCCACGCCAAAGAACAGACAAACACATCATTAAAAGTAAACGGCTTGGGCAGATTCAACCATTTAATTGGAAGTGCCGCTGGCGAGATAGTTGGGAAGCTTGAACTTTCAGGTGTAAAGCTCGAACAACAAAACCAGAATAAAACAGCTCTTTTCATTTTCCAGCTAACGCCCAATTAAGGGGTGAACAACGCCACCACCCAACCTAACGCATTGTGCCATAATCACTAAATTTGAAGTAGAAGCAAAAGTGCCAAGCGTTGTGAATCCCTCTTAAATTGCTTGTTAGGCGATCTTTTCAAACCCTGTTGTTCGTAACTTGTCCCAGTAGTTTTGATGTATTGAAATAGCTGCTTGTCGTAGTTGCTCAATGTCAACTCCTTCAGCTAAATCGATGATCACACTATTATTTTCAACGACAGCACTTTCTACAATTTCGAGCAGATTAAAGTCATCAGCGAAAGCAGCCACATGCATTTGGTAATCTTCCGGTTCTGGCATAAATGGACATTCTGCATTTACATCAGCTACAGTAATTTCTCTCAAACCTAATCTATATTTCATTATTACTCCTCAATTACCTAAAAGGTCGCCTAACGCCCAATTAAGTAGTGAGCAACGCTTATACCCTACCTAAACCATTGTGCCATAAACATTAAAACTGATTAAAACCAAAAATGCTAAGCGTTGTGAATCTACTTGAATTGATTGTTAACTGGATTGTTCTCCCTATATCGACGATGACTAGAAATCATCCTATTGCAGTCTTTCTCTATATCTTTTATTCGTCGATCGATTCCAATTAGCCTTAAACGTAAAATCTGATTTTCAGTTACTACTTGGTTATTTGGCAACCAATATGCTTTGTAAATACTTCTTTCAACTAGTGTGACTTCTAGCCTAGGTACATATACATGAATATCTTTAAATGGGGTGTATGATTTAATGCTTTCTATTTGTTCCCAACTAATAAAGCCTGTTTTGTAGTGATATATACCTTCAGGGCTTACAACTAGTATTGTTCTTCCATTAATCCAAGCTACAACCTCGCGAAAGCCAAACAAAAACAGCAACAAGACTACAACCTCTTCACCAACGTTTTCTGTAGGAGTTAGAAAATAAAGGGCTACTATAAGAGCAACCACCAAACTCCAGCGGCTTCTGTAGACGCGAACACCAATTGGTAAATTTTCCACTGAAACTCCTTATCCAGTTAACGCCGCGTTAAGGGGTGAACAACGCCACCAGCTGACCTAAACCATTGTGCCATAATCACAAAAGCTAAACTTTGAACCAAAACTGCCAAGCGTTGAGAATCCCTCTTGAACGCTTTGTTATACGATTGATTCCAAAGTGCTTTCTATACTTGATAAAGGATATTCTTTGCCTAAGATGACAGCACTAGAGTTTATTGGGTCAACTTCTACATAATACTCAGTTCTACTGTCAGGATATCGAGCTAATTGAAGTGCAATAAGCCCCTTTGATTCAGCTACTTTACGTAAGTCCCAAACAGTAGATTCCAAGCTCATAATAACCTTTCCGCTACTAACCTCTCGGATAATCGGCGAGTATACCCAATGAGACATTTTCATTTCATTGGCAATTGTTAGTACTTCAAATTTACCATTGAGAACATACTGATTTGTTTCCATTCGGTATCCCCGTAAAATCGTATAACGCCAAGCTAAGTGGCTGCAAACCACCACTAAACTCAAACTAACTACCGTAAACACACTAGCCAATTTGAATCAAAACCGCCATAGGTTTGCAGTCCGTCTTAAGCGCCTTGTTATATTTCGTTCTCAATGCAGAAATAACACATGCACAAATATAGTAAGAAACCATTACATAACCGATATTGCTCGATTTTCGACTACTGTATTAGCTTCCGCACGCTCGATAATTTTTAACAACACCGATTGAATTGCTTCGTCTTCTCTGACGTCTTTGTCACTCGTGAATCGTTGTATTTGTGGCTCGCCATTCTCTTCAGATAAAAAGGTAATGACAACTTCCGTCGCTAAATCTGGCGTTTT
>NZ_JAKKCI010000022.1:0-6472 GCF_021726015.1 Vibrio sp. A1-b2
ACAACACCGATTGAATTGCTTCGTCTTCTCTGACGTCTTTGTCACTCGTGAATCGTTGTATTTGTGGCTCGCCATTCTCTTCAGATAAAAAGGTAATGACAACTTCCGTCGCTAAATCTGGCGTTTTGCCGAAATACTCTATTGAGATTTGCGGATAACCTTTGAAACCTCGCTGTACTCGTTTCAGTATGCGTTTTTTCGCTTTATCCACATTCATCAGTAAATCCTTTTTGATTGCTGAACTTAAAAAATATAACGCCCGCTTAAGTGGTGAGCAACACTACCACGATACTCAACCATTACACCGTAAACACTAAAGCCAATTCAAACCAAAACCGCCGAGCGTTGCGAATCCGTCTTAAAGCGTTTGTTATGTGCGTGCTAAACGGTAGCGCCTTACAGTGCCCTCGGTTTCACTTGTGTGGTTGCCAAGATATTCACCACCACAGTTTTCGATAACCTTTTGGGACGCTGGATTGTCAATTGAACAAGTAACAATAACTGAGTCAGTGACAACATGGTCTCGCACCCAAGCGAGGAGAAATGAGGCTACACCTTTACCACGAGCTGACGGTCTAGTTTCGTAGCCAACATGCCCAATGACATTTTCTACGTTGGCATTAGTACCTTTACGAATTCGAATAGCGCCTAAGATTTCAGAGCCAGATACGCAATAATATGTTGTGCTGGGTAAATAACCGTTTGGTAATTCAGAAGTTGCCTTAGAACGTTCAGCCAAACCTGATAAATAAGCTTCAGGATCTTGATCAACGCCGGAATACTTAGGGATACCCGACTCCAAACATTCTTTCGCGTAACTCGCTAATATTGGAGCTAAATCTGGACTCGCTTCTACTACTTCCATGTCAATTTTCCTCAAAAGCACATAACGCTAAGCTAAGGGGCTGAAAACGCGATTACGCTGAACCCAAACAAACCACCTTAACCACAAAACTCAATTTATACTAAAACCGCCATGCGTTTACAGTCCCTCTTCAGCGCCTTGTTATATGCGTGTTAATTGGGCAAAATATTGACCGCAATAAACTTGTCGTTTGCCTCATTCCATGCGATTAAGTACTGACCAGCTACAGCTCGTTGCTGCAATAAGAGTTGACTAACTTCACAATCCTTTCCATTAACTAGTAAGGCTATTTCAGCAATGTATTTTTCTGTAGCAAGGTCAAACTCTTCTTGAGTCCAGTCTTTCGCATACAAAAACTTAACTCTTTGATTTAAAACTGTAGAGCAGTACAACGATAAAACCAGAGAATATCGAGTTTCTGATGCTTTGTGTTTGGAGTTTTTACCGACAACAATGACTTTTTCTATTTCAGGTGATTCCCCAAAATATTTTTTATACACATTAGCCAATCCACGCTTTAAAAACGGGTAACAATCTTCAGCTGCTTTGTCACCTAATTTTTTGACGAAGGCAGCACCGAATACTATAGCTATAGCGCTAATTCCATGTAAAACAATTGATGCTTGTACCCCCTGAGGAGGCATTTCATGAAACTCAACATCATTACCAAATGAACTCAAACTTTCCTTAAGTTCATTGAGCACCTCATCATCAATATCTGATTCAAATCCGATATTTAGAAGATCTACGTTCATTATTCCTCCTGAGCATATAACGCTAAGCTAAGTGGCTGCAAACACCACTAAACCCCAAATAACCACCGTAAACACATCAGCCAATTTGAACTAAAACCGCCACAGGTTTGCAGTCCGACTTAAGCGCCTTGTTATGTTTATTTGCGCACATTCGGGAAACGACGAACCTCATACAAACACTCATTTAGGAGTGGTTTTACGCAACGTTCGAAGTCTCGATATAAAACAATACGATTTATCCCTATAAGAACAACTGAACCAATAACAACTGCCCCTGAAAATGACCCTAACATTACCAAGAACGCCACTAATGTAAGCAAAAATGTTATCACTAATTTTAGGATAACTATTGGTTTTCTATAAACGTTTGATCGTGTTATGGCTAGCTGAATAGCGCGGTAACGAGTTCTCTTATCCACATTTTCGAAAATAGGGAGATCTTCAAATCTGTTCATATTACCCTCTAAACATAACGCCCGCTTAAGTGGTGAGCAACGCTACCACAACACTCAACTATTACACCGTAAACACAAAAACCAAATCAAACCAAAACCGCCGAGCGTTGCGAATCCGTCTTAAAGCGTTTGTTATACAGATGGCTCAAGGTACTCATGATTTGCAAATAAGAAAAGTAAATCCATCGCGGATTTCGAGCAATTTTTTACTCTGCGCTCTGGTAATGGCTTTTTGTAAAACTCATGAGCCAATAAATTACGTAGAGCCACTAGATCTTCAAGCTTAGTAAAATATTTAACGAACTCTTTTTTTGAGTGATTTTTAGACCAAAATTCACTTTCGTAGTAACTAACCAGAACACTAGCAATATAAGCTTTATCCGAAAGTTCCTGTTCCAACTTGCCCATTAATCTATAAACTTCTTTGTCATCATCTGACAGGCAATCACCAACAATACAGTTAGCAATTTCCTCGCCGACTTCACCAATTGCATTACCAATTTTTGCTAGCAACTGAGGAGCCAACATAATCACTTTGAAATAGTCACCACTATTATGAGCATCTACCAAGGCTGACATTTCAGTATAGAAAGGGTTCGACTCGACAACACTCTGATTCAAAAGACTATCCTCTTAATCTGTATAACGCCCAATTAAGGGGTGAACAACGCTACCACCCGACCTAAAGCATTGTACCGTAATCACTAAAGTTGAAGTAGAAGCAAAAATGCCAAGCGTTGAGAATCCCTCTTAAATTGATTGTTATATTTTATTTTTACGACTTATTTCCCCAAAATTACTTTTTCGATCTCGCCCTGATAAACATATGTAAATAATACTACTAATAAAACAACAAAAACCCATGAACCAGACGACTGCATCCCAACTCCACAAAGTGGAGAGGTAATGAATATTGACAATCAACGCGATTAAAGCAGGAGCAGAGATAACGAGTAAGTGGGGAATGAGACGGGTTCGAACAGCCTTAGAGGAGCCTTGAATCAGCGCTTTTGACTCATCCCACTGAACAACTGGATTTTCAAGATTAGAGTTCAGGCTATTCTTCAATTCGACTGAACAATATAAACCTAATGCCCCAATAAGAGAGTTGTGATGTGAAACCAGTATCGACGCAGCCAAGGAAAGAAGAGGGATAACAAACAAAATCTCGTTATTTACATTCTCTTTTCCGAAAGCGACACCAAGCAAGGTCGCGACGGCACCAACGTAGAACAAAATAATATTTTCCCGAAGACGAATTCGTTCGATTAACTCAGCCCTTGCAGCCTCATAGAATTTGACAGCTAGCTCATATTGCTGCATTTCCAACTCCCTTCATAAAATATAACGATAAGCTAAGTGGCTGCAAACACCACTGAACTCAAAATAACCGCCGTAAACACCCTACCCTATTGAACCAAAACCGCCACAGGTTTGCAGTCCGACTTAAGCGCCTTGTTATAAGCGTGCCAAAGATTCACGTAGTTTGTCTATGCTTTGAACTCCAAGACCACGACTTTGCCAACCAAATTGGTCGTCGTTAAACCTAGGGAAGATATGTAAATGGTAATGAGATAATTCATTAAACTTTCCGTTGTTTTGAATAAAGGAAATACCATCTGGTTTAAACGCATCCTCAATACGTTTATAGAGATCTTTCGCCACCCAATGTATTTCAAATAGGACATTTTCGGGGACGTCAATATAACTCTCATATGGATAGGTAGGACAAATCAGTATGTGCCCCAAATTTATTGGGTCGTGATCTGCAAACGCAATAACATCGGTGGATTCGTAAATAATAACAGCTTCAATTTCCCGATTTACTATCTGCTCTACTATCGTCATAGTACAATTTCCTTCCAAAGCTTATAACGATAAGCTAAGTGGCTGCAAACTCCACTAAACTCAAAATAACCACCGTAAACACACTAGCCAATTTGAATCAAAACCGCCACAGGTTTGCAGTCCGACTTTAGCGCCTTGTTAGCTGGTTACGCTGAAGCTTAATGTTTGCACCCAAATGCATAATTTGAAATACATTATGGCTGTACGAACACAATGTAAAACGGACAGCTATAAAACTGAAACCTAGCCCACGAAACATAACTGACCAAGAAAAATTACGATGAAGCCAACCATAACAAGCGAAGAACTTCATTAGTCACGAACCGCTTTCAGTTTCAAAGAAACCACACCAAAGAACTCAAAAAGCAAACCATTAAAAGTAAACGGCTTGCTTAAATTCAACCACTTAAATCAAAGTGCCGCTGGCGAGATAGTTGAGAAAATTGAACTTTCAGGTGTAAAGCTCGAACCACATAACCGGAGAAAAAATGCTCTTTTAATTTTCCAGCTAACGATAAGCTAAGTGGCTGCAAACACCACCAAACTCAAAATAACCACCGTAAACACATTAGCTAATTGAACCAAAACCGCCACAGGTTTGCAGTCCGTCTTAAGCGCCTTGTTAGCTGGTTGCGTTGAAGTTTGATGATTGCACCCAAATGCATAATTTGAAATACATTATGACTATACGAACACAATGTAAAAGGGACTGCTATAAAACTGAAACCTAGCCCACGAAACATAATCGACCAAGAAAAATTACGATGAAGCCCACTATAGCAAGCGAACAACGAATTTGGTCACGAACTACTTTCAGCTTCAAAGAAGCCACACCAAAGAACTCGACAAACGCACCATAAAAAGTAAACGGAGCAGCAAAATTCAATCGCTTAAATTGAAGTGCCACTGGCGAGATAGTTGAAAGACGTGAACTTTCAGGTGTAAAGCTCGAGCCACAAAACAGGAATAAAACTGCTCTTTTAATTTTCCAGCTAACGCTAAGCTAAGTGGCTGCAAACCACAACCAAACTCAAAATAACCACCGTAATCACATTTGCTAATTGAACCAAAACCGCCACAGGTTTGCAGTCCAACTTTAGCGCCTTGTTATGTTTGTTTCTCTGTTGCTAAAGACATAATGGCTTTTTCGATAGATGGAAACTGTATTTTTGTAAGACACATCTCTGCCTTTGAAAATTCATGTTCTCGAATTAACTGAGTAACTGCATCCAAAGAAAGCACGTTTCCCTCGACATCAAATCGATAGCTTCCGTCTGAAAAACTAACTAAATAACATTGTCCGCGGCTATCGATCAGACGGTCTGAACTATCCCAGATTAGAGCGTCTAATTCGTTGGCCAATTGAGTCTCAGAGGACAAAAACATTAGCTCCGCATCACCATCTAGCTTGAGAATACATGGCCAATTAATCATTTTGCCTCCGCAAACATAACGCTAAGCTAAGTGGCTGCAAACTCCACCAAACTCAAAATAACCACCGTAAACACCCTACTCGATTGAACCAAAACCGCCACGCGTTTGCAGTCCGGCTTAAGCGCCTTGTTATATTTCGTTCTCAATGCAGAAGTAACACAGGCACAAACATAATAAGAAACCATTAAATAACCGATATTGCTCGACTTTCGACTACTGTATTAGCTTCCGCACGCTCGATGATTTTTAACAACACCGATTGAATTGCTTCGTCTTCTCTGACGTCTTTGTCACTCGTGAATCGTTGTATTTGTGGCTCGCCATTCTCTTCAGATAAAAAGGTAATGACGACTTCCGTCGCTAAATCTGGCGTTTTACCGAAATACTCTATTGAGATTTGCGGATAACCTTTGAAACCTCGTTGTACTCGTTTCAGTATGCGTTTTTTCGCTTTATCCACATTCATCAGTAAATCCTTTTTGATTGCTGAACTTAAAAAAATATAACGATAAGCTAAGTGGCTGCAAACACCACCAAACTCAAAATAACCACCGTAAACACCCTACTCGATTGAACCAAAACCGCCACGCGTTTGCAGTCCGTCTTAAGCGCCTTGTTATATTTCGTTCTCAATGCAGAAGTAACACAGGCACAAACATAATAAGAAACCATTAAATAACCGATATTGCTCGATTTTCGACTACTGTATTAGCTTCCGCACGCTCGATGATTTTTAATAACACCGATTGAATTGCTTCGTCTTCTCTGACGTCTTTGTCACTCGTGAATCGTTGTATTTGCGGCTCGCCATTCTCTTCAGATAGAAAGGTAATGAAAACTTCCGTCGCTAAATCTGGCGTTTTACCGAAATACTCTATTGAGATTTGCGGATAACCTTTGAAACCTCGTTGTACTCGTTTCAGTATGCGTTTTTTCGCTTTATCCACATTCATCCGTAAATCCTTTTTGATTGCTGAACATAAAAAATATAACGTTAAGCTAAGTGGCTGCAAACCCACCACTATACTCAAAATAACTACCTTAAACACACTGTCCAATTTGAATCAAAACCGCCATGGGTTTGCAGTCCGACTTTAGCGCCTTGTTATGTATAG
>NZ_JAKKCI010000023.1:0-6425 GCF_021726015.1 Vibrio sp. A1-b2
GAACCACCGTATACTTTTGATAGAGTAGTACAGATAGCTGCTGTTAGAGTTGTTTTACCGTGGTCAACGTGGCCGATAGTACCAACGTTTACGTGCGGTTTCGTACGTTCAAATTTTTCTTTAGACATGAGTTGTCCCTCTAGGTACGGATTTAAGTGGCTTTATAAAATGACCACGCAACCAAAAATTTGGTAGTAAAAAGTATATATCAAAAGGAAAAGTTTGCTTAGAGCTGGTGCTGATAGGCAGAATCGAACTGCCGACCTCATCCTTACCAAGGATGCGCTCTACCATCTGAGCTATATCAGCACTCTTAAATGGAGTGGAGCGGGCAGCGGGAATCGAACCCGCATCATCAGCTTGGAAGGCTGAGGTAATAGCCATTATACGATGCCCGCAACACGTAACTCTGAGAGCTATTTCCTAATAATATGGTGGAGGGGGACGGATTCGAACCATCGAAGGCGGAGCCGGCAGATTTACAGTCTGCTCCCTTTGGCCACTCGGGAACCCCTCCAAATTTTTACGCCACTTCTCTCATTAATAAGCAGTTTTCATTACAGAAAAGCTCTCATAAAGGAGAAAATGGTGCCGACTACCGGAATCGAACTGGTGACCTACTGATTACAAGTCAGTTGCTCTACCTACTGAGCTAAGTCGGCATAAGTGGTGCGCATTCTAGTGAATGATTTATTGGCTTGCAATACTTATGAGAAAAAAAATGCGAAATTTCGCGTTCTTTTGTTTGTTCGATGATTTTTCAAGCGAATTCACGCCTAAACACTAAATATTCCATCTTTCTCGTTTGAATTGTGGCTACCATATTGTATGTTCGCTGGTCTTACTCTAATTTCGACAATTGAGCATGTTATGACCCCATATTTGTCTTTTGATCGCCAACAATGGTCTGAACTTCGCAATTCAGTGCCAATGATGCTGTCAGAAAGTGATCTGCAAGAGTTGCAAGGTATCAATGAGAATTTGACGGTAAAAGAGACTGTAGAAATCTATCTCCCTCTCGCTCGTCTTCTTAACTTGTATGTCGCGGCAAGACAGAGTCGTAATAGCGTGCTCAATCAGTTTCTCGGTAATAAAGAAAGCGCTCCCCCTTTTATCATTGGGATTGCAGGCAGTGTCGCAGTGGGGAAAAGTACCACTGCACGTTTATTACGTGCGTTACTTGCTCGTTTCGAAAACCACTCAAAAGTTGAACTCGTCACAACTGACGGTTTTCTTCATCCAAACAAAGTGTTGGAAGAAAGAGGCATCATGCATAAGAAAGGATTTCCTGAATCTTATGATATACGTAGCCTTGTTCAATTTGTTTCCGATGTCAAAGCAGGGAAACCGAATGTCAAGGTCCCAGTTTATTCACACCTAACTTATGACATCACAGAGCAGAAGAAAGTTGTCGATCGCCCTGACGTGTTGATCATAGAAGGGCTCAATGTTCTACAAAGTGGCATGGATTACCCGCACGATCCTCATCGAGTGTTTATTTCTGATTTTCTTGATTTCTCTATCTATGTCGATGCAGATAGCCAGATGATCGAAAAATGGTATGTTGAACGCTTTATGAAATTCAGAGACAGTGCATTCAAAGAGCCGGGGTCTTATTTCAGCCATTACACTTCATTAAGCACAGAAGAAGCCATCGCAAAAGCGAAACAAATTTGGCATTCAATTAATGGTAAGAACCTACAAGGGAACATTCTTCCTACGAAAGAACGGGCTCAACTGATTTTGAAAAAAGGCCTCAACCATACCGTGGAAGAGATACTTCTTCGTAAGTGACAATAAACCATAAAAAAGAGGCCTCAGCCTCTTTTTTATTCGTTGTTTCTTAAGGAAATCTCGCCACCGATAAAACTCTTAATGCCTTGTTCTGTTTCCAACAAAACACCACCTTGCTCATCGATACCACGTTCTATTCCCGTGACCTCATTCGTTCCCATAATGAGCTTAACTTTACGCCCGATAAAGTTATCTAAGCGATTCCAACGTTCTACAAAGTTTTGCATACCGTAGATTTCGTAATTCTTTAACGCTGTATCTAGGGTGTTAATAAACTCTGCAGCCAAAACATTGCGATCAATATGATCGGTACCGATCACCTCAGACAAACTTGCCCAAGGCTGATCGATAGCGGAATCACGATCTTGCATCGCCAAATTCATACCCATACCGATAACCAAGTGTGCTGCCCCACCTGCTTGACCAGACATCTCGACTAATATGCCCGCCAGTTTTCGGTCTTGATAATAAAGGTCGTTTGGCCATTTCAGTTTCACACCTTCCAAGCCCATATTTTCTAGAGCCTCTACCATAGCAACACCAACAACAAGGCTAAGCCCCATCGCTGCAGCCATACCAGCATCAAGACGCCAGTACATTGATAAATACAGGTTTGCACCGAATGGCGATACCCAATGGCGTCCACGCCTGCCTCGACCACTCTCTTGATACTCAGCAATACAAACCGTACCGGACTGCAAGTTGGCAGTATTATCAATCAAGTACTGGTTGGTTGAGCCGATTACTGGATGAAGCTCTACCGGATTTGAAACCTTTGATTGGATTAAAGTTTCATCCAACATGATCAGCGGTTGAGACAATTGATATCCTTTTCCTTGAACACGGAAGATATCAACGCCCCACTCCTGAATGCCTTTGATATGCTTGCTGATCGCCGCACGAGACATTCCAAGATCTTCGCCTAACGATTCTCCCGAGTGAAAAGAGCCATCAGATAGCTTACTCAGTAACTTTAACTTTACGTCTGGATTTTTCACTCATGATTCTCCAATCAAACAACTCAAATACGTTTCTTTGTCTCGCCCCATGAAGCGAACTTCATGTTCCAACAATACACCATACGTCTCTAGTACTTTACTTCGGACTATGCCAGCCAATTCAACGATATCTTGGGCTGTGGCATTGCCTTTGTTAATCAATACTAAAGACTGATTAGGATGAACCTGAGCTCCGCCATGTACTGTCCCTTTAAGTCCCGCATGTTCAATGAGCCATCCGGCGGCAAGCTTCACACCGTCAGCAACCGGATAGGCGACAATATCTGGAAATGAAGACTTTAGCATTTCAAAATGCTGCTCGATAACAACGGGGTTTTTGAAGAAACTTCCAGCATTTCCGATGACAGCAGGATTAGGTAATTTTTCACTACGAACCTGACATACACGCTCAAACACTTGTCTGGCAGAGCAGTCTTCGCCGAGTTCTTTTAAAGGACCATAGTTAATGTTTGGTTGCCAATGCTTAGTGAGTTTAAAACCCACGGCAACGACGATTGCCTTGTTATAAAGCGTTTTCTTAAAAATAGAATCTCGGTAGCCAAAAGCACATTCTTCTTTAGTGAGACGCTTAACTTGCAATGAATCTAGGCAAAGGTAGTCAACGTATTCACACACATCTTGAAACTCTACCCCATAAGCGCCAATGTTTTGTATTGGAGCAGAACCGGCGCATCCGGGAATCAAAGCCAAGTTCTCTAACCCTGATATATTCTCGTTTATACTCCATTCAACGAGATCCGGCCAATCTTCCCCCCCCTCTACATGCAAATAATGAAAGCCTTCATCTTGAGTGTGCTTAATGCCAAGCATACGGTTAACCATGATCAAACCTTGATAGGTCTCGGTAAAAAGCATGTTGCTTCCCTTACCTAACATCAATTTGGGCAAAGCTTTAAGCAGTGGAGAACGATACACTTCTTTTAGATCATCGACTGTTTCAATGAATACTAATGTATGGCATAGCTGCTCAATGCCAAACGTATGATAAGGGGCTAAATTCACATCGTGATGTAATTGCAAAGGGCTATGTAATTGCATGAGACTCTTCAGATAAACTAAACTTCGGACATTCTACAACAGATGCCATGATAAGACACAAATGCCTGAACTCAAGTTTGGACACTTAGAGCCAATAAAACTCCCACTGCTTAAACGCTTCTACAAACAACATTACCCAAGCACTAAACCTAAAAGTGACGAATTATCGATTGTTGCGTATAGCGATTTTTCTATGGTTGCTGTAGTACGATTTCGCTCGATTGCAGAATATAGGTTGCTAACTGGAATGGCTGTAGATGAATCCAAAAGAGGGGAAGGTATAGGCTCTCAACTACTCAACTATTGCTTAAATGAGGTTTTGGCCAAAAATGATTTTTGTTTTTCTTATACCCATCTACAAAACTTCTATGAACAGGCTAACTTCAAAAAAATAGATATTGAAGAATTACCAAATGACCTTAGAACCTTATTTCTTAGATACAGTCAAAACGGTAAAGATCTCATTCCAATGCAGTTTTTTGCCGAGCGCAGTGAAGTTTAAACAGCTTTTCTAGCCTTTTGTTTCACTAGTTTGGTATTATCCGTTGTTCGCACATTTGCACATTTGCACATAAGTAAGGTAAAGCATTCAAAATGATCGCTCGTAGAAACCCATTCGACCAGCTGCCGACTATTGCGCAAGATCCGACTAAATTTGCCATTCTCTTCTCTGCCAAAGAATTTCGTACTCATCTCATTGAGTCAATTCGCCAGGCTAGTAAGCGAATTTACCTTGTAGCCCTATACCTAGAAGACGATGAAGCTGGCCGAGAGATTCTTACCGAGTTGTTCGAAGCTAAGCAACGTAATCCTGGATTAGATATTAATATATGTGTCGATTGGCACCGAGCACAGCGCGGCCTAATAGGTAAAGCAACCTCCGAAGGTAATGCTGCGGCTTATAAAAAGTTTAACCAAGAGTACAAACATACCATTCCAACTTATGGAATCCCTGTACGCGGGCGTGAAGTTTTTGGCGTGTTACATCTGAAAGGTTTTGTTATTGATGATACTGTCATATATAGCGGAGCCAGCTTAAACAACGTTTACCTCCACTATAAAGAACGTTATCGCTTTGATCGGTACCATTCAATCGAAAATGCCACCTTAGCTGACAGCATGGTCAAATTCGTTCAAGAAGAGATGTTAGCTCATCCTGCAGTTAATGATCTTAGTGCTCAAGATAAACCAGCAACGAAAGAGATCAAAACCGATATTCGTCAATTCAGAGCTTCACTGGCTCAGGCAAGCTACAAGTTTGAACCGGATGTTGTTGCTCAGGACAAAGTTGCTATTACGCCAATTGTTGGTTTAGGTAAGCGTCGTAACAGACTTAACCAATACATCGTACAACTTATCGCTCAAGCGAAAGATGAAGTATTCATCTGCACACCTTATTTTAATTTCCCAAGAAGTATCGCAAAGGAAGTAAAGAAGGCGCTCAAACGTGGCGTTAAAGTACATATCATCATTGGCGATAAAACAGCAAACGACTTCTACATTTCACCGGAAGAAGAATTCAAGACGATTGGCGGGCTACCTTATCTTTATGAGATAAACCTGCGTCGCTTCGCTAAAGCGAATGAAGCTAACATTGCCAGCCGTAAACTGTCCATTCACCTATGGAAGCACGAAGACAATAGCTTCCACCTAAAAGGGATTTGGGTAGACAAACGCTATATGTTGTTAACGGGGAATAACCTAAATCCTAGAGCTTGGAAACTCGATTTAGAGAATGCTCTATTGGTAAAAGATGACTACCACTTGTTAACAGAGCAGTTTGAGAAAGAGATCCAGAACATTCTTCAGCATACTCACTTAGTTTGTACATACAGACAATTAGAGAAGCTTGAAGACTACCCAGAAGCGGTACAACGCTTAGTACGGAAGATCACTCGAGTGAAAGCGGATAGAGTATTAAAACAAATACTGTAAAAGCACATAATCAAGAAACCGACACCACTGTGTCGGTTTTTTTATATCTGTTTTTAGGGGTAGTGAAACATTTAAGAATGTGTAATGAAGATGGAGATGAAATGATCTACCCTTCTTAAATACCTAGGGCGTGTAAAGCTCAGATATTCTTATCTTGCGCAGCTTACTCTCTATTTTGGTTTAGAGGGTATGCAGCAGAACCGCTGGAACTTCACATTGTTTGCTTTTTTGTATCTACGTAGTGACAGACTGTTCGGCTCTTAAACAAAAGCAAGCGACTGAACTATTACTCCACATCCGTTCGCCTTTCTCCAAATGCAAAGGAGCCCTGTCATTTCTGACAAGGCTTCAAAATAGTCGCGGAGCGGACAGGACTCCCTAATACCTTGATTGGCGCGCCCCGTCGTGACAGGCTGGCTTTCTGTTCAACCAAGAGCCACCCATTGAGCTGCCGCTTCGCCTTGAACACTTTCCTTCAGACGCAAAAAAGCCCCGTCATTTCTGACGAGGCTTTCAAATAGTGGCGGAGCGGACGGGACTCGAACCCGCGACCCCCGGCGTGACAGGCCGGTATTCTAACCAACTGAACTACCGCTCCGCATTGGTTAGCGCTTGGTGCTAAATAAAAGCCTGGCGATG
>NZ_JAKKCI010000024.1:0-2766 GCF_021726015.1 Vibrio sp. A1-b2
GTATCATTAACTGAATACATAGGTTAATGAGGCGAACCGGGAGAACTGAAACATCTAAGTACCCCGAGGAAAAGAAATCAATTGAGATTCCGAAAGTAGCGGCGAGCGAAATTGGATTAGCCCTTAAGCTTTTAATGACACAGGTGAAGGCTCTGGAAAGTGCCGCGATACCGGGTGATAGCCCCGTAACCGACATGTCATTTTAAGTGAAAACGAGTAAGGCGGGACACGTGATATCCTGTTTGAATATGGGGGGACCATCCTCCAAGGCTAAATACTCCTGACTGACCGATAGTGAACCAGTACCGTGAGGGAAAGGCGAAAAGAACCCCTGTGAGGGGAGTGAAATAGAACCTGAAACCGTGTACGTACAAGCAGTAGGAGCCTCTTCGTGGGGTGACTGCGTACCTTTTGTATAATGGGTCAGCGACTTATATTCAGTGGCAAGGTTAACCGTATAGGGGAGCCGTAGGGAAACCGAGTCTTAACTGGGCGTTTAGTCTCTGGATATAGACCCGAAACCGAGTGATCTAGCCATGGGCAGGTTGAAGATTGAGTAACATCAATTGGAGGACCGAACCGACTAATGTTGAAAAATTAGCGGATGACTTGTGGCTAGGGGTGAAAGGCCAATCAAACTCGGAGATAGCTGGTTCTCCCCGAAAGCTATTTAGGTAGCGCCTCGGACGAATACTACTGGGGGTAGAGCACTGTTAAGGCTAGGGGGTCATCCCGACTTACCAACCCTTTGCAAACTCCGAATACCAGTAAGTACTATCCGGGAGACACACGGCGGGTGCTAACGTCCGTCGTGGAGAGGGAAACAACCCAGACCGCCAGCTAAGGTCCCAAATGATTACTAAGTGGGAAACGATGTGGGAAGGCTCAGACAGCTAGGATGTTGGCTTAGAAGCAGCCATCATTTAAAGAAAGCGTAATAGCTCACTAGTCGAGTCGGCCTGCGCGGAAGATGTAACGGGGCTAAGTAATCAACCGAAGCTGCGGCAATGCAATTTATTGTATTGGGTAGGGGAGCGTTCTGTAAGCCGTTGAAGGTGTGTTGTAAAGCATGCTGGAGGTATCAGAAGTGCGAATGCTGACATGAGTAACGATAAAGGGGGTGAAAAACCTCCTCGCCGGAAGACCAAGGGTTCCTGTCCAACGTTAATCGGGGCAGGGTGAGTCGACCCCTAAGGCGAGGCCGAAAGGCGTAGTCGATGGGAAACGGGTTAATATTCCCGTACTTCTTACAATTGCGATGGGGGGACGGAGAAGGCTAGGTGGGCCTGGCGACGGTTGTCCAGGTTCAAGTGCGTAGGCTTGAGAGTTAGGTAAATCCGGCTCTCTTTAAGGCTGAGACACGATGTCGAGCTACTACGGTAGTGAAGTCATTGATGCCATGCTTCCAGGAAAAGCCTCTAAGCTTCAGATTGTAAGGAATCGTACCCCAAACCGACACAGGTGGTCGGGTAGAGAATACCAAGGCGCTTGAGAGAACTCGGGTGAAGGAACTAGGCAAAATGGTACCGTAACTTCGGGAGAAGGTACGCTCTTGACGGTGAAGTCCCTCGCGGATGGAGCTGATGAGAGTCGCAGATACCAGGTGGCTGCAACTGTTTATTAAAAACACAGCACTGTGCAAAATCGTAAGATGACGTATACGGTGTGACGCCTGCCCGGTGCCGGAAGGTTAATTGATGGGGTTAGACTTCGGTCGAAGCTCTTGATCGAAGCCCCGGTAAACGGCGGCCGTAACTATAACGGTCCTAAGGTAGCGAAATTCCTTGTCGGGTAAGTTCCGACCTGCACGAATGGCGTAATGATGGCCACGCTGTCTCCACCCGAGACTCAGTGAAATTGAAATCGCTGTGAAGATGCAGTGTACCCGCGGCTAGACGGAAAGACCCCGTGAACCTTTACTACAGCTTGGCACTGAACATTGAACCTACATGTGTAGGATAGGTGGGAGGCTTTGAAGCGCAGACGCTAGTTTGTGTGGAGCCGTCCTTGAAATACCACCCTTGTATGTTTGATGTTCTAACTCAGACCCGTTATCCGGGTCGAGGACAGTGCCTGGTGGGTAGTTTGACTGGGGCGGTCTCCTCCCAAAGAGTAACGGAGGAGCACGAAGGTGGGCTAAACACGGTTGGACATCGTGTGGTTAGTGCAATGGCATAAGCCCGCTTGACTGCGAGAATGACAATTCGAGCAGGTGCGAAAGCAGGTCATAGTGATCCGGTGGTTCTGAATGGAAGGGCCATCGCTCAACGGATAAAAGGTACTCCGGGGATAACAGGCTGATACCGCCCAAGAGTTCATATCGACGGCGGTGTTTGGCACCTCGATGTCGGCTCATCACATCCTGGGGCTGAAGTCGGTCCCAAGGGTATGGCTGTTCGCCATTTAAAGTGGTACGCGAGCTGGGTTTAGAACGTCGTGAGACAGTTCGGTCCCTATCTGCCGTGGGCGTTGGAGAATTGAAGGGGGCTGCTCCTAGTACGAGAGGACCGGAGTGGACGAACCTCTGGTGTTCGGGTTGTTACGCCAGTAGCATTGCCCGGTAGCTAAGTTCGGAATTGATAACCGCTGAAAGCATCTAAGCGGGAAGCAAGCCCTGAGATGAGTTCTCCCTGGCACTTTAAGTGTCCTAAAGGGTTGTTCGAGACTAGAACGTTGATAGGCAGGGTGTGTAAGTGCTGTGAGGCATTGAGCTAACCTGTACTAATTGCCCGTGAGGCTTAACCATACAACACCCAAGGGGTTTTG
>NZ_JAKKCI010000025.1:0-1565 GCF_021726015.1 Vibrio sp. A1-b2
TACGTAAGGAGGTGATCCAGCGCCAGGTTCCCCTAGCGCTACCTTGTTACGACTTCACCCCAGTCATGAACCACAAAGTGGCAAGCGTCCTCCCGAAGGTTAAACTACCTGCTTCTTTTGCAGCCCACTCCCATGGTGTGACGGGCGGTGTGTACAAGGCCCGGGAACGTATTCACCGTGACATTCTGATTCACGATTACTAGCGATTCCGACTTCATGGAGTCGAGTTGCAGACTCCAATCCGGACTACGACGCACTTTTTGGGATTCGCTTACTATCGCTAGTTCGCTGCCCTCTGTATGCGCCATTGTAGCACGTGTGTAGCCCTACTCGTAAGGGCCATGATGACTTGACGTCGTCCCCACCTTCCTCCGGTTTATCACCGGCAGTCTCCCTGGAGTTCCCGACATTACTCGCTGGCAAACAAGGATAAGGGTTGCGCTCGTTGCGGGACTTAACCCAACATTTCACAACACGAGCTGACGACAGCCATGCAGCACCTGTCTCAGAGTTCCCGAAGGCACTCCCGCGTCTCCGCAGGATTCTCTGGATGTCAAGAGTAGGTAAGGTTCTTCGCGTTGCATCGAATTAAACCACATGCTCCACCGCTTGTGCGGGCCCCCGTCAATTCATTTGAGTTTTAATCTTGCGACCGTACTCCCCAGGCGGTCTACTTAACGCGTTAGCTCCGAAAGCCACGGCTCAAGGCCACAACCTCCAAGTAGACATCGTTTACGGCGTGGACTACCAGGGTATCTAATCCTGTTTGCTCCCCACGCTTTCGCATCTGAGTGTCAGTATCTGTCCAGGGGGCCGCCTTCGCCACCGGTATTCCTTCAGATCTCTACGCATTTCACCGCTACACCTGAAATTCTACCCCCCTCTACAGTACTCTAGCTTGCCAGTTTCAAATGCTATTCCGAGGTTGAGCCCCGGGCTTTCACATCTGACTTAACAAACCACCTGCATGCGCTTTACGCCCAGTAATTCCGATTAACGCTCGCACCCTCCGTATTACCGCGGCTGCTGGCACGGAGTTAGCCGGTGCTTCTTCTGTCGCTAACGTCAAATGATGCTGCTATTAACAACACCACCTTCCTCACGACTGAAAGTGCTTTACAACCCGAAGGCCTTCTTCACACACGCGGCATGGCTGCATCAGGCTTGCGCCCATTGTGCAATATTCCCCACTGCTGCCTCCCGTAGGAGTCTGGACCGTGTCTCAGTTCCAGTGTGGCTGATCATCCTCTCAGACCAGCTAGGGATCGTCGCCTTGGTGAGCCATTACCTCACCAACTAGCTAATCCCACCTGGGCATATCCTGACGCGAGAGGCCCGAAGGTCCCCCTCTTTGAGCCGAAGCTATTATGCGGTATTAGCCATCGTTTCCAATGGTTATCCCCCACATCAGGGCAATTTCCCAGGCATTACTCACCCGTCCGCCGCTCGCCACCCGAGAAACAAGTTTCTCTGTGCTGCCGCTCGACTTGCATGTGTTAGGCCTGCCGCCAGCGTTCAATCTGAGCCATGATCAAACTCTTCAATTTAAGATTTTGTCGGCTCAA
>NZ_JAKKCI010000026.1:0-1164 GCF_021726015.1 Vibrio sp. A1-b2
TTAAGGGCTAATCCAATTTCGCTCGCCGCTACTTTCGGAATCTCAATTGATTTCTTTTCCTCGGGGTACTTAGATGTTTCAGTTCTCCCGGTTCGCCTCATTAACCTATGTATTCAGTTAATGATACTCACTTATGTGAGTGGGTTTCCCCATTCGGAAATCGTAGACTCAAGTGGCTTTTACTGCCTAATCTACGCTTATCGCAAGTTAATACGTCCTTCATCGCCTCTGACTGCCAAGGCATCCACCGTGTACGCTTAGTCACTTAACCATACAACCCCAAGAGGTCTTATGTATGGCAAACAACCAAGGTTTAGTTGTCTCTCATTATTTGAATGAGCGAGAGACATTTCGATTTTGCCGGACTCAAATATGAATACTTACTTAAAAAGTAAGATTCCCAAGAACACTTGAATGTGTATTGGTACCTACATCTCTAAGAGACATAGGATTTGAGAACTTTTAATAAATAACAATTCAATCAAAAATTGTTATTTGTCAGCTTTCCAAATTGTTAAAGAGCAAGAGTTTTTATAAACAAAGAGTTTACGAAAACCATTTTTAAACACACTCGTAAGAATGCTTAAAGATGGTGGAGCTATGCGGGATCGAACCGCAGACCTCCTGCGTGCAAGGCAGGCGCTCTCCCAGCTGAGCTATAACCCCATCGTAGGTCATTTTCACAAAGGAAAATGTAATCTTTTTTTATTCAAGGCAAATTATGAGGACGTGTATATCAATACACGACGAATAATTTAACGAAGAAGAAAGAAGATTTGGTGGGTCTGAGTGGACTTGAACCACCGACCTCTCGCTTATCAGGCGAACGCTCTAACCACCTGAGCTACAGACCCAACTTCTTGCTTCGTGCTTTTTCTTATTTCTGCGTCAGGCTGCTTATCCTCAGTCAGTCATTTACCTATGTAAACTCCTTTCTTCGTCAATTGCCTTCCTTGAACTAAGGAAAATCACTTTGCAATATACTCTTATCTTTCTAAACCTAATCAATCTGTGTGGACACTCATCAAGAGAATCTTTACGTAAGGAGGTGATCCAGCGCCAGGTTCCCCTAGCGCTACCTTGTTACGACTTCACCCCAGTCATGAACCACAAAGTGGCAAGCGTCCTCCCGAAGGTTAAACTACCTGCTTCTTTTGCAGCCCA
>NZ_JAKKCI010000027.1:0-1076 GCF_021726015.1 Vibrio sp. A1-b2
TGTCTAAAGAAAAATTTGAACGTACGAAACCGCACGTAAACGTTGGTACTATCGGCCACGTTGACCACGGTAAAACAACTCTAACAGCAGCTATCTGTACTACTCTATCAAAAGTATACGGTGGTTCAGCTCGTGACTTCGCATCTATCGATAACGCTCCAGAAGAGCGTGAGCGCGGTATCACAATCTCTACTTCACACGTAGAATACGATACTCCAAGCCGTCACTACGCACACGTAGACTGCCCAGGACACGCTGACTATGTTAAAAACATGATCACTGGTGCTGCGCAAATGGACGGTGGTATCTTAGTTGTTGCTGCAACAGATGGTCCAATGCCACAAACTCGTGAGCACATCCTACTAGGCCGTCAGGTTGGTATCCCTTACATCATCGTATTCATGAACAAATGTGACATGGTAGATGACGAAGAGCTACTAGAACTAGTAGAAATGGAAGTTCGTGAACTTCTATCTGAGTACGATTTCCCAGGTGATGACCTACCAGTTATCCAAGGTTCAGCACTAGGCGCGCTAAACGGCGAAGCACAGTGGGAAGAGAAAATCATCGAGCTTGCTAAAGCACTAGATGAGTACATTCCAGAGCCAGAGCGTGCAGTAGACATGCCGTTCCTAATGCCAATCGAAGACGTATTCTCAATCCAAGGTCGTGGTACAGTAGTAACTGGCCGTATCGAGCGCGGTATTCTACGTGTAGGTGATGAAGTAGCGATCGTTGGTATCCACGACACTACAACTACTACATGTACTGGTGTTGAGATGTTCCGTAAGCTTCTAGACGAAGGTCGTGCGGGTGAGAACGTTGGTGCACTTCTACGTGGTACTAAACGTGACGAAGTTGAACGTGGTCAAGTACTAGCGAAACCAGGTTCAATCACTCCACACACTACTTTTGAATCAGAAGTATACGTACTGTCTAAAGATGAAGGTGGCCGTCATACTCCATTCTTCAAAGGCTACCGTCCACAGTTCTACTTCCGTACAACTGACGTAACTGGTGATATCTCTCTACCAGAAGGCGTAGAAATGGTAATGCCTGGCGACAACATCCAAATG
>NZ_JAKKCI010000028.1:0-1060 GCF_021726015.1 Vibrio sp. A1-b2
TTAAGGGCTAATCCAATTTCGCTCGCCGCTACTTTCGGAATCTCAATTGATTTCTTTTCCTCGGGGTACTTAGATGTTTCAGTTCTCCCGGTTCGCCTCATTAACCTATGTATTCAGTTAATGATACATGCTTATGCATGTGGGTTTCCCCATTCGGAAATCGTAGACTCAAGTGGCTTTTACTGCCTTATCTACGCTTATCGCAAGTTAATACGTCCTTCATCGCCTCTGACTGCCAAGGCATCCACCGTGTACGCTTAGTCACTTAACCATACAACCCCAAGAGGTCTTTCGTATGGCAAACAACCAAGGTTTAGTTGTCTCTCATTATTTGAATGAGCGAGAGACATTTCGATTTTGCCGGACTCAAATATGAACAACATCAATGATGTTATTCCCAAGAACACTTGAATGTGTATTGGTACCTACATCTTTTCTCTAATAAAAGAGTGAGACATAGGATTTGAGAACTTTTAATAGTTAATAATTAATCAAATTATTAACTGTCAGCTTTCCAAATTGTTAAAGAGCAAAGTGCATTTTCATCACTTTTTAAGGATTCTCGTCGTCAAAAGTCCGAACCACGTACGTTTTATTGAAGTGGTTTGGATTCTTTATCCAAAAATGCTTAAAGAGTGGTGGGCGATACCGGGTTCGAACCAGTGACCCCCTGCTTGTAAGGCAGGTGCTCTCCCAACTGAGCTAATCGCCCACATTTTCTAACTTGTCTTCACTTTAAAAAGTGAAATCAAACTAGTTTCCTGTGGAAGGAAATGGTGGGTCGTGCAGGATTCGAACCTGCGACCAATTGATTAAAAGTCAACTGCTCTACCAACTGAGCTAACGACCCATGGTATCCCGTAGGGGAGTCGAACCCCTGTTACCGCCGTGAAAGGGCGGTGTCCTAGGCCTCTAGACGAACGGGACACTAAGATACTCTTATCTTTCTAAACCTAATCAATCTGTGTGGACACTCATCAAGAGAATCTTTACGTAAGGAGGTGATCCAGCGCCAGGTTCCCCTAGCGCTACCTTGTTACGACTTCACCCCAGTCATGAA
>NZ_JAKKCI010000003.1:0-579242 GCF_021726015.1 Vibrio sp. A1-b2
GGCGTCCATGTGACCAAGTGGAATCAGCAGTGGCTTGGAAACTGGCTATCGAGCGTAAAGATGCGCCTACTGCGCTTATCTTCTCTCGTCAAAACCTAGCACAACAAGCACGTTCAGCAGAGCAAGTAGCTGACATCGCTAAGGGTGGTTACATCCTGAAAGATTGTGCAGGCAAACCTGAGCTAATCCTGATTGCAACAGGCTCTGAAGTTGAATTGGCTGTGAAAGCAGCTGAACAACTAACCGCTGAAGGTAAACAAGTACGTGTAGTTTCAATGCCATCAACAGACGCATTCGACAAGCAAGATGCAGCCTACCGTGAAGCAGTACTTCCTGCTGACGTAACAGCGCGTATCGCTATCGAAGCAGGTATTGCAGATTACTGGTACAAGTATGTTGGTCTAAACGGCAAAATCATCGGTATGACCACATTCGGTGAGTCTGCACCAGCGGGTGAGCTATTTAAGATGTTCGGCTTTACGGTTGAAAACGCACTTGAGAAAGCTAACGAATTACTGGCTTAATCAGGTTCACTAAATAGTAAAAATCCCTGCTACGATGCGGGGATTTTTTATGCCTGTAATACACAAAGAAATTGAGTTACTAATTTATCTTAACAAAGATACAATATGATATACATCACAGTTAAACCTAACCTGTTCACCTAACAATAAAAAAATAAGACCGAACAAAAATCACACTTCCATACCGGTCAATACCCAAAACAGGCCAAACTTCACATCAAAGCAAATAAATTAAAAATATTAAAACAAAACACACCTCACAAATAGGCTATTGACTTGTAATAAAAACAAATTTTGTAAAAACATTTCGTTAAAAACTTGTGACAGAAAGTGGTAAAAATCTATTTGACACTGATATTAATGCTACATAGTTCACAAATCGCTTACTATTTCCAAACTGTACTTCCCTGTTGATAATGAGTCTATCAACAACGCATCACACGGGAAGCAAACATGCTGTATGACCTAATTGACCATGACCTGATCGACGTTATCGACCATCAAGATTGTCAATGGGAGGAGGCCGTAAAAGTCACCACTCAATATCTTGAAAATAAAGGTTATGTAACTGCTGATTACTCAAAAGCGATCATTCAATCGACTATGGATAATGGTCCATATTATGTGCTTTGTCCAGGAATCGCGATGCCTCATGCTCGCCCAGAAGCCGGCGTACTGAAAACTGGTTTAGGTATACATGTATTTACTCACCCCGTTGATTTCGGCTCTGAAATGGGGCCGGCAAATGTTCTATTAACACTCGCCGCCAAGGATTCAGACACACATATTGCGGTGATTCAAGCGCTTAGCGAAATGCTCGTCGACGAGTCCAATATTGTGAAACTTTCAGCCGCATCTTCTAAACAAGATGTACTAAATATTATAAAAACTTATTAAACAGAAGGAACATAACGTGACAACAAATGTGAGAGCTAAAGTGCAAGCCTTCGGGGGGCATCTGACCGCCATGGTTTTGCCAAATATCGGCGCCTTTATTGCGTGGGGCTTTATTACTGCATTATTTATCCCAACAGGCTGGACACCCAATGCCTACTTTGGCGAACTGGTAGGCCCAATGATTACCTACCTACTCCCACTATTGATTGGTTACACCGGTGGCCAAATCGTTGGTGATAAACGAGGTGCTGTAGCAGGTGCGATTGGTACTATGGGTGTTATCGCAGGTGCAGAAATACCTATGTTTGTTGGTGCGATGATCATGGGCCCTCTGAGTGGCTGGGTGATTGTTCAAATCGACAAAAAACTTGAACATAAGATCCCTTCAGGGTTCGAGATGGTGGTCAATAACTTCTCGCTTGGTATCTTTGGCATGATCATGTGTTTGTTCGCTTACGCCATCGTTGGTCCAGCGGTAACGGCAGCAAACCTTTTTGTTAAGTCTGGAATTGAAGCGCTTGTCGCGACAGGCTTTCTCCCTCTCTTAGCCATTATCAATGAACCTGCGAAAGTGCTGTTTTTAAACAACGCTATTGACCAAGGTATTTACTACCCACTAGGTCTACAAGCTGCGGCTGAAACAGGTAAGTCAATCTTCTTTATGGTTGCATCAAACCCAGGTCCAGGCTTAGGCATGCTTTTGGCTTATGCCAAATTCGGCCAAGGTCTAAGTAAGCGCTCGGCACCTAGTGCAATTATCATTCATTTCTTTGGTGGTATTCACGAGCTGTACTTCCCGTACGTACTGATGAAACCAATAATGATTTTGGCGATGATTGCAGGAGCGGCTACAGGTATAGCAACCTTCAACCTTTTAGGCGGTGGTTTAGTCGCAGGTCCGAGTCCGGGTTCTATCTTCTCTTACTTAGCCTTAACGCCGAAAGGTAGTTTTATCGCTACGATTGCAGGGGTTACAACAGCAACAATCGTCTCATTCTTTGTCGCAAGTGCCATCTTAAAAGTGAGTAAAAAGGAAGCATCCGAAAAAGAGTTTGAGCAATCAGTCACTGATATGAAAGAAATGAAAGCAGAAGGTGTCATCACCAAATCAACTGCTGAACCTAAAAAAATCAAGTTCGTCGCATTTGCCTGTGATGCAGGTATGGGATCTAGCGCGATGGGTGCTTCGACCTTTAGGAAGAAACTCAGTGATGCTGGATATAACGTGGAAGTTAAAAACTTCTCGATAGAGAAAGTACCACCTCACGCAGATGTAGTGGTCACGCATGAGAGCCTTGAAAACAGAGCGGTAAGTGCCACAGGACTACCTGTTGTCACTATTAAAAACTTCCTTCATGACCCGGCACTCGATGAACTCATCGACACCATTAGTCAGCAAGCTTAATTTAAATCATTATCGGGGCCGATAAGGCCCCTATATCCTGGAGAATATCATGGTTCAAACGACTGCAGCTGTTATTTGTGGCGAGAAAAATGTTCGCTTAAGAACGTTTGATCTTCCAGAAATAACCGACGATGAGTTATTGGTTAAAAATATTTCCAATAGCATCTGTCTATCTACATATAAAGCCGCACTGCTTGGCAGCAACCACAAGCGAGTTCCCGAGAACATTAATGAAACCCCTGTTATGACAGGCCATGAATATGCGGGAGTGATTATCAGAGTAGGCGCTAATCTACGAGATAAGTATCAACTAGGACAACCATTCGTATTGCAACCAGCAATGGGGCTACCAACGGGTTACTCTGCTGGGTACAGTTACGAAACCTTTGGGGGTAATGCTACCTACTCTATCATCCCCAAGATTGCTATCGACCTAGGCTGTGTGCTTCCCTATAAGGGTAGTTACTTTGCGAATGCATCATTAGCAGAGCCGATGTCCTGTATCATTGGTGCATTCCACGCTAGCTACCACACTACACCTTATGTTTATAAGCACCAGATGGGTATCAAACCCGGTGGCTCGCTTGCGCTACTTGCCTGTGCGGGACCAATGGGAATTGGAGCCATTGATTACGCAATTAATGGTCCAGTAAAGCCTAGTCTTATTGTGGTAACAGACATTGATGAACAACGATTAGCAAGAGCAAAAAGCCTGATTCCTATCGATGCGGCCAAACAAAATGGGATAGAGCTTCATTACATCAACACTGCCAAACTAGAGAAACCCGTTGAGTTCCTTAAACAACTTAATCAGGGTAATGGTTATGATGATGTGATGGTTTATGCTGCAGTACCACAAGTACTAGAACAAGCGGATGAACTACTTGGGAATGACGGATGCTTAAACTTTTTTGCTGGTCCAACAGACAAACAATTCAAAGTGCCATTTAATTTTTACAACGTCCACTATGAGTCAACCCATATTGTAGGAACTTCAGGTGGTTCAACAGGCGATATGCTCGAATCCATTGAGCTTTCTGAACAGAATAAGATTAACCCTTCATTCATGATTACTCATGTTGGTGGGTTGGAGTCAGCACCACATACCATTCTCAACCAATTGGATATTCCGGGCGGCAAAAAGTTGATTTATCCACACATTAATATGCCACTAACGGCGATTACTGACTTCTGTTCACTTTCTGACGTTGACCCATTCTTCGTTAATCTTGACGCGATATTGGCTGCCAATAACTACGTTTGGAACGAACACGCGGAAAAAGAGTTACTTGAGTATTACGATGTCAGTCTTACAGTTTAGACACAACCAAGTGTGTGGTAGCCTTGAGCTGCCACATTCTAAAAAGGTTAATCAACATTTGTCACGAGAAGAAGAGTTGCTTGATACGATAGAGCAGTGTGAAAGTGCCACCTGCTTTCTTCGGCTATCAAACGAAATTATCAACTTAAAGCTGAAAGAGTTACTGCCTAAAGTTTTCGTTCAAGACGAGTTTGTCATGCAAAATGCCGTTGCACCGCTCATCGAAAAGGATGGTCCGCTGGTAACAACCAATGTTGTGTCTAAACTCGTTTTTGCGATGGGAAAGCTCTCTGTCGAAACTTATGCAGACATTGATCTATACGATCAGATGCTCGACTACGTACTCAAGCAACCAACCAAGCTGCGTTTTGATGACGATATGGTATACGACTTTATTACCAATCAGTCGACCTTATCGAAAGGTGAAGACAGTTTCTATCTGGATTCTATCAATCAGCTTAAGTTTTCTTCATTCGAGTCTTTTTCACAAATGCGCTATGAGTCTTTGATTAAAACCGTACTCAAATTGTCTTGTGAAATGCTGATTGAACGAATTGAGAAAGAGATTTTAGAGTAAGGCATTAGCCATGAAAGTTACATTGAATGTGAGTGGTTTTGACACTCATGCTGTATTTCCTGACAGTGATGTCTCATTGGTTCACAGACCATTAGTAGAGAAATTCACACGCTTATTTCAACAAAAACAAGAACGTATCGTAGTGTTCTTGTGCGCTCCTCCCGGTAGTGGTAAATCAACACTTGCTGCATTGTGGGAGTATCTATCTTATCAAAGCTCGCAACTGGAACCTATTCAAGTCCTGCCATTTGATGGGTTCCACTACCCAAATGATATTCTTGATAGTAACGCTATCGAACGCAACGGAGAGTTAGCCTCACTAAGGGAAATCAAAGGCTCATACGAAACCTTCAACTTAACGGAACTGATCGGCAAATTGAAGCAACTCAAAATAAAGGACCCTTTTTGGCCATACTATGACCGCAATCTACACGATCCCGTTGACGAAGCTATTCACGTCAAAAACAACGTTGTTATTGTAGAAGGAAACTGGCTGCTTCTAAATGAACCTGTTTGGAACGGTTTGCATGAGCTTGCCGATTTTACAATTTTTGTCGATACCGATCCTGCATTTCTGCAGCAAAGACTTGTCGACCGGAAAGTTCGTGGCGGTAGTCGATTAGCAGACGCACAAGCCTTCTATAAGAGCTCAGACTCTATTAATGTCAATAAAGTGCTCTCTTGTTCAGTGCCTGCCGACCTGACTTTGTACATGAACCAAGATGGTTCGTTTGAAATCAAATAACTCCATGAGGAGGCTCTATGAACATCGTTGTTGATAGCCACACACACACTATCGCTAGTGGCCATGCCTACAGCACGATTATCGAAAATGCCTTTGAGTCAAAAAACAAGGGGTTAAAACTTCTTTGTACCACGGATCATGCTCCTGAAATGCCAGGAGCCCCCCACTACTGGCATTTTAACAATCAAAGAATTTTACCCCGCTTTCTTCACCAAGTCGGAATTTTACGTGGTGTTGAAGCTAATACACTGAATATCGATGGTGAACTCGATTTACCACCGTCTTCTTACCAACATTTAGATTGGGTTATCGCGAGCTTACACGAACCTGTCTATAAACCCGCTTCAGTTCAGCAACATACTCAAACTCTGATCAACGTCATCAAGAGTGGTAAAGTCGATGCCCTTGGTCATCTTGGCAACCCCAACTACCCTTTTGAACTTGTTCCTGTACTAGAATGCGCCAAACAACATAACGTAGCCATTGAAGTAAACAATACTTCTTTAACCGGAAAAAGCCGTAAAGGAAGTGATGTGCGTTGTAGTGAAATCGTCAAATTAGGTGCAGAAATTGGTGTTTATTTTACAACAGGCTCTGACGCACATTTTTGCCATGAAATAGCACGTTTGAATTTAGCCTCCGCACTACTTGAGAAGTATTCCGTTGATGAATCTAAGGTAATTACTACCTCAACATCGAGATTTCTTAACTTCTTATTGTTACGTGGTAAGCCGAGAATTGAAGAGTTTAGCTCACTCTATTAAAGGCAAACTTGATGACTTGACTGCAAAATACCGACAGTTGAAGGTATTCAGTTTCACTGTGGCAAACGTGGTTGAGAAAGCAAACATAATCAGGTTCAGAAGATAGTCAAATCCCCGCTACAATGCGCCACGTAGCGGGGATTATTTTATGTTCAAAGCAATGCTGCTATTGAGCTATCCATTCCGATGGCACATTAGTTTCAATCAAATCCAATAGCGCCAGTAAGCGTCTTGGAACCAACCCTTTTTGAACATAATAATTAATATCCGTTGTTCCCGTTTTCCATTCGGGCAGACATTCTACAATCCGGTTTGGATGATGTTTTGAATAGCCAGCAGCGATAGGATCAGGTAATAGCCCTATTCCGTGTCCATTAGCTATTGAATCAATCTGCAACACCAAATTATCGCTTTCAAATCGGCTCCTCATCGGGTCCAAATAATAGGTTCTTTGATCTGATGCGGAAATCGTTACGCCCGTTTTACGCACAGAACCGAAATCGATCCAAGGGTGTCCATTAAGATCTTGAGGATGTTGAATTTCTTCAACTTTTCTTAAGTAATCTGGAGAGGCATAAACACCATATCGCCATTGACCTAGAGTCTGTTTACGCCATTCCAGATCGGGATACTCACCCAGCCAAATGACCAAGTCTGGCTTAATACTGTTGGAAGCAAATTCGCTCTTTAATCGAACACGTACTTGGGGATTATCGCCAAGAAACATATTCAATATATTGTTCAACCAACCACGCATGAGGGCGGGATGACAAACAACGGTCAACTCACCTGACACCTTATTATTTAAACCTTGGATGGCGTCATAACTTTCATCGGCTATTTCTAACATCTGCTTACTGTAACGAGCAAAAACTTGTCCTGCTTTGGTCAGCGTTAATCGATTTCCTTCACGAACCGTCAGTGCTTGCCCAATATCAGCCTCCAATTGTGCCAGACGTCTGCTGACTGTTGATTTCGGCTGATTCAGTGCCTTAGCGGCAGCCGTTAAACTTTTATGCTCTTGCAAGGCCTCAAACGCTCTCATTGATGTCAGATCATGCATTTATATACCTCGTAAAAGTTCCATATTCGAGACAAAGCGTTCCATAAATCTCTCTATCCCCCATCAATACAAATGTGAATAATTACCACTTACTAATGATAACCATTATCACAAAATAAGGATAAACATGTCTACACTTAAACGTCAGGCGCTTTTCGTTGGCGGAACTGCCATTATTACTGCCCCATTCGCCTTTGCAGCCGATGCTGGTATCAATACAACAGAGACCATGGTCGTGACGGCCGCAGGCTACGAACAGGTTCAAACCGATGCCCCAGCCAGTGTCACACTCATCACTCAGGAAGAGTTGTCGTCGAAATACTATCGAGACGTAACTGATGCACTTTCCAGTGTGCCGGGCGTAGTGGTAACTGGTGGCGGAGACAGCAAAGACATCAGCATTCGCGGCTTAGGCTCGCAATACACGTTAATGCTGGTTGACGGACGACGCTTGTCTTCTCGTGAGACTCGTCCAAACAGTGATGGACCAGGTATTGAAGCGGCTTGGCTACCACCATTAGAAGCGATTGAACGTATCGAAATTATTCGCGGGCCTATGTCTACTCTTTACGGCTCAGATGCAATGGGTGGTGTCATCAACATCATTACGAAGAAGTCCAATTTAGAGTGGAGCGGTAACGTCCAACTCAGTACACTCCTGCAAGAGAACCGTGACTCAGGTGATGAACAAAACACCAATTTCTTCGTTACAGGACCTCTGACCGACTCACTCTCTCTACAAGTTTATGGTCAGAATATACAACGTGACGAAGACAACATCGAAAACGGCTATCAAAATAAAACATTGCGTTCGATAGGCTCCAAGCTTAATTACCAGATCAGTGAACAGCAAGAAGTGTCGTTCACTGTAGAAACAACCAAGCAAGAACGCAGCGGAACTGAAGGATTAACGGTTGCGGATGGTGAAGACGATGAGCAGAACCAATATGATCGAACATCATTCGCACTCAGCCATTTAGGACGCTGGAATACACTAGGTCAGTCAGATAGCTACATTCAGTACGAGCGCAATAACAACAAATCTCGCCAAATGTCACTGGAAAATACGGTTGCAAAATCAACCTTAGTGATGCCTTTTGAGACCAACACTGTCAGTGTCGGTATCCAAGGTGAATACTCCAAACTTAACGATGAAACCAGTAATACTGGCGGTACTATTACCGAGCTGAGCAACAGCCAAGGCGCAATATTTGTTGAAGATGAGTGGCGAGCTTTGGACAACTTTACTATCACAGCTGGCGGCCGTGTTGATGTTAACGAAAACTACGGTTCTCACCTAAGCCCTCGTTTGTATGGTGTATGGAACATTGCTTCTGAGTGGACATTAAAAGGTGGTGTCTCAACCGGTTTTAAAGCGCCTCAGTTACGTCAAGCAAGTGATGATTGGGTTCAAGTCAGCCGCAGTGGCAACTTATACGGTAACTCTGACCTAAGTCCTGAAACAATGGTAAGCCAAGAACTGAACCTGATTTACAATGCTGATTCTGGTTTGCAGGCGTCACTTGGTCTATTCAACAATGATTTCAAAGATAAGATCACCAGCATTGAATGTTCGGCATCTGTGTGTACTGGAGATACAAGCTTGCGAGGTCGTCCACCTCGTCTATATACCAACGTTGATGAAGCTGTAACTCGTGGTGTTGAAGCTTCGTTAGATACGCCAATCGGTGAAAACTGGAAATGGGCAGCTAGCTATACGTATACCTACTCAAAACAGCTTACCGGTGATATGGCAAGTTCGCCTCTTACTCAGCTACCTAAGCACTTATTCTCAACTCAGTTAGACTGGCAAACAACCGAGCAGCTAAACAGCTGGGCAAAAGTGACTTACCGAGGCAAAGAGTCTGATCCTTCAAGCTTCAGAGATACAGACACAGCGCCTTCTTACACCTTTGTTGATGCTGGTATTACCTATCAGCTCACTGACAACACAAGATTAAAAGGTGCAATCTACAACTTGTTAGATGCTGATATTAGCTATGAAGAATATGGCTACGTCGAAGATGGACGCCGTTATTGGCTGGGCTTAGATGTAAACTTCTAAGCATCTTAATTAACGGACATAAAAATTAATTAACGGAAATAAAAACGGAGACTCTAAGTCTCCGTTTTTATTTCTGAACGTTTGTTACTTCTCTTCGAAACGTGCCGCGAGAGTAATGAAATTATCCACTTGTTGCTTCATCTCTCGGCTGTGCTCACTGACAATACTCGTAGCCGCAACGTTTTGAGTAGCAGCTGATGCGATAGAGTGAATATGGTGGTTCACCTCTTGAGTCAAGCCGCGCTGCGCTTCGGCAGATTTCGCCATATCGCCCACTAGTGTTTGCATGTCTGAAAGCATTCGTTCAACTTCATAGAGTCGATTACCCGTTTCCTCAGCAACTAAACCACACGCCTTAGTTTGTATTTGGCTTTCTTGAATCTCATGCTGCCAAGACTTAATGGTGTCTAACATCGCAGATAAACTGTTTTGAATCTGGTGAGTCGCCTTTTGCGTTCTTCCAGATAGAGCACGAACTTCATCAGCAACAACCGAAAAACCTCTGCCCTGTTCCCCTGCTCTTGCAGCTTCAATAGCCGCATTCAGTGCCAGTAAGTTCGTTTGAGCAGCAATACCATCGATTTCTTCCATCAACTGACTGACCGCATTGGCTTGCTCATTCAATTGATGTGTTGTGCCTGTTGCTCGTTCAGCTTGCTCCGCTAAAGCCATCAGATCAGAGTGCGTCTGTTGAATGGTTTGCTTCGTTTTCAAACATTGATTCTGCGCTTGATCTAACAAAGCATAGGCCTCATTGGTACTGCTAGAAACCGCATCAGCGGCGGATTCTACAGAATCGGTTGCACTCATTACGCTCTGAATATCAATGTTTTGCTGTTCCAACGCTTGGTTAACTTCAACACAAGTTTGGTTAAGTTGTTCAGAAGTTGCATAAAGCGGCTTAGCGGAATCGACCATGCGCCCCAACACGGTACGAATACGCGCTGAGTACATACGCAGATGATAATCCGCATAGGAAAACTCACTGTTACCTGAATAAATAAGGCGGCTGATACTGTCGTATTTATTCTTCAGCTTGTTAATTTGGCGAGGTGTTTCAATCAGTTCATTTCTAAATAGCAACGCTAACGCAGCAACAGGCAATAGACCAGAAATTATCTGAACAGCACTGTTTGCAGACGTCAAATAAGCTAATGATGGCGCAGATAATGAACCCGCTAAAATGGCATAACGAACAGAAGCAGGCAAAGTTAATGAGAAACTCTTACCGCCTTTCTCTGCTTTACACAACGCTTTATAGGCTTTACTTGCGGTTTCAACGCGCTCACGTTTTGGTTGAACACGGACTGACTGATAACCGGCTAGCTTTCCATTTTCGTATATAGGGGTGACGTAGGCATCAACCCAGTAATGACCGTTAGTTTTAGTACGGTTCTTAACGATTCCACGCCATGGATGACCTTTTTTTAAGTGACTCCACATATCGGCGAATGCCGCTTTAGGCATGTCAGGGTGACGAACGATATTGTGGTTCTGCCCTAACAACTCACTTTCAGTAAATCCGGCTATGCGACAGAAGGTTTCGTTACAGTAGGTAATAACGCCTTTAAGATCTGTGGTAGAAACTAGTTGATCTGTCTTTCCGACTGGAACCTCCAGATCTGAGGCAACTTGATGAACTGACATACTTCTCGATATCTTATACGTTATATTTTGTGAGGGAATGTACACAAACGTTAATAATGTTTCAAAATTATTATCGCATTTTATTCGATAACTGAGAGTGCAATCAATTTCCTTTAAAACGATGAGGACATTAAACAAAAATCCCAGACGAAGCTGGGATTTAGAGTAGATGAAGGAGTTAATAACTAGACGAATAATTGAACAATTAATTATTTGAAACGATGAATAACAGTTCTACTCTGCGGTTACACGCTCGCCCCTCTGTTGTGCGGTTTGTACACGCAGGGATGTATTCACCATAGCCACGTGTATAGATAGCATCTTTAGCTACTCTGTTCTTAATCAGCGTTGTTTTCACTGTGTCTGCACGTTTCACAGATAACGAATCATTAAAGGTTGGTTTACCCGTGCTATCCGTGTGTCCATCGATCACGACATCAATACCTTGTTGTCTTGAAAGAAAGTCACTCATCATTGATAGCCAATGGTATGACTCTTGTGAAACCTTAGAAGAACCCGTTTCAAATTGGACTGAATCTTTTAGGCGAACCATAACATGGTTGCCGGGCAGCACTTCATAGTCCACGCCGTTGTGTAGCAGAAATTGTTGCAAAGCTTCGTAACTGCTAGTGCGAACTTGACCCAATGGACCACGAACACCTGAAGTTGCGCTGCGTGATGGCGCTACCCACTCAGGATTACGGACATCCATTTCGCCTTTCGGTGCCGCATCTAATAAATTGTTGCTGAACATACGGTCGGTTTGTAGAGAACCACAACCAGCTAATATCAACATCAGTGGGAAAACTAAAAATTTCATCGAATACATCACCCTTCAATCTAACTACATACATTTATCGGCACCATTTATAAAACTTTATAGAAAATTGATAACAATTTGTTTATCCGTGGTTTGCGTCACATCATTAAGCCGTTAGAATCTAAGCTAGTGTTTTTTAAAGGCGAATCTAATATGAAAAAATTGCTCACTGGCTTTATAAGTCTGTTTTCCTTGGTATTTTTACTCTCTGGGTGTAGCGACAATTCAACACCTGTCGAAGGAGAACAATACCAACTATTGCCAGCGAATCTTTCTACCTATCGCTTAGCACCTGTGACTGAAGTGTTCTCACTCACTTGCGGTCATTGCCGAAAAATGGAAACTATCATTCCTCAACTTGAACAGTTGACGAACGAACATTTTGGCAAGCTGCACGTAACCTTCAATGAAGGGGCAAAGATCGGCGCTATGATTTACTACACAGCAGTAATGCAGTTAGATGGCATCCCAGATACAGCAATGATGGATGAATTATTCGCTGCTGTTCAGATGGGTGAAGGTTCGACACTGACCGATCGCCAAGCTGCGATTGAAAAAGCGTTTACTGACCGAAACCTAACTACGCCTTATCACTTAACTCAAGAGCAGCAAAAATCGGTGATGAGCATGATGAAAACCGCAGACAAAGCGTCACGTGAAGGTCAAATCAATGCGGTTCCAACTTTTGTGGTGAAAGGAAAATACCAAGTCCTAACCAGCGGCCACAAAGATGTGGAAGGTATTGCAAAAACTATTAGCTACTTACTCACTCAACCATAAGATCAATAACCATGTATAAAATCGTTTTTCCTATTGTTATTTTTGTACTTGCAGCATTTTTCGTATACCGCACTTGGACAAACCATAAAGCCGGTGAAGAGCAACTTGCGCTAGGTCAGGCATTCTTAACAGAGAATGCCGCTAAGCCAGATGTTCACACCACTGAAAGTGGTTTGCAGTATCTTGTACTTGAAGAAGGAACAGGTACGGTTCATCCAAAAGCAAACAGCAAAGTAACGGTTCACTACGAAGGTAAACTGCTAGACGGCACTGTCTTCGACAGTTCTTACCAACGCAATGAACCAATTACCTTTGGCTTAAACCAAGTGATTAAAGGCTGGCAAGAAGGTGTTCAGTTGATGGTTGAAGGGCAAAAAATGCGTCTTTTCATTCCTGCAAACCTTGGTTATGGCAAAAGTGGCACTGGCCCTATTCCGCCGTCAGCAACCCTGATCTTTGACGTAGAATTAATTGCGATTAACTGATCACCGGCACTTTGTTAAAAGCCAGCGTTTTGTAACGGCTTAAAAAACCGGACAGCGACAAAAGAGCCGCCTCAAGGCGGCTCTTTTTATGGAAATGAAGTTATGCCTTATATGGAAAGAACTGCAATCCGTGTTCTGTCACCATGATGCAATCCATACCACCTGCATGCGCAGCTTGTTTGCCGAGATCGGTATCTTCAAATACGACACACTCTTGAGGTTCTAATCCCAATAATTCACACGCCGTTAAAAACGTTTGTGGATGCGGCTTATGATTTTCAACATCTGTCGCCGTGACTAACGCATCCAACTTATCAAGCATATTTACTCGGGTCAGTAGCTTAATGGCACTTACTCGTTGGCTCCCAGTACCGACCGCCAACTTCTTCTTACCTAAGTTCGCTTCAAGCAGGTTCGCAGTGTCTGTAATCAAATCGCCGCTTTCATCAATTTGACTAAACGCCTTCATCTTGTAATCAGAGACAGCTTTTGGGTCGAGTTCAATGCCATACGCTTTACTCACCTCAACAGCAATTTTTATACTCGGCATTCCGCCCATGCTTTGCAGCCATTTTGCATCAAATGGAAAGCCAAATTTCTCAGCGGTAACACGCCAAGCTTCGACGTGTGCAGGCATCGTATCGATAAGGGTTCCGTCCATATCAAAAATCAAACCTTTGTACTTTTCTACGTCTATAGTCATCCGACCAAGGCTCCTGTCATAAAACTTTAATAATTGTCATGCATATATTAGCCGACACTAACTTATAGGGGTCCGTTTTCCCCTGCACTCACGACGATAATAACAAAAATATCTATAAACTTTATTAACCAGGTAAACATATGAATATTAAACAGAAGCTGTATTCATTGGGTGTTATTGCTGTCTTGGGCATCATTACCCTTCTAATTAGTTCTAATTACTTCGCTAATACGACTCGTGAATTAACTCACGCCATCACTTTAGTCGACAAGCTTGAAATTCGATTACTTAATTTGCGCCGTAACGAAAAAGATTTTTTACTTCGCAGCAGTACAAATTACCTAGATACATTCAAAAAGAACAGTGAACATTTTTTAAGTTTAGAATCTGAACTATCGCTCATTCTGTCTTCCAATCAACTAGAGTCATCGACTGCTCTGCGCAATGATCTTCTTTCTTACAAAAAAGGATTTGAAGATCTAGTCGCCGCTTATGTTCAACTAGGTTTAGACAAAGAATCTGGTTTACTTCAAAAGTACTACGCACTCTTCAACCAAGCTTTTAGTAACGCTAACAAAGAAGGTCAACTAGAGCTAACTCTATTTGATAACAATGTTCGCTCAGGAACGATTAATCCGCAGGGAGAAATCGCATCAATGTCCGAGCTTATTGCGGCAGCAAAAACAGTTACGCTACAAGAGCAAAAAATCGGCCTGAAATACAATGAAGGTTTGTTGGGCAATACACGCAACCTTTCACACAATGTTGAAGAGCAATTTAAAACGTTTTCTGAAACATTGAGTAAAGAAGTGGATAACCGCCGTTCTGAAATCGCGATGATTGAAAACAGTATTACTGTATTCGTGATTATCGTTATCTTTGGACTTATCTTCCAGATTAGCCGCACAATCAACATTCGCGTTAACCGTATGTTGACTGTTATTCACAATATTTCTGATACTAACAATATCGGTTTGCGCTCAGACATCACGGGCAAAGACGAACTTGCATCGGTCAGCCACTACTTCAATAAACTGCTCGATAAATTCGAGACGCTGATTTCAGGCTCTCAGGCGAAATCGAACCAGTTATCTACCAGCACTGCAGCCATGCACAATGAGTTGGAAGAAGTACTGCGACACTTTAATGCACAAGCTGAACACACCGCTATGATGGCAACATCCGTACAGGAAATGGTTTCCGCTATCGGCGAGATCTCAGAAAGTACCAGCGTGGCAGTTGAAGGGGTTCAACAAGCCTCACACAACGCAGAGAACGGTCGCTTGGTGGTCGATTCGACCGTGAACAATATTGAACAACTCTCTAAAACGTTGGAATCTAGCCAGCACTCAATTACGTCTTTGAACAATCATGTTGAGAAAATAGGCGGCGCCGTGAACATCATTCAGGGAATCGCTGAACAGACGAACCTTCTTGCACTTAACGCGGCAATTGAAGCAGCACGAGCGGGCGAACAAGGCCGAGGTTTTGCAGTGGTAGCCGACGAAGTTCGTTCTCTGGCAACAAGAACTCACGAGTCGACCGAAGAAATCACTAAGGTCGTTGCAGCCATTCAGTCGCAAATGGGTCTAGTCGTGAAGGACATTGAACAGTGTAATGCTCAGAGCCAAGAAACCTTGATGGATTCCCATAAGCTTGATGAAAGCCTGAGCCTGATTATTTCAGATATGAGTAACATTCAGGCAAACTCTGAACGCATCGCTTCTGCGATAGAAGAACAAGGCATTGTGATGAACCAAGTCAGTGAGTCGATCACTGAGCTTAACTCTATCTCAGAAGACAATATGCATTCAGCCCAGCAAGTGATGTCTGAAGTGGATATGGTCTCTCAACAAGCCAAAGAGATGGATAAAGCCGTATCTGAATTCACCACGAAACGCTAATAATCCGTAAAATTCGCTATAAGAACAGTAAAGCCCAGCAAGTGCTGGGCTTTTTGTTATAACTAGACTATCCAAATACTTCTATTTATTCGATGGACGCCAGCATCAGTTTTGGTGTTTTCCAAGCGTAAACGAATTCTGGTACTTCAGTTCCACAAGGTGCTTTCCATAACTTTTGTAATTGATGTTCACCACCGATGTGATCGTAAAAGTCGATAGCCTGTCTGTTTTGTTCCAATACTTCCAGATAAACGCCATTATCTGGGAAGTAGTGATCAATCCACTTTGCCATTTCGCGAATCAGCTTCTTGCCGAGTCCACATCCCTGATATTCAGGGTCAATATGCAGTGATTCAATAATACTGCCACGTTCAAAATCGTGATTTCCAAACGCACAAATAAAACCAACTAACTGGTCTTTTTCTTCCAACAACAAAATATGCTGATTAAAAGGTGGGTTGGTAAGGCGAGTTTGCCAAATCACAAGTCTGTCCGGCAGTGCTTCATTATCGAGATAATCTTGCTTCAATAAACCTTGGTAATGTGTTTTCCAACTACGAACATGAAGAGCAGCGATTTTTTCATAATCACTATATTCCGCTATCCTAATTTCCATTTATTAGTCCTTATAACTTCCTGTAAGGATTTCTAGTACCCATTCATACTATTCATTTAGGATGAAAAAGCAAAACATACTGGTCACAATTTTGCTAAAGTTATTTGACTTACACGTGTTCGCTGATAATCTAGCGCACACTTGTAAGCCCAAAGGACT
This sequence comes from Vibrio sp. A1-b2, assembly GCF_021726015.1. Classification (NCBI taxonomy): domain Bacteria; kingdom Pseudomonadati; phylum Pseudomonadota; class Gammaproteobacteria; order Vibrionales; family Vibrionaceae; genus Vibrio; species Vibrio sp. A1-b2. The sequence goes on from NZ_JAKKCI010000003.1 coordinate 16,476, forward strand.
TTATCATGACAACTAAGCCGCCAGTTATATGGCTAAATGTCGCAATATTCTCACTCAGTTTTATTTTAGCTGCGGTTGTTACACCGTGGTTTGGTTGGCATTTTGGCTTCGGTGCTGAGCACTGGGTTTGGCTGATCGTCTGTTTTGCTTTCTGCAACCTGTCAATTACCATGGGCTATCACCGCCTATGGTCACACAAGACTTTTGAAGCCCATTGGCTAGTTCGTTTGTTGTGTGCTCTCGGAGGTGCATTTGCGTTGCAAAATAGCGCACTGCATTGGTCTTCCGATCACCGAGTACACCATAAGTTTGTCGACCAGAATGACAAAGATCCCTACTCAGCAAAGAAAGGCTTTTGGTATTCACACATCGGTTGGATGCTGCGTCACTACAACCAAGCGGTGTATGACGACTACAGTAACTGCCGTGATCTACAAAAAGATAAGATTGTGATGTGGCAACATCGTTATTACGTGCCTCTTGCAGTGCTTATGAACCTTGGTGTGCCTCTACTACTTGGCATTATCTATAACGATATCATCGGTATGCTGCTGATGGTTGGCGCTGTTCGTCTGGTACTTAACCACCACACCACTTTCTTTATTAATTCTCTGGCGCATATTTGGGGTTCACAGCCATACACCAATAAGAACACCGCAAGAGACAACGGCGTTTTGGCTTTCTTCACCTTTGGTGAAGGCTATCATAACTATCACCACATCTTTGAAAATGATTACCGAAACGGTATTTATTGGTGGCAGTACGATCCAACCAAATGGCTCATCAAAGCTTGCTCATGGGTAGGCTTGACCAAGAAACTAAGAAAAGCCCCAGCACTGAAAATTGAGAAGGCACGCGCACAGATGGCGCTTGTTTATGTGCAAAGCAGAATCCTGTCACTGCCAAACCACGTCGTATTAATGAATAGCTTTCAACATGAATTTGATGCTTTCATCAGCGAACTGCACAATTACTACGATATTAAAAGACAACTGATTGAAAGTAAGAAAAACCTAGCATTTAAGAAGTATGAACGTTCTATGCTCAAGGTTCGCTACGAGCAAGTTAAACTCGATTTTGTTGAAAAAAGAAACCGCTGGAACCGAATAGTTTCACAATACGCTTAATTCTCCCTCTCTTTTAAAAAAGTGGCGCATTTGTGCCACTTTTCTTTTTTAACTCCTTAGCATTAGAAATTCTCATACAAACGATAATATTATCTAATAAATATATTTCTTAATATTATTCGGAGTTATTATTCACAAAAAGAACAATACCCTGTAAATGATAGTTTAATTTTTATTGCTTTAGATCATTCAAAGTGCAAGTTGAACTCGTGCCACAGAGAAGTTTCGAGTAAATTGCCGTAACACTTTGCAACATTTACTTTTAACTTTACTCGCATCATTCTCATAGATTGGAGACTACTATGCTTGAACTTCTCATCGGGTTAGTTGTTACGATTGCTGTTGGATACCTGATCGTAAAAGGCTACAAAGCGGCTGGCGTACTACTGACTGGTGGTCTTGTGCTACTCATTCTCACCGGTATTATCGGTCATACTGTATTACCTAAAAACGTTGCTTCAACAGGCAACTTGCTTACAGACTCATTAGAATACGTGAAATTCATGCTGCAAAACCGAGGCGGTGGCTTGGGTATGCAAATCATGCTGTTGTGTGGTTTTGCTTCTTACATGACTCATATCGGTGCAAATAATGTTGTGGTAAAACAGTTTTCTAAACCACTTTCTTTTATTAAATCACCTTACATTCTGCTTGTTTCTGCATATATCGTAGCTTGTTTAATGTCACTGGCTGTAAGCTCTGCAACAGGTCTAGGCGTGCTATTAATGGCTACCTTATTCCCGATGATGACAGCAATGGGCATCTCACGCCCAGCAGCAGCAGCAGTATGTGCTTCACCAGCGGCAATCATTCTTTCTCCAACGTCTGGCGACGTTGTTATTGCGGCTGAAAAATCAGGCTTGAGCCTAGATGTGTTCGCGGTACAAACCGTTCTTCCTGTGTCTATCTGTGCCATTATCGTTATGGCGATTACAGCTTACTTCTGGAACAAATATCTGGATAAGAAAGACAACACGCCAATGGAACGAGTTGATGTGTCTGAAATTGAAGTGAATGCTCCAGGTTATTACTCAATTCTGCCATTCCTTCCAATCATTGGGGTGTTCCTGTTTAACGGTAAAACCATCGAAGGTTTATCTCTGGATATCTACACCATCGTTGTTGCTTCTATCTTTGTTGGTGCCTTAGTACACTACGTATCTCGTAAGTTCAACGGTAAAGAAGCGTTAGAAGACCTAGAAGTGTGTTACGACGGTATGGCTGATGCGTTTAAAGGCGTGGTAATGCTATTAGTGGCAGCTGGCGTATTTGCACAAGGCTTGATGTCTATCGGCGCTATCGACAACCTACTTCACCTTGCAGAAACTGCGGGCGCAGGTGGCGTTGCACTAATGCTTATTCTGACCATCTTGACGGTTGCCGCAGCAATCGCAACAGGTTCAGGTAACGCACCTTTCTACGCATTCGTGGAACTTGCACCGTCATTGGCCGGAAAATTGGGTCTGAACCCAGCGTTCCTAATTATCCCAATGCTACAAGCATCAAACCTAGGCCGTACTATTTCTCCGGTATCTGGTGTTATCGTTGCAACTTCAGGTATGGCGCACTTAAGCCCGTTTGAAGTGGTTAAACGCACCTTCCTACCAGTGATGACAGGTTTGATTACAGTAATTATCGGTACTACGGTTCTTGTTCCTATGATGGCGTAACATCAGCCGAACTTAACCATAAAAAGGCCAGCGATTTGCTGGTCTTTTTGTTTTCAATCTCTGCACATTTTTCATTTATATTAGCTTTCACTTGACCTGAATCAACGGAGTGTTCGTACACTACTTTGGAGGTAGCGACTATTCTTATGCACACAGATAATGTGGTTATAATTTTAGTAGTGCGTTTTATACAGGGTTGGCGTATGAAAACTTCTCGTCCAAAAATTTCCGAAAGCCGCCGTCGCTTCTTAAGAGATGCTTCCAGAACTGCGGTCGGTGTTGGTGCAGCCGCATCACTCCTCGGATTGCAATCTCTGCAAAGTCAGGCAAGAGAAACTTCTGGTGTCCCTATTCGCCCACCAGGTGCATTACCAGGTAACGATTTCGAAAAAGCCTGCGTGCGTTGCGGCTTATGCGTTCAGGCATGCCCATACGATACTTTGAAGTTAGCTTCGCTTCTTTCACCTGTTGCTGCGGGTACTCCATACTTTACTGCGAGACAAATACCTTGCGAGATGTGCGAAGACATTCCTTGCGTGAAAGCCTGCCCCAGCGGTGCTCTCGATCCTGCGCTAACCGATATAGATGATGCAAGGATGGGAACTGCAGTACTGATCGACCAAAAGAACTGCCTTAATTTTCAAGGCCTACGTTGCGATGTTTGTTACCGCATCTGCCCTGCTATTGATAAAGCCATCACCCTTGAAACCATCCGAAATGAAAGAACAGGTTTTCACGCCAAATTTATTCCCACCGTTCATGCCGACTACTGTACGGGCTGCGGTAAGTGCGAAGAAGCCTGTGTGTTAGATGTAGCGGCAATAAAAGTGGTCCCAACTGAACTGGCTCAAGGCCAACTCGGTAAGCACTATCGCCTAGGATGGGAAGAGCATTCTGAAGTGCGTATCGACACCGAAGAACACGGTGGCGTTCCAATTAAACCATTTAACGGCAACCAGCTTTAGGAGGTGGATGATGGCTAAACATTTGGCTAAAGACGCCGGTAAAGCGGCAATACAAAACTTGGGTTGGTGGAAAGCGCATCGCTTTTTGATCCTTCGCCGAATTTCTCAGTTTTCCATTATTGCGCTGTTTATGGCAGGCCCAACGTGGGGAGTGTTTAGAGGAAACCTTTCGTCTAGCACTCTGTTTGATGTTGTTCCTTTTACAGATCCACTCTTGTTGTTACAAACCATCGCCGCAGGGCATCTTCCTGAGTTCACGGCAATTTTAGGCGCTCTGATTGTTGTAGCATTATACGCAGTGATCGCACCAAGAGTGTTTTGTGCTTGGGTCTGCCCACTGAATATCGTGACTGACTTAGCCGCGTGGCTACGCAGGAAACTGAATGTAAAAGCGAGCTATTCATGGCCAAAGAGTCTGCGGTATTGGCTAATTCCAGTGCTGCTGATTGGCAGCGCTATTTCCGGAAGCGCGTTATGGGTGTGGATTGACCCTGTTTCTGCGCTGCATCGGGGCCTGATATTTGGTATGGGTGCTGGCTGGATGCTGATTGTACTTGTCTTCTTACTCGATCTGTTACTGGTCGAACATGGCTGGTGTGGTCACTTATGCCCCTTAGGTGCGACCTACGGCATCATCGGAAAACAAAGCATTATGCGTATCACGGCGACAGACAGAAACGCTTGCACCAAGTGTATGGATTGTTTCAACGTCTGCCCAGAACCGCAAGTTCTTAGAGAGCCGCTAAAAGATGGCGACATCAGGGTGATGGATCAGGACTGTATTAGCTGCGGACGCTGCATCGATGTGTGTTCTGAAAAGGTATTTGAATTTAAAACTCGTTATTCGAAACTATAACGACTGCCAAAATTGCAATCTGTAACTAATAGCAATCTGTAAATAAAAAAAAGAGGCAATTAGCCTCTTTTTTGCATCTGATAAGCCGCGATTGTTATCTCAGCTCGCCGTAGCGTTCCAGATAGAGCACTGTTGCTGCTGTACGCGAAGGAACTCGTAACTTTTTCAGCAAACTCTTCATGTGAACTTTTACTGTCGCTTCAGAAATAAACAAGTGATCCGCAATTTGCTTATTCCGATACCCTTTTGCCACTTCCGCAAGAATTTGAGATTCACGATCAGTCAAAGAGTCAAATACATCTGAGTGCTCCTCACGCTCACGAAGATATTTCGCTACGACACTGCTGTAGGCTTTCTCACCTGAAGACGCTTGTTTTAGCAGTTCAATCAGTTCGTCAGGCTCAGTATCTTTTAGCAAATAACCATCAGCACCTGCTTTCACTAACGCTTCTATGTCTGCCGCACTGTCAGATACGGTCAGTATAACGATGGTTGAGCTGCATCCGTCGGTGCGTAGTGCCTGAAGCGTATCAAGCCCAGACATCCCCTTCATGTTCAGGTCGAGCAGGATTAAGTCCGGCTCATCTTCGTGGGCCAGAGCGACGGCTTCAGTACCGTTGCTTGCTTCCGCGATCACGTCAAAATCGTCTTCTAAGCTCAATAACTGATTAATGCCCCTACGCATTAGCGGGTGGTCATCCACCAACATTACTCTAATCTTCGTCAACGTTAATGTCCTTAGACTGTTTAAATTTCAAAGTTATTCTGCAACCGGAATTCAGAGAAGAGTTCACTGTCAATTCTCCATTTAGGCGGGCCGCTCGCTCTTGCATTATGCTTAAACCATAGTGGTTAAGTTTTGCATCGTGTTCTTCAAAACCTACACCATTATCTTCGACCACGACAACAACATCGCCGTCAACTTCGTTGCACTCCACGACTATTTTCGTAGCGTCTGCGTGCTTAATGGCGTTAATTACTGCTTCTCGGATCAACTGCATTAAATGCACCTGTTGATGTGCATTTAACTCCAGCGAAGAGAGATTATTGGTTAACTCAATTGACGCACTGGTGTGCTCTTTCAACTGATTGATCATTTCCAATAACGCTCGCCCGAAATTACCTTCTTTAATGGTTAACCGGAATGTGGTCAGCAGCTCACGCAACTGAGTATAGGCTCCGGATAAACCCTCATCGATATCTTTAATAATGTCTGTTGTCTTCTCACTTTGCGGCGTTTGGTCTAGCTTGTTCATGACACGCTTAAGTAACGAGACCTGAATTTTTAAATAAGAAAGCGACTGAGCAAGAGAGTCATGTAGTTCACGCGCGATGGTCGCACGCTCTTCCATCAGGAGCAACTGCTCTGCCTGCTTCTGCGCTTTGTTAAAATAAACAGCGCGTGAAAGCATCTGTACAAAGCTATCAATCAGTGCTTTATCCGGGCATGGTAACCCCGCCCGCCAGTACAGTCTTCCTAACGTCTGTCCATCCACCATCAATGGTTGCTCGTGGCAGTTGTTATTGCAATTGCTGTCACAATAACCTTCATTTAAAACAATGCCTTTGCCCGCCTCTTCATCTATTTCGAGGCGAACAGCATCAATCCCTTCAACACTAACGATTTGTTTAAGTAACGTCTGAAAGTTCTCTTGGCTAATTCGAGAAGCCGTTAACTGTTGTGACGACTCATAAAGTACCTGCAATGACTGGTTTGCATGTTGGAGCTTATGGGTCTTCTCATTGACCGCATTTTCAAGCCCGTGATACAGCTTGCCTAACTCATTCGCCATGTCATTAAACGTGCGGGTCAATATCGCCATTTCATTACGGCTGGTTGTTTTCAATTGCACATCAAAAGAGCGGTTCTGTACCTGTTCACTCGCCACAACTAAATTACGTAGCGGGCCTACAACTTCTCTTCGAGTATAAATAACAACCAACGCAGAAACCAAAAATACACCGCCAAGGCCTAAGCCCCCAACCCATGCCAGTTTGATTAATTTACTTTCAGAAAACTGCTGCAGTTTAAACACAAACACATCAATTTGGCTGACGAACCCCGCCACAAGGTTCAAATATTCAGCACGTTGGTCACTTTTCAAGATTGTTTTCAGTTCTTGCCAGCGGATGATGATGTCGTTGTAATCGGACTGAATATCTTCAGGCACTGTCCAATGTTTTAACGCCTGCATAGACGGAGAAAACAGTGACTGTTCGAAACTTTCAATATGACTGACATAATCGATGGAGGAACTCTGAATATCGTGCGCTAAACGATAGCTTTGCATACGCATCGAACCTGAAACATTGACCGCTTCTGCGTCATTCAATGATGATGCTAGTGTTATAATCGCGAAGCTAATTGTTGCAAACGACATCATCACAATGCTAAACATTGCCTTGGCAATTGTGCCAATCAGCGACCTTTCTACTCTTCTAACCAAACTGGTGCATTTCCTTCATTTTGACGTCTGTCGTCTTTCTTAAATTTTGAATCACAGTCAAACACTATCAATATGTGATCACTCTCGCTGGAAATAATTGATCTAAAACAACGCTTACCCCCAATTACCCCCTAATGGGTATTTAAGAAAATAGCCTGAAAACTACAATTTTCATATGGATATGTGAAAATTGTGGCTTAACAACTTTGAGCTACAATTTACCTATCGCTTACAAAATATAAGGTGATTGTAGTGGTCGATTTAGCCAGACGTCGATTGTTCTCGCGTAAAACTGTTGAAGACTCAGCAATAATAATGCCTTGGGTTAAATCAGCGGCTTCTTTTACCGACGATTGTACACGTTGCGGCAAATGCGTTTCTGCTTGTGAAACCAAGATCATCATTAATGGTGACGGTGGTTTTCCAACCGTAGATTTCAGCCGAGGCGAATGCACATTTTGTTATCAATGTGCCGAAGTTTGCCCGGAGCCTATTTTCCTTCCACAGTCCAATTCACCTTGGCAGATTAAAGCGGATATCAAACAAAATTGTTTGGCGTATCAAAACGTTGAATGTCGTAGCTGTGGTGAAACATGTGACACCATGGCGATTCAGTTTAAGTTGCAACTCAACAAAGTTGCACAACCAGTTATCAATGTTGATGACTGCAGCGGTTGCGGAGCATGTGTTTCTGTATGCCCAACAGCAGCTATCCATGTAAGCAACACAATATAAAAATGAGAGTAATGTATGTCACTGAATGAAGTGCACATTTCAAGTTTGGTGATTCATGTGCTTCCACAGCATCTTGAATCAATAAAGGCTCAAATCGAAGAATTCGAGAATGCTGAAGTCTACGGTGACAGCCCTGAAGGTAAAATTGTGGTTGTTCTCGAAACCGAGAATCAAGGTTTTATTACCGACACAATTGATGCCATCAACAATTTACCTAACGTGCTAAGCACTGTTTTGGTTTATCACCAAATCGAAACAGATTTAGAGCAGTTGGACGAAGACACTGGAATTCAACAATCCCAAACAGAGGATGAAGTATGAAAATGACAAGACGAGCGTTTGTGAAAGCAAACGCAGCAGCATCAGCTGCAGCTATCGCTGGAGTAACATTGCCAGCTTCTGCTGCTAACCTGATTGCTAGCACAGATCAAACCAAAATTACCTGGGACAAAGCGCCTTGTCGTTTCTGTGGTACTGGCTGCTCGGTTTTAGTGGGTACACAAAATGGTCGTATTGTGGCAACTCAGGGTGACCCTGAAGCACCAGTAAACAAAGGCCTAAACTGTATCAAAGGTTATTTCCTTTCTAAAATCATGTACGGTAAAGACCGTCTTACTCAACCTCTGCTTCGTATGCGCAATGGTGAATACGCTAAAGATGGCGACTTCACGCCTATTTCTTGGGACCAAGCCTTCGACATTATGGCTGAAAAATGGAAAGCATCGCTTGCTAAGAAAGGCCCAACAAGCATCGGTATGTTTGGTTCTGGCCAATGGACAGTAATGGAAGGTTATGCGGCAGCTAAATTAATGAAGGCTGGTTTCCGTTCAAACAACATCGACCCGAACGCTCGTCACTGTATGGCATCTGCGGTAGTGGGTTTCATGCGTACTTTCGGTATTGATGAACCTATGGGTTGTTATGACGACTTAGAAAATGCGGACTCTTTTGTACTTTGGGGTTCGAACATGGCCGAAATGCACCCTATTCTTTGGAGCCGTCTAACTGACCGTCGCTTGAGCGAACAGCATGTAAAAGTAAACGTGCTGTCTACATACTATCACCGTTCATTTGAGCTTGCTGACCACGGTTACATTTTCCATCCACAATCTGACCTAGCAATTGCAAACTTCATCGCGAACTACATCATTCAGAATGATGCAGTAAACTGGGACTTCGTGAACAAGCACACCCACTTCAAACAAGCTGTGACTGATATCGGTTATGGTCTGCGTGATGAACACCCGCTACAGAAAAAAGCAAAAAATGCTAACAATGGCTCAATGAGCAACATCTCTTTTGAAGAGTACAAAAAATCAGTTGCACCTTACACTGCGGCTAAAGCATCCGAAATGTCGGGTGTGAGCGAAGAGAAACTGATTACACTAGCGAAACAATATGCGGATCCAAATACCAAAGTAATGTCACTTTGGACCATGGGTATGAACCAGCATACACGTGGCGTATGGATGCAAAGCCTTGTGTATAACCTACACTTGCTGACGGGTAAAATTGCGACTCCGGGTAACAGCCCATTCTCGCTAACAGGCCAGCCTTCGGCTTGTGGTACTGCTCGTGAAGTAGGTACCTTTGCTCACCGTCTGCCAGCAGACATGGTGGTTGCAAACCCTAAACACCGTGAAATCGCAGAAAAAGTGTGGAAACTACCAGAAGGTACTATCCCACCAAAACCAGGTTTCCACGCGGTTCTTCAAGACCGTATGCTGAACGATGGCGTACTGAACTGTTACTGGGTTCAATGTAACAACAACATGCAAGCCGGTCCTAACATCAATGAAGAACGTCTGCCAGGGTACCGTAACCCAGAAAACTTCATTGTAGTTTCAGACCCATACCCAACAGTAACAGCGCAAGCAGCTGACCTGATTCTGCCAACGGCAATGTGGGTTGAAAAAGAAGGCGCTTACGGTAACGCAGAGCGTCGTACTCAAGCTTGGTACCAACAAGTTGGTACTATCGGTGAATCAAAATCTGACTTATGGCAGCTAATGGAATTCTCTAAACGCTTCAAGATGGAAGAGGTGTGGCCAGAAGAATTGCTAGCAAAAATGCCTGAATACCGTGGCAAAACTATGTTTGATGTGCTGTACAAAAACGGTCAGATCGACAAGTACCCAGTGAGCGAAGCACGTGAACTAAACGATGACGCACACCACTTCGGTTTCTACGTGCAAAAAGGTATTTTCGAAGAGTACGCAATTTTCGGTCGCGGCCACGGTCACGATTTAGCACCTTACGATATGTACCACCAAACTCGTGGTCTACGCTGGCCAGTAGTTGATGGCAAAGAAACACTATGGCGCTACAAAGAAGGCTCAGATCCGTATGCGAAGAAAGGCACTGGCTGGGATTTCTACGGCAAACCAGACGGCAAAGCATGGATCATCTCTGCTCCATACGAAGCGCCACCTGAAATGCCAGATGCAGAATACGATTTATGGCTATGTACAGGCCGTGTTCTTGAACACTGGCACACAGGTACTATGACTCGCCGTGTACCTGAACTTTACAAGGCCTTCCCGGATGCTGTGTGTTTCATGCATCACGAAGATGCTGTCGCACGAGGTCTACGCCGTGGTGATGAAGTGGTCATTGCTAACAAACGCGGCGAAGTTAGAGCGCGTGTAGAGACTCGTGGTCGTAACAAGCCGCCAAAAGGCTTGGTATTCGTACCATTCTTTGATGCTCGCATTCTGATCAACAAGTTGATCCTAGATGCTACCGACCCACTTTCAAAACAAACGGACTTCAAGAAATGTCCGGTTAAAATCACAAAAGTGGCTTAAGTAAAGCAAGCGTATAAAGGCTGCCCTTCGGCAAAATCTTCGGGCAGCCACATTAAAGAATTTAGCCATTAGGCGGAGAATGTAATATGAAAAAATTACTGGTTGCACTGTTATCTGTAGGTGCTGTTTTGTCCGGCGTAGCCTTTGCGCAAGCTGAGTTGGATCTTCCAGGTGGAACAGGTGGTTTGGAATCTTTGCGAGGTTCTAGCCTTCTTGAAGAAACGCGAAACGCTGATGAAATGAAGAAAATTCCTCGTGAACAATCTTTAGAAGCGGATTACGTTTATCAGCCGCCACTAATTCCACACTCAATTCGTAACTACGAAGTCAATAAAGATGCGAACAAGTGTTTATCTTGCCACAGCTGGAAAAACGCCAAAGATATGGGCGCAACGAAAATTAGTGTAACGCACTTCCTAAACCGTGAAGATGCAGTACTTGCTGATGTATCACCTCGTCGTTATTTCTGTTTGCAATGTCACGTTCCTCAAGCGGACGCTCAACCTTTGGTTGAAAATGACTTTAAGCGTGTTGAATCACTTCGCTAAGCAAACCAAACAATAAGAGGCGATTTATGAAACTACTTAAAGCGTTTTGGAGTAAGTTAACTAGGCCAAGTAAAGCGGCTGCTGGTGTTATCTTATTCTTGGGTTTTTCTGGTGGCTTGCTATTTTGGGGCGCATTTAACACAGGTATGGAAATGACCAATACGGAAGAGTTTTGTTCTGGTTGTCATGCTCCTATCGTTGCCGAAATCCAAGAGACAATTCACTACTCTAACCGTTCAGGGGTTCGAGCAATCTGTTCAGACTGTCACGTACCACACGAATGGACAGATAAAATCATTCGTAAAGTTCAAGCATCAAAAGAGCTGTTTGCACATTTCGTAACGAAAACTATCGATACTCCAGAAAAATTCAAAGAGCGCCGCGCGCACTTAGCAGAGCGTGAATGGGCAAGGATGAAGAAGAACGACTCTCTCGAATGTCGTAACTGTCACCAATTTGAATTTATGGATTTCTCAGAGCAAAGTGAACGTAGTGTTCAACAACACTCTACTGCCCTAGCGTCTGGTGAAAAAACATGTGTAGACTGCCACAAAGGTATCGCACATAACCTGCCAGATATGCACGGCGTAGAAGGCTGGCAATAACAAGGAGCACAGAAATGAGTACACTTGAATCCATTATCTGGCATGTTCTAGGTTACAGTGCTATGCCAGTCATTATCCTAGGTGGATTTGTCGGGGTCGCGGCCGTTTCTATTGGCATTCTGTCCCTGACGAAAGATAAAGAGTCGTAAACGCAAATTATCCCTGACGATTTTTTACTTAACTTTACCCAAATCCGGTGCCCAGCACCGGATTTTTTATTTTAGTTAAAGCTAAATTAACAATATGCGATGAATTGAGATCTGGCACCAATTCATTCGGCAACTTTTGCATTAGCTTTTACTTATATAAAAACAAGATCAGGGATAGTGACTATGGCTAGCTACAGTTGGATTCAACGATTACTTATTGTTCCCCCACTCGTCTTGGGCGGTATTGTTCTCTTTGTCGCCCCCAGCATGAAAGCCGAACCGCCGAAAACAGAACAAGCTATAGGCACAAAAGTCGTCCGAGTCATAAAGATAAAACCTCTCGCCATTCAACCTAGTGTTATCGGTTATGGCTACACCCGTCCAGCACAAGAGTGGCAAGCTCAAGCTGAAGTCGAAGGCCGGGTTATTTGGGTCTCTGACCATTTTAAGAACGGCGCATTTGTGACTAAAGGTGAATCTCTTCTTAAACTCGACGACTCCGCCTATCAACTTGCCATCACTAAACTCAATGCAGAGCTGGACGTTTCGAAACTCAAATATCAAACCATAGGCGTAAGTTATTCGATTGCCGAGCAAGACTACAAACTGCAAAAAGAAGAGTACGAACGCAGCGAACGCTTAGCCAAGACTGGTCATCTTTCTCAGACTGAAAAAGACAAAGCCAAACGAGATCTACTTAACAAACAACAGTTGCTGCAAAACCTGAAGAATGAACAAGCGATTACGGTTGCGGAACAACAAGTATTAAATGCTGAGCTGGAAATTGCTCGACGTGACCTTAGCCATACTGAAGTCAAAGCACCTTATGACATTCGCATCACCGCAACCAATATTGATGTCGAAGAGTACGTCAATAAAGGACAAGCGCTGCTCCAATCCGATGGCATGGACTCGGTAGAAGTACTTGCCCAGTATTCGATTGGCAAAATGCGTCCACTGCGCCGAGCGAGTCAGTTGCAAAGCTTCGATAACTCTCTGCACAGCGATTTAGAAGCCACGGTCACTTTAACCACAGGAGACAGGCTGATTCACTGGCAAGGTGTTGTAGACCGAAGTGGCGGCTTTATTGATGCTCAGACTCAGAGCCAAACCCTGATTGTTCGCATTCCAGAGCCTTATCGCCAAGCGCAGCCGGGAGAAAGGCCACCTTTGATTCGCGATACCTTTGTTAAAGTCACGCTAAAAGCGCAACAACTGGAAAACCAGCTTATTGTGCCTATTAATGCGATTAATAGAGGTAATGTCTATGTGGTGAAAGACAATCAACTCACGATTCAGCCTATAGACGTCGACTTTACCCAAGGCCAGATTGCGGTTGTTAAATCTGGAGTCAGCGAAGGTGACATGGTGGTCGTGAGCCAGTTACAACCCGCGGTAGAGGGTATGAAGCTTAAACCGCAACCCGATAAAACAATGATGCAGTGGTTAAGCCAACAAGCAGCAGGAGGTGAATGATGATCGCCTACTTTGCTCAGCACAAAACGGCGGCCAACGTTTTGATGATTGCTATCTTGCTGCTCGGGATTTACGCCCTACCTAAAATGCAAAAGGACACATTCCCTTTAGCGCCGACCACTAATATTGAAGTGAAAGTCAGCTATCCGGGTGCTTCACCTAAAGAAGTGGCAGATGAGGTCTGCATTCCTCTTCAAGACGCGATGGATAAGCTAGATGGTATTTATGAGTTCACTTGTGATGCACGAGAAAACGTGGCAATTGGCAGTGTGGAAATCAACCGTGGCGAAAACATCGATATTCTGACCAGTGAAGTACAGCAAAAAGTGAATGCGATTAGCGACTTCCCTGAACGCGCCGAACAGCCAACAGTGACAAAACTCGACCGCATTGCGTCCGTTGTCAGTATCGCAATTACTGGCCCTATGTCTGATCAAGACCTCTACTGGTATGCAAACAAAGTAAAACAAAGTCTTAAAGCCAGCCCAGAGATCGCCCAAGTCACCATCAGTGGTTTCTCTGAGCAAGAAATAGAAGTCTCCGTACCAAGCGAAACCTTAAGGCAGTTTGGTCTGAGCATTTCTGATCTTTCAAATCGAATTCAGCAAGAGAACATTAGTATTCCTGCGGGAACAATGAAAAACGACTTATCAGAATCCAGTATTCGCTTTGACCAGCTAGCTAAACAGGTGAATGACATCGAGAACTTGATGATCAACAGCGCCACTCAACTGCGTTTGAAAGACATCGCAACCATAGAGCAAAAGTTTGCCCTTGAAGAAGATAAGATTCTGTTTGACGGACAAAGAGCAGCGTTACTGCAAATCTCAAAGAACCAGAATCAGGACACCCTCAAAGTGCGCGAAGCTGTTCAGCGCCTCATCGACAAAGAACGTGCGTTAGCTCCACAAGGTGTTGAACTGACCATTACACAAGATGTGAGCGTCAATATTAAAGAGCGTTTGCGTATTCTAGGCAGCAACGGTGTTCAAGGTTTGATCCTTGCGTTCTTAGCGTTATGGGCATTCTTCAATATCCGCTTTAGTTTCTGGGTAACGATTGGTCTTCCCGTCTCTTTTCTCGGCACGCTGTTTATCATGCTGATACTCGGTTACACCATCAATATGATGACCATGGTCGGACTGATTGTCGCCATCGGTATTCTGATGGATGATTCATTGATCATTGCTGAGAACATCGCAGCAAAACGTGAAGCAGGCATGGCTCCAGTTCAAGCGGCAATAGAAGGAACAAAGCAAGTATTACCGGGTGTTATCGCCTCTTTTGCAACCACCATCATGGTCGTTGGCCCGTTGATGTTCCTAACCGGAAAGCTCGGTGACATTCTTCGCTATATCCCGATCGTACTAATGATGACTCTGATCGTGAGCTTAATTGAAGCCATGTTCATTCTGCCTTCGCATTTAGCTCGTCATCCTGACGTCGCCAATGGCAACCGCATTCGCAGAAAAATTACCGCTGGGTTTGAGTTTGTACGCGACAAAGGTTTTGTCCCCCTTTCAGTCATCGCAATGCGTGCCCCCTATTTGAGTATTGGTATTTTGCTGTTTGTCGTCGCCGCGACCACTGCCACTTTCCCTGCGGGTTTGCTCAAATTCAAAGCTATGCCAACCCTAGAGAGCGACACACTTCAAGCAAGAATATTGCTTAATCAAGGCAGCTTGTTATCACAAACAGAAAGTGTGGTGAGCAAAGTTGAAAACGCCTTAAAAGAGATGGATAAGGAGTATCAAGAGAAGTTCGGTGAGCCGTTAATCAACAGTATTACGGTTATGTATAACACCAACATCGATGCCTTTGATTCTGGTCCACATATGGCAACGGTTAGTGCAGACTTGCTACCCGCTCAATTTCGTCAAGAAAGCATCAAAGACCTCATCCAAAGTTGGAAAAGCAAAGCTGGCCCTACTGCTGATGTTATTGCTCTGAAATTTACAGACAAGGAACGTGGCGTTGCAGGTATCGGTATTGATATCCGAGTTCAGGGAAACGACCCACAAGAACTCTATGCGGTGAACTTAGCTTTGATGAAATGGCTCAAACAATTCGACGGTGTATTCAATCTTTCTTCCGATTTGCGATACGGACGTGACGATATTCAAGTCACACTCAAAGACCAAGCTGGCGTATTGGGCGTTACCGCATCTCAAGTCGCACAAACACTACGCAACGCGGTGAAAGGCAACAATGAACTAACAGTGTTCCAAGACGGAGAGATCGTCGATATTCGCATCCGCCAAAGTAACTTCCTGCATCAAGCAACGCTTGACGACCTGAATGATCTTGTTATCACTGCCAACAACGGCAAACTTATCCCATTAATGGCAGTCGCTGATTTAACCCAGTCTAAAGCCTTCTCGCGTCTTAACTTGGTCAATGGCATTCCAACAGCGACAGTTCAAGGCAATATCAATACCCAAGTCGCCAACGCACGTGAAATCATGCAGCAGTTTTACAAAGAGTTTGTGCCTAAAACGGCGCAGAAATACCCCGAAGTGCATTTCGCTTCTCAAGGGCAGGATAAAGAGAGTGCAGACACTGGCTCATCACTGTTCACCTATTTTGCACTTGGCATTATTGGCGTTTATCTGATACTGGTATTTTTGTTCAAAAGCTTCGTTCAACCGTTTGCGGTTTTGCTTGCCATTCCAATGGCTTGGATTGGAGTTGTATGGGGACACTTAGGATTGGGAATAGATTTGACGATTCCGAGTCTGGTGGGCTTTGCCACCCTTGCGGGTATTGTGGTTAACGACAATATTCTGCTGGTCACATTTGTGAAAAACAAAGTGGCAGAAGGTCAGGAACTACGCCAAGCATGTAAGCTAGCCATTCACGATCGATTCCGAGCAATATTGATCACCTCACTCACTACCTTTGCTGGTTTATTACCTTTGCTGACCGAAACCAGTACTCAGGCGCAATTTTTAATACCGCTAATTGCCAGCATTGCCTTTGGTCTGGTGAGTGCCACATTGCTTGCTGCCGTAGTGGTCTCTTGCGTGCTGCTGATTTTAAATGACATTAATCCAAAGCTGTGTGGTCGTGATATCGCATTAGAAAAGCCTGAGCACGCGATATAGCGTGCTCAATCAAACGTTAATGTTTAGTGGAAACTACAAGGTGCTGAGGAAAACGAGCATAATTGGCGTGAGCACCATGGACACGAAGTAACTGGTAATCCAACTGGTATTCGCCACCTCTTTGTCCAAGCCATAAAGCACTGCTGGTAACGTACCCATAAATGCTGTGGGCATCACTGCCAGCACCAAGCACACCTTCGCGACCAGTTGTCCTTCAACCTGCCAAAGGTTAAACAGTGAAAGCATGACTAAAACCACCAGCACCGCACAAACAGAGCGTGCAAGGGTCGCCGTCAATGCCACTTTTTGCCAACGCTTTCCACCTTTTAGGTTAAAGGTTAGCCCTACAGAAGCGATCAGCAAAAATGTACCCACTGGGATTGTCCAGTGACTCACTGAAAGCAGAAATTCAGGACGTTCAATCCCCGCCACATTGAGCAGCAAACCAGCAGAGATCGCGCAAATGGCGATAAGGAAAATCGGGTCTTTCCACACTTGTTTGTTTTGTGTGGACTTGAGCGCTTCATCTTGAGATTTGGATTTTGCGTATGGGAAAACCAGACCAAAATAGGTCAACTCTTCAAACAGCTTAAACAGAGCCATCATAGCCACGCCGTTTTCACCAAATGTGATGAACAGAACAAGGTTACCCAGCGCGCCAATGTTGTAGAGCGCCGTCACTGGTACAAGCGCCCCTGTTTGCACAGGCGTTAAGCGGTTCTTCTTTGCTACAACAATCCCGACCAAGGTACCCGCGGCGATCACACCTGCGCCTATAAAAGGCAGATACAATAACTCAGTGCGAATATCACTTAGCTGCCATAAAGAGACAAAGACACTAAACGGAATCAATGCCATCAGCGCTACTTTGGTTAAAACCAAACTAACAAAAGATGAACGCTGTTTGAGATAACGTTGGAGAAATAATCCCAGCACAAAACCGCTAAAAATAATGCCGAAAGTAAAGACGAATGGGTTCACAAAGATAGACCTTACATCTAATGCACAGACGCGTTTAGTTATCTCAGCTTAGCTAGCTCATTACAATGCTTTTTGAAAAATTATTTCATATTTAAATAAATTATTTCACCAATGACATGACTGAATATAAACATTCAACATAAACAAAGGGAGCATTTCGCTCCCTTTGCTTTCACTTCTGACCCGTATTTATAGCCAACGGATGTTGTTATTGTTTAACAGTAGTGAAATGAGCAACAGCATTGCGAATAGCTTTAACCATTACATTAACGCCAACCATCACCATTACGCTTGCCACCAGTGAACCAAGGCCAAACTCACTCACTGCGCCAATCGCTTCTGCGCCTTGTACTAAGCCATGACAAGCACTGAACGCTGCAATACTGATCATAGAAAGCCACTTAATTGCCCCTGTTTTGCGGTATGCATACAGAGCAACAGGCAACGCAATCAAAGAGCCAGCAACCAGCGATTCCGCCATTGATGCATTCGACCATTCAACGCCAACAAAGAATCCGGCCATTAACGCGGCAGCAAAACAAGCAATAATTTGCGCCGATTTTTTGTAGCTATAGCTTGCCGCAAAGAATCCAATTAAGACCAGTGCAGCAAGATGATCAATGCCCGTTAACGGGTGCAAAAATCCTTCAGAGAAACTTGCGTGCATTGCGTGCATTGCGTGCCCAGTGTGAGCAAAGCTTGGTGAACTTGCAGCCAGTAGAGCGGCAGCAGAGATGATTTTGCTAAGAGATAGTTTCATTTAAAAATTCCTTTTCTTACAACAGCCCGTTAATACAGCTCTATTAGATCTGTTCTGTAATAGATTGTTCGGTATTAGTTCTGTTCAGTGACGACGACATTCACTTCACGCTCAGCCAACATGCCTTGTTGAACGATGAAATCGATGACCGTTTTCAAACCGTCACCACGAATTAAGTTGGTAAACACAAACGGTTTATCTCCGCGCATTTTCTTCGCATCCCGGTCCATTACTTCAAGCGATGCGTTAACCATCGGCGCGAGATCGGTTTTGTTGATAATCAGAAGATCTGACTTAGTGATACCCGGCCCACCTTTACGTGGGATTTTGTCTCCCGCACAAACGTCAATCACATACAGCGTCAAATCAGAGAGTTCTGGACTGAAGGTCGCGCTCAAGTTGTCACCGCCACTTTCTACCAGCACCAATTCCAAACCCGGATGACGATGTTGCAACTCATCGATAGCTGCGAGATTCATAGAAGCATCTTCGCGAATGGCGGTATGAGGACAACCACCGGTTTCAACTCCCATAATGCGGTCAATATCCAGCGCCTCATGACGCATCAGAAACTCAGCATCTTCCTTGGTGTAAATATCATTCGTTACCACCGCAAGATTGTAGTGTTCACGCATTGCCGAACATAACTGACGTAACAACGCGGTTTTACCGGAGCCTACCGGGCCACCGACGCCTACTCGTAAACATTGTGTGCTCATATTTAACTCCTAAATAATCTTGAATATTGAGTCTCATGCCATGCACTCACCATGGCAAAATTGGGTAATGTCAGCCCGATGCTGTCGTCACTGACGGATAAACCTGTTTCGATCGCCTGTTCAATCACTGGCATCATTTCGATTAACACTTTCTGCGCAGAGGTCTGTCCTAGCGGAACAGTTTTGCACGCCACCGTGACCTGATTTTCTAGCCAAGACCAGAGCCAACCTGTCGCAGCGACTTCAAGTGGCACGTTAAAGTGCACACAAGCTTTGGCGTATAGTGGCAGGTAACTCATGCTGCGCGCTTTACTGTCTAGCTCAACGTTTAAACTGGCCAATAACCGATGAAGAGTTTGCCCAAGTTTTTGCTCCTCCATCACCAGCTCTGCAGTTTCACGGTTAGCCAGTAACACCTGCTGCCAATATTCGATTTGGTTTACATCGTTGAGCTGCCATGCCTGATAAAAGCGCTTTAACAGTGGTAGTTCTAAATTTGCCTGCCCGCTTCTCAACAGCGGCGACAGCCATGCCTTTAAGCTTGTTTCATCCTTCACCCATTCCAGTTCCACCGCACCTTCCAAGCCTTGGCTATAGGCAAAAGCACCTATTGGCAAACTTGGGCTACTTAAATGCAGCAGAGATAACAACGCTGAAATCTGCATTAGTGATGATGCTCCCCATGGCTTTTGTTGTGCGATTCGGTGTGCAAATGGTTATGGGAATGACCATGAGAATGGCTGTGTCCATGAGAATGATCATGGTCATGCCCGTGATGATGACCTTTACCACTGCCATGATAAGCGCCATTTTCTGGTGTAAATTCTGCCATTTGGGCTTCACACACCAATCCCATCATTTCCACCATTTCTTGCAGTACATGGTCGGGTTGGAAGCGCAGCCAACACTGGCCTATCGCCATAGGCACATGACGGTTTCCCATGTGGTAACACGCCTTAGCAAAGGTTTCCCAATCATCGGTTTTCGCTGTCACGACCGCTTCTTTTTCAGCAACCACAACCAATACTTGTCCGCACTCGGTGTGCAAGTAGTCACCGTGTTTAAGCACATCTCCGCGAGGTAAAAACACACCTACATCCAGTCCAGATTGGCTCATTGTTCTGAATCGACCTTTCTGACGCAGTGCAAATGGCAAAATCACCTTATCCAACACTGCCCCATGGAAATGGTCGGAACGTCCTACAACTTTCAACATACAACTCTCCTTAGTTCGGTTTCTCAGAACAACGAATAACGCTGTGCCAGAGGCAATTCCGTTGCTGGGTCGCAAGTTAACAACTGTCCATCCGCTTTCACCTCATAGGTTTGCGGATCGACGCTGATCACCGGCATGTAGTCGTTATGAATCATGTCGTTTTTCGTTACGTTACGACTGTTAAGACACGCAGCTAACTCACGTTTCAGCCCTAGCGTTTGCTGCAAGCCGTTCTCCATTGCCGCTTTGCTGGTGAAAGTTACTGACGTTGCAGCGCCCGCAGTGCCAAATCCGCCGAACATATAGCGATAATGCACAGGTTGAGGTGTTGGAATGGATGCGTTCGCATCTCCCATTGGTGCAGCAGCAATAAAACCGCCTTTAATGATCAACGCTGGTTTAACGCCAAAGAAAGCCGGTTTCCAAAGTACGATATCCGCCAACTTACCCACTTCTAATGAACCCACAACATGAGAGATGCCATGCGCGATAGCTGGGTTAATGGTGTATTTAGCGATGTAACGCTTGGCGCGGAAGTTATCCGCCTGACGCTCTTCATCTTCTGGCAATAAGCCGCGTTGCACTTTCATCTTGTGCGCGGTTTGCCAAGTACGACAAATCACTTCGCCCACTCGACCCATTGCCTGAGAGTCAGAAGCAATCATCGAAAAAGCGCCTAAGTCATGCAGAATATCTTCTGCCGCAATAGTCTCTTTACGAATACGAGAATCAGCAAACGCCACATCTTCAGGAATGTTGGGATCAAGGTGGTGACACACCATCAACATGTCGAGGTGTTCATCCACTGTGTTTACCGTGTATGGACGAGTCGGGTTGGTCGAAGAAGGAAGCACATTCGGCTGACCACAAGCGACGATAATATCCGGAGCATGACCACCACCTGCACCTTCCGTGTGGTAGGTATGAATCGTACGACCTTTGAATGCCGCAAGAGTATCTTCCACAAAGCCCGATTCATTTAACGTATCGGTATGAATCGCGACCTGAACATCGTACTTTTCAGCCACTGCTAAGCAGTTATCAATCGAAGCCGGTGTCGTTCCCCAGTCTTCATGCAGTTTTAAGCCACACGCACCCGCTTCAAGTTGTTCTTCTAACGCTTGCGGCAAACTGGCGTTACCTTTACCAAGAAAACCAAAGTTCATCGGCATTAAGTCTGTACTGCGCAACATCTGAGCGAGGTTCCAAGCGCCCGGTGTACAGGTAGTGGCGTTAGTCCCCGTTGCAGGACCTGTGCCGCCGCCCAACATGGTTGTTGTGCCTGACATCAGCGCTTCTTCGATTTGCTGCGGACAGATAAAGTGAATGTGAGCGTCAATCGCGCCTGCCGTCACAATATGACCTTCGCCAGCAATCACTTCTGTGCTGGCACCAATATGAATCGTCACGTTCGGCTGAATATCTGAGTTACCCGCTTTGCCGATTGCGTGGATCTTGCCATCTTTAATGCCGATATCGGCTTTAACAATGCCCCAGTGATCAAGGATCAGAGCATTAGTGATCACGCAGTCCACCACTTCGTCGCGGCATTTTTGCCCTTGTCCCATGCCATCGCGAATCACCTTACCGCCACCGAATTTCACTTCGTCGCCATAAGTCGTAAAATCTTTTTCAACCTGAATCCACAGCTCAGTGTCCGCTAAACGAACTTTGTCGCCGGTTGTCGGCCCGTACATATCGGCATACGCAGCCCTAGATATCTCTGCCATTTTTATTTCCTATTCCTTGAAATCAGACCTTACCCATCACTTCGGCACGGAAGCCGTACACTTCTCTCGCGCCATCTAACTCAACCAGTTCTACGTTGCGAGTTTGTCCCGGTTCAAAACGAACAGCCGTTCCCGCAGCAATGTTCAAACGCATTCCTTTGGTTTTCTCACGCTCAAAGTCGAGTGCTGGGTTGGTTTCAAAAAAATGATAATGGCTGCCTACCTGCACAGGTCGGTCACCGTGATTGACCACTGAAATACTCAAGGTTTTACGCCCTGCATTCAGTTCAATTGGTGTAGATTGCAGTTGGTATTCTCCAGGCTTCATAACGCCTCCTACTGAATCGGGTTATGAACGGTGACCAGTTTAGTCCCGTCAGGAAAGGTGGCTTCAACCTGCACTTCTTCTAGAAGCTCTGCAATGCCGTCCATAACTTCGCTTTTGCTTAATAAAGTGCGCCCTTCACTCATTAACTGAGCCACAGTTTTACCTTCTCGCGCACCTTCCATAATGGCTGCGGAGATATAAGCACTGGCTTCTGGATAGTTGAGCTTGATACCTTTAGCCAATCGGCGCTCAGCCAATAACGCCGCAGTAAACAGCAGCAGTTTATCCTTGTCTCTTGGTGATAATTCCATATCGTCCCTCTGAAAAATGGTTTAAATCAGGTGTTCCAAATCCTTGGTGGACATGGCTCGATGCCCATCAATAGCGGTCGCAGAAGTTGCCAACATCCACGTAATTGTTGTTGTGCCTGTTCACTGCAATCGCCCAAATAGCGAACCACTATTACCCCTAGGCGATGGGTAACGCTCAGTGTCGTTTGCTTTGAATCTAGTGAATGTCTTAACGCAGTAACCGCAGAATCTGCATCTTCAATACCAAACACCACCAAAGTTCCAGAAACCAAATGATGGTTGAAACCACTCATGGCGGTTAGAAGCGGATCGTCCGCAGACAGAAATTGGCGCTCAAGCAGAATCGGCTTATCTTCCAAATAGACCGCCAAACGCTGTTCAACGCTGCCGCTAACAAATGGCAGATGACTTTTCGGCCGACCTAAACAGAACACGTCAATGCCGACGAATTTCGCCTCGCCATACAGGTTCACTCGTGTAGAAAGTTTGCCGTGCGCACCGTCAAACACGATGGTTTCCATAGGCATCCATTCACAGCGGGCACTGTGCACATCAATATGAACCTGCTGACGCTGTGCGCCGCCTTGGCTGTCAGCTCGATAGATTTTGCCCGCAGAAGGTGTGGTGATCAGCACGTGGCTGTCTTGCGCACATTCCACCTGAATGCTTAAATCATCGCCAGAGACCAACCCACCTGGGGGATGCAGCAAATAAACATGGCAAACCTCCTGCTCTGGGTAGAATGGACGCTGTACACGCAATGGGCCTTGAAACGCCATTTGGTGCATTCGAGTCTTCTCGCCATCAAAATCAAAACCCAGCGAGAGAAACGCTGGCCAGTGGCGCTCGGTTTGACTGATGAGGTCGAACTTAGACATAAGATTCATAGCGCTACACCGTTAGATATTCTTTGACCAGAGCATCATTGAGTTCTGTCATCTCACCTGCCGCCACTTGGCGTCCACGATCAAGAATGCAGAATCGGTCAGCCACTTTTCTTGCAAATGGTAACTTCTGTTCGACCAGCAATACCGTCAGACCAATTTCCTGATTTAGACGGCGGATGATGTCGCCAATCTCAGCCACTACGTTAGGTTGTATACCCTCTGTTGGCTCATCCAGAATCAGTAGTTTTGGGTTAATGACCAGTGCGCGACCGATCGCAAGTTGCTGCTGCTGACCACCTGAAAGGTCGCCGCCACGACGATGCAGCATCTCTTTGAGCACAGGGAAAAGCTCATAGATAAAATCCGGGACATTTTTGCTCTTATCGCCGCGCACGGGTAAACCTATACGCAGGTTTTCCTCCACCGTGAGTAAAGGGAATATTTGGCGACCTTGAGGTACATAACCGATACCCAAAGGCGCACGTTTTTCTGCTGATAATCCAGCAATGTCTTGCCCAAGATATTCAATTTGACCACTTTGTGTCGCGAGCAACCCCATCACACATTGCAATAACGTGGTTTTGCCCACGCCGTTGCGTCCCATCAGGCAGGTGCATTTACCCTCTTCAACATTAAGGTCTAAGTCCCACAGGGTATGGCTTTGTCCGTAGAACTGGTTTAATCCTTTCACCGTTAACATGCTTCTTCTCCCAAATAGACTTCAACCACTTTGGGGTTGCTTTGCACCTGATCCATGGTGCCTTCGGCAAGTACAGAACCTTGATGAAGAACCGTAACGTTTTTGGCAATCGAGCGAACAAAATCCATATCATGTTCAACCAACACAATGGTGCGTTCGCCAGCGAGGCTGGTGAGTAGCTCGCCAGTTCTGTCCATTTCCTGATGCGTCATTCCCGCCACAGGCTCATCCACCAGCAGCAGTTTCGGGTTTTGCATCAGCAGCATGCCAATCTCTAGCCACTGTTTTTGTCCGTGAGATAGAGCACCAGCGAGTAGAAAGCGTTGAGGCTCTAAACCAATTTGTTTCAGCACATAATCGATGTAATCAATGTCTGACGAACTCAGTTTGGCAAACAAGGTCGAACGAACGGTTTTCGCTCCAGCCATCGCCAATTCAAGGTTGTTAAACACGGTTTGGTTTTCAAATACCGTCGGTTTTTGGAATTTACGACCGATTCCCGCTTGGGCGATTTCCGGTTCACTCAGTTCAAGCAGATCAATATTCTGCCCAAACCACGCACTGCCACTGTCTGGGCGAGTTTTGCCAGTAATAATGTCCATCATGGTGGTTTTGCCTGCGCCATTAGGGCCGATAATGCAGCGCAGCTCCCCTTCATTGATGTACAAATTGAGATCGTTTATCGCTTTGAATCCATCAAAACTAACGGTCAATCCTTCAAGGTAAAGCAAGCAGCCATGACCAACGGTCAGCATTGGATTTACTTTCGGCACAAGGAAATCATAAACATGTTGACGGTCAGTCATTGACCTTGCAAAATCTCTCAAGCTCATGCGTTTGCCTCCTTGGTTTTGATAAGCCCAACCACACCTTTTGGCAGGAACAGCGTCACTAACACAAACATAGCGCCGAGGCTAAACAGCCATACCTCTGGTAGCGCAGCGGTTAAATAGGTTTTGGCATAGTTCACCGCTAATGCACCCACCACCGCGCCGTACAAAGTTGCGCGACCACCCAATGCGACCCAAACCACCAGCTCAATCGAGTTCAAAGGAGAAAATTCAGAAGGGTTGATGATACCCACTTGCGGTACATACAGAGCACCAGCAATACCTGCTAACACAGCAGAAAAACAGAAAATCGCTAACTTGATGTATTCCACTTTGTAACCCGTAAAGCGGGTACGAGATTCCGCGTCGCGCACCGCCATTGCTACGCGTCCTAAACGACTCACCACAATAAAACGACACGCCAGATAACCAAGACCAAGTGCGACACCCGATAAAATGAACAACGTGATTCGCGTTGAGTTAGCCTGTAAATCAAAGCCCAGAAGATCTTTGAAATCGGTTAGACCGTTGTTGCCACCAAAACCCATTTCGTTACGGAAAAATGCCAACATCAATGCGTAAGTCAGCGCTTGAGTGATGATTGATAAATACACACCTGTTACGCGAGAGCGAAACGCCAACCAACCAAAAACAAACGCAAGTGCACCAGGTGCAAGAACGATCATTAAAGCAGCAAACCAGAACTGGTCAAAACCGTGCCAGAACCAAGGCAGCTCTTTCCAGTTTAAAAACACCATAAAGTCTGGCAGTTCAGGGTTGCCGTAAATGCCACGATCACCGATCTGACGCATCAGATACATACCCATCGCATAGCCACCCAAAGCAAAGAATGCCGCATGACCTAAGCTCAGAATTCCTAAATAACCCCACACCAAATCCACAGCAACAGCGAGTAATGCGTAGGTGAGATACTTACCCATTAGCGTGACGGTATAGGTTGAAATATGCAGTGCACTGCCTGAACCCACCAGCATGTTCAACACCGGAATCACACACAGAGCTACTGCCAAAACCAATAGAAATGTCATGGTAGAGCGATCAAATAACTTCGGTTGATACACCATGATTATCCCTCCGCAGAACGCCCTTTCTGAGGGAATAATCCTCGGGGCTTTTTCTGAATAAATAGAATGATGAACACCAGCACTAGGATTTTCGCCAGAACGGCGCCAGCCCAAGGTTCAAGGACTTTGTTTGCCACGCCTAGTGACATACCCGCGACCAGCGTTCCCCACAAGTTGCCCACACCGCCGAATACCACCACCATGAAAGAGTCGATGATGTAAGCCTGACCTAAGTTCGGTCCTACGTTGGTTAGCTGACTTAACGCAACGCCCGCAATGCCCGCAATGCCGGAACCTAATCCGAAGGTCATGGCGTCCACCCATTCAGAGCGAACCCCCATCGCACGTGCCATACTGCGGTTTTGCGAAACCGCGCGAACCTCAATACCCAAGCGGGTGTAGTTCAAAATCAGGTACAAAAGTGCAAACACAATTAGGCAGAAAACAATGATGTATAAGCGATTTAACGTCAGGCTAAGCAAAGGGTTAATTTCAATCACACCTTGCATAAATTCCGGTGTTGAAACCGATCGGTTTAGCGGAGAGAACACTGTGCGAACCGCTTGTTGCAGAATCAGGCTGATACCGAATGTTGCTAACAGTGTTTCTAATGGTCGACCATACAAAAAGCGAATCACGCAACGTTCAATCAGTACACCAGCAACTGCTGACACAACAAACGCTAAGGGGATAGAGATAAATACAGATAAACCGATGTGTTCTGGCATTAAGGTTTGAACCACATAAGTGGTGTACGCGCCCAACATGATGAGTTCGCCGTGTGCCATGTTGATGACACCCATAACACCAAAGGTAATCGCAAGACCAATCGCCGCCAACACCAATACAGAACCAAGACTTAAACCGAAAAACAGGGTTTGCGTCATGTCCGCCACTTTCTCACGTTGTTCAATGCTGCTTAACGCGATACGCGCAGCACTAATGAGTGCACTCTCAGGGTTCTCACCAATAAACTGATTAAGCGCATTTCGAGCCGTTGGTTGGTAGCTGGGTTTGAGGGTATCAATCGCTTGAGCAAGGACATTGTCATCGCTACTGTTTTTCAAAACATAGATAGCCAGCGCCGTGGTTCCTAAGTCGTTCACTTTGGAATCTGACTCTTTCACTAAGTGATCTTTGAGGAGTTGATAACTCTCTTCATCCATCGAACCCATTAACTGGTTAATCGCGTCAATACGCTGGTCCGAGTTAGGATGAGAGATGCTTAACGCGGCGATTGCCGATTTTAATTTGCCACGCAAACTGTTGTTGATACCGATTTTTTTAATCGCTCGGGAACTTACTGTCGATTGAGAATTTGCCGTCGATGTATCGCCATCATTGGTCGAAAGAAGTGGCTGAATAGTGACGTCACTGCCCTCTTTGGCTTTAATGACGACCAATGTTGAGCTTGATTTCTCTACATATAAATCGCCATTCAGCAGCAGACTCAATACGTCAGCCGCTCGCTCGTCGCCACTTTGTAAGATGCTATCCACACCCGATTCGATTTGATTGAATTTGAGTGTTGAAATCGCTTGTAAGCCTTCATCGAATGAAGCGCTCGTCTCGGCTTGCGCCGAAGAAGTCACACATAAGGCTGTCACCCCAAGCAACCACACCAGAGCTATTCGTCTGGTATCGCGTACTATGGAATACATTCGCTTAATTAAGACCATGAGTAACCCTTTCTGACTCGGCTATTAGCCCAGCCTCTAAAATCCATTTCTTGCTTTATCAAGCAGAGGATAAGTGGGGCTTTCGCACCCACTTATTTCGTTGCGTCTGGCTAATTTCGTAAAACAGCAGGAAGGTCTGTGTTACGAATTAGAAGTTCTGACCAGAACATTTACCTGTTTTAACGTTGTAGTTACCGCAGCTAAGTGGCGCGCGCCAATCTGAAATCAGGTCTTTAGAACCCGGTAAGAAATCAGACCATGCATCGCCCGCAACCAAACCAGCCGTTTCCCATACAGTTTGGAACTGACCGTCATCTTGAATTTCGCCAATCAGAACAGGTTTAGTGATGTGGTGGTTAGGCATCATGGTTGAGTAACCGCCTGAAAGGTTAGGAACAGACGTACCAATGAGCGCGTTTTGCACGGCTGCTGGATCTGTTGTGCCTGCCGCTTCAACCGCTTTCACCCACATGTTGAAACCGATGTAAGTCGCTTCCATTGGGTCGTTCGTGGTGCGTTTGTCGTCTTTAGTGAATTTGTGCCACGCTTCGATAAACTCTTCGTTCGCTTGTGAATCCACGCTTTCGAAGTAGTTCCACGCGGCTAAGTGACCGACAAGTGGAGCTGTGTCCATGCCGGATAGTTCTTCTTCACCCACAGAGAAAGCAACCACTGGAATTTGGTCTGCAGTTACGCCTTGGTTACCCAACTCCTTATAGAAAGGTACGTTTGCATCGCCATTGACGGTAGAAACAACCGCTGTTTTCTTGCCCGCTGAACCGAATTTCTTAATATCAGAAACAATAGACTGCCAATCAGAGTGGCCGAAAGGCGTGTAGTTGATCATGATGTCTGATTCCGCCACACCTTTATCTTTCAAATAGGCTTCAAGGATTTTGTTGGTAGTGCGTGGGTAAACATAGTCCGTACCTGCAAGAACCCAACGTTTCACACCTTGATCCATCAGGTAATCAACTGCTGGAATTGCCTGTTGGTTTGGCGCAGCGCCTGTGTAGAACACGTTTTTCGAAGACTCTTCACCTTCGTATTGAACTGGGTAGAACAGAATGCTGTTCAACTCTTCAAATACTGGCAGTACAGATTTACGAGATACTGAAGTCCAGCAACCGAATACTGCTGATACTTTGTCTTTTGAAATCAATTCGCGCGCTTTTTCTGCAAATAGAGGCCAGTTAGACGCTGGGTCAACAACCACAGGCTCTAGCTTTTTACCAAGCAGACCACCCTTTTTGTTTTGCTCTTCAATCAGCATCAACATTGTATCTTTCAGTGTGGTTTCACTGATTGCCATAGTGCCAGACAATGAGTGCAACACTCCGACTTTAATCGTGTCTGCTGCTAGTGCATGTGCACTGAGTAGTGACGCCGCCAGTACTGCCGTGGAGAGGAATTTCCGTTTCATTTTTCATCTTCCCTTGATTAATAAATGGTTCAAACTTACACCCCCAATGACAGACATCAGTTACAGACATCAGAAGCAAGCTCCGGAAAAGTATCGGTGAGATAGAGAGTTAGCGGTATGCGCGTATTGCGCACTTTGTCTACGTCAAACTACGCATATTAGATTTGAACAAATCGAGCTATACTCGCGCGAGCGACCTATAAAATGAAATGGTTGAAATTTCCAGACTTGCAAGGAGTGTAAGTCACCGCTTTAAGGATGAAGAGACAATGAGATGCAGAAGGTTCCGATAACGCGCAGGCGTTATAACACACTGGTTGGCAACGAATTACTGGAAGATTTTGCACTGCGTTTTACCGCCAAACGTGCCAGGAAGTGGTCCGCAGGCTGGATAGCCAATACCGCTTTGGGCATCGTTTCGTTTCTGGTTCTTGAAGCCATCGGTGGCACTATCACTCTCAACTACGGCGTTATCAACTCACTTTGGGCGATAGTCGGTGTTTCTCTGGTGGTCATTTTAAGTGGCATACCTATCTGCTATTACGCCGCCAAATATGGTGTTGATGCCGACCTACTTAGCCGAGGTGCTGGGTTTGGCTATATTGGCTCGACCATAGTGTCGCTCATCTACGCTTCGTTCACCTTTATCTTTTTTGCCCTCGAAGCCGCCATTATGTCGATGGCGATAGAACTGCTGTTTGGTATTCCGCTGTTTTGGGGATACATCATCAGCGCCGTGATTGTGATTCCTCTGGTTGCTTTGGGTATTTCCAATATCGGACGATTTCAGATGTGGTCGCAGCCGCTTTGGCTAGCAATGCAGATCATTCCACTGTTCTTCGTTTTCTCTCATCCAGACAGTCAAATTGACCAATGGCTCTCTTACGGTGGCTTAGTTGGACACAGCCCTGAGTTTGACTGGATGTTGTTTGGTGCAGCCTCGGCAGTACTGCTTTCGGTTGTGGCGCAAATTGGTGAACAAGTCGATTTTCTGCGCTTTCTTCCCGCACAAACTCCATCAACTAAATTGCGTTGGTGGGCTGCGATGCTGATTGGTGGACCCGGTTGGATGTTGTTTGGCGCGTTGAAAATCGCACTGGGAAGTTTCTTAGCGTGGCTTGCTATCAGTCACGGTATTGCGCCAGATCTGGCCGGCGACCCAGCTCATATGTATGTAAATGTGTTCGGTTATATGACGGATAACACCAAACTTGCCCTTATTTGCGCCGGTTTGTTTGTCATCATTTCCCAGCTGAAAATTAACGTTGCCAATGCCTATGCGGGCTCTCTGGCTTGGTCTAACTTCTTTTCACGTTTAACCCATCACCACCCCGGTCGCGTGGTATGGATGATTTTCAACGTATTGATTGCACTGCTGCTAATGGAACTTGGCGTCTATCAACTCATTGAGCAAACTTTGCAAATCTACTCGGTTCTGGTGCTCTCTTGGATTGGTAGCATAGTGGCTGACTTAGCCATCAACAAACCGCTCGGTCTTAGCCCCAAACACATCGAATTTAAACGCTCAAAGCTTTACGACATAAACCCTGTGGGCTTGGGTTCAATGATCATTGCATCCCTGTTTGGATTCGCGGCCCACTTTGGCGTATTTAATGATGTGATCAAAGCCTTCGCCTCATATCTTGCGTTCATATTGCCTTTTATGACTGCGCCATTAATTGCACTCGCGACACGCAGTCGCTACTACTTAGTCCACGACGAAATCATTGTTCACCATGGACATCAAGAACATGAGTGTGTGGTTTGCCAGCACACATTCGAGGAAGAAGATATGGCGATGTGCCCTGCCTATCAAGGTCACATCTGCTCACTTTGCTGCTCTCTCGATGTTCGTTGCCATGATAAGTGCCGCCCACAAGCCACCTTTCACGCACAGGTTAAACACGCATTAAAGCCTTATTTACCGCTCGCTTGGATCAACAAACTCTCCTCTTCTATCAGCCAATTTTTTATGGTGATGGTATTAATGAGCCTTACGATTGGCGCGATTCTGGCACTGGCTTACAGTCAGGTTCCGAGCTTAGATCCAACCAAGATGAATGCGCTCTCTATCAGTCTGTTTAAAGCGTTCGCCCTGTTGCTCATCCCAATAGGTATTATCAGTTGGCTATTTGTCTTGGCTAGAAGCAGCAGCAGCCTCGCTATGAAAGAGCTTCAGGCACACACCAATTTGCTTTCTGATGAAATTACCGCGCACGAAAAAACCTCTCTGGAGCTTGAACGGGCAAAGAAAAAAGCAGAAAACGCCAACGATGCGAAAAGTCGTTATCTGGCGGGGCTGAGCCATGAACTGAGAACACCACTCAACGTGCTGCTCGGCTACGCCCAACTGCTCAGCAAGGACAAAGAGTTAACCCCGAAAAAGCGCCAATATGCGGAAACACTGGAACGAAACGGCAAGCATCTGGGTGATTTACTGGAAAGTCTGTTAGAGATTTCGAAAATTGAAGCGGGGCGATTAGAGCTGCATCGGGACTCATTTAACCTGCATTCTTTATTGCAACAACTGGTTGAAATGTTCCGCATGCAGGCAGAGCAAAAGCAGCTTACCTTCCACTACAGTTGTGCTGGACATTTACCTGTGTTTATCAGTGCTGATAAGCAAAGACTAAGGCAGATCCTTATCAATATGCTCAATAATGCGGTGAAATACACAGAATCTGGGCATGTACATTTCTCAGTGACGTATCGAAACCAAGTCGCACGCTTCACTGTTGAGGACACGGGTATTGGTATTTCACAAGATGAGCAGCAACTGATATTCCGCCCTTTTGAGCGCATTCAATCTGACCACACCAAACATATCAGCGGCACAGGGTTGGGATTAACCATCTCTAATGCATTGGCCGACTTGATGGGTGGTGAAATTGAATGTGTCAGCGAAAAAGGCAAAGGCAGCACCTTTACCTTGAAAATGTTGCTGTCAGAGGTGAATGACTATCTGAATGAGCCTGAATTAACTAACCTTGATGTCACTGGCTATAAAGGACCGAAGAAAACCATTCTGGTGGTAGATGACATTGATGATCAGCGTACGCTTATCAGCAATATTCTGAGACCACTTGGATTTAACGTCCTTCAAGCCAACTCCGCACAAGCGGCATTGGAACTGGCAGAAAGCAAAGCGATCGACCTTTTCATGCTGGATATCTTTATGCCACAAGTGAACGGCTGGCAATTGGCGATTAAATTGCGTCAAAAGCACTACTATCAGCCTATACTCATGCTCTCAGCCAATATTCAGGAGTTAGAAACCAACAATCAGCTATACAGTTATCACAATGGCTATCTGACCAAGCCGGTTTCGCTGTCACTCCTGCTTGGAAAATTGAGCCAGTTGTTGGGCATTGAGTGGGTCTATCAAGCCGATGAAAAAGAGAGTCATCAAGAAATAGCTGACTTCTACCCGAATCATTCCGAGCTTTATAAGCTGAAAAGCTTTGCCGAGATCGGGTTTATGTCCGCATTCAGTGACATGCTCGACCATTTAGAAAGCAACGGTCACCAAGGCACAAAATTTATCAGCACCATGCGAGAAGAGGCGCACCATTGCCGCTTCGCAAACATCGTCGAACATATTAATGGATTAATAGATTCATGAACGGTTTCTCAGCAAAAAACATCATCGTATTAGTCGTCGATGACTCTCCTGAATCATTGGGAATGTTAAATGCAACTCTCAATGAAGCAGGCCTTACCGTACTGGTCGCACTGGACGGTCATCAGGCGCTATCGATAGTGGAAAAAATCCAGCCAGACGTCATCTTGCTTGACGCCGTTATGCCCGTATTGGACGGCTTCGATACCTGCTTGAAGTTAAAGGAACGCTTGCCAGCGATTCCTATCATTTTTATGACGGGGTTAAATGACTCCAAACACGTCATCAAAGGGTTTGAAGCAGGCGGAGTTGATTACATCACTAAACCAGTGGTTCCGGCTGAAGTGCTCGCTCGTATTCGCGTTCACAGCCATAACGCACGCATGGCAAAATCGGCTCAAGCGGCACTCGATTATGCGGGACAATTTATATTCTGTGTCTCAAAAAACGGTGATTTGGAATGGGCAACACCCCATGCTCAGGAGCTGTTATGCGATATTAGTCGTCGCTCGGACAGCACGCAGGACATTGCGCATACTTGGTCACAAATCCAAACCGACATCGCTCTATGGCTCAACAGTGGTGATACTTCTGCACCATTGTCCATTACTCAGTTTGACTCGCCTCTCGAAGCAACCTTTGCTGGCAATGACAGCAATACGCATGTTCTGATTCGAGTCAACGTTCCTAAACAAGCAGGAAGCGAAGATGACCTACGCGAAGTGTTTAACATCACCAAGCGCGAATCTCAGGTTCTCTATTGGCTCTCTTTCGGCAAAACAAACTGGGAGATTGCGCAGATACTCGATATGAGCCCGCGCACGGTGAACAAACATCTTGAGCAGATTTATAAGAAGCTGGAAGTCGATAACCGCACGTCAGCGGTGAGTATGTCGATACGGGTATTGGAAAAGTCGTAGCACCAAAAGAAATGGGCAAACTGCTACAAGTTTGCCCTTCTCTTTTAACCGACTAAACGACGTTATTTCAAACCTTTTAAATACTGCTTGTTTGTTGTCCCTATAATGTTTGATGACAACGTTTGCTGCGCTGCTTCATTCCCCTCCAAGGCTTGCTTAAACAGCTCAATCAACTCTGCTTTACCTACCGCCAATTTGGTATGAGTTGGGATATCTCGTAAATCAATCATCATGTCAGTAAACAGATTCGGCACTTCAGCTAATAGATCCAAGTTTAGGAAATTCTCGTTACCATATAGGCAATTGTGATTGCCGCGCTGCTTGTGAATGATATGAGACTGTTCTTTTAAGCTGATGATTGATGCGGTTTTCTCACAGCGTTTCATACAGCCTTTATTCATACTCTGCTTCTTACAGCCGATGCTTTGAATGAGCAGACACTGTCTGCTGGTCATCAAATGAATCGGATGATAGAGGCTGTAAAACAATCTAAAGCCTTCAGGTCTGACTAATCGCTTCATCTGGTTAGCGCTTAGCTCATTGGAGATAAACGCTCCATGACCTTTCAGCTCTTGCTCAATACACTGTAAGGAAAGCGAGTTAGTGATATTAAGTTGAGGTCCAGCTATCCAAGCTAAACCCAGGCTTTGCGCGATTTCAGCAACACCAAGGTTATTGGTAACCAACCATTTCGGTTTGATGTGTTCAAGCAGTCGACACGCAGCTTGATAATGCTCACCAATTAATATCGCAGGAAAATAAGGGATAAGGGTTGGATAGCGAGTAAACACATCCAAGACTTCTTGGTACTGAAGTTCTAGCGCATCCGGTATTTGATAGAAAAACTCTGTTTCGCTGGCTTGTTCAATTAAATCTAAATCACTGGCCTTGTCGATCAGTACCGAAAGCTTCGTAGTACTGTTTAACTTTGCGTTAGCATCGAACTTAGGTAGTGGAATATTCGCGATAAAGCCGCTTCCTTTCAGGCTCCGCTTAGCATTGGCAGTAATTGGCATTGCCTGAGTAATCGCGTCGACCTTACGAATAACATCGGTGTTGCGATCATAAATAAAATTCTTAGCATCTTGTAAGGACACATCCGGCTTAACTGGCTGACTTACCTGTGAAGTCACTGAAGTAACGTTCGCTGCGGCAAATTCTTTATATGCCAAGCCTTTAGAGGTAACATTTTTAGAAGCAAAATGAGCCGCCGCGAAATTTCTCGGATTATCAATGTACATATCGCGATGGATATCGCCTTTGAGATAGCCATTGGTAAAGTCACGATTGAAAACCGTATAAAGCTCAGACATATCGCTGAGCATCTCGCCCGTTTGACAGTAATGGTCAATTTGTTTGCGCCAATTATCAACCACAGTGTAAACATAATGTGACTTCTTAATTCGCCCTTCCACTTTCAGCGAATAGACGCCTGCACGAGCCAGTGCATCCATATCTTCAAAAGCAGAGTTGTCTTTAAGGTTGAGCGGGTAATTGTTGCCAGCGTGAGTGGTTTGGTACTGATCACGACAAGGCTGACTGCAACGTCCACGGTTACCGGATGCACCGTTTAGTGCCGAGCTGAAATAACACAGACCTGAGAAACCGATGCAATAAGAGCCATGCACAAAGACTTCCATAGATACATTGTGCTCTCGACCATATTGCGCCAAATGGGTGATTTCATCGATATTCAGCTCTCGGGATAAATTCACACGGCTAGAGCCGAGTTTGCTCAGCAGCTTAATTTGCCCTTCATTGTGAGTGTTCATCTGCGTCGACGCATGCATATCCAAGCGAGGGAAGTAGTGTTTGATGAGAAATGCTAGACCTAGGTCCTGAACGATAACGCCATCGACTTCAGTCTCGTTAAGCTGAGTCAACAAGCGAATAATGGATGGAATTTCACTTTCAAGCAGAACAATGTTGAGGGTGAGAAAGATCTTACAGCTGTGTTGATGAGCAAGTTCAATGACACCCTCAAGGACATCAAGCGTAATATTGGTTGCTCGATTACGTGCATTAAATCTATCCAGTCCGCAGTAAACTGCGTCTGCACCAGCTGCAATTGCTGCTTTGATCGAATCTAAATCGCCTCCGGGGGCGAGTAGTTCAAACTGCTCTTTTATAAAACCCAAACCGCACTACTCTCTCAGCCAATATGAGCAGAGAATTATAGCGACCTTGATCACAATTCCTTTGATGTGGCTCAGGTCACCATCAAGTTTGTACAACTCGTTCATAACTGTTGAATTTATTAAAGGTAACAGCTTGACACTATCGGCAAACAAGACTTTGCTCTTATGATGACCAAAACAGTATGATGCAGAATCAGAAAACGCCCATATTGTTGTACAAAATGATTCGCTATGATGTCCCATAGCTATCTTTATCGTGCATAAAAAGAGCCCAAGTCCATGATCAAAAAAGCATTAAAATCACTTCTTTTACCTTTAGCCGCTCTAACATTTGCTGGTTGTGCAAGTTATAGCGTGACAGAGCAGGATATGACTAAGTATCTGCATGATAACGTCAGTTTCGAACAATCTGTTGGGGTTCAAAATGTTATGCATGCTTTTGTTTCTATTCACGATCTCGATGTGAATATTGGCCGGGCCGACGCAGACCGCGTGTCTGTGCTTGCAAACACCACCGCCAAAGTACAAATCTGGAACCAACCAGAGAAGAAACTGGAATTGGATTTAGAGTTCAGCGCAGTCCCAGAATATGACAAAGAGACAGGCGAAATATTCTTGAAATCTCTGCGTCTAGACCGCTTTGATGAAGAAGGCCAACTGTTGACGCCTGAAATTAAGCAGCTACTGAAACCAGCCGTTTCAATGATCGGCACAGCATTATCACAGTATCCGGTATACAAACTGGACAGCAGTAAAGTTGAGCAGGCATTATTGAAATCAGCTGAGCCAAATCTTGTTATCAAAGATAATAAGTTAGTTATTGAACTCTTTGACTAGACAAACCGTAAGCATTCATGGTGTGCTAGACATACTTTATTACAAGTATAAACAACCCCAGGAGAGAGGGAATATGAACAGTACAGTCACTTCAGCGGTAAAGGTTGCCGCTACGTATGCTCTGTTCGCTACCTTATGGATTCTTTTCTCCGATCTTGCGGTAGAAACCCTTTTACCCAATTCTCAAATGCGTGCTGTCGCTCAGACATACAAAGGTTTAGCTTTTGTTGTTATCACCGCAGGTTTACTGCTTGCTATGGTACTGAAGGGCAACAATGCCTTAGAAAAAGCCAACGATATGGATAGCCTGACGGGCTTGCACAGTATGACGATGTTCGTCCGTACGTTGAACCTGACCATCAGACAGCTCAAACCCAATGAGCAGCTCATTCTTGGCTACCTTGATATTGATGATTTCAAAAGAATTAATGATGCGATTGGTTTTGATAAAGCCGATGCTTTTCTGCAAGATTTGGCCCAAGCACTAAATCAAGCTTTATTACCCGGATCATTTGCTTCTCGCTTGCATGCGGATCAGTTTGCCAGCTTTGCCAAGATCACAGGCGAATATGATATGGACGAACACATGCAAGATATCCAACGTCTGTATAACCGTCTTTCCAAAGATTACGGAATTGAGTCGACATGCTGCATCAGCATTGCTCTTTATCCTCAAGATGGCAGCACCGCCAAAGAGCTGATGGTTTCTGCAACAGAAGCGCTTAATGTTGCAAAAGAGAAAAAGAACGCGATCCAGTACCACGATAAGACCCTGACCGAAAAGGCGTTACAACGCCGTCAGATGATGTTGGATTTACGCAATGCCATCGACAATGACGTTCTCAGCGTTGTGTATCAACCCAAATACGATTTGAAAACGTTGAACGTTAATGGTGTAGAAGTATTAGTACGTTGGAATCATCCGTCTAAAGGGTTTATCGCTCCGGATGTGTTTATCCCACTCGCAGAAAAACATGGTTTAACGGGCGAAATATCAAAGTTGGTGATCAGCAAAGTGGCCAAAGAGTTGAGTTCAACAGACTTATTGGGTAGCAAAATTAAAACCATTGCCGTTAACGTATCGGCAGCTGAGTTCAACGACTCTGACGAAATGCACGAGTTGGTTCGATACATCCAAGCTCAGAAAGCCATTGCCCCATTCGTCAGCATAGAAATCACTGAAACCGCAACATTGGACAACCTAAATAACAGTGTTGAATTGATTTCATCACTCCAGAAATGTGGTATTGCGATTTCTATCGATGACTTTGGTACAGGTTATACGTCACTTGCCATGCTTAAAGATTTGACGGTCGATGAAATCAAAATCGACCGCAGCTATATTTCCGAAGTCGATAGCGATGACCGTTCCAAAACCATTGTCAGTGCCATCATTGCCATGACAAACAGCTTTGGTATTAATCTCGTCGCCGAAGGTGTGGAAACAGAAACTCAACTAAAAATCCTGCAAGAAATGGGCTGTCAACAAGCTCAAGGATATTACTTAGGTAGACCCATGCCACTGCAGCAATTGGTTGAACACCTCGCCTAAGCGAACCATCTTAGCGTCCCAACACCTCACTTGCTGACAACTGGCAGGTGTCGTCATATCGAGACTTGAAAGCTAAATTTCCTGCCTTCTGGCTGACTGTCACAATACCAAATCAATTTTCGTTGCTGTGCATAGCAGTTCTTCCGTTTTAGCCTAAGCTATTCATTAATACATAAACTTTTTTATTAGTTACACCTCTTAGCCAGCCATTCTTTTAGCTGGCATTTAATGAGCCTCAAACGCTGTCTAACATCAAAATACGGAAGGTATTCACTCAATGTTAATTGATAAACTCACGCTAAAAAGCAGATTGATTATTACAGTGGCAATCCCCTGCTTGGCATTGATATTTGTAGGTTTGGCAAGCCTGAACGCCATGTCGGTAATGGCCAGTAAAACCCAAGAAATGTACCTTAATACTGCGGCACCTATGCGAGCAGTAGCCGAAGCCGCTTCCCGTATACCAAGGATGCGTGTCGGTATAGATATGATGCTGCTTCAAGAAACGAGCCTACGGGATGCGAAAGGGGTAAAAACTCGTGTTAAAGAAACTCGAGAAGAAGATATTCCAGAAATGCGCGATGCGCTTAATCTTGCAGTGAGCACTCAAGTAAACCCAGAGCTAAAAGCGCAAGTGCAACGCTTGCTTAATGATTTTGAAAAAATGGTCAGTACTGAGCTAAACCCACTTCTTGAAGCTCTTGATAAAGATGACACAGCAACCGCACAGAAAATATACAAAGAGAAATACGCGGTGACCTACGGCACGATGCGTAAAGATGCTAACACCTTATTGGAGACCTTGTTGGCACAAGCGGAATCACAAAATAAGCTGAGCCACGATAGCTATATCTCCGGCAGAACGACGCAGATTATCATCATTAGCGCAGGTCTTATCATCTCCTTTATCATCTCTTCTGCAATTGTTATGAGCTTACGCAAGAGAGTATCAACATTAAGAGATACCATTACGACTGCCGCACAAGACATGTCATTAAACACGAGAATCAAGTTGGATGGCAAAGATGAGCTGACAGAGATTGGCGACAGCTTTAACTTGTTTATGGAAAAAGTCCACAGTGCAATTAATCAGGTAGCAGAGAACTCTCGCCAACTGGCAGTAATGGCTCGAGATGTATCAGAGCGAGCTCGTCATACTCAAAGTAATTGCACATCTCAACGCGACCGAACAGTGCAAGTGGCAACGGCAATTCATGAACTAGGCGCAACAGTGAGTGAAATCGCGGCTAATGCTGCTCAGGCAGCAGATGCAGCAAATGAAGCGACTCACCAGTCGAGTGATGGTCAAAAAGTCGTTATGCAAGCAAGAGATCAAATTGGTGCTTTGTCCCTTGAGCTACAAAAAGCAACAAACGTCGTTGAATCGCTGGCTAAACAAGTGAACGACATCAGTTCAACCTTGGATACGATTCGTAACATTTCCGATCAAACTAACCTACTTGCGCTCAACGCAGCCATTGAGGCCGCGCGAGCTGGCGACCAAGGTCGAGGCTTTGCTGTGGTTGCTGATGAAGTCAGAACCTTGGCTAGTCGATCAGCTAATTCCACAGAAGAAATTCAGCAGGTGATCGATAAACTTCAATCAGAGTCCAAACGTGCGGTTGAAGCGATGCAGCAAGGTCGTGAACAAAGTGACCGAGTGGTTGAATATGCAGACAACGCCACCAGCGCCTTAGAGCAAATCAACAGCCACATAGACCAAATTAGCGGACAGAACATACAGGTGGCGACGGCAACGGAAGAGCAATCTACCGTGGTCGAAGACATTAACCGCAATGTTGAAGAAATTAACCATCTGACCACTGAAACAACCGATATTGCTATGCAACTAAATCAATCCAGTAATAGTCTGCAACAGCTCTCCTCTCAGTTGGACAAACTGGTCGGTAACTTCAAGCTCTAGCTTTTCCCTCGTACACCCCCTATGAACAAGTTTTTGAGTTCATAGGGGTCAACCCTGTTTCAATTAAACTCATTTAAATTTATGAAAATTCTATAATTCCTCGCAATCTCGACATGTTGTCTTGCAAAACTGTGTCCACATTCACATCCGATTAAAATTCCACCATTTTAATTATTGGCGACTTGGTAAAGTCCTTATCCATAACAGCAACAGACATGGATATTTAACGTTATGCTCATCAATAATTTCACCTTAAAAACCCGTTTGCTAATTACTGTAACCATCCCCTGCCTAGCATTAATTACTGTTGGCTTACAAAGCCTTAATTCAATGGATTCCATCGATAAGAAAACCGAAGCGATGTACTTAAACACAGCAGCACCAATGCGTGCTATGGCAGAAACGGCGTCTAGAATTCCAAGAATGCGTGTCGGAATAGATATGATGCTGCTACAGGAAACCGCCCTTCGTGATGCCAAAGGCATTGCTACACGCGTCAAAGAAGCAAGAACAGAAGACATTCCTGAAATGAGAGTGGCTTTGGATGACGCGGTTAAAGCTCAGTCCGATTTAGTGCTTAAAGAGCGTGTTCAAAAACTCGCAGATGCATTTGAGGTAGTAGTGAAAGACGAACTCAACCCAATGCTCGATGCTTTGGACAAAGGTGACCTGTCTAGCGCGCAACAAATCTACCGTGATAAATACGCTAAAAGTTACGGTGTAATGAGAAAAGAAGCCAATGTCATATTGGATACCTTGTTACAACAGGCAGAGGTACAAAATTCACTCAGTCACGAAACCTATACCTCGAACCGCAATACACTGATTGTGATCAGCATTATTGGCCTGCTGATTTCATTCATTATCTCGTCATCCATCGTGCTGAATCTTCGCAGACGAGTGACCTATCTGCGTGAAACCATGAATAACGCGGCACAGGATATGGCATTGAATACCCGAATCGAAGTCGAGGGCCGAGATGAGCTGACCCATATCGCGAACAGCTTCAACCAATTTATTGAGAAGGTACATACCTCAATGGTTCAAGTGGCAAGAAATTCACGTGATTTGGCCGAAATGGCTGGCAACGTCTCTGAACGTGCAGACCATACTCGTCATAACTGCACCTCGCAAAGAGATCGCACCGTTCAAGTATCTACTGCGATTCATCAGTTAGGTGCGACCGTTGATGAAATTGCTGCCAACGCCTCACAGGCTGCCGAAGCCGCTAACGAAGCAACGCATCAATCCAGCGATGGGCGTAATGTGGTCGGTCAGGCGCGTGAGCAAATTGGTGAACTGTCGAGAGAACTCGAAGAAGCGACAGAGATTGTTCAGTCACTGGCGAAACAAGTCGACGATATCAGCTTAACTTTGGACACTATTCGCAACATCTCTGATCAAACAAACTTACTGGCACTTAATGCGGCGATTGAAGCAGCGCGCGCCGGAGAACAAGGGCGCGGTTTCGCTGTTGTGGCCGACGAAGTTCGCACACTTGCCAGTCGCTCAGCGCAATCAACTGAAGAGATCCAAAACATCATCGATCGATTGCAGACTGAATCTCGCCGAGCAGTTAACGCTATGGATAAAGGACGAAATCAAAGTAACTTAGTTGTCGGCTTTGCCGATAATGCTACGACTTCTCTGGGGCAGATCAGCAGCCACATTGAGCATATCAACGCGCAAAATATTCAAGTTGCGACAGCCACTGAGGAACAATCGACCGTTGTTGTCGATATCAATCGAAATCTGGAAGAGATTAACCAACTGACTTCTGAAACCACAGATATTTCAGAACAACTCAATCAGTCCAGCACTCATTTGCAAAGACTCTCCACTGAGCTCGACAAGCTGGTAGGTAATTTCAAACTTTAAACAAGTAATCTTAAAATAAACCACTTCAAGCCATTACCGGACAAAGCGGAAGATGAACTTCTGACACATTCGGTAATGGCTTTTTACATTAAATAATTGTGAATTATTAACGAGATAGGTTGAAATTGGAGCTTGCTTTAGATATTCATGGCGCAACATCGATAAAGGAAGCTTATTTACATGCTCACTATCTTCAAAACCTTCTTCTGGTTAGGTTGGATTAGCTTCGGCGGCCCAGCGGCTCACATTGGTTATTTTCGCCAAACCTTCGTTGAAAAGCTTAAATGGTTAGACGACAACGAATATGCTCAGATAGTGGCACTCAGCCAATTTTTGCCCGGCCCAGGTTCTAGTCAGGTCGGCTTTTCAATTGGTTATAAACGCGGTGGTTTAGTCGGAGCCACAGCCGCATTCATCGGCTTCACTGCCCCTTCAATCATTCTGATGCTGGTTCTTGCTTTAGTAAGCAGTCAGATCACCGATACTGCTCTGTTCCACAACATCGTACACGGGCTTAAACTGCTTGCTGTGGTTGTGGTTGCCGATGCAACTTGGGGAATGTACAAGAACTTCTGCTCAACCAAACTCTCGGCAGGTTTAGCCCTTTTAACGGCAAGCATGCTGCTGGTTGTTCCAAGTATTACGACGCAACTATTGGTATTAATTTTGGCGGCGGTTATCGGCACAATCTACATCAAAGGTGACATAGCCAAAGCACAAAGTTCATTTAAACCCAGTTATGTGCCGTTACTGTTGTTTGTTGCCATTTTGATTGGCACTTCTGTGCTATCGAGTCATCCAAGCGTTCAGTTGTTCGGTGATTTCTTCCAAGCGGGTAGCTTAGTGTTTGGTGGCGGACATGTCGTTCTACCTTTGCTGCAAAACCTTGTAGGCGATCAGCTTAGTCAAGATACGTTTCTAACGGGTTACGCGGCAGCTCAGGCAGTACCGGGGCCGATGTTCACTTTCGCGACGTACTTAGGTTACGCTTTGATGCCAAATGCTCCAGTTTTAGGTGCATTGTTAGCGACTATAGCGGTGTTCCTCCCCGGTTTCTTACTGCTGTTAGCGGTGTTGAAGAACTGGCATGCACTGGCAGATAACCCCACCATTTCAGGTGCGCTGAACGGCGTAAATGCTTCCGTCGTTGGTTTACTGGCCGCAGCATTATACCAACCGGTATTCACCAGCGCGGTGTTTAATGCAACCGACATTGCCTTGGTATTGGTTGGCTTCTATCTGCTTAAGCAGCTTAAGTTACCCATCGTTGTATGTGTCGCATTCTTCATTGTTGCAGGGGCAGCTTTAGGGATATAGTGTCTTCACGTTTTTGCTAGGGTCAGATGATCGTTAATATCGAAAATTGATGAATGCTTAATTCCAACTCTCTCTCAATTCGCTCATACAGCCGTCAAAAGAACGGGCATAGCCACCATTTTCATCAGTTGGTTTTGCCTGTTCGTGGTGTCATTAACATTGAAGTTGAAGCATTCAAAGGGGCAGTAAGGCCCGGAGAGTGTGTTGTTGTTCGTGCAAACGAAATGCATTATTTCGCGGCAGAAACAGAAGCGCGTTTTGTTGTGGCCGATCTCGAACATCTGCCTCCGCACATTTTAGATTCTGACACTATCGTCTTTTCAATCAGCCCACCTTTAATGCACTACTTGAGCTTCATAGAAGAGCAACTCAAGTATCAAGTGAATACAGAAATTGAACAACTGATGTTAACCACTATCTCGCTTTTGCTTAGTGAACAACAAATACTTAAGCAGTTCGACTATAGGATCAGAAAAGTTCAAGAATATATCGAAACCCATCTTGCCCAGCCGCTTTCGATTACTCAACTGGCGGCAATTGCTTTTTTAAGTCCAACCCAGTTAAAAAAGCTGTTCAAAGAGCAAACGGCTTTAACGGTGACCCAATACATTACTCACAAGCGAATGGAAAAAGCACAAGCGTTGCTTATCCATACTGACTACCCTATTCAAATCGTCGCGGAATCTGTGGGCTATGCCGACCACAGTGCTTTTAGCCGCCGTTTTTCGCAACATTTTGGTCTTCCTCCCTCAAAGCTAACCCGTTAACTCCGTCTTTACTGCCAAAACAAGCGTCCAATCTGCACAAACTAACTAAGAAAATACGCATACCATTTCACTCGTATCAAGTACGTTAATGGAGTGGCTATGTTGAAGAGTAATACCAATATCAGCGGAATATTCGCCGTTGTATTAGCGAGTGTGTTCTGGGGAACAACCGGAACCGCCGCCAGTTTTGCGCCAGATATTAGCCCTCTTGCCATCGGCGCATCAGCCATGGGTGGCGGTGGCTTATTGCTGCTGATTAATGCCCGAAAAAAGCTGACCAAAGATATCGCCACACTGGTAAGAAACTACAAGCTTCT
The DNA here is from genome assembly GCF_021726015.1 of Vibrio sp. A1-b2. Lineage (NCBI taxonomy): Bacteria > Pseudomonadati > Pseudomonadota > Gammaproteobacteria > Vibrionales > Vibrionaceae > Vibrio > Vibrio sp. A1-b2. The sequence goes on from NZ_JAKKCI010000003.1 coordinate 60,883, forward strand.
GTTATGTGGCGGCGCAGCCGTGGCTGTCTATCCTCTTGCTTTTTATTCATCTATGCGTTTTTCAGGCGTGGCGATTGGGACATTAATCTCTATTTCCAGCGCCCCTTTCTTTTCTGTCCTTCTTGAGCGTCTAATCAGCAAAAAATCAATATCACTACACTGGGTGATTTCTTTTATTGTGGGTGCAATAGGAATCGTGTTACTCACGTTAGGTAAACAAGACAGCTCATACTCTGCCGAGGCCTCTCTGCTGCACTTAATCGGTATAGGGCTGGGACTTATCGCCGCGTTAACTTACGCTACGTATTCATGGGCGGCTCGTGGCATGATTGAACGAGGAGTGAGTTCTCAATCAGCGATGGCGAGTATGTTTGGTTTGGCTGCCACACTATTGCTGCCGTCATTGTGGGTGACTGGTGACAACCTTTTTGCCGATGCAAAGCATACGGCTGTGGTGATCTATATGGCAACCGTACCTATGTTTTTAGGCTATCTGCTGTTTGGCCATGCACTAAAACAATTGGAAGCCAGCACAGCTACATTGATCACTCAGCTAGAACCTGCTGTTGCCACTTTGTTTGCCGTCAGTTTAGTCGGAGAAAGATTCACTCTTATTGGCTGGTATGGCTTAGCGTTTATTGTTGTTTGCTTGTTGCTGCAAGTTGTTCCGTTTCCAACATCGCGACTTGCAAAGAATCCTGCGGCAGACAGTTATTAATCAGCTCAATAAGCTTACTCAGTAAGCGCTCAATTTCGTTGTTCAGAGCAAACCCAATATTAATCCGAACACAATCATCGTAGCGTTGCGATTCGGTAAATACGCTGCCAACCCGTATATCCATATTGGATTTAATCGCCTCGACATTGAGTTTATCTGAACTTAAACCAGCGACCTGAAGCCAAAGTACCAGACCACCATCAGGTTGAGTAATGCGGCTGTTTTGCGGCAAATGCTGTACTAAGAAACGGGTGTAATCTTGCTTGTTGATCGCCAACTGCTGTCTGGTGCGCTTAAGATGGCGGCTGTAAGCGCCCGTTTGAATGAAATCGGCTATCGCAGTTTGAATAAGCGTGGGTACGCCTTCGTACTGTTGAGTATATTTTGCAACGAACTTACCTGGTCGGCACCAACCCAAACGGTAACTTGGTGAAAGAGTCTTAGAGAAAGAGCCACACCAAATCACGTAACCACTTTCATCATAATAAGCCGTCGGCAAATGCAATTTATCCGAATGATTCAGTTCGAAATACACGTCATCTTCAATCACAGGAATTTGATACTGGCTTGCGAGCAGACTTAAGCGCTTTTTCTGTTTAGCCGACATGGTAATGCCTTGAGGATTCATGTGCGTGGTACAAAACAGCCCCGCTTGCGCTTGCTTGTTTTGAAACAGTCGTTCCAGAGCATCGAGATCGATGCCATCTTCTACAGATGGAATCTCAATGATTTTTAAACCCAAGTTAGCAAGTAGCTCCAACAACCCGTTAAAGCACGGAGAGCTGACTGCAACGGTATCGCCAGCCTTAACACAGATCTGCAATGCTGTTTTTACTGCATCCATACATCCATGAGTAATCACCAGTTCATCCGGACGCAATGCAAATCCCAACTGGCTGAAGTGAGAGCTTAAAGCATCCCGCAGAACAGGTTCACCCTGTTTATTTGGATACTGTGTCAATCTGGAAGGCGATTGCGTCATGACGCGGCGAAAACTCTTATCCAACGCGCGTTGCGCTGTGACATCCAACTCAATGCAAGCGATGCCTAGTGGCCCCGATTTAACTTGAGGTTTTATGCGTGGCCTAACATTAGTCGCAAGCTGAGTCGCAAATCTCTGCCAAGATGGAGTCGCCACAACCGGCGTTTGTGAACAGATAAAGAAACCCGACTGAGGACGAGCTTCGAGCCACCCTCTTTGTTCTAGGTCTTGATAGCAACTTACCGCCGTCGAAACACTCACACCATGCTGTTTGGCAAACAAACGTAGTGAAAGCATACGGTCACCATGCTTAAGTTTGGTGGACTGAATATCTTCAATGATCTTCTCTGCTAACTGTTTGTATTTCTGCATAGCGATAAATTGTACTGATTAAATTTTAAAAAATTGTATCTGTACTGGTTTAGTAACTCAAGTAATACTCTGACCATATTGTGAACACTAGGAGTTTATTGTGCAGGGAAAACATTTATTACTCGTTATTGGGGTTATGGTCATTTGGGGCGTGAATTTTTCCGCTATCAAACTCGGTGTAAACCAACTCGATCCTTTTTTGATTGCGGCTGCTCGATTCATACTAGCGACTTTCCCTATCATCTTTTTTGTGAAAAAGCCTAACGTCCCAATTAAATACTTAATGGCTTACGGTTTAGTCTTCGGCACAGGTATTTGGGGTATGGCGTATTGCTCGATTGCTTTTGGGCTTTCATCGGGAATGGCCTCGGTTCTGCTGCAACTGGACGTTTTAACCAGTATCGCAGTAGGTGCTTTGCTTTATAAAGAAGTGATCACCAAACAAATGTGGTTTGGGATTCTCGCGGCACTGGTTGGTTTAACTCTGTCGATTATCTATACCAATGGCAACATCACCTTGCTGGGTTTTGTCTTCATTCTTATTGCTGCCATTTGCTGGCCAATGATGGGAGTGATTATCCGCCATTCAGGAACCAAAGCGCCATTCGCCTTTAATATCTGGGGAATGTTGTTTGCCCCTATTCCGCTTGTTCTACTGAGCATTGCTATTAATGGAGTGGCAGGCCTTATCACCACTTACGAACAGTGGAATGGCAGCGCGTGGTTTTCGGTATTGTTTCAAGCCTACCCGACCACCCTATTCGGTTACTGGGTTTGGAACAAAATGGTACTCAGCTATCCAATGTCGAAGCTTGCACCGCTAACCCTGTTAACCAGTGTGTTTGCCTTGTTGAGCGGATATCTGTTCTTTGGTGAAACGCTCTCCACCGTTCAGTGGATTTCGTGCACGCTATTTTTAGCAGGTATTGTTGCTGTGATCTATCCGAGCAAAGAGAAGCCGAACATCAGCATTGGGAAATCTAAATATCGGCGTATTCCTACTTAATAGTGACATGGTTTATCTGTATACTTGGCGGCTGTTTATCACTCGTGCAGCCAAGTTTCAGAGCTTGCCTAGTGGTAAGAAAACCAGATTAACCAAATGCGGAGAACTTGATGACTGAGCAAAATGTTGGGCAGATTCTCAAAGCCTTCAACAGTATTGAAGCCAAAATTGAACAACAAAACAGTGCTTTAAGAGAGCTCAACCTGAAAGTAAAAACGCTGGAAAGCCAAAACAAACAATTGGCACAAATGATCAACAAGCTTCAGACACCAGCGGCGCCAAAAACCGATGTCGAACAGGTAGCGCTAACCAAACAGTTTCAGGCTAACGTTGCGAAAAGCTTGGATTCGATTGAAGACAAATCGAAGAAAGCGATAGAACTGATTAAAGCGAACTCGGGCGGTAAAAAGCGCGCTTGGCCGTAAATATAGATTGGGTTGAAGAAGGGTGAGGGTCAAAGTGGCCACCTATCTATAACCCTCATTTACGACTCAAACCAAGATAATATCTGAACGCATACTATAAAGAATAAACAAAACCTCTTCCTGCTCTCGCTGACCTATACCATTTTTCTGTAGCGCTTCTAGAGCATCATCAAGAACGGCCATGAATTCAACGGCAGAAATGTTCATCCCTTTATGAGCCGCTAGCATATCGGCACCTTTATAGACATTTGGCCCTCCACTACCAGTAATAAAAAATTCCGAAACAGTTTTCTTGAGTTTATTCACATCTGACTTAGCGAAACGATTTGAGATAGAACGGTTACTAAGATGTAAGTCCACTATATCACTAGATATTTTGGTTATGGCCTCACTGCCACCTAATCTTTCAAATAACGACATACTCATACCTCTTTCTACTTGTTCTTAATTGGAACCATAATGTGTGCGTAAGGTGTATCTTTCCACATTACATAAGGTCCTCCGTTATAAGGGTCTTCACTCAAGTCCTTGAGCAAGTATTTGGGTACAGCGATCATAAGATGTGGTCCTTCTTTAACCCACACATCCCCATTGTTGGGATCTGTTGCCATAGGGTTTGCATTGCTCACATTTGCATCCCCCTGCAACATGTAAGAAATTCCCATTGAACTAGTTACAAAAGGCTTTCCTTCCGACGCAGACTTTAAGAAATCTTGCCATACAGAATCTACGCACATAGGATGCAAATCGCCTGGCATAAGTGGAATTCCCGGATAACATACCCAGTCAGATGTACCCTCCCTTAATACGGTACCATCTACAGCCAATATTGTTGCAGTTGAACTAATATCTGATGGGGCTGCACTCTCAGCTCTTTTTAGCAGCTCATTGTTAGCCATTTGCGCTGACGAACAACCAAATAAAATGCTCATCGTAGCTATTAAACATAATTGAAAGAATCTCATATAACCTCCCGTTTCTTTCATCTGTCCCATCAAACATAGCCTCTAGAATCATTCTTTATGATGAGATTTTCATGAGAATTCGGTGTGATAATAATTATTTCTACTATTATCAATAACAGTAAAAGTCACCAAAATGGATGAACACGGTGAGGTCTATTGTAGAAACAACACGTGCTTCCGAGTTGAGTTTTCTAGAACAAGTATTTGATGAGCATGGCCCTGACGTAATTGGTTTATATGGGATTCCTGGCGTGGGCAAAACTACGCTATTAAATCAATTCATTAAACGTCACTCCAACCAATGTCTGACAATTAACTGCCAACATATAGAACCAACGCCTAAAGCCTTCATCAAAAAATTAAGTAAGTTAACCAATTGCGAAGATAATCTCTCTTCAATCTGTTGCTCAATTGCTCCGAAAACGATCTTGGTTATCGATCAGTTTGAATCATTAAACTTAATTGAAACTTGGCTCAGGCGAGAATTCGTACCACATATGCACGGGCAGCTAAGACTCATTTTTTCTGGTCGAATTCATCCCGATAGACAATGGGTCATTAATCCACCAGATAACAGTGAATTCCGCTGTATGAAACTTAACAGTCTCAGTTTTTCTGCTGCGGTTAGCTACTTACAGACTCTTGGTCATACACAAATAGTCGCTATGGGGATCAATCAATTCGCTCATGGACACCCACTAGCCCTTCAACTTGCAAGTTCAGCGGTTCTAGAACAGTCTCAGCGCAAGTTAAATGAAATCCCACCTAATGATGTGGTTCAAACATTGGTACAGTATTTTGTTGAGGATATAAAAGGCCATCAGTTAAAACAGGCTTTGGAGGCGACAGCGATTGTCCGTAGGATATACGAGCCATTACTCACTGCGATGTTAAACGTTGAAGAGAATGTAGGTGCGTGTCTTTATAACGCCCTTTCGGAAATAGAATTCGTAGAGCATAGAGAAGATGGGCTGAGCCTACATGACATACTAAAAAACGTCATTTCAGCGAATATGAAATCTCAATACCCAATCCGCTACTGCCAATATAGACATCGTGCCTGTGTATTGTTAAATGAAGAAATGAGACATTCGTCGCCGAGCCAACTCTGGCGTTATACCGCTGATATTATTTACTTGGTTGAAAACAGTGTTATCCGTTCAGCATTTTTCCCACCATTTGATCAGAGAGAATACAGTGTAGAGCCCGCAGATGAACATAACCGAGATGCGATATTTGCCATCATTGAAAAACACGAAGCTCCAGAGATGTATAGGGTCTACCAGCAATGGTGGGAGAAACAAATAAACACCTTTCACTGTATTAAAAACAGTAGCAATCAAACAGTAGGATTTTACTGCCTGATCAAACCTGGCGATGTATCTCTAGAATTAATCAACCAAGATCCAATCACTTCACTCTGGGCTCAACATCTCTCTAATGACAAAAACAACTGCAACCTAAACCAATGCTTATTTATCAGGCGCTGGTTATCATTGAACGAAGGAGAATCATTATGTGGTGCACAGGCTGCATGCTGGCTTGATATAAAACGAGCTTATTTGGAAATGAGGCCAGAATTGAGAAGAGTTTATCTGACCGTGAACGATCTACAGCCCTATTCGCTCATCGCGACAGAACTTGGGTTTCAAGTATTGGATTTAGACTACCAGATTAACGATAAATCCTATTATTCAGCAATGCTGGATATGGGAGAAGGCTCTGTAGACGATTGGGTTTCGAAACGATTAATACAGGAGGTCAATCAGGAGCAAACGAATTTGGAGTACCCTGACTGGTTCGATAGCAACGCCCGCCAATTAGTTCTAAGTCACACTCGTATCGATTTAACCCCCTTAGAATTCGGCACTCTAGAACTCCTACTCAGTCAACAAGGCACAGTGATTACTCGTAAAACGTTGCTTAAACAAGTATGGAAAATAGAGTATGAAGGTTCTAGTAACGTCGTAGATACCATCATACGGTCTTTGAGAAGAAAATTGGATGATAAGGCCGATATCATCCAGTCAGTGAGAGGCGTTGGTTACCGTTGTCGGCTTAACGAAAAGTAATTATAGGCTTTTAACTCAAACTCGCCAAACGAGCTGCGAATCCCATAAAGAACATACCTAACAGACCATTACCTAGATTCGCTAAGGCTTTGTTGTTCTTAAACAGTTGAGTAAGTGATGTGCCCAAAAAGATCAGAGCACTTAAATACACAATGCTGAACACTTCCAAAATGGTTGCCAAAATCAGGTAAGACGCCCAAGTGTGCTCATAAGTGTAATCAATAAACTGGATGAAAAACGACACATAGAAAAGAATCGCTTTTGGGTTGGTCAAACTCAAAGTAAGTGACTTAGCAAACACGTTCTCTTTCTTCTTAGGGCGCGCCATTTCTGCCCCCTCTTCACCTTTTTTGCTCATCAGCTGATGGATGATTTTAATACCTAAATACAGCAGGTAAGCCGCACCAAGATAGCGAATGATAGTGAACAAAACTGGAGAAGTTTGAATGAGTGACGCGACTCCCAAATAAGAGAGCAGGATTAAAACAGCATCGCCGATCAACACACCAGACGCGGCTTGATAGCCAGCTTTCACACCCAGTGACGAGCTTGATTTCAATACATAAAGAGAGTTTGGACCCGGAGCAAGAATGATCATTGTCAGACCAACCAAATAGGTCCAAATATTGATAACACCAAACGCTTCTAACATCCTGTCCTCGACTTAACTATTCAACTTTTCAATCTGTATAACCAAAACAACGCACCATGTCTATATGTCACACAATACTTTGTGCAAACTTCGTATCGCACTTACCCGAGGATAACCTCAATACCTTGTTGTTTTAAAAAACTAAGATCACTTTGCGAAGCGTTATCATCGGTAAGAAGAATAGATATTTGGTCAAAACGTCCAATGGTCGAAGGGTATATTTGTCCGAACTTACTCGAGTCGGTCAGTATGATATTTCGGCGCTGTTTCGCCAATATTGTCGAAGCAATATCTGCGCGCATCATATCCCGACTGGTAAAGCCCGTATCTTGATGAAAACCATCAACGCCTAAAAATGCGGTACTAAAATGGATATTTTCAATACACAGCTTGGTTAACGGGCCAACGAGACTTTCACCTTGATGCTGATATACCCCACCGAGCAATATGATATTGGCTGAGGTATTACGAATGAGGTGTGCGATATAGGCGGACGGGGTAACGATAGTAACGTCGCCACGCTCTGCTAGAGTTCTCGCTAACAAAGCATTTGCGCTTCCACCTTCGATCAGCACAGTTTCATTACGCGCAACCAAATCTGCGGCTTTGTTGGCTAGAGATTGTTTGATATTGAAATGAACCTCCAAGCGGTTATCAATATCATCACTTTGCAGAGTGGTCGCCGCACCGTGAACTCGTTTGAGATAACCTTCCTGCTCAAGAAGATTCAAATCTTGACGGATGGTAACGCCAGACACACCAATAAGCTCGACAAGTTCAGTAACTTGAATTCGTTTACGCTCATTAACTAACTGTACTATTTGATTTTGTCTAGCGTTCATAACACTGCTCTAAAATGAAAAGAGGCTCCATTATAGAGCCTCTCCTTTTCATTTGAAACCAAAGTGAAAGTTTAATTACAACTCATGTTCCGTACGAGCAATGATATCGTCCTGCGCATCAGGAGATAATGCCGTAAAGAATGCTGAATAACCTGCAACTCGAACAACCAGATCGCGGTATTGTTCTGGGTTCTTCTTCGCGGCTAATAAAGTCTCACGAGAAACAATATTGTATTGGACATGCCAGCCTTTGTGATGGTTAAAGAAGGTACGAATTAGCATTGATAACTTCAGTTTGTCACTCTCAGATTCAACAGCCGCAGGGCTTAACTTCTGATTAAGCAGTACTCCGCCTAGAATCTTATTCGCTTGGATCTTACCGACAGAATTATAAACCGCCGTTGGCCCTAGTCTATCTGAGCCAGAAGCAGGGCTAGCCCCTTCCGCCAGTGGTGTTTTAGCTTTGCGACCATCAGGTGTAGCCATGGTAGAGGCGCCAAACGGGACATTGGCAGAAATACTTGAAGTACCTGCGTAGTAACCACCACCAATCGGTCCACGTCCATGACGTGTATTCACAAAGTTGTCGAGTTCATCAATGTAGACCTGATAAGCCTGCGCAAGTAGTGAGTCGACAGAATCATCGTCATTACCATACTTAGGTGCAAAGTTGATAAGACGCTGACGTAGCTGTTCTTGTTCAGAACTTGCGAAATTATCAGCAAGAGCTTTAGCCAGCTCAGGTTGTGAAATCTGAGCGTCATCAAAGACCATGTGCTTAATCGCAGCTAGGCTATTACCTAAGTTAGCAATACCCACTTGCAGCCCCGATACCCAATCGTATTTTGCTCCGCCCTCTTTGACGGTTTTGCCTCGCTCTAAACAGCTATCGACCAGCGATGAACAGAAAATATCGTGAGCTTGTTGCTCAAGCACAGTATCCACAACGGTATCAATTTCGATAGATTTACGAGTGTAGTAGCGGATTTGCTCTGCCCATGATGCCATCACTTCATCGAAGTTAGTGAAGCTGCCTTCCGCCAGCGATTTCTCGTGCGCTAAGAAGGTTTTACCTGAAGTCGCATCTTCGCCCTTGTTCAATGCTGCAAGCAAAATTCGCGCGAAGTTGATAAAGCTCATGCCCGTACAACGGTAGCCCCATTTCCCCGGTACCGCAGTCTCTATACAACCAATAGAGGCATAGTTGTAAGCATCTTCTTTCTCTACCCCCAGCTTAATGAATTCAGGGATGACAATTTCATCATTATTAAATGCTGGCATTCCAAAACCGCATTTAATCACTTCAATACAGCCCATTAAGAATTCTTGATTTAGCCCCTCGTGATAGCGAACGCTCAAGTTAGGTTGTGTTGAACGAAGCTGGCCACACGATTCCAGAATCGCCCACGACAGAGGATTAACAGCATCTTCTGGTTCGCCGTTCGCATTGAGTTTTTGCCCACCAATGCAGACGTTTTGATACAGAGGTGAACCCGCTGACGCTTTAGAGTGAGCGCCCGAACGTATCTTGTTCACTTCTAACAATTTCAGCCAGCAACTTTGTAGCAATTCAAGCGCAAAGCCTTTCTCAAGCTTACCGCTCTCCAAATCAGCGACATAGAATCGATTAAGGAACTGATCCATTCGGCCAAACGAAACCGAGTGTCCGTTTGATTCGATTTGTAGCATCAGCTGAACAAAGTAAGACAGTTGCAAAGCTTGCCAGAAGTTCTGTGGAGCGTGGTAAGCCACGTAACGACAGTTTTCAGCGATAGCTTCCAGCTCGGCTTTACGTTCTGGACGCGATTCTGCTTGCGCCATTTCCGCCGCCAGTGTGGCATAGCTAGCCATATGCTCTTGTATCGCTAAAAGCACGATTTCTGTCGCTTTGTAGAATTGCTCTTTTCTGAGCCCCTCGAATGTCGATATGTCATTGTGGGATCTTAATTCGCGAACTTCCGCAATTAGTCCATTCATGCCTATTTTGAGAATTTTCTCGTTATCCACCGCAAGGTGAGCATCACCTGAAGTCATGTTACCTTCAGCTTTGATGATGGTTGTTGCGAGGATATCTTGCTGCTCATCCGTAAACAGTCCATAACAGCGATCTTGCACTGTTTTACCTCGCCAATATGGCGTCAGTGAATGAATGATTTCTTTATCTTGTTCAGTAACCGCGAAACCAGCTCCGGGTCTATCGGCCAAGTCGTCAATCTCTGCTTCTATCCAACGAACGGTGTACTCAGGAAATATAGGTGCAGCTCTTAACTTGCTCGCTTGGTTACCAACAATGAGCTCGTCATTTTTAATCCAGATAGTACGAGTTTCAAGGTGCTCTTTAAGTGCCAGAGCGCGTTGAATAATCACAGGTTTATCTTCATTTTCGGCGTATGCGCGTGTATATGCTTGGGCTCGCTCGGTACAAACCGGCGGTGTAACAATATTAATCAGTTCCGATTTGTGCGCTTTAATTCGCTCAGGTAAGTAATTTAAATCCATGATTAGCCTCTCACAGTGACATTGAGTTGAGTATGTTTACGCGCGTATTGTTGAGCTCTCTCTAAAAGTTGGGGGTTGCTCAGCGGTTTGTCTGAGCACAAGTACGGCATATCCAATAAACGGTATTTGTTGATCCCTAGTGTGTGGTAGGACAACAAGTGAAGTTCTTTGCAGCTTTGTAGAGAAGCAGCAAAGTCGATAATTTGTTTGAGTTCTTGATCTGTATCGTTGAACTCCGGCACAACAGGTACACGGATAACGATGCGCTTGGCGATAGAATCTAACTTGCGGAAATTTTCCTTGATGCGCTTAAGTGAACCTTTAGCCCATTGATTGAATTTGACCTCTTCCGTGTGTTTCAAATCGGCTAGCCAGCAATCAATAAAAGGCGCGACCTTTTCAACGTTTTTCCAAGGTGCGTGCATACACGATTCAATCGCAGTAGAGACACTGTTTTGCTTTAGTTTTTTGGCGATATCGGCAACCAGATGCGCTTGCATCAAGGGTTCGCCACCAGAAAACGTTACACCTCCAGAGCTTTGGTCATAGAAGGGTTTGTCTTTCATCAATTCTTTGAACAGTTGTTCAGCATCTGCTTCTTGCCCACACACGGTTAGCGCTTGTGTCGGGCAGATATTGTCTAATTCCGCGAGATCTTCATTGGTAAGCAAATCTCTATCGATCGAAATAACACCATCTTGTTTGCTGATTGCCGAGCACGCTTTACTGCATATGTCACAATCCTCTAGGCAGATTCTCTGATCAAACAACAGCGAACGTTTTTCACTACGACTTTCAGGATTCTGACACCAAGGGCAAGCAAGCGAACATCCCTTCAAGAAAAGGATAGAACGGATTCCATCACCATCATGGGTTGAAAATCGTTGAATGTTGAAATACATGCCTTTCACCTAATAGCGCTAAATTCGATAATCTAGCTTTTCAAATTTTCTATATTTGAAATAATCAAACTTTCAAATGAAAGTTACATTGATCAAAATCAAAGGCTGAATAGGTAGTGTTCTTTATAGTTATGACAACGATGAAACTGAGATCTCGAACAGAGAGAGAAATATCATGATTGAACTGTACCTAGACACAGCCGATGTCGAACAGACAAAGCGTTTTAACCAGTGCCTGCCACTGAAAGGAATTACCACCAATCCAAGTATTCTGGCCAAGTCAAATCAAGGGCTAAAAGAGACACTACAAGGCATGCAACAAGCATTAGGTGGTACACCTAGATTCCATGCTCAAGTGGTCAGTTCTACAGCCCAAGAGATGTTGGAAGAAGCACGCCAGATTAACGAACTGCCTTACGATATGGTGGTAAAAGTTCCAGCAACGGAAGTTGGCTTAACGGCAATTAAGTTAATGAAAAAAGAGGGAATTCAAGTTCTCGCCACTGCTATTTATTCGGCTCAGCAAGGCTTTTTGGCCGCGCTATGCGGTGCTGATTACTTAGCGCCGTATGTAAACCGTATTGATGCAATGAATGGTAATGGCGTGGAAGTTGTTGCCGATCTTCAACTGCTTTTAGACCAAAATCAGTTGCCAGCAAAGATACTTGCTGCGAGTTTCAAAAATACTCAGCAGGCGATGGAAGTGATGAAACTTGGTATCGAAGCTATCACACTTCCTGTCGATGTTGCTGCTGCAATGTTTGCTCATCCAGCGGTTGCACCAGCAGTTGCACAGTTCGATAAAGACTGGAAGGAAGCATTTGGCGACAAGCTTTCATTTGAAAGCTAACGAATCGTAAAAGTAACAATTGGCTGACCTTATGGTCAGCTAATTGTATTAGCAGTAATAACAATAAAAACGCCACAACCTTTTTGCAACGTAATCTGACTATTCTGATGCAGAAGAACCGTGGCTTGATTTGGTATTGCGATACTTTGTTGTATCGCTTGCGACTGTACCAACAATTCACAATCGCTGTTGGCATAGAAACCCGTGAACAGCGTGCTCGAATCGATAGTAATAACGCGAGATGCTGGAGAGAAAACCGCTTGCACTTCCGAGCTGACTTTGCCTTCTCGCACCATAATGTTGAGATCTTCAATTGCTCCGTTTGATAGGGTCGCATAGGTACTATCACCACCAGCGAAATGCGCAACAGACAACACTTGCTGAAGGTTATGTTGATATTCTTTTTGTGCGTTTTTATGGGACAGAAGCATCCCATTGCCCTTTAGCAAAACAAGCGTACGATGCAGACCAGAAAAATCAGAGAACGCACCATCTTCAACCACAGCAGCTTGGCTAACGCGATACAGCACCTCATCGTTTTCTCGGCTCACCGCAATTTCTAACGTTTCACCCAAGCCATTTTTCCACGGCATACGCAGATAGTCAGATTGAGGCACTACACTAAACAAGTTTGAGTGATTAGACATCGTAAATCACCTTCTTAATCACTTTAGAGAACTCTGAACGGCTTATAACATCGAGCTCATGTCGTCCTTCGCTAATCACTTGCTTGCCAGCAACAAACACATCTTTCACCACATTTTCGCTGCATGCAAACAACCAACGATTCAGTACATCTTTGGTTTCGCTTGCACCAATAAACGGATGGCTATCATCAAGCACCATAAAGTCTGCGCGTTGACCAACCGATAAACCTAACTCTACGCCACATGACTGATTGCCGCCCAATAACGCTTGCTTAAACAGGTTATCACCAATGCTAGTTTGCTCGCCTCGATATAGACGATTTCGTTGTTGATCGCGAAGGCGTTGACCGTATTCCAGAATACGCAGTTCTTCAACAATCGACAGGCTTACATGGCTATCTGAACCGATACCCCAGCGACCATTCAAACGTTCAAATTCAACTCCAGGGAAAATGCCATCACCCAAGTTTGCTTCTGTCGTCGGACACAAACCCACTACCGCTTTGCTGCTGGCAATTGCATTGAGTTCGTATTCATTCAGGTGCGTCGCGTGGATTAAGTTCCAACGCTCATTCAAACCCACATGTTCATGCAACCACTCAACAGGACGTTGACCACTCCATGCCAAACAGTCATTCACTTCTTTCTGCTGTTCAGAAATATGAATGTGTACCACTTTGTTGCTGTCGGATGAGCTCAATACTTCTTTGATTTGCTGCTCTGTTACCGCACGTAGTGAATGGAAACAGATACCAAGGTTGTGCAGCTTAGAACCTGCTAAGGCTTGCTCACATTGACTTTGCAGCTCCAAATAGGAGTGTGACGAATTGATAAAGCGAGCTTGTCCTTCGTTCGGAGCCTGCGCGCCAAAACCAGAATGAGAATACAACACAGGTAACAGAGTCAGACCAATACCAGAGCGATCCGCTGCATTGATCAACTGGTGAGACATCTCAGCTCGGTTGGCATAGTGTTTACCCGCAACATCATGGTGTAAATAGTGGAACTCACCCACTTGGGTATAACCCGCTTTAAGCATGTCGATATAGAGCTGAGTAGCGATAACGTTGGCTTGTTCTGGCGAAAGCTTTTGTACAATTTTGTACATCAGATCGCGCCAACTCCAAAAGCTATCATTCGGGTTCAAACACACTTCTGCCATTCCCGCCATGACACGTTGGAAAGCATGTGAATGCACGTTTGCTAAGGTTGGCAATACTGGGCCAATAAGCTTTGTTGCCCCCTCAAGCGCTGAAGTATCCGATTCGACATGAGTAAACACTCCATCGGTGACTTCGAAAGAGACGTTGTTATGCCAACCATCGGCGAGCCAAGCTCGCTCAGCAAAGAAATAATGACGTGTTTGAGTCCCTGTCATGGTGAATTCCTAGTTCAAAAAAGTAATCACTTGCGCTGTTTAAAATAAGTGTAATTTAGCTTTATATGTATATACAAGTTATATTTTCCAACTCAATTCACTCACGAAAACAAGGGGATTTGATACAGAAAAAAGTGAGATAAATGCAATAAATAATTAACCTCTCACTTGCAACAACGTTTTATGACAGCTAGATTAACAAATGTATATACATTTAATAAAGATAACGGAGTATCTGTCAAATGAGTCAGCCAAATTGTGTACGTTCACCATTCGAATTTCATCAAGGAAGCGTCCCACTGTTAGTGAGTATGCCTCATTCTGGTTTAGGTCTGACTCCAGAAGTTGAACAAGGCTTGACGGAAGCCGCTAAGAAACTTCCAGATACTGATTGGTTTATTCCAGAGCTTTATGAGTGTGTAAAAGAACTGGGCGCGAGTGTCATTTCAGCTAACTATTCTCGCTACGTGATTGACCTAAATCGACCAAGTGACGACAAGCCACTCTACACAACAAAAACTACAGGCTTGTTCCCAGAGATCCTCTTCGACTCCACTCCGGTTTTCGTTGATGGTAAAGCACCAAGCGAAAGTGACCACGAACGCTATAAAGAACAGATTTGGCATCCATACCACTCCACAATTGAACAAGAACTAGCGCGCCTTAAATCTATTCACGGCTACGCCATCTTATTTGATGCCCACAGTATCGCCGCGCAAGTACCTATGTTGTTCGAAGGGACGTTGCCTGAATTCAACTGGGGAACCAACCAAGGCGAATCATGCAGCAACGCAATTGTCGATGCTGTGATGGGTGCGGTATCTGACCGCTATAGCCAAGTGCTCAACGGTCGTTTCAAAGGCGGTTTCATTACTCGCGGATTTGGTAAACCGAGCGAAAATATTCACGCCATTCAGCTTGAAATGTCACAAGACACTTACTTAAACAATGACGCACTCGCTCAAGGGAGATACGAGTTAGATGCGAACAAAGCCATCAAAATTAAATCGCAACTCAACGCGATTTTAAGTGCTGTTCTAAAAGCACAGATTTAACTGTTCAAAGCAATAAAATTATTTGCCGTTTGGATGAACGGCAAGAGAAGAGCGTATAGAACGCCAAGATTAAAAGTTCAGTCAAAAACACGGAGCACGGGGCAGAACGACTGCCTACGTGCAAAGTTTCACTCACTAAGGAAGGTAACTATGGAAGCAACTGGATCCATGCTCACGAAACCTGTTTGGTCTTCAGCACTGAAACTGGTTCTGTTTAGCCTTATCGGCATCATCTTTTTCTTTGTACCGATCGAAATCAACGCAAAATCCACTATTCCACTCGACCACATGGTTTCTTGGCTACGTGCAACATCACCTAAAGGTGTTGAGATTTATGCACTGCTGATGATCATCGCTGGTAGCGTCTACCCTTTTGTTACAGGCAGTTGGAACGCAAACATAACGCAGAAAGTGCTTTCTGTGCTTAAAGTAGTCGGCGTAATTACTGCGCTAATGGCGTTTTTTTCAGTCGGTCCAGCACTGCTATTTGAAAAAGACATGCTGCCATTTCTATTTGGCAAGCTTGTTGTGCCAGTAGGTCTGATTGTTCCTGTTGGCGCAATTTTCTTAGCGTTTTTAATCGGCTTTGGTTTGCTTGAAATGGTTGGCGTGCTGCTTCAACCTGTGATGCGCCCTATTTTCAAAACACCGGGTAAATCAGCCATTGATGCTGTTGCTTCTTTTGTAGGCAGCTACTCAATTGGTCTTCTTATTACCAACCGCGTATACAAATCCGGTCAGTACTCAGCAAAAGAAGCAGCCATTATCGCTACAGGCTTTTCAACCGTTTCAGCAACCTTCATGGTCATCGTGGCTAAAACATTAGGCTTGATGGAGATTTGGAACCTGTTCTTCTGGAGCACATTGGTTCTGACTTTTGTCGTTACCGCTATTACGGTACGTCTACGTCCACTTGCTCGTTTAGATGATTCAAAGCCGATTGCTGATGAGGTTCCAAGTGATCTGCCACGCATCAAACAAGCCGTGAATGAAGGTCTGCAAATCGCAGACAAATCTGAGCCAGTGTTAAGTAGCATCTTTAAGAACCTGAAAGAAGGTCTGTTAATGGCAATGAGTATTCTGCCATCAATCATGTCTGTGGGTTTGATCGGCTTGCTACTTGCTAAATACACACCTGTCTTCGAATGGTTGGGTATTCTGTTCTATCCGTTCGCTTGGATAGCGCAAATGCCAGATCCTATGTTGGTTGCAAAAGCTTCAGCGACGGGCCTTGCAGAGATGTTTTTACCTGCACTGATTGCAGCGAAAAGTGACTTCATTACTCGCTTTGTGATTGGTCAGATTTCTATCTCTTCAATCTTGTTCTTCTCAGCGTCGATCCCCTGTATTTTGTCGACCGAGATTCCAATCTCAGTAAGACAGATCGTTGTAGTTTGGTTCCAACGTACTGTATTAACGCTGCTGCTAAGTTCTCCAGTGGCATATGCGATTCAGCATTTCACGATGAGCTAGTAGCGGTTAGATGAATGAAAAAATCCCCGCAGTTATCACTGTGGGGATTTTTGTTTCAGACGACTAGATAAATACAAATCTGTTTACTTACCAAGCCAATGACTGCGGCTCAAACCATAAACAGCATGATCAACAACGCGACCATTGAGGTTCTCCGCGCAAGTAATAATGCCTTCCAAGTTGAACCCCAAACGTTTACAAACATTACGACTGGGTGCGTTATCAACAGCGGCTGAAATCTCTACCTTCTGCATATTCAGTTCACGAAACGCCATTTCGATGAGCTTAGATACTGAACGGGTGACGATGCCCTTCCCCCTAAATTGTTCCCTCAGCCAGTAACCGATTTCGACCTTTTTAAGATCATAATTGATGGTATTGAAACTGATGTTTCCCACCAGCTCGTCTTCATAGAACATTGCACAAACCAGTGACTTTCCATCGGCATAATCGTGCAGCGAACGTTGAATGAAACTGAGAAAGAACGCTTCACTATCAGCATGAGGAGGCCAAGCTAACCACTGGCTTAAATACTCACGTTCACTTTGAACAATCTCAAAATAGCGAGCTGCGAATGAGGGCTGAACCAAAACCAGCTTTAAATCCTTTTCTATTCTCAGGCTAAACATTATTCCCCCTGTAAAGCGTATCTCATCATTTTGGCACCTTCACCATAGGTTGATGAAATGCTCTGCTTGTCTACTACGCTGAAGCCCATATTGATCCAAAACGTTGATGAATCTTGTACCGCCACCAAGCGAATTTCATCAAAGCCCATTGTTTTTGCTATTGAAATTAAGTGGCTAACCAACTTGCTTCCTATACCCTGCCCAGCGGCCTTATCTGATATTGCGAGATCGTGCAGAAACAGATATGAGTTTAAAACACCAGATTCTTCCGGTAGCGGTTTAAACAGTTTCGGCGGTGCTTGCTTATCCCAAGCGTGTGCCAAGAGGTAACCCAGCACTGACTCTTTATCTTGATACACGAAGCAGCACTGCGGTGTGCGACGCCATTTACTTTGCAACACCTCTATCGTTTCGGGCTCTACTTGCAAATAGACTTCAGATTGCACCGAGAGTATTCCTGCCCACGTATTATCATCAATTGGCTTTATTGACATTCTGACTCTTCAAATGGATGGCGGAGTTTTCTTTGTTTATGTGTACGGTTCTCAGAATGACATCTTCAAATGAAAGTCGCAATCAGGGATAACTAATTAAATTCATTGTGGTTCCAGAAGAACCTTTGCTTCTCTTTATCAATCGCTCCCAACCTGTGATAAAAGCCAATGGCGTTGGTATTTGATGTGGGTGTTTGCCACTGAATTTCTGATAAAGAACGTTCTTGCGCAAACTCTGAAGCTTTCATCAGCATCGCTTTGCCTAAGCCTTTGCCTCTGACTTCAGGTCTAAGATAAAGGCAGTCCAAGT
Source organism: Vibrio sp. A1-b2 (assembly GCF_021726015.1). Lineage (NCBI taxonomy): Bacteria > Pseudomonadati > Pseudomonadota > Gammaproteobacteria > Vibrionales > Vibrionaceae > Vibrio > Vibrio sp. A1-b2. The sequence goes on from NZ_JAKKCI010000003.1 coordinate 79,154, forward strand.
AGAGATAGTGGTTCATATCCCACGTTGAAAACTGCTTTATCAGACTCATATACCCCACAATACTGCCATCGATTTCTACAACCCAAATTGCTGCGGGGTATGTTTGATTCTGTAAAGTCTGAAGCTGGCCAGATACAACCAGAGTGTGACCTTCATAATCTGCGTGCTCGCACATTAGTTGCCAAATATCGTAAGCATCTTCTGAGCAACTCATACGGATATCGATTCGTTGATTCACTATTTCACCCCAAGTTAACCTGTTCTCAGCTTCAGTTTTACTCATTAAACCACCATTTAGCTTTGCGCTTCACCTAATCGGCGATTCACAGGGTAACGCTCGAAATCTTCCCAATACTGAATACCACCAATCATCTCTTTAACAACAAAACCCAAGGCTGAAATTTTCTTAGCCGCTTTAGTCGCACCGTTACACCCTGGCCCCCAGCAGTAGACTACAAAAGTTGTGTCTTTCGGATAGTGAGCAAAAGACTCCGCATTGATGTTGGCGTGAGGCATGCTATCTGCAGTAATGGCGTGGCTTTTGTTGTAGGCCTCGACACTTCGAACATCGAGCAAAATGAACTGTTTGTTGTTCTCTTTGATATCGGCGTAAACATCTGAGCAATCCGTTTCAAAGCTCAGCTTGTTGCTAAAAAACGCATTCGCTGTTTCGCTGTCAGCCGCTGGGTGGCCAAGTACACTCGACATAGTCATAATGATTTCTCTCCTTAACGTTGTATAACCAAAGCCATGTTGTTTGTTTCCTAGCCAGTGTATTGACCAAACATAGCGATGAGAATTCGTAGTTTCTGAAGGGAGCGTTAAGAGAAAACAAATATACTTTTGCTTCTGATAGCCGATAATGGGGCATCAATTGCTGATAGTGAAACGTGCTGGATTACATGGAATTTTATCACCTACGCTCATTTGTTGTTGTCGCTCAAACAGGAAACTTAACCCTAGCGGCTAAGCAACTATATACAACGCCACCAGCCGTCAGCGCGCACATCAAAGCGCTGGAAGAAGAGCTGCAAGTGCCACTTTTTGTACGTACCAGTAAAGGGATGAAACTGACCGAAAAAGGCGAACTGTTACTTAAAAAAGCACAGAAAACCTTAGATTCCGCGTTTGATTTGGTTAACGCTGCGGCATCCAGTCAGGATGAAATCGTCGGAACGTTTCGTCTGGCATTGAATCAAAAACCAGCCCAGCTTGAAGTCCCTCGCCTGATAGAGAACTTACTGGAAAGTACACCCGGTATTACATTGCAAATCCACCCTATGTCTACAGGGAAAACGATTGAAGCAATACGCTCTGAAGAGATGGACGGAGGTTTTGTGTATGGGGAAGTGCCAAGCGATTTTGTCTCAGTGAAAGTTAAATCGCAAAAAATCACAACGATTGCCCCATTTGGCTTTAACTCCGATACGCCCTTAGAAAAGAGTCATTGGATTACGATGGGTTACTACTGCCCGTTTGATGATTTCTTAAAATTGAAGTTGGGTGATGATATCAATGCCATTACCAGCAGTGATGATGATGCAACTCGATTAGAGCTAGTAAGAAGTGGGTTGGGACTGAGCTTTTATGAACTTGAAGACGCAAAGGAACATGCGCAGAACAATCAAATCACCATCATTCCAGATTTAGACTTCGAGGCTGAGCTCTACTTTATTGTGCCGAAGAACAGAGCGAATTCGCCGATTGCCAAAGCAGTTATGCAAGAGATCTGTGCAATCTGGGAAATGGCGTAGACTTCTAGTGCCAATCAGAATCCCAAACAAGTGAGCTGTTATACATTAAGGAACTAGATCAGGAAGAAAACATAGGCTTGTGAGATTCCAAATTAGATTTAGAAAAGGAACACCTGAGATGTTTGCACTTGGTTAGTTCAACCGTTGACCAAGATCGCTTTCTTGTTAGGAAAAGTTTAGTAATATTTTAAGAAAATTTTTAGAGAATTTTCTTTGGCAACATTAAAAGACATCGCAGACAAAGTTGGTGTAGCATCATCAACAGTATCGAGAGTCCTGAATCAGGACGATACACTTTCCATCACTTCTGAAAAGCGACAGTTAATCAATAAAGTGGCAATTGAGCTGGGTTATCTTTCTCCTATCCAGCGTAAGAAGCAGCGTCAACAACAAAATGCCATCGCAGCTCGCACCCACTACAAGCTGGCAAATGGAGACGCGCTAAACTTGGTGGTCGTTCATTGCCTTAGTCCCAATGAAGAACTAAACGACCCTTACTATACAGCGATTCGAATTGGCATAGAGAATAGCTGCCATCAACACAACATCGCTTTGCGTAATACATTTGCCAATAACTTGGCTGCGAACAGCAGTTTCTTACAACAAGCTCAAGCCGTTATTTGTGTTGGTCATTTTAAAGATCAAGATGTCACCCTCATCCAATCACTAAATCCTAACCTGATATTTGTTGATTCAAACCCGCTAGATAAACAGTGCGATGTGGTGCAATTCGATAGAGAAGCTGCCTCACGAGAAATTGTTGGCAATATGATATCAGCCGATGTTCAGAGACCTGCATTTATTGGTAATGATGAGACCCGTTTACATGTTTTTCGAGAAATGACCCAAGCTCACGGCATCTACGGTTCAGCACGCTGCAAGGTTAGCACGAACTTTTGCATTGAATCTGGCTATTTAGCTATGACAGAAATGCTGTCCACTCAACCTTGGCCTGATGTGGTCTTTGCTGCAACAGACATTATCGCCATAGGTGTCTATCGTGCCATCCAAGAAAGGGATATCGAAATTCCTAAAGATATCCAAGTGATCAGTATGAACGATATCCCTACCGCACAGCATATGAATCCAAGTCTCACGACAATGAGACTCTATGCGACTGAGATGGGTGAAGCGGCTGTAGATCTATTTATGGAACTCGTTGCTGGACGCCAATATCACAAAACCGTTCAGCTCGGCTATGAAATGATATGGCGCAAAAGTTTTGCTAAGCCACTCTAACTTCAGCTTCATATATGTTTAGAAGCAAAATAGATAGAAAAGCGGCCGTTCAACGACCGCTTTTCTTTTTATCAAGTTTCAAACGATTTCGTTAGTTTATACGCAGGCCTTCTTCATTAAACAGATGGCATTGTTCACTGAAGCAGCTCAGTCCAACATCACAGTAGCTTTCTAATACTTGATCTCCCACTAAGTGTACTTTGAAACTATCAACGCCAGCACAGTGGCCAAACATATATGTAGCGTTACCTAGTCGCTCTGTTACTTCATTACGCATCGTCAGATGAACATCCCCTTCTCTTTCCAAATTGAGATGTTCTGGACGAATACCGATTGTCACAGGTTGCCCTTCTGAGACCGTGTAATCACCGCGTAACAAGCTCACCGTATTGCCGTCCTTCAGTTTAATATTCACTCGTTCTTGTTCACAGCTCACTACCGTTGCGGGTAATAAATTCATCTTAGGAGAGCCAATGAAACCCGCCACAAAAAGATTTTGCGGCCTATTATAAAGCTCGATTGGAGAACCCACCTGCTCGATTCGCCCCTGATTGAGCACAACGATTTTATCTGCTAATGTCATCGCTTCAACCTGATCATGGGTAACATAGATCATGGTGTTTCCCATTTCCTGATGCAGCTTTGCTATCTGCAAACGCATTTCAACTCTTAACTCAGCATCCAAATTTGACAAAGGCTCGTCAAACAAAAACACCTTGGGGTCCCGAACGATTGCCCGTCCTATTGCGACTCGCTGACGTTGACCACCCGATAGCTCTTTAGGTTTACGATCGAGTAGGTGTTCTAGCTGCAGAGTTTTAGCTGCTCTCTGCACCAGTTGCTCAACTTCCAACTTTGGGCGACCATTCATTTTCAGACCAAAACCGATATTTTCAGCAACCGACATATGTGGGTATAAAGCATAAGACTGAAACACCATTGCAATACCACGAGCCGCAGGGTCAAGTTCGTTCACTCTCTGGTTGTCTATTTCAATTGCACCATCAGAAATCTGCTCTAATCCCGCAACCATACGAAGCAGGGTTGATTTACCGCATCCCGACGGTCCCACAAAAACCACAAACTCTCCAGACTCAATATCCAGATTAACATTGTGTATGGTTTGGACACTGCCGTAACGCTTAACGATGTTTTCTAAAGTGATATTAGCCATATTGAACCTCATTTTGAGTTTGTTGGCTGATGACCTGTTGATGTTTAACCAAAATAGAGCGAGAGAATTCGCCAAAACACGAACTCTTCAGTTTGATTTCGCCGGTTCCTTGTTGAAACGCTCGCACCCAGAAGCTAGCAACGCCGCCCTCTAAAGGTATTGATGTCGGGCCGATTACAGCGAGATTGTCACTGCTACTAATCTGAATAACATCTTTGAAATAAGGCAGTATTTGACCTTTTTGGTCGAGAGCTTTAATGACCACGTGGCAGGTATCACCACAGTGAGCATTTAAGCTATCTGTCTGCAAACTGATATCTAGTAGCGTTGGCACCGGAGAGGCGGCAAGTTCGGTTTCAATACAAACAGTACCATCCACATAACCAGTGAACTTAATATCTTGCCAAGAGTTACCCCAGTCGCCCACAGGCAGATCTCTCTGATTAGTCACATCAACCACAACCGGCGGATGTGGCAGATTCGGGAAGCGGCCTTTGTCAGGGAAAAAGCTGCGACATACACCATCACCAATCTGAATATCAACACGATCACAGTTGGTCAAAATAATTAATGGCAGAGCTTTTGCCTCCGGACGTTCACCACGAGTCCAGTAGGTCACGGGGTTAAGAATGACTTGATGTTTCGGCGACATCTGACTGGCATAAACAGATGCAGCAAATTTTGGAACCCTGAATGCATCATTCACACCGTGGTAGCAGATTTTGTCACCACTTCCGAAGTCCCTGTGGGTGTTGTAATCAAATAAACACCAAGTGATGGCACCGCTAATATTCGGGTTCGAAAAACTGGCATTCAGCACTCGTAGATGACGCATCACATGCTCATTTTGCCAAACTTCGCAGTCAGTACGTTTGGTTGGGAACATATGCCCTGCATATTCAGTAACTAAATACGGAACGGGTTTATCTAAACCAGTGACAGTTTGCGGACTGCGCAGTTCAATATCCCCATTAGGATTCAAATGGCTATCGCTCAAAATGAAGTCGTTCATGGTATAAACATCTTCAAGATATTCACTGTTCTGAATGCAGCGTACACCACCCGTTTGTCGGCTAGGATCGAGTTTACGAGCCAATGCGTTTGTCTGAGTATAGAAGTCGTGGCTATCCACAGATTCATTAATGCGTACACCCCACAAAATGATGCTAGGGTGATTCCAATCGCGTTCAATCATCGCTAGCACATTATCAATTGATTTCTGCTGCCAAGCTTGGTCTCCGACATGTTGCCACCCTGCAATTTCCTCAAAAACGAGTAATCCCAGTTCATCGCATCGATCCAGAAAATGTACAGACTGAGGATAGTGAGAAGTGCGAATCAAGTTGAAGCCTAGTTTTTGCTTAGCCAGTTCCGCATCCAGTTGTTGGGCACGTTTACCCATCGCGTAGCCCGCATACGGATAACTTTGATGTCGGTTTACCCCGACCAACTGAAGTCTTTCATTGTTGAGATAGAATCCATCTACCCTGAACTCCGCTTCACGAAGCCCAAAACGGCACTGATAATAATCACTCAGATTTTCACCAAGCAGCTCTACTTGTAGCGTATATAAATTCGGGTGGTCTGGATGCCACAATTGCGCCTCAGTAAGTGGCTCGAAACACACTTTTATCGCTTGTTCATCTGACTGGCAATTCGTGATCCGCTGACTAGCGACTGTATTACCTTCGGCAGAGACTAGTGTTAGCTTCATCGTCAATGGCGCGTTGTAATCAGCCAGTTTTTCCAGATAAACCGTAGCTTCCACTGTTGGCTTTGACAGAACGTTAAAGGTATCGACTTTAACGTTCTTCACGCGTACCTCATCAAAGCGAGTTAAGTTCACGTCACGATAAATGCCAGGAAAGCAAAGAAAATCAATCATGCCACCAAAAGGTGGAATCGCTGGGTTTTCTCGTCCACTTAACGTGACAGTAATGTGATTGTCGCCTTCTTGTAACCAAGGTGACAGATGCACATCAAATGGTGTATAGCCATCGCTATGCTGCTTGGTCAACTTACCATTAACGTATACGTGTGCATCACACATCACACCTTCAAAATGCATAACCAGTTGCTTGCTAAAATCAGTTTGCGTCGCTTTTAAGCGATACTGATAAGTAAAATCTTGATGAAGTTTTGTTTCGTCAAAATAGTTCAGTGGGACATCAACCGCGTTGTGCGGTAACTCTATTTGCTGGCTACCCTGCACATGTTCAAGTGAAGCGTTGATGTGAAAGCCTGGGCAAAACACCCAGTTTTGAGACAATAATTGGGTATTTCGCATTATTTAACGGCTCCGGTCATACTGGCGATAAATTGCTTTTGCATCGCGAAGAAAATCAAAAGGCTTGGCAATGTGGAAAGTACTGTGCCAACCATAATCAGCCCAAAATCGGGTGAATAAGCAGAAGCAAAGCTAGAGAGAATAAGGTTTATTGTTTTAAGCTCATTAGATTGCAGGACTATCAAGGGCCACAAGAATGAGTTCCAAGAGGACATGAATACGATAATGAAGGCGGCAGAGTAACTGGCTCGCATTATTGGTACGTAGACAAAAAGAAAAATTTTCCACTCCGCAACGCCTTCTACCCTAGCAGCATCAATAAGCTCCAGAGGGAAAGATTTGGTACATTGGCGAAAGTAGAAAATGATGAACGCGCCAGAAATGGTCGGCATTATCACAGCAAAGTGAGTATCGAGTAACCCCGCTTTACCAAACATTGTGAACAGCGGAATCATCAAGGCAGCGAACGGGATCATCATTGTCGTTAATAAAGCGGTATAAACACGTTCACGATTCTTGCTTTGATAAATTTCAAACGCATAACCAGCGATAGAACATATCGCTAGTGTCGCTACTGTACTGATAATGGCTATTTTGGCTGTATTCCAGAAAATTAAAGTCAAATCCACTTGGCTAGTCAGATTGTTGAAATTAACCAGTAGCTGGTCACCAAATGTATATTTTCCAATGTTTATATCACTAGTACGGTTGGTACTTGATACCACCATCCAGTAAAACGGAAATAGCGAGAAGAGACTGACAATACCTAAAAACAAGTGCATGAATAAGGTATAAAGTTGACTACGTTTCATGATTACTTGTTCCTCGCAGCTTTAAATTGCACAACAGCTAAAACCGCCGATAGCACAACAATCACATAGGAAACTGTGGCCGCGTAACCGAAGTTCGGCACATAAGAAAATGATAAGTTGTAGATATAGAGTGACAAAGTCATCGTTGAATTCGCAGGCCCTCCATTAGTGATGTTCATTGCTTCATCAAATAACTGAAGCGTACCTATAGTGGATGTCACCGTAGTAAATAAGATCACAGGTTTCAGTAATGGAACAGTGATGAACAAGAACTGCTTTATCGGGCTTACGCCATCAATTCGAGCCGCTTCATATATAGACTTATCAATATTCTGCATTGCCGATAGAAAGAAAATCATGTTGTAGCCAGTCCAACGCCAAGTGATAGCGATGATAACCGTTACTTTTGCCCAAAATGGATCGGCTAACCAAGGAATCGGTTCAGAAATGATGTGAATCGCCATCAATACAGAATTCACAACGCCATCGAGCTCAAACATACTCTTAAACAGTATTGAGTAAGCCACCAAAGAAGTTACACAAGGCAAGAAAATAGCCAATCGGAACCACTGTTTGTATCTTAATTTGGATGAGTTCAGACACGATGAGACCGCCAGAGAAAGGAAGATCATGATCGGTACTTGAATGGCTAGAAATGTCAGAGTGTTCCATAGGGCTTTTTTAAACATCGGATCATAAAACAGCCTGATCACGTTAGAGACACCAGCAAATTCTAGTATTACCCCACGACCGGAATGCAATGATAACCAGAGCGACTTTCCAATCGGGTAAAGAGTCATTAAGGCAATTAAACCCACGGCAGTTGCGACAAAAGCCCAGCCGTTAATGTCATACAGCCTGTGCATCTTGGATTTATGCATGGTTACACCATTTAATTGGATTGAAGAGGCTTGGGGGGCGAGCCCCAAGCCGAAGTGGTTTACATCAGTTGGTATTTAAGTGCGGTTTCGACGCGCTTTAACACGTCGTCAACTGAATCACCCGATAGAAGAGCAGGAATTTCAGCAGAGATGGCGTTGTCTACTTCTTGTGTGTACATGCCATAAGAAACTTGCGGAATCTCAGCTACCCATTTGGAAAAATCAGAAAAAACAGGTTGCCCAGAGAAGAACTCATCTTCGACTGTATAGGCATAGCCCACACTTGCTGGCAAATATGTGCCCAGAGCGCCACGTTCAACCAGTAAGGTTTGGTACATGTCGTCATCAGCTGCGAATGTTTTCTTGAGGAAGTTGATAGTCGCTTCTTTATCTTTGCTGGTACTTAGCACATACCAACTCGAACCACCTTGGTTGGAAGCATGTTTTGCATTAGGTAGTTTAAGACTTGGGATTGGTGCAACTCGCCATTTACCTTTTTGCTCGTCAACGCTTTTAATAGAACCCATGATCCAAACGCCAGACGTTACTGTAGCCACCTGACCAGCGTTAAAGCTGCCAACAAAACTAGACCAACCTGATGTTGGGCGAGTAATTTTGGCGTCGTTGATTGCTTTGATAGTTTTTAATGTCTCTTTAAGCGCTTGGTTATTAGCGATGTTCATCTCTCCTTCTGGAGTAAAGAACCATTCACCACCTGACTGCATCATGATGTGAGGTAACACTACGTCATTGATATCGTATGTCAGCATACTAATACCTGTTTTCGCTTTGACGTCTTTACCAATTTCAATGAACCTGTCCCACGTAATATTAAGCAAATCCTTGTGGGTGTAGCCTGCTTTCTCTAGATAGTCACTTCGATAAAACATACCAGCAACACCAGAATCAAAAGGAATGCCAAACACTTTGTCACCAATAGTCATCACTTTAACTTTATATGGTGCAAACTGGCTGTAGTCGATGTGCTCCTGCAGTGGCAAGAAAGAGCCAGGGTAAGCCTGCAAATACTTCTGAGCATTGTAGTCTTCAATTAAGACAATATCAGGCAACGAACTCGTAATACCTGAGGCCAGCATGGTATGCAGTTTTTGCTCAATGTCTTCCTTACCTGAATCAATAACCTTGAGATTAAAACTAGGGTCGATCTTTTTATAGCGAGCGGCCGCTTCATTCATGGCAGCCACATTGAAGTTCGGGTCCCAAGCCCAAACAGTCACATCAGCAGCTAAGCTTTTGGCAGAAATTCCAGCAGTAAGCAAAGTAGTTACCGCCAGCGAGAATACCTTGTTCTTGTTGTTCATAGGCTTTCAGTCCTTTGTTTTAAGTAGCAGACTGAGAATAGGGTTGGTATGAGGTAAAGACAACGGGGTTTGACCACAAGGAAAAAGTATCTAGTGATAGCGTTCACATTACTTTTTAAGAAAAGTAAAAAAGCGGGATCCCAACAATAAATATTCAGGAAAAGTTTCCTAACTGTTAGAAACAGCATTAAGGGGCCACGAATCCATAACCTATGACTACGAATTACCTTCACTGAAAGTAGGATAGGCACATCCGATATCCATTTTCACGTAACTGAAAAGCTGCTCGATTTAGGGTATAGCGCGAGAATTGAGCTAAGGTCCTGAACTGGCGGCTGCATTTACGTATTTAAAAGTGTTTGGGTTTGGCGCATGATTTTGCACTTAATTCTGTTGGAAACCTGACTAATCGTTAGTTGGATTAACTAGAAGTGCAAATAAATGAGGGAGAGTAAGGGGGGACTAAGGGATAGAAAGCCACAAGATCAAGTGAGACTGTGGCAAATCAATCTTGAGTTATTGGTGCTGCTTAAAGAAGCGTTCGGCACTAGAGAAAAGAGATTCGCAGAGTTTTTCCTGCGCTTTGAATTCATCGGAACCAGCCGTCATCGTTTCAAGAGTCTCTTTTGCACTATGGTATTCACCTACCATTTGCTCAAATTTTGCTTCGTAGCCACTTTTCCAAGCTTTCTTTGCAACTTTATCTCGTCTTTTTCTCATTCACTATTCCTATACTGAAAAGCATTTTTAAAAGATATTCACTCTGAGATTTATATTTTATAAAAATAAGAAAAACTTCAGTAACAAAGAAATAATATTCATAGTTACATCTAAATAAAATAAATCTAAAAATATCGATTAAACAGACTATTCAGAACATCAAAAAATAAGGCATTCACTTGCGTGAATTTAGGATAAAAACTTCTCGAAATATTTTTATCCTACTCGTGCTTTTTCTATTTAAATAAGCAAATCGTGCTTATTTTTTCGAAAGCTAACTTAAGCTGTTAGAACGTTAGTAGCTTGAGCGCCTTTAGCACCCTGCTCAACGCTAAATGTTACTTTCTGTCCTTCAGCTAAGGTTTTAAAACCTTCTGAAACGATAGAGTTAAAGTGAACAAATAGATCTGGACCGCCATTGTCTTGAGAAATGAAACCAAAACCTTTTGTTTCGTTAAACCATTTTACTGAACCAGTTGCTTTATTAGACATAATAAATACCTCGTTAATCATCATAAAATCCAAAATCGAGGCTATTTGATGGAAGATGAAGAATAAGTTGCCGCAGGAGTAGTATAACGAAATCGATCGAAAGAAAACTGAGAAGAGACTTGAACTAAACATTTCATAAATAGCTCACGTTTAAGAGCTGCGTGCACTATACACCGATTAGTTCAAATAGATATAAATATTTGTGAATATTTTTATTTTTGCAGTTTAGAAGCTGATAATTTATTTAGAATTTAGGAGGATAAAGGTGGAAAAAATCATGCTTCACATCGCCATATTTTTGCCTATTCGTTACCTAAAATATTAAAGAGAATGGCAGCAAACAAAACACAATGCTGCCATTAAATTTGTAGTGGTTTCACAAACTGACTTCTAATCAAGCAACTAGCTCTTCGAGCGTGGTAGCACAGTGAGAACTCGCACAATGAAAGCGTGCAATTCAGACATGTACTTAGCTAGGAACTTCTCCGTGTCCTCATCTGTCACTTTCCCATCCTCTGTGATTAAACCCGGTTTAAATTGAATATACGCTTCCACAGTGTTCATCAGTGGTGAGTTACAGAAGCAGAGTACGCCACGTAAGCTTTGCTGGGCGACGGCTGTACCAATTGAACCCGGAGATGTACCGATGACCGCAGATGGTATGCCTGTGAACGAGTTTTGCCCCCAAGGTCTACTTGCCCAGTCTATTGCGTTCTTTAGTCCGCCGGGTATTGAACGGTTATATTCTGGAGTGACAAACAACACACCATCCATAGCGGATATGGCTTTCTTGAACTCACGAGCGACTGGCGGGAAATCAGCATCATAGTCCGCGCTATATAACGGCAGATCCTTGATTGGAATTTCAATCAGCTCAAGCTCAGGAGGAGCCAAGCGTACCAGTGCTTTCGCCAACAGCCTGTTGATAGAACTGGAAGACAAGCTACCGACGAAGTAGCCAACTTTGTACTTTGCCATACCATTAATCTCCTACTTCGCTTCTACTTAACATTGACTCACGTGGTGAGAAGCGATGCGACCACTGTTTTATTCCTTCTACAGTGTAGTTCACATCTTTTGTTCACCTTTGACAGAGCATGGTTAAACAAAGCTATGGAAGATAATTTGAATATAACTGACTGGTTTTTAGGTCATAATATTTTTGAGCAAAGACAAAAAAGCCTGCACAACATTTGGCAGGCTTTTGGTTACACAGCGTAATTACATTACGTATTCGTAAGGTGCCTGAATTCCTAGTGGAATACCCACCGCCCAGTAAGCAAGCAAGAAGATAGTCCAACCAATCATCATTGCGATTGAGAATGGCATCATCAGAGAAGCCAGAGTACCGATACCTGTTGATTTCACATAACGTTGGCAGTAAACCACCACCAATGGGAAGAACACCATCAGAGGCGAGATGATGTTAGATACTGAATCGCCCACACGGTAAGCCGCTTGAGAAAGCTCAGGAGAGATACCCACCGCCATCAACATTGGCACTAGGATTGGACCAATCAGTGCCCATTTCGCAGATGCAGAACCGATGATCAGGTTAACTGAAGCAGTCAGTAGGATCATACCCACAATTGTTGCTTCACCCGGCAGGTTCATTGCTTTCAAACCTTCAGCACCGTATAGCGCTAGCATAGTACCGATGTTTGATTGTGCGAAAACCGATAGGAACTGAGCACAGAAGAACGACATGACGATGTATGCCCCCATGGTAGACATAGTCGTTGCCATTGCTTTGATGATGTCATTGCTGGTTTTAAATGTGCCAGAAACGCGACCGTAAACATAACCTGGAATGATAAACAGGATGAAGATCAACGGAACGATAGACTTCATAATTGGCGCAGAGAACGCTGTAATCTGACCATCTGGAGAGCGGAGTGCTGAGTCTTCAGGCATCAGCGCTGCAACAAGAAGCGCGATACCAGCAACCATTGCCCAACCTGCGTAACGGAAAGCTTTTGATTCTAGCTCAGTGAAAGACGCAAGATCCGGTGCCATTTCTGCATCTTCATCGATTGGCGTGTTTGCCAAACGTGGCTCGATGATTTTCTCTGTTACGTACCAACCAATAACGATAACGATAACAGAAGAAAGGCCAGTAAAGATGATGTTCGCCAGAGGGTTTACTACGTATTCAGGATCAAGAACTTGCGCTGCCGTCTGAGTAAAACCCGCTAGCAATGGGTCGATACCAGAAGGAATAAAGTTCGCAGAGAAGCCACCAGAAACACCAGCAAAAGCGGCAGCAATACCTGCTAAAGGATGACGGCCTGCTGCGTGAAAAATGATACCACCCAGAGGAATAACCAGTACGTAACCAGCGTCTGCTGCGGTGTGTGACACAATCGCCACCAGAATCAGCATCGGCGTTAACAGTTTCGCTGGCGTGAAGTTCAGCATTTTCTTCAGACCAGTGGTGATAAAGCCAGAAGAGTCAGCAACACCGACACCTAACATCGCAACCAACACGATACCTAGCGGTGCAAAGCCAGTGAACGTTGTTACCATACTCGCAAGGAAATTCGCTAGTGACTCACCAGTGAGCAGGTTTTTAATTACCAGCGCTTCGCCAGTTCTTGGGTTTAGAAGGTCAAATGAAACGTTGGATAAAAGTGCGGATGCAACCCAAGTAATAACGAGTGCCCAGAAGAATAGAATTGCCGGATCAGGGATCTTGTTACCTGCCCGTTCAATGAAATTAAGAAAGCGATCCATACCACTCGGCTTCGGTGATGACGCTTGATTTAATGCTTGGTTACTCATGGTAACTCCATAATCAAAGATGTTGGTTCCAAAGGCTTTCTAAAAATTATAATTTCAGCCCATTCTCAACGTTTGATTCTATTAAATCCGTCATTCAAAAGCACAAGACACTACCTACATTGAAATACTTAGATACATATTTCGAAGATACATAAATAATGTGCAACAAATAAATATAAAAGAAGATCGAAAGTTAAAACAACCCTAGAACCGATATGAAACAGAACTCAATAAAACTTAAAAACTAGTCATGGTTAAACGAGTATCTCTTAGCTAAATAAATAACGTTTTCCTATCTGGTTTTATGATGCCACTGATATTTGATACATAAGGCAATAGCCCAGTGTTCACTTAGCGAAGCTTTTACTCATGCTATGGATTCACCTTACCGCTTACAAACCACCAGCGAGATCCAAAAAGTTACCTGTAGAAAATGATGACTTTTCTGAAGCTAACCAATAGATAGCTTCTGCTACTTCTTCGGGTAAACCACCTCTTTGGAGCGGGATTTTGGATTTCAATCGTTCAATTCGCTCAGGCTCACCGCCGTCAGCGTGCATATCTGTATGGATTAATCCGGGGCGTACACTATTAACGCGAATTCCCTCAGCCGCCACTTCCAGTGATAGACCTTTCGTCAGAGTATCTATCGCGCCTTTCGACGCTGCATAATCAATGTATTCGTTTGGAGCGCCAGAACGGGAAGCGGTTGATGAAACATTCACAATCACACCACCCTGCCCACCATGGCGTGTAGACATACGCTGAACTGCTTCTCGGCAACAGAGAAAATAACTGGTGACATTGTTACAGAGGATAGCGTTGATTCTCTCAGCGGTCATCTCATCCAAGCGCATCTGCTTTTTCAAAATCCCCGCATTGTTAACAAGAACAGTGAGTGTACCCAGTTCCTTATCTACGGTTTCAAACAGTCGCATCACATCTGCCTCTTGAGAGACATCAGCCTGCACTGCAATGCATTGACCACCAAGTGCCACAATCTCTTCCACAACTCTTGCCGCTGCACCCGCATTTGATTTGTAGTTGATGCATACCGCATAGCCTTGGCGAGCAAAGTGTTTTGCTGTTTCAGCGCCAATACCTCGCCCACCACCAGTGATAATAGCGACTTTTGGTGAATTCATACTGCTTCCTTGTTGTCTGACTTTCTGTAATCAACGTCATTGTTGTTCGCAATTTTTAATATTTTCTCTAGTCAATGTGCGTTTCAATACCGATTAATAAAACTAGAGTCTTAGCATTATGTTTTAACTTATTTCTTACTTTGTTGAACGGTTTCTTCTCTAAACACAACAAAAACACGGCGGTTTTTTTTGTTGGCCACTAATGATTTCTCATGCACAAGGGGCTCACTTTCGCCAAATGATTTCACTTCCCATATAAACGAATCCGTGTTCGCAACCTTGGTTTCCAAGTACGCCTTTACCGCTTCAGCTCTTTTTAACGCTAACTTTTCGTTATAGCTAACAGAACCTTGATAATCAGTATGCCCAGCGATCAATATATGCCCTTGCAACTCTTCTAGCTTTAACGCAATCCTATCCAGTTCTTGCTTATCTTCCTCTCTCAAGGTTGCATCATCAAACTCAAAGTGAGAGGTTAACGCGACAAAAACTTTACGTTCTGGCTTAGGTGGTAAACACGAAGCATGAGTTTCCGTTTCCAACATTTGCTCAAACATCACATACGCACGACGGTTGGCAGCATTAGCCTCTAATGTTTTTTCCTTAAATAACGGTACCTTCTCTCCGAAGTGTTTCAGTTCCCATTGATATTCATTATTAGGCAGATTTTTAAGTAGGTACTCTTTAACCGAGTTTGCACGACGTAGCGACAACCGCTCATTGTAGGTCTCTGAACCTTGGTAATCTGTATGTGCCGCTATGGATATACGACCTTTCAGTTTCCTTATATCGCGCACAAACTGATCCAACGCAGCATTATCCTCTTCTTTTAACTCATACTTATCAAAATCAAAATGTTCGGCAACTGCAATTTTTATTTCTCTCTGAGGGGATAGACATTCGGCAATAAGGAACTTACTGACTCGATGATCGTATTTATCGACATTTTCTTGGCTAACATATGTGTCGGTACTGCATGCAACTAATGCCAAAACACTGAAACCTGAAGCTATCGTTAATTTAACTTTACGGCTCAAACCACTCATTACGCCTTCCTCTAGATCTTGCCAATTAAGTTAATGAAAAGACCTTGTGCATCATAGTCATCATCATTAGTTAAGTTGTCATCAAAGCGAGAGAAGTTGTATCCCACACCTATTTTAAAGTTATCACTAACATATTTATTGAACGAAACGAGCGCTCCATCTTCTACTTCATCGAACTGTGTATCGATCTTCCAGTGATACTGACCAGTAATGTCCCAACCTTTCATAATTAAATATGAGGCACTTAGCCCTGCCAGATAGATATCTGTATCAACATCGACATCTGCGCCAGATGCTCGGCTAAATATCTGATTCTTATCTTTGTAGGCAAGCTTGGTTCCAAACTCCCAGTTCGCATCCCATTGATAGAGAGCTTCCGTTTCTATGATATGACTGACTTCATCTGAATAAGTAACATCTCGGCTCAGATTGTCAAAGTCAACGAGGTAGGTATAGCGCGACAACAAGTTAAGGTTGTCGTTATATACTGGGCGATATGCCAAACTGATTGTTGACTCAATAAAGCGAGCCAGTAGCTCGTTATTTGTATCGTCTTCTGAACGTGAATAGTTGAACTTTCCATATAGTGTGTATTCTTCCGTCAGATGGTGGGTGTAACTATTTGTCGTCACCCACTGAATGACTTTTTCATTCGTTTGTTCTGCTTCGTCAACTCGGTACTCTAGTTTGTGTTTGAGTATCACATCATCCAGATCAGCAGCGACATTGAAGCTTACGGCTTTGCGTTGTACGACGCCCACTATGGCGTTTTCTGGGTCATACCCGTAGTCTATTTCGCCCTGTTGATAGGAAACGCCCACATCGACGTCATCGTTCACTTCGTTATCAAAACCAAAAGAATCGATACGACCTTTGCCATTATTTTCTTTAACGAACTGGTTTTCCTGATAAAAATCGACGGTTTGAGTCAAAGCAGCCCTTTGTCCCAAAATAACATTATTTTGGTCTTCATAGTTGTCATCAACGTAAGTGACATAAGTCGAATAGTCTCGATTCACATCATAGTTGATTGTCCCTTCTGTCGCCTCGCCTCTATCACCCGCAGTATAAGAGGCTCCTAGGGTAATATCGTCAAAAACACGAGTCTCGCCACCCACTGTGACGCTGTCGTTTTCATCGTAGTTATCGGTATTATCTACGGTAGTTTGACCTTTGATATAAACACTGTTCTCGCTATCCCAAAGATATTCCGCTTTCGCTCCCAAGAGCGTGCCTGTGCCAGACTCCTTTTCTTGGTTTAGCTCTTTAATTTGTTTACCAGCAACAGATAGCTTGAAGTTGTCAGTGATTAGGAACTGTGTTTCGGCTTCTACTTGTTCACTATCAGTTTCTAATCTGCCATCCACTTCTTTTTCTTCCATCGAAGTAAAGCGAGTAGCAAATTGAATAGAGTCGCTAAGTTGGAATCGGACTTCTGCTCCATATGACTCTTGTTCTAAATTGTCATTTTGACTGGCATAAGAATAATCAGCATCTTTCGATTTATACCAAGCTTTGAAGTCATTTCCCACAGCACCGAAAATGCTCGGAGCTAAATCATATAAGCTTGCAACACCAAGTACTTGAAGATTGTTGCCTTGTCTGTCGCCTTCAGTTGCCGAGGTAATAGGTGTAAAAGTCAAACCACCATCAAACGAAACAAAGTTACTATCGGTCTGAGTACCTTTTGTTTGACCAAACTCGGTCTTCAAATAAGTACCTTCTGTCGCTCTTAAGGTTAAATCGGCAGAGTAAAGCTCATAATCCTGTGCATCTTTTTCTTCACTTGCGTAGGTAGCGCCCAGCCCAACATAGTCATTAACCCACCCCTTTATTCGACCACCTAAAACCATCGCTTCTTTAGCACTGCTTCCGGTAGGAACGTATTCATAGTCCACCGCTAAATAGTTTTCATAGCCACCGCGAGGGGAATCGTTTATCACATCACCAAAGCTACTCGAAACAATGTCAGACAGTGGTTTGGTTAGAATGATGCGACCTTGGTAGTCATCGATCTCATAATCAACGCCTTCTGTCAGTGCAATCTCTTTCTCAACAATGCCGCTATCCTTGTTAGTGACTTTGACCATGACCTTATCACTACCGGGGATCACTTCACCGTGTTGCAGAAAGTAAAGGGAGCCTCCAGTCCCAAGAAATTCGTCATGAGCAAACAAAGATTCACTTTGAGAAGCAAAACCAACAATGTTTAATCGGTCTTCACCATATTTGGTCGTTGAACGGGTACGATAATCACCTTTAAAACCGTATAAACTGCGGTTGTAATCGCTATTATCCGTCCCAGTGATTCCAGTGTTGAAGTTACCCCACAAATACTGTGATTTGTCGTACTCGACGTCTAAATACACTTTCCCTTGTGTATTCACCACTTTACGGATATTGGAACCATCACCGTAGTGACCATACATCATCTCGTCATCACCATCGACGATATCAAATACCGTAGAATTATCATTCGAAGCGAAAGGATGCTTAAACATGTCTTTAATGGCATGCTCTTGTGTATCCACATGAGCAGTAACTCTCAGCTTATCGCCAAATTTTCCCTGCCCAAAATAGGCTAATCGCCCTTGGCTATAGATGTCTTTTTCATACTGATCATTCACATCTAATGCCCCCGAGCTACCACTTACACGGTTAGAACCAATATAAAAATCCGCTAAACCTGCTTGTGCGTAGTATGTGTCCGGAATACGTGCATAAAGGGAAAAACGACGCTCTTCTCCGTCATCAAATACTACGGTTGTCGGGAAGTTATAAGCGTCTGTCGGTAAGAATATTTCTGCATAAAGCTCGCCTTCGACAACGTCGAATTCATCCTCACCGATAACAACCTTGTCAACACCATTGAGCCCCGTACCCATAAATTTCGCCAAACCTGATGAAGTCGGAATGTTATGGCGCATCAGGTTCGCCCGACCAAATTGACGCCCTTTATCTGACTGACCCGTATTTTTATCTATCGATACTTCTTTATCAGGTCGAACAAGGTCAACCACACCCAATGTGGTGGTATCCATATTCCCCTGTTCATCCCAAGCTTTCAGGCGGAAAATTAGTTGTTGACCCAGCTTAAACTTATGCTCGACATCCGTAGTCCCATCCCATTCAATACTGGTGCTATTTGCCAGCTGTTGGCCTTTTTGAACGGCTAACGGTTGTGATAGATGTCGGTCTCCACCACGATAAACTTCTAACTGCCATGACTTGATATAGTAGCCATAGTTAGTGTCGACGGAAAAACTCATAGGACTGACAAACTTGCCGTTTTCAACTTCAACCTCGTCAGTTACGCTAACGGCTAAAACGGGGTTAAATTTTGTTATATCTCGGCTCGCCCAAATTGCGCCTTGTTCTAGGTAGATACGCGAGCTATCCGTTTGCTCATGAACCTTGACCTTCTCCGACATTCTAGTGGAGCGAAGCTGCTTTAACTCGTCTGTTTCCTTAGCGACAGAAACTGTCGGCAGGCTTGTCATAATGCAAGCCGTTAAATAGTGTTTTTTTAATAAACTCATACGGATTTTATTGAGAGGACTCGATCGATACTTACTCATCACTGATACTCTGTACGCTAAAGTTAAACTTACTCAGAGCATTTGGTGTGATACGTCTGACCTTAGGATTCTCACTGACAACTTTCATACCCGTCGGCAGTGAGTCTGTATCCAGTTTGACAAGAAACTGCTGACCTTTCTTATTCAGTACCCATTGATCCGGAACGTGATAACGACCATATTGGTCTGTCTCTATCACAATACCTTCAACAGTTAGCAGCTTAACTCCCGGAATACCTTCTTCATAAATCCCCATGTTTTCGATGACGATTTCCCGCAAATATTGACTACCGTATTGGTAGACATTACGAGTTATTTGAAGGTTCTCAGCCGTTAAACCCTGTAGTTTATTGCCTGAATGTTCAGCGCTAAATGAATCATCTTCATGCGCGGTGATATGGGTTCCGTCTTTGGTCGTGACGCTAAACGCGAACGAATCAGCAGTCTTAGAAACAAACCGTAGGGTTGCCTTGTGGCTACCAGATAGCGTTCGATTTCGGGACTGACCAATCAGTTTATCAATCACAACGTTATTGCCATTAATAGAAACGTCTTTCTTTTTCTCTCCTTCGACTTTTAGCGTCGCAGAGCCAGCGACAACAAGAGAAGGATCAATATCAATCGAGACCTCGATGCCATAGGCAGTTGCACTTGCTTGATAACCATCGCCATTATTATCTTCAAATACTTTTCCGATTATTGATGCAGTATCAAAAAGCTTATCTGGTGTCACTTCAACGGTGGCGCTACTCATGTTTGACTTAATTTCTAGCGCTCCGCTCGTCATTCCTTCCGCAGGCGTCATCGCATAAGCCGTATTGGTATAGTTACCAAAGGTTGCACCGACAGTAACCCGCATCAAGTAACGAACACGAATCTTCTCTTGAACAGTAGAACCACTCGAACCATACGCCAGCATGTCACCCACACTGAACGACATTACATTGGCTAGCGTTGGCTCATTGGTGTTGAATACATCATCAGCAGTATCAAATTCTCCGTCAGGGCCACTATTCGTGATCTCAGTAGAACCTTCTACATACTGGAAACCAGAAGGATATCGATCTGTTAGATGAACATTTTTGAATTCTGACTCGTTGTTATTGACAATAGTGACTTCGTATTCAACGACCTCCCCAACCTGAGCGGTTTGTTGCAGCGCTTTCTTGGTGACAACCAACTCACCTTCGTTATCAGAGTATTTTTTAACATGCACAGTGACACTCGCTTGCTCGGTATCACCTCCAATCGTTGTAGCACTAAACGTATTGGTGATGTCATCATCCAGCCCTTTACCGATTTGGCCGACAATAGTCACCCATATAATATTCCCCTCATAAGCCTTGAGAGTGTAGGTATAGTCAAGGTCAACCGAGTTTTGAGTATCCAGTACAGTAGTAGTTGAAGTAGCTGTATCGTACTCACTAATTGTGGTCTTCCACTCTGTAAACAGTGGGCTTCCGTTCACTCCTTGGAGCTTTGATATTTCATCAACCAGATGAACATTCAGTGCATCAGAAGAGCCTCGGTTAGTCACTGCAAGGGTGTAGGTAATCTGATCATTATCGTTAGTGTATTCGGCTTTATCAGCAACTTTTGTCGCCATAAGAACCACTCCACCAGGTATCAAAGTAACCGTAGACTCTGACGTTGAGCTACCGTCATCCATAGTTGCGGTATTGGTGATTACCCCTAATGCCATAGGATTGACGATACCCTTAACAATAAAGTCGACTGTTGCGCTTGGAGCTAGATTTACTGTAACGTCGAGATCATCCCCTAGCGGTAAAGGATCGACTGTCGTCGTATTGTATTTATCATTTTTGATTTCATAGTTGATATCCCACGACGTCAGTGCCGGAACCGTATTCCCCAACAAGTTAACGACAGTCAAGTCACTAATGATGTCGGTAATCTTGATGCTCTGAGCGAAACTTTGTGCGTTATTGACTAACGTAATATGAAATTCGGTCTCTTCATCCGCTTTGTACTCCCCTTCCTGAGAGCCATCCGCTAACGTTTTAATAAAGCTGATATCCTGCTCAAACGGTTTTAACTGTGCCGTTGCGGTTTGAGTCTTACCGTCGAATATCATTGTCGCCGTGTTAGTGATCACTCCAACAGCCTTTTGATTCACTGTGCCATGCACTTTAAAAGTGACCGTATCTAAAGGGGCAAGATCAATGTTGTACTTAATATCTTCGTTCAATGAGGCTCGAGAGGTTATGACCGTGTTCGAGTTACTGTTCTCAATATCCAGTACCCAGTAACTGAATGCCGCTTCTGTTGTACCGTCGATGGTATCGACGGTTAAACCAGAGATAAGATCTTCAACCTGAATGTTGTCTGCAAATCCATTTGTTTCATTTACAACGGTAATGACAAAGTCAGAAACCTCGCCCGGAACATAATTCTCCACCGGTGCAACTTTCGTCAGTTTCACTTCTGGAATGACTGGTTCGCTGACCGCTTCGGCTGTCTGAGTGCCACCGTCCAATTCAACTGTGACTGTATTTTTCACTTGACCATGAATTGTTGAATTGAGCGTTCCGCGAACAGTGATGGTCAAGGTGTCATTAGGTGCAATTTCTATGCTTCCATCAATATCGCCCGAATTTACTACAGGGATAGTCGTAGCACCTGTCGATGACGTTGCATTTATTGCGATAGAATCAGGGTTAAACGCAGAAACCGTATAGCCGTCGATCGTCGTCGTTTCGATGGAAGAAAGCATATCCGTGATATGAACATCCTTAGCCCAAGCCCCTGTGGTATTGGCGACGACTATGGTGTAAGTCAAGGTATCACCAGCTTCATATAGCGGTTTATCGACAGTTTTCGTTACCGTTAGATTCGCCTTTTCAGGTGTATAAGTCGCTTGTGCTGTACGGCTGTTACCCTCTTCATCTGACACAACAACGGTATTCGTAATATCTCCCATTGCCTTATCATTAACGACACCTTCAAAATGCATCACGACCGAGTGAGACGGCGCAATATTGTAGTTAACTGAATAACCATTCGCACCGGTGACTTCGCTCCCAGAGATTTGCTGGCTGAGAGTAGGCTCCACGCCCGTGACACTGACGTTTGTTATTGTCCACTGTTCGAATACTTGGCCTTCACGAGCCTGACCAGCGAAATCCGTTTTGATGTCCGCAGACAAATCAGAAATATTGACGTTGGTCAGATAGCCCAAACCACTGTTTTTAACTTCAACGTCAAAACCAATAGTCTCACCAGGAACATAAGTAGCGGGTGTTTTTGAAGCGACTTTCGACAGTTCGAGGACACCGTTTTCAGGCGAGACATCAACACGATAGCTGTTAGAGTCTGTTAGCGTCGCAACAGTAGCAATATTATGGAAAGCTCCTACAGCATCTTTGCGGATGTTACCTGTAATAGTAATGGCTACGTGTGTTTCAACACCACTGTGTTCTCCTGCTAACTCAATTTCCACATCATTAATATCAACGTTAGTGCCTGACTCTAATGCGGTTAAACCAGAGATATCTGTCACTGCTGGAGAAGAGTCGGCCAGCACTTGAGATTTAATGCTCCAATTTTCTAACGCTGGCTTGGAAGAACCATCCGCAGTTTCTACAAGGAAATCAGAAACAATATCCGTAATATGCACAAAACTGTTTTTCTGCCCTTTGTTTAGCACATGGATGGTGTAATTTATCGTTTGACCGGGAACATATGTGTTAATGTCCGTTTCTTTTTTCGCCAATATTTCGGCAATACCAGGGTCAAGAACAATAGTATTGGTATTGTTACCATTAATTGTTGCGACATTAGATATCGTGCCGGTGGCACTATCAGAAACAGTAGCGGTGATTTCAAATACCACTGTATCCCCAGCCATCAAATCAAACTTAGCGTCCAAGTCTCCGACTCCCGAATATTGACCCGAGATAGAGAAACGTGAGCTGTCTGGCTGTTCCACGATACGAACGCTGCTGGAAGAAAATGCAACACCGCTATCTGAGGTCGTAATTGAATTAACCAGATCCTGAATCACGACATCATTCGCAGTACCTTCACCATCATTCGTTATGTGGATTTGGTATATAACTTGACCATCAGGGTTATATAGACAGCCAGAACCAGAGTTTGAAGGAAACGAACACGCATTCCCGTCTGCGGTGGTATTCGTTACCAATTTCTCATACGTTAAACTTGCGTCGTGGGGTGGAATAGCATCGGTCGTTACTGTGTTATCCCCGCCTGTCGCACTGTTTGCATCGACAACGCCTACAACATCTTCACGAATTTTGCCTGTGATGGTAAACGTAATAGTCTCATTGGGTGCGATATCCAAACCGTCCGATGCCGCAATATTCAAATCACCATTGGCTTCGTAACTTAGCGGTTTGGTATCAACAACACTGTTTAATCCCGTTGATACAACATGACTAATATTTGTATCAATCAACGCTGCTTCGGTTTTTCCACCGATCACTTCAACTTTAATATTAGAAATCAGGTCTTGAATGACTGTGTTGTCGTGCCAAACAGGCTCTGTATTTTCGACCACAAACCGATATTCAATGCTGTCGCCCGGTTTATATTTATCACCGCTGGTGTAGTTTTTTCCACCAAGAGAAACAATCTCTTTAGTGACATTCAATAATGCAGCGTCTGGGGTAATATTTGCCCGTGGAAGATTACTACCACCGTACGTTGGCGTTATATCTATGGCATCTATAGCGTCATCGCGAATCTCTGATTCCATGACAAATTCGATATAACCACCCGGAGCTATTGATACATGAGGGATATCAATATCGACATTGTTTCCTCGGGTAAAACCGCCAATAGAGGTCATAGACTCACCAGAAGTGTTTGCCGTAACCAACCATCCTTTAGGTAGGTATGCCGGAGCCTTATCACTGTCTCCCGCACTATCAGATTTTTGCGCTAAGCGAACTTGCAACTCTGAGAATTTTTCAATCAGAGCTTTGCCATACTCAAGTCCATTACCGTTATTATCGATTCGCAGGTGATAAGCCACTTGTTGATCATCTGTCTGATGATTGTAAGTTGTCTTAACGGTAGCTAGAGACGTATCGGTAAAAGCTTTGTGCGCTTTTACTAAATTTGGCGGCAACATTGTTGAACGATCAGAAGAAGCCTGATAACGACCATTGACTAATACGGTGTTCTTAAATTCACCGACTGCATTTTCGACAATATGAGCTTTAACCGTGTATTTAATATAAGAACCATAGCTAGCAGCAGCTAAATCAAATGTGGTATCAATGTTGGTGTTATTTGAAATGCTTCCTGCATCAGTGATCCCACTAGAATCGACTTCTGATGAGACTGTCCAGCTATCAAAAGCTGGGCAACTATAAGTTGTGCCAGTCGTGATGTTGTAACAAGAAGTCATGACCCCTTGGATATTATCAAACACGGCAATATCGTTGAGATGGACTTCGTTTTCATTGCCAATAGCAATTTCATATTCGATATAGCCATCCGGCTTATACCCTTCTAAACCTAGTGAAGTTGTACCATCTGTGTCGTAATAGGCTTTAATCGCTTTGCTATAGTTAAATTTATTGGCATCAGGCGTAAGAGAAGAGCTGACTCTATCGCCGTTCACAGAAAGAACGTTGGTAATTTCGCCGATGGCATTAGGATTTATCGTAGCAGTAACCACATAGTCAATCGTCGCTCCCATCGGTATTGAAGCTAACGTATTGATATCTTGATTATCTGCATAGTCACCAACTTGAGCATTACCGTCTGGCAAAGAAGGATCAAGTGTCACTTGCGGCGCAATAGTCCAAGAGGTATAAGCTGGTCCAGTTGAGCCATCAACCAAGCTAACTTGTACCTTTGATAACTCATCTACCACAGGAATGTTGTAAGCGTTAGCCAACCCGTTATTGGTAATATGTAAATGGTAAGTCGCTGTTTTTCCTGGGTGATAGTTCACTTCATCAGTGGTTTTGTAAAAGTTCAGATGATAATCGTTAGGTTTAACCGTAATGCCACCGATAGTAATACTGCCTACAGCATCATCACGCACAGTTCCTTTGACGGTATATAAAACGTAGTCCCCACCAGCAACATCTATGTAGGTATCAATGTTTTGGTTGTCCTCAACAACCCCTTCAGACTCGCCAGTAGTCGTGCCATTACTACCATTGCCATCATCTTTCACAACATCTACGGAAAAAGCATTTTTAAACGGATTTGCCGATGTACCATCCATCAGCAAAACATCTACTCCAAGAATATCTTCAGCAACATGGCGGTTATTCAAATACCCAGTATTGGAGTGAATTTTCACCGTATAGGTCAGTTCATCGCCTGGGGAGTAATATTTGCTAGGTACACCGTTTACCAATAGTTGTCGTTGTGTACCTGCGCCATTAGATGCCAATCTGTTTTCATGGTGGGAAACATGATTCAGTGACGATACTTCACCAAAGTCGCGATAAACATACGCATCATTCTTAAGCACTTGACTGACGTAGTTGTCTTTCACCAGCGCTTTAATCTGGAATTCTATTGTTGACTGAGGAGCTAACGATAGGACATCTGTAGAGTCTACTGCAGGATAAATAAAATCTTCTGTGGTTTCAGGACCAAAGCTAGCGTCACCGGGTAATTTGAACTGCCAGTGTACAAATGGGGACTGATCCGGATAATCTTCAACGTTATCCATTTTGCCATCATTTATACCACCATCATTATTGTCATTGGCAAGCACAGACTTTATCTCTGAGATCAGGTCAACCACTGTCAGATTGTTCGCAATGGTATTAGTACTGTTGTTAAGCAAGGTGATGGTATAAGTAATATACCCGCCCGGAGCGACCTGCATTTTGTCCGAGGTTTTTATAATAGAAACATTAAGTTGATCGACACTGCCATCCTTACCAATTTCAGCGGTTGAAGAATGATTAGTGTTTGTTGCTGGGTCATGAATGCTCGCTGTATTGGAGATTTCTTCTTTCTCATAATCAGATCTCACAATACCTTTGACCGTGTATTTAACGTAACCCATACCGTTCCATTTACCTGAATCGGACTTAGGATCGATATCCACTTTTGAGGCTATATTTCCACCATCGGGCCAAGTGGACTTTTCGTCAGCGTAACTCCCGCTACTTATGTGATCATCCGCAGTTGCTTCTATAGTCCAGCCAGGTTCGAATACACCTAATCCATTAATATCATCCGAAACATCTACATCATTGGCATAGCCAGAACCTTTGTTAAATACAAAAATGTCGAAGGAAACTTCACTCCCCAGTTGAAAAATATCGTTGGGAGTTAATTTCAGAACTTGCACATCAGGAGCTTCGGGTTGAACTGTCGCACCACCACTAAGCGTTTGTCCGTTGTCTGGTGAATATACCGTGGCAGTATTGGTAAAACCGCCCCATACGATTTTGTTACTTGATGAGCGATCAATTTGTCCCACAATGGTGTATATAACTCGAACGTTAGGTGGGATTTGTGCAGTCGTATCAAGGTCGGTATTGTCAGCAAATGTTCCGACATCAGTGGCATTCAACAGTTGCTGCTGGTCATCAGCGGTTAACCCCGAAATATCCATAACCTGCTTATCAGCGCTAATGGTCCAGGAACTGAACACTGGCATTGGTGTATTGTCGGGTTCCAACATATCAGCTTCAATCGAACTGATAGGGTCTTTTATCTCCACATCAGTAGCAAAGCCGTTGGTGTTATCATTTTCAACAACTATCTGATAAGTAACGACATTGCTTTGCTTGGAGTAAAAACTGTAAAGGGAGTGAAAAGAAGATTCATCATCAACTTTGACTGACTTGTTCATTGCCAACGAGAACTCTTTAGGAACCGAGCCCCTATCAGCTATCGCTTTGCCATCTACAGTGACTATGTTGCTGATCTTGCTGTTTGCGGTTGGTGCAACATGAACTTTTACAGTGTAAGTAACAACGGTATGAGGAGGAATCGTAGCTTTAACATCTAATATGTCTGGTGAGGTGATCGTCCCATCCACGCCACTAATATCTTTTCCATAGTCGGCGGTAATTTCCCAAGAAGAGAAGGCGGGAATAGAGTTGCCATAAACATCCGTTACCATGATAGAAGCCAGATCGTCAACGACGGGAACCATATTCGCAATAGCATCACTGGTATTGGCAACCTTAATGGTATACGTCATTTCCTGGCCAGCAGAGTATTTTGAGGTATCGACATCTTTCGTCACTGATAAAGCGTTGGCAGGCATCTCAATACCAGTGCCACTTTCTACCACATCATCAGCACAACTCGCATCATCAAGAATAAGGCCAATACTGCTATCCGTTGTTGTTGCGGTAAGTTTATATTCCACTTTTTTACCCGGAGCGATGTCCGGAGAAATCGTTAAATCGCCAGTTTTAGTTGCACCATAATCAAACTTACCTGCATCTGTACCTTCACCGTCTGAGCCACTAACAACCTCGAGCTTCCAAGACTTAAAAGCAGCACCCTCACCGTACCCAGCAGCTTGCTCAGTCTGAATACAAGACAACTTATCGACAATGATAAGGTTATTAGCAAAGTACTTATCTGATGAGTTCTCAACGCTAATGTTATATTCAACACTTTGACCCGGGCTGTATTGAGACTGAGACGTTATCTTGCTTATATGAATTTCAGGGTCACCGACTTGTAATACTCGCTCAGTTGCAATCGGTGTCGAAATCGTATTCGCCGCTGACGCCAATGAACCTTCATCATTGATGACTCTCGCAGTTAAGTTTTTGATGTCACCAATAGCGGCTGGAGAGATGGCTGCAGTAATCAGATAATCAATCGTTTCACCCGGATAAACAGAGACTACGTCATCAAGAGAATCATTCGTCACCGTACTGCTACCCAACTTGGAAACAGAGTTTTCTCCAATACTGTCTATAGCAATTGACCACGTTTTATAAGGGTGCCCACTGACATCGGTATGGTCGAAGGTGACGGTGGAATTAACTAAGTTATTCCCTAAGGTCGTCAAAATATCTTTGATATTATGCTGAACCCTAAAATTATGGACGATACCTTTCCCAGTATTTTCTACCGCCAGATGAAGTTGCATTTCACCATTGACTAAATAAGGAGAACTGTTAACAAACCCATGTCTGATGATCTCTAACGTGCCAGCCATAGGAGGCGTAGTTAACTCATCACTTGCAACGATTCCATCTTTCGTTTGTGAAGTAGCAGATACAACAATATCTCCGGCGAGCCGATCCGCTAGAGTGGCTTGCATTGTATACGTGAGCTTGCCACCCACAGCAATACTTGCGCCTGTGATCTTTAAATCCCCAACAGGTTCAAAGGTGCCGACATCACTTTCAGTACCTTCTTTTACGGCACTGTTGGCGATCTGAGTGAAAGGCGCGGTATTTGTACCATCAATATTTTCAACCAATAACGTGCTAAATATCTGCTCGATATCGAGGTTTTGAACTCGGTAAGCACCTGTGTTTTCTGCCACTAATGTGTATGTCAGAAGACCAGTTACTGGATACTCACTCGTATCTGAAGAGAGTGTTAAAGAGTACTTATAAGGGGCTGGAGTAACGGTAACTAACTCCGAAGTCACAGCATCTGGGCTAGAACTAGCAAGAGCTGAAGCCTGAATGGTAATGTCTGCGGTTGTGTCATTAGCAACCAGAGCTTGAACTACATATTTAATGTGTCCACCGGCACGGATTCTTGCGCCAGTGACTTGCAGATTTCCGCTTGAGCTAAAATCTCCGCTCTCAGATAAAAAACTGGATGAGGCACTTATCTGTGTTGTGGAATAGGCAGAGAAATCTGCAGAAACCGATGAGATATCAATAACACTATCGGTCAAGTTAGACACTGTCACGGCATAAGTAACAAAACCATTATTTTCATAAACCGGTTTATCAGCCTCTAATTGCACCGATATATCCGCAGCAATAACTTTAAAAGAAAATAATGTTAAGAATAATAAAGTGAAATAATATCTCATCCGGATATTTAAACTCTGGTTAATGAAGAATCTCTGATGGTGGGAGAATTTATCATTAACCAAATCTTCAATTCGTATGAACATGCCAATGCGAATAAAATTAAGACTATTCCTACGAGTCATTTCACAACTACCTACAGGCGTTGTTTTCTAAACCAGCGAAAAATCGCGTTCAAGCGATGAACAGCTCTGCTTTGTTTAGCCTATAGCTCAATCTCAAGTCTAAAACTTGCTACAAAACAAGGAATTGAAAACAGTGTAACAAGTCGTTAATTATCCGAAGTTCACACTCATTTGAATTGCTTCTCAAATTTAGTTAGGAAACAAATCATCAATAGGCGTAAAAAGCTGCAGTAGTGCGCGACGATTTTAGAGCGAAAATAGGTTTTCCTATTTTACGAAATGTGAACTAAATAGACGGGAAATAATGCAGGATGATGGGTATTTGTACCTGTAAGAATTTAACAAGCTTTCTTACAGGTAAAGGTGAAATTATTAAGCAAAAGTGTCGAGAATATTTAGGCTTCTCTGGATATAAAACATGAAAGGATTATTTATTTGTTAAACCAATCCAATTTATTGTGCAGCTCAGTAACACTACCCACCACAATCAGTGCAGGGCTTTGAGCTTGATCTGCTAACTGTGATAATTGATTAAGTTTGCCCTGAAATACACGTTGTTCAGGTCGTGTACCATTTTCAATAATTGCACACGAGATCTGTGGGTCTAAACCATGGCTAATTAGGTTATCCATGATGTGACCACTTTGCTTCAAGCCCATGTAGAACACGAGTGTGTTATTTGATTGCGCCAGAGATTGCCACTCAATTTCACGGCCATCTTTTTGCACATGACCAGTAATAAACTGAACACTTTGCGCATGGTCTCTGTGAGTGAGCGGAATGCCTGCATAAGCCGTTGCGCCAGCCGCTGCGGTAATGCCCGGAACCACCTCATAAGCAATGCCATACTCGGCAAGCTCTTCTAACTCTTCACCACCACGACCAAAGATAAACGAGTCACCGCCTTTTAAACGTACAACACGCTTACCTTCTTGCGCTTTCTGCACCAGAATTTGATTGATTTGATCTTGAGGGACACAGTGATAGTCGAGCTTTTTTCCGACGTAGATTAGCTCAGCGCTTTCATCCGCTAACGCGAGAATTTGCTCTGATACCAAACGATCATACACAACGACTTCCGCCTGTTGTATGACTCGGTACCCTTTCATAGTCAACAAATCAGGGTCACCCGGGCCTGCACCAACAAGAGAGACAAAGCCCGTTGTTAAATCAAGGTTGTTCACAGTGATATCTGTATTCATAGCAACGCCTGCCGTTTCAAATTTGGATATAAGAAGGAGTACTCATGAGATATTAAGTCACTGCTTTTTATAGCCAAAAATCTGTATTAAAAGAGCTCCACCACTTTAATGGCGGAGCCCATAAACCTTATTTGCTTAGTGCTACTTCTGCGTTTACTTCAGTTTCTACACTTAACGCTGGCGCTGTTTTCGCGTGAGTTAGGTATAGAGGGATACAAGTAAATACTAGACCGCCCACAATGTTGCCAAGAATGGTTGGGATCAGGTTGAAGTTCAACCAAGTTGCCACGCCAAAATCTGCACCTAGCATCATACCTAGCGGGAACAGGAACATGTTTACTACTGCGTGTTCAAATACCAATGCGAAGAAGATGAAGATTGGAAGCCACATTGCTGCGATTTTGCCAGCCACAGAACGAGCAGTCATATTACCGATTACACCTAGACAAACCATTAGGTTACATAGGATGCCGCGTACAAAACAGGTAATCCAACCATCAGCACCTAGGTTTTCAAAACCCACGGTACGAGCCGTTGCAACAGCAATAAATTTTTGACCAACGGCATTTGGTTCTACGCTAAAGTTCATAGTTAAAGAGAGAGCGATCAAACCAGCCACAATCAATGAGCCAACAAGGTTACCGAAACCAACCAGACCCCAACAACGAAGAACGCGACCCCAAGAGATACCCGGACGGTTTTCAAATTTAGCCAGTGGTGCAATACCAAACACGCCTGTAACTAGGTCATAGCCCATTAGGCTCAGAATACAGAAGCCTACAGGGAACACGAGTGCGCCAACAACGCCCAAACCAGTTTGAACAATAGTTGTAATCGCAACAACAACCGCTAACGACAAAATCACACCTGCCATCATGCCACGTAAAATAAGGTCACGAGTGCTGGTTTTTACTTTTGCCTCACCAATGTCGATCATGGTTTGGACAAACTCTACAGGTTTTAATGCAGACATGTGGATCTCCTAAAATTTAAAATATAAAAATGTGTAAAACGGAAGATTAAATAGAGAAAGGCTTTCAAACGGATTCGCGACTAAAGCCTTTGCCTATTGAATCTGCCCCTCCCATTGAGAGGGGCATCAATCAGTTAGGCTGCGATTTCAACTTCGCCTTTGGTGACTCGTGCTTGGTAAGACTTCACGCTAAAACGTTCATCTTCCATGCACATACCAGTCGCCAAGTTGAAGCGCTGCTTTTTCAGTGGGCTTGCAACCCAAAGCTCGCCTTTATGTTCGCAAATCAAACCGCGAGACAGCACGTTCGATTGGTAAAACGGATCTGTGTTGCTGATAGCAAACACTTCTTCCGCATCAGTAGGACGAAACACCGCTACTTGCTCACCGTTCACCAGCGCACATACGCCAGTACCTGGAATGATGTCGCTGATTTGGCAAATTTTTTCAAATGACATATCTAACCTTCCCTTATGCTTCTGTCGCAGCTACGTGCAAAATGTCGCCTTTCGCTTCAGGATGTTTTTCCGTGAAAGTTGCTGGGCGGTGTTGCGCTCGTTCTGGCACAAACACAACGTTGTCATCGCGTTTGTCTGAGTTAATGAAATGAGCAAAACGAGTCAGTTGTGATTCGTCGTTGATGGTCGCAGTCCATTCACACTCATACTCATCCACTAACTTCGCTAAGTCAGCTTCAAGTTGAGCATTGATGCCTAGCTTGTCTTCAACAATCACTTTACGCAGGTAATCCACGCCGCCTTCCATGTTATCCAACCAAACCGATGTGCGTTGCAGTGGCGCAGCAGTACGGATGTAGAACATCATGAAACGGTCGATGTATTTGAGCAGTGTTTCTTTGTCTAGATCGCTTGCTAGAAGGTCGGCATGGCGAGGCTTCATACCCCCGTTACCACACACGTACATATTCCAGCCAGCATCTGTTGCGATGATGCCTAAGTCTTTACCTTGAGCTTCCGCACATTCACGCGTACAGCCAGATACACCAAACTTCATCTTGTGAGGAGTACGAATGCCTTTGTAGCGATTCTCAATTAATGAACCTAAGCCAACAGAATCCTGAACACCGTAACGACACCAAGTAGAACCCACACAAGTCTTCGCCATACGCAGTGCTTTGGCATACGCTTGACCAGTTTCAAAACCAGCGTCAATCAGCTTGCGCCAGATTTCAGGTAAATCATCTTTTTGCGCACCAAACAAACCAATACGTTGAGCACCAGTTACTTTGGTGTATAGCTTGTACTCTTCCGCTACTGCAGCCAGAGCGCCTAACGCTTGTGGTGTTACTTCACCACCCGCCATACGCGGAATAACAGAGTAAGTACCGTCTTTCTGGATGTTGCCTAGGAAGTTGTCATTGGTGTCATGCAGTTTCACTAACTGAGGTTTCAGAATATGTTCACCCCAGCATGACGCCAAAATAGAACCTGCCAGCGGTTTACACACTTCACAGCCGTAACCTTTGCCGTATTTTGCTAGTAGCTCATCGAAAGTTTTGATCTCTTCGATACGAATTAAATGGAAAAGCTCTTGGCGAGAGTAAGCAAAGTGCTCACACACATCACTCTTCACTTCGATACCAGACTTAGCAAGTTCCGCATTCAGAACAGATGTCACCAGTGGAACACAACCACCACAGCCCGTACCCGCACCTGTTACTGCTTTGATATCCGCAAGCGTATGATGACCATCAGCAACCGCTTGTGCTATCTTGCCCTTAGTCACATCAAAACATGAACAGATAACCGCGCTTTCAGGCAGTGCATCGGCACCAAGAGCCGGTTTTTCTGCGCCAGCATGAGCAGGTAGAATCAGTGCATCTGGATGTTCAGGAAGGTCAATTTCATTCAGCATTAACTGAAGCAGATCACCGTAGTCAGACGTATCTCCCACAAGCACTGCGCCAAGCAGTTTCTTGTTGTCACTCGATACAATCAGACGTTTGTAAACTTCTTGCTCTTCGTTTTGGTAAACGTAGCTCTTACAACCTTCAGTGCGACCATTCGCATCACCGATTGAACCGACTTTCACGCCAAGTAACTTCAGTTTTGCAGACATATCTGCACCTTCGAACTTGCTTTCCGTTTTACCAAGCAAGTGGTCTACTGCCACAGTTGCCATCTTGTAACCCGGTGCCACTAGACCGAAGAAGGTTTGATTCCAAGAAGCACATTCACCAATCGCGTAAATGTTCTCATCTGAAGTCTGACAGTGGTCGTTAATCGCCACACCACCACGAGGTGCAATATCCAGATTCATATGACGAGCAAGTTTGTCCTGCGGGCGAATACCTGCCGAGAACACAATGAAGTCTGTTTCAAGCTCTGTACCATCTGCAAAACGCATCACGTTACGTGCATTTGTGCCTTCTGGAACAATCTCAAGCGTGTTTTTGCTGGTGTGAACATGCACGCCCATACGCTCAATTTTCTGACGTAACTGGTTACCACCAGCCAAATCTAATTGTTCTGCCATCAATTTAGGCGCGAACTCAACAACGTGAGTTTGCACACCCAACGCCTTTAAAGCACCTGCAGCTTCAAGACCTAACAGACCGCCGCCGATAACCACGCCTGACTTGCTGTTTTTTGCACAAGCTTCGATTGCTTTCAAATCTTCAATCGTGCGGTAAACAAAGCAGTCTTTGCTTTCATGACCTTTAATAGGCGGAACAAATGGGAATGAGCCAGTAGCAAGGATCAGCTTGTCGTATTGAATTTCACGACCTGTGCTTGAATACACAATTCGGTTTTCGCGGTTAACGTTGATTGCACGTTCACCAAGAAGAATGTTGATGCCGTGCTTTTCATAAAAACCTTCTTTAACTAAAGAAAGCTCATCCGCAGTGTGATGTGAAAAGTAAGAGGACAAATGCACACGGTCGTATGCGGCGCGAGGTTCTTCACAGAAAACAGTGATATCCATTTGAGAGACATCGGTTTTCTCGACTAAATCTTCGATGTAACGGTGACCTACCATCCCGTTACCGATAACGACTAGCTTCAACTTGCTCATTGTAATTCCTAAGGGTTAGGTTCTTAACTAAGCGAAGTTTTATTTTTCTGCGTAAATTAATACATGATGTAGGTCAATTGAGTTTTTAAACTACCCTAAAGTGGTATGAGATTTATCAATAAATTGAGTGGAATTTATTCATTCTCAAGTGTGTTTGATTAAACGACCACATCAGCACTCAGTCAGACCCTGAATGGTGAGTTGGATACATCGAACAATCTCGCGTACAATAGCCGCCATTCAAATTAACCAATGATCATCTGACTTCTTAGATTTGCTGTATAGCAACGCACATTTCAGATGAAGACTAAGGCAATAAATTCAAATGGTTAACAACAATATTCAGTGGTTTCCTGGGCATATGCATAAAGCGCGCAAGGAGATCGAAGAAGTCATCCCACAAGTAGATGTGATCATCGAAGTGTTGGATGCGCGTATTCCTTTCAGTAGTGAAAACCCGATTATTTCGAAACTTCGCAAAGAAAAGCCTTGTGTAAAAGTGCTGAACAAGCGCGATTTGGCTGATCCTGAAATGACTCAGCTTTGGATTGAGCACTTAGAGAAAGAACAAGGTGTAAAGGCGATTGCGATTACCACTTCTAACCAGAATGAAGTGATGCAAATCATGGAGTTGTGCCGCAAGTTAGCGCCAAACCGCGAAGCTTTGGGCAAGAACGTTCGCACAATGATCATGGGTATTCCAAACGTTGGTAAGTCAACCATTATCAACTGTTTAGCGGGTCGTGCGATTGCTCAGACGGGCAATCAGCCTGCGGTTACTCGCCGTCAGCAACGTATCAACCTACAAAATGGCATTGTGCTTTCTGATACTCCGGGCATCTTATGGCCGAAAGTGGAAAACCCACACAGTGGTTTCCGTTTAGCGGCGACAGGCGCAATTAAAGATACGGCAATGGAATATGAGGAAGTGGCATTCTATACCGTAGAATACCTCGCAGAGCGTTACCCAGACCTATTGAAAGCACGTTACAACATCGACGAGTCACCTGAATCTGACCTTGAGTGGATGGAAGAGATTGGTCGCAAACGTGGCGCACTACGCGCTGGCGGTCGTGTAGATTTACACAAAGCGTCTGAAATTCTTCTGCATGAACTGCGTCAAGGTATTCTGGGGCAAATTACCCTTGAGCACCCTGAGATGATTACTCAGGAGCTGATTGAAGTGGAAATCGAAGAAGCGCGTAAAGCGGAAGAAAAAGCGAAAAACAAAGAAGAACGCCGTAAGCGCTACCTGCGTAACAAGCGTTAATCTTTTTACTATAGATATAAAATTAAGGGCGACTCATGTCGCCCTTGTCGTACCCACTGTTTATGACTTCTTCAGTAACTTAGAAGTTACTTGGAAATTCCAGCCAGTTTTAACAGAATGCTTTCCAACTGATCCCACGGCATTAGCTGAGAATCAATCACTTCAAGGCGCGACTCAAAGCCTTCAAGACTCAACTCATTCACGGAAACCACACCATTGGCTGAGTTAAACGCATAGCAGCCACGGTCTGTGTTCACTACCGCTTTTACACGCTCTGCGGTTAAATCGCTGATCATTGAGAAGAGCTCATCAAAGTTAAAACGGTACTCGGCACCAAATAACCAACCACAGCTGTAATAACCCTGCCCTTTGTTCTCTTTACGAGCAAAAGCTTGGTTTGGATTTAACTGAAACTCAGGTTCCATCTCTGCATGGTGATGATGGTGAGATTCAATATGCGATGACGCACCACCGTGGACACGTTCAATATCTAATACTTCAATCGGTAGTTGACCGCGTGTGACCAGTTTATGGAATACTTTTGCTGGCGTTTGGTCCGTTACCCAGTCGTTGAATACATCGATATCATGAGCGGTACACTCATCAACCTTGTTGCCAATGATCACATCTGCCGTTTGCAATTGGTCGTTGAAATTTTGGTTGCTGGTGTATTTTTCATTACTCAAGTTTCGCGGATCAACCAGACCAATCGTCGCTTTAAGATTGACATATGGCGTGTATTGGTCAGAAGTTAAAGTGGCAATCACTTGTTTAGGGTGTCCAAGCCCTGTTGGTTCGATGATCAAACGGTCAGGTTTCTGGCGTAGCAGCGCATTAATACCCACAGACATAGGCACGCCTGCCGTACAACACATACAACCGCCCGGAACTTCTTTAATCAAAGCCCCTTGTTCAGTCATCATCGCGCCATCAATACCAATTTCACCGAACTCATTGACTAGCACCGCCCACTTTTCGTTTTCAGGCTTGTTCTTTAACAGATTCAATATCGTTGTTGTTTTCCCTACCCCGAGGAAACCCGTGATGATATTGGTTGGGACTTTATTCGTCATCGTCATACTCCTTTTCCAAGGAGTATACATAGGAGGCTAAAAGCTTTCTATATAGTCGATTTCTACAAAGCGATTAGCAGGTAAGCAAGCAAACATAGAATGCCCTATAACCTCAGCACTCAGCAGCTCGACTGATAAGGCTGATAGCTGGAAACAAGAAGTATGCAGTATAAATACAATAAGCAGAAAGCAGACAGTATAAAGGCGCACTGCGGGAGCGCGCCTTATTCCTCGTTACTCAATCGTGAGTGTGCGGATTCAGTCATCTGTAGATAGATGTTATAGAATCAAATACGAGGTCAATCGAATAGAATTTTGATTCCTTCCAAATTGTAAGTAAGGCTCTTTTCACATCCTCCGTAAGAAATATCGATAAACGCCTTACGATTTAAATATGGCTCATATCCCTTGAAATACAAGTTTCTCAGCCAATTTTATAAGCAAAATTTTTATCTAAATCACCTTTTTGAAAAGTGGTAAAAACACATCTGTTTTCATATCAAAGTCATATATGAAAATCTAATTTGCATCTTTGCAGCTATAGTTGATGGTAATGGTAAGTATAATCTGACATTCCTCACATAACGCCAACCATGAGACCCGTTTTAAATGACCAACAGAGAGAAGTTTACGCACAGTCTTCTAGCAAAAGTTCCAAAAGATGCTATCAACCAATTTCTCTCTAAAGATAAAACCCCCATCTCAGTTCTCTTTCTCTCTCTAGCTGTCGGTATATTGGCTGGCATTGTCGGCACTTACTTTGAAAAAGCCGTTCATTTCGTCTCAGAAACGCGTACAGAATGGCTGAAAAGTGAGATTGGTAACCTGCTCCCATTGTGGCTAGCGGCATTTATTATCAGTGCGGCACTGGCGTTTGTGGGTTATTACCTTGTTCACCGCTTTGCACCGGAAGCGGCGGGCTCTGGTATTCCTGAAATTGAAGGTGCAATGGACGGAATTCGACCTGTTCGTTGGTGGCGAGTCATTCCAGTGAAGTTTTTTGGCGGCATGGGTGCATTGGGTTCAGGTATGGTGCTAGGACGTGAAGGACCAACCGTACAAATGGGCGGCGCTATCGGCCGCATGATTTCAGATGTATTTCGAGTTAAGAATGAGGACACTCGTCACTCTCTGCTTGCATCAGGTGCAGCAGGTGGTTTGGCAGCGGCTTTTAATGCGCCTCTTGCTGGCATCATGTTTGTCGTAGAGGAAATGCGCCCTCAGTTTCGTTACTCATTGATCTCCATCCGTGCGGTTATTATTTCTGCGGTGTCAGCCAATATTGTGTTTCGCTTAATCAATGGTCAGGAAGCCGTCATCACCATGCCGGAATATGATGCGCCTGAGTTGAAAGCGCTTGGTTTGTTTCTGTTTCTGGGTATGTTGTTTGGCATTTTCGGCGTGATATTTAACCGACTCATTACGCTGTCTCAGGACATCTTTGTTCGTATTCACAAGAACCAACGTAAACGCTATCTGATCACAGGCTCATTGCTTGGTGGTTTTTTTGGTTTGACCCTACTTTATGTTCCTGAACTGACGGGCGGTGGTATCAACTTTATTCCAGACGTCACAAATGGCGGCTATAGCGCTACGATATTGCTGCTGTTGTTTATTGGGCGCATCTTTACCACTGTGATCTGTTTTGGCTCGGGTGCTCCGGGCGGTATCTTCGCTCCAATGCTGGCTCTGGGCACACTGTTTGGCTATGCCTTTGGCCTGATCGCGAAAAGCCTATTGCCAGAGCTGGATATCGAACCGGGTATGTTTGCGATTGCGGGAATGGGCGCTCTGTTTTGTGCCACCGTACGAGCACCGATTACGGGCATCCTGCTGGTTATTGAAATGACGGGGAACTACAACCTGATTCTGCCACTGATCATCACTGGCTTAGGCGCAGTGATATTTGCGCAGATGTTTGGCGGACAACCTATCTACAGTCAACTTCTAAACCGTACATTGAAGAACGAGAAACTGCGTCAGCAAGATCTGCCACAACAGGAATAAAAAGAGGATTAATATTTAGTCTTCCGCCTAAATGTTATGAATTTGCTGCGTATTTTGTGACAATCGCACACATTATTGTCGTACAGAAAGTGACGAAACTTGTTAATATCGCCACCCTAAAGCGAGTGGTAGCGGTGTTGCCTTAATCTCAGACACCAAAACTGCATAACACCACTGTATGGCGATGGAATGCGGAGTTTTCGTTGAACTGGAAAAGGTTTCTTCAAGTACAAGCTGTTCCCCCTTCTCAAGCAGCCCTTGCATTAGGCATGATTGGCTTAGGTCAAGCGTGGGCGCTGTATCTGCCAACGTTCGGCCTTGCTGTACGCCCTTATCTGGTTACGATGGGCGCAATACTGCTGTTGCCTGTGTTAGCAAGGTATCTAACCAGCTACAAAACCTTTATCGCTGATATTAAACACCCTCTCTCTGGTAGCCTAATGGCACCGATGAGCATGGCACTGTTAATTCTGTGCGATTACCTAGTTGTTATCTCGCCACTGATTGCCTACCCACTATGGGCCTTAGCGCTCATGCTGCATTTTACCATGATGATATTGTTCTTCGGCTTTCAGCTCATGAATTTCAAGATGTCGAACATCGTGCCTAGCTGGTTCTTATATCCGGTGGGAATGATCAGTAGCTCGTTGGCGGGAACGCAGTTTGGACACAACTTGTTTTCAGAAACACTCGTACAGGTATGTGTCGCTATCTACTTTATTATGTTGCCTGTGGTTTTGTATCGCTTGGTGTTCTTTGGTTCGTTGCCACGCAGGGCAAGACCAACGTTGGCTATTATGGCGGCACCGATTAACTTAACTCTCGCCTCCTATCTGGTCAATTTCCCTGACCCAGACCCGATACTAACCGGAGCGTTGGCGGGTATTGCCATCACCATGACGCTGCTGATCTACCTGTGCTATTTACGATTGTTGCGGTTGAAGTTTCAGCCTTCGATCGCGGCCGTCACTTTCCCATCCGTGATCAGTGCTATCGCAATGCACAGATTGACCACCTTTTTTGAGTCAGATTTTCCACACTGGCACTGGCTACACAATTTCGGATTTCTTGAACTCACCATTGCAACCGTATTGGTGGTGTGGGTTTCCGCTGGTTATATCAGAATGTACTGGCCAGAGTTTTTCCCAAACAAGAATAGTAGCGGCTAATTTTCCTCGGCTTTGATGTACGCCACGCCATTTTTTCCGCTGTGTTTTACTTGGTACATTGCCTTATCTGCGAGTTCATACAGCTCTTCGAACGTGTAATTGGAAGTGGTGAACTCACACACGCCAATACTAAAACCGATCTGAGCCGACCCGTTATCCACTTTCATCGGTTCACTGACATTCGTCAGCAACTGATCGATATAACGGCTGATCACTTCTCTCGGATGGTCCACGCACAGCACGACAAATTCGTCACCGCCTAAGCGCGCAATAATCGACTCGCTCGGGGCGTACTGATTGAGCCACTCCGCAACCTTTATCAACACTGAGTCACCCGCTTTATGACCTGAGTGATCATTCACGGTTTTGAAGTTATCAAGGTCGATAAATATAAGAGAGGCGGGTTGGTCCAATAAGCCACGACAAATTTCATCGCATTTTTCAACCAACACCTTGCGGTTAAGCAAATTAGTAAGTGGATCTAACGTTGCTAATCTCGACAGTTCGAGTTCATATCGCTTTTCTTTAGTGATATCGATGTGAGTACCCATCATTCGTAGCGGTTTACCATCTTGATCGTATTCGACAATCCGGCCCCGATCAGATACCCAACTCGTACTGCCGTCATTGTGGATCATGCGATGAATCACCTGATAAGTGTCTACTTTGCCATTGATGTGATCTTCGAATGCACCCACTGCCAAATCATAATCATCGGGATGAAGCCGGCTTTTCCAGATCTCAACGGTCGCTTCCAGCTCATGAGGCTGAAAGCCCAGCATTTTGCCCCACTCCATATTAAATATGGTGAGTTTGCCAGTAGGTAAATGATTCTCCCACAAACACAAACCGTTGCCATCGAGTGCGACATTAAGCTTTTCTTCCAAGCGCTGGTTATCACGTGTCAGTTTTTCAACCTGCTGTTCTAGCTGATTAATTCGCTTTAGATATTCGTCCATCAACTTCAGTACTTGTAGTGCGCCTAACATTTGAGAGCTAATAGTTTAGCACTATATCAATAGGCTTAAATTATAATTCCCTTGCAAAACGCAACTTCAATCCATCAATCAAAAGCGCCGAAAAGAAATTATCTGTTGCTACTATGGGGCGAAAGCCTCAGAATGTCGCACTTTTCGCCATCAATAATCATTTATCTGTGGTGAGTATTAATTAAGTACAATATTGAGAATTAAATATGGGTTTTACCTCGTTAGGTCTATCTGCTCCAATCCTTAAAGCTATTGAAGAAAAAGGATATACCACTCCTTCACCGATTCAGATACAGGCGATTCCAGCTGTATTAGAAGGAAAAGATGTAATGGCAGCGGCACAGACTGGTACAGGTAAAACTGCTGGCTTTACTCTGCCTATTTTAGAGCTTCTATCACGCGGTCCAAAAGTTCGTGGCAATCAGGTTCGTGCTCTGGTCCTCACTCCAACCCGTGAGCTTGCCGCTCAGGTTGAAGACAACGTCAACACCTATGGCAGTCACCTACCTCTGACAAGTGCTGTAGTTTTTGGTGGTGTGAAGATTAACCCGCAAATGCTGCGTTTACGTAAAGGCGCGGACGTGCTGGTAGCCACACCGGGACGTCTGTTGGATCTATACAACCAAAATGCCGTTAAGTTTGACCAACTGGAAGTTCTGGTTCTTGATGAAGCAGACCGCATGCTCGATATGGGCTTCATTCGTGACATCCGTAAGATCCTTGATTTGTTACCGAAGAAACGCCAGAACCTGCTGTTCTCAGCAACGTTTTCTGACGAAATTCGTGCCTTAGCCAAAACGATGGTCAACAACCCAGTTGAGATATCAGTAAGCCCAGCGAACTCAACAGCAAGAACTGTAGAGCAATGCATTTATCCAGCGGATGTGAAAAAGAAAGCACCGATGCTGGTGAAGCTGATCAAAGATGGTAACTGGCAGCAAGTGTTGGTTTTCACCAAAACTAAACACGGTGCAAACAAGCTTTCAGCGTTTCTGAATGAGGAAGGTATCAGCTCAGCACCGATTCATGGCAACAAGAGCCAAGGCGCTCGAACCAAAGCGTTGGCCGATTTTAAATCTGGCGAAGTTCGCGTACTCGTTGCAACAGATATTGCCGCTCGTGGTATTGATATCCCTCAGCTACCGCAAGTGGTGAACTTTGAACTGCCTAAAGTTGCTGAAGATTATGTGCACCGTATTGGTCGTACAGGTCGTGCTGGTGAAGTGGGTAAAGCGATTACTTTGGTTTCAGCAATTGAAGCACCTGAACTTTTTGCTATTGAGCGTCTTATTCAACAAGTGCTTCCACGTATCGAACTGCAAGGATTTGCACCAAGCAACAAAGTTCCTGAGTCTATTTTAGATACTCGTCCTATTAAAGC
Organism: Vibrio sp. A1-b2; assembly: GCF_021726015.1. NCBI lineage: Bacteria > Pseudomonadati > Pseudomonadota > Gammaproteobacteria > Vibrionales > Vibrionaceae > Vibrio > Vibrio sp. A1-b2. Next base: position 121,596 of record NZ_JAKKCI010000003.1, read on the forward strand.
GAAGAAGCCTAAAAAACCGAAACAGCCTAAAATGCATAACGCAGAAGGTAACCAATCGGCTCGAGGGGCTTCCAAAGATGACAAACCTGCGGCTAAAAGCACATCTAAGCCTAAGCGCCCTAAACCAAGTGGCGAAGGTCATCGTGATGGCAATCAAAATGCTCAGCCAAAAGCAAATGGCGAGAACAAACATCGCAGCAAGAGATTTGGGGACAAACCAAGTTCGGATAACAAGCCAAATGCCAACAAACCGAGTGGCAGCGGTAAACCAAACAGAAATGGTAAACCTAGCTCAAATGGCAAACCTGCTACAAGCGGTAAGCCAAGTGCAAACGGCAAACCAAGCGGAAACAGAAAGCCGAATCGCGGTTCAAACCAAGACCGTAATCAAAACAATAGTAAACCAACTCAATCGGCATAATCTCGAACTCAATAAAAAAGAGTGTGGCCCAAAAAGCCACACTCTTTTTTTTATTCCATATCCTTTATCTTCAATCCGATCTTTCCGTTCTCAACTTACTACTTAAGTTAAGGCTAGCTTAAACCGTTAGGATTCCATGGGCACAACCAAAATATCAATCGGTGACTTGTTAATCAGATCTCGAGAGTAGGAAACCATATTGCTCCAGAAGTCATGATGATGCCCGCAGATAAGCAGGTCGTATTCATGCTGCTCAATAACTTTTTTAAGTTTGCTCCCCAAACTGCCCGTCCCAACCCAGAAATGTTTGATCGGAAAATCAGGAAACTGTTCTTTGGTGTAATTCTGGAACTTATGGAGAAGATCATTGGCATGCTGATTGAGCGGCTTTTGTGTTGGGTCCTGCTGAATATCAATTAACTGGCTATAAACCTCACCAACCGCACCATCAACATGGATGAATGAGACATCCGCGTTAAAAGTGTTCGCCATTGCGATCGCTTTATTGATCAAAACTTTGTTCTCTTCGGTCAGCTCTAACGCGACCAAAATATGTCGGTATTTCATCACTCTGCCCTCATGCCAATATGACTGTTGAGAGCATAGCCTTTATGCAGAAAAAAGGTGTCACTGAGATCACATGATGAAAAGAACAGTTAATCGTGAAACTTCAAAAGCTTAATAGACGACTTTCCCACGTAAAGATTTGTTCGTGCCATTTCGCTTCTTAGCCTCAACACGGCGGTGTTGCGATGCTTTTGTAGGCTTGGTTGGCCGGCGCTTTTTCACTACCACCATGGCAGCGACAATCATCTCTCTCAGACGATTCAGCGCATCTTCTCGATTTTGTTCTTGGGTTCGGAATGTCTGCGCTTTAATGATGATCACCCCTTCTTTGGTGATTCTGCTGTCTGAAAGCGCAAGTAATTTCTCTTTATAGACTTGAGGTAAGGTAGAGCGTTGAACATCAAATCGCAGATGAATCGCACTCGATACTTTATTTACATTCTGCCCGCCACTGCCCATAGCCCGAATGGCTGACAACTCGATTTCCCAGTCCGCCAGTTCTACAGTGTTTGATATTTTAAGCATGACAATATGTACGAAGGTAAAGAGTAAGGTGCTATTTTAGAGAACTTCCACTGTGAATTCTATGCCTAAGACTAGATCGACTCTGAACCCGACTGAAGCTTAGAACACAAAAGTTCACCGATGGATTCTATTGTCAAAGGCGGTGCGAAATAGTAGCCCTGTACGACATCACAACCATATTCAGCCAGTTCATTGTACTGTTCCATCGTCTCCACTCCTTCAGCAACAACGGTCATTTGACACGATTCACCGATGGCAATAATGGCTTTTACCAAAGTCTTGGTCTGCTCACTGATTAACAACTTCTCAATAAAAGAGCGGTCGATTTTAATTTCTGTAATCGGCAACGTATTGAGATAGCTCATTGAAGAATATCCAGTACCGAAGTCGTCTAACGAGAGTCCAAAACCAAAGCTCTTCATGCTATTGAGACGTTCGGCAACCGTATCTAAATCCTCCAATAAAACGTTCTCTGTGATTTCCAGAGTCACGCGAGAGATATCAATTCCCACTTCATGAGTAATTCCAACCAAGGTTTCAGGAAAGATTGGTTCCATCAGTTGTTTGGGCGATATGTTGATTGAAACGCACATAGCCTCGGCTCCATTAGGGCTGATCGAGAGAATATCTTCACAAGCTTTACGGAAGACAAAACTACCAAGCTCATGTATCACCCCAATGTCTTCTGCCAATGCAATAAATTTCACTGGCGATATTGGGCCTAGTCGAGCACTGTTCCAACGCGCCAGCGCTTCAACCCCCATGATCTTGCCACTCTCTACGTTAACTTGTGGCTGATAAAGCACTTTGAACTCATCGCCTTTGAGGGCTTTTCGCAGCTCTTCCTCTATCATGTAATCAAGCTGTATTTCTTCATTGATGTCAGAGTTATAAAACATGGCGCTACCTTTACGCTGCGCTTTTGATTTATACAAAACGACATCAGCCTTACGAATCAAGGCTTCTGGTTCGGTGTCATCACGCGGGAACATCGCCACACCGATACTACAATTGGTAGTCAATACTTTGCCGTCAATGATGAACTTATCTTCAAACACTTTTTGTATCAGCAACACTTTCTCTTGGGCAGCCAAGTCATCCGTCAGATCCGGGAAACAGAAAATAAACTCATCGCCACCAAAACGTGACACGGTATCGTGAGGGCCAAGAATGCTTTCAAATTTTCGGCTGATGGTCTTCAGAAGTTTATCCCCTGAAGAGTGCCCGTGAAGATCATTAATCTTCTTAAAATCATCCACATCCAGCAACATTACAGCCCCGCAACACTGGTTGTGATGAGCGTAATCAATCCCAGTGTGGATAATGCCGTTGAGAAGAAGTCGATTGGGTAAGTCTGTTAAAGAGTCATGCTCCGCCAGATATTTAAGCTTATCTTTGACTTGGTTGAGCTCATTGAAATCTTTAGCTATACGCTCCTGAAAACGATTAAAACGATCACCAATCACTCGCCCAAGTTTCAGTGAAAGCGCAATGATAATTAGCGTGGAAATCAAACTTGCATACAAGATGCGTTTTAATTCGTCATTGTTACTGGCCTCTAGAGCACGAATATTTTCGGCCAGATAAGCTTCAAAACGCTGCACATAAAAGCCAGTGCCGATTGTCCAGTCCCACCCATCAATCATTTTGAGATAGCTGATTTTTTCTCCACCGTTAAGCGCACCGGGCATATATTTGGCCATGTAGTGAGTAAAGCCGGAACGATCTGTATCTTTAGCGCGAATCTCATCTATCTGAACGCCGAGCTCGTCAGAAACGGCAGTGTTAACCATTGCCGCTTCAGGGTGTGAGAGAATTATCCCTTGGTTATCAATCGCAAAGACATAATCGTTGTTGCCATATCGGTAATCACTCAACCAATCTATAACTTGTTCTTGTATATCTGCTTGTACATCAACAATGTACTCCCCCGTCCCGATATACCAGCCATATGGCTCAAAATACTTACCAAAGCCTATTTTTTCGAAATGTTTATCAGGAGCTTCATCTGGCTTGCTGTACCACCAGCGATAAAAAGCTTCACCACCTGAGTTGTTCACTTTGTCAATGTGCTCCTGAACAATCAAGGTCCCTTTAACATCTTTGGTTTCCCAGACAGACTGCCCTTCTAACTGTGGGATATAACTGTGCAAGACATTCATGCCTTCACGATCGAAAATAAAGAAGTAGCCACGCCCAGAGTTGAAGCGAATGGGGCGGAGAGCTTCTCTTATCATACGGACAACATCTTCTTTCGGTTTCTCTCTATGCTGCTGATAAATATTGGTTGCTATGTTGTGCGCTTCATACACACGGCTTCGCAACTGATCTTCTAGGGTTTTAACGGTGAGGCTCTTTTGTCTTTCGATTTGATTGGAGACTTGCTGAATTTGTTCTTGAACAGCCTGTTTTTGTTGTTCGATAAGGTTTTCGCGAATGAATTCTATCTTCTCTTCCGATTCCACCCGATTGCTTTGGATCAGAATAACGTTAACCACGACAGCAAATAGTGTGATGAACACTGCTGGTGCATATCGGATAATATTCAGCAATTTTCTATCATTTAGTGGAGTCATCGCTGCCTACTTAAGGATGTGGTTACTCATTAAGAATAGTCAATTTTAACTAGTTACAAGTAATGAAAGATCTAAACTTGCAATTCGAGAAAGATAGGGAACTATCGAATGACTTTGTGGGATTTTAAACGCAACAAGAAAGCGAGCCGTTTATCAAACCGCCCGCTTTAAGGCGAATTTTCAGATTGTTAAGCAACCAGTTTAATTGAACTGCCCGTTCTCGCAGCTTCAACATCCAGCCTTAGCGAAATCTGTTCTTTGAGCTCACTGACGTGTGAAATAATGCCAATCGTTCTGCCCCCCTGCTGTAAATCAATTAAGGTTTGAATTGCCAAATCGAGTGACTCTGGATCTAAGCTACCAAAACCTTCATCAATAAACAGAGTATCGAGACGGATACCACCGCTGTACGACTGCACCACATCCGACAAACCAAGCGCCAGCGAAAGCGCAGCCATAAACGATTCACCACCGGAAAGGGTCGCGACATCACGCCATTTCCCTGTGTAGCCGTCTTCAACCATCAAATCCAAGCCTGAGCCAGTGTTACCTTTTGCACGCTCTTCTTTACGTTTCAGCAGATAACGGCCTTTGCTCATCAATTGCAAACGCTGAGAAGCCTGAATTAAGACATCATCCAGCAGCACGCCAAGCACAAAACGATGCAAGCTGACTTTCGCTCCCGTTCTTCCGTTTGCAATATCACTTAATGTGCCAAACACCTGATAGGCTTTTTCTAACTCTTCATTCTTCGCATAAAGCGCGCTGAGTTTCTGTTGAACCTGATTAAGGCTATCCATCCTCGAGCGAAGTTGCGTATAGCTTTGCAACGCTTGTTCGACTTGTTGCTGTTTTGCCGTCAAGGCTTGTTCTAAAGGCTCTAACTCAGGTTGCTGTTTGTCTTTCAACTCACCATTAATCGATTCAAGCTGAGTTTTCAGTGATGCCCCTTTATCTTCGTATTGGCGAATTGACGATTCCAGTTCGGCTATCGCCGCTTCTACCAGTTTGGCGCTTAAATAGGCGTCTTGATTTTCAAACGAGCTTGCAGACAGCGCTTCTAACCAAGCTTTTTCTGTACTCTGCTTTTCATCAGACCACTGTTTCTGTAGCGCCAGAGCATCATTTAATGATGATTCAATTGCTGAAAGCTGCTTCTGCGTTTCAGCAAACTGTTGCTGCATCTGCTGCTCTGCTTTTTGCAGCTCTTCGATCTGCTTTTTAACCGCGACATATTGGGCTCTTACCTGCTCGACATTATCGAAACCAGATGAAACACCTTCGAATAGTGAAGCCACTTCCGTTTCTAAAACCGTCATTGCATGCTTGCTGTCCGCTGTACCTGCAATAGACTTTTCGAGATTAGCCTTGGTTTGTAAATGACGACCTTCCAGAGCTTCCAACTGAGCTTTCAATGCTTGAGGCTGCATTGATGCCAGAGTTTGAATCTCTTTCTCTAACGTTTCTTTGCTTTGCCCAAGCACCGCGAGTTCGGCTATCGACTGCTCTGCAATTTTGGCTAACAGCTGGTTCAGTTCACGTTCAATTTGACCAAGATTTGATACCGCAGACTGATGATTTTTCAGCGCTTCTAACTCGTTTGACGCGCACAACTGCTGCGCATCTCGGGCAACTTTCACTTCCGCACGCGTAACCACGTCACCGGTAAAACTTGCTAACTGAGGATGTTCCAAACTGCCACAGACAGGACAAGCATCACCCTCGCTTAACGACTTCGCCAATTCAGCAGCTTGGTTGGTGTGCCAAATCATTTCCAGTCTGTCAGCGTCTTTCTTAGCATTAGCGGTGGCGGCTTGCGCTTCGGCATATCTTTTTTCCGACTGAGCCACGGCTTGCTTAAGTTTGCTTTGTTGTTCAATTAGCTGCTCGCTGCTTTGACGAACTTTGATCTGTTCCACCACATTAGCTAGCGACAAGCGCTTGGCATCTAGACTCGATACTGCATGAGTAGTTTGTTCGTATTCAGCTCGCTTGCTTTGAATTTCTGTATCCAGCTCTTTTAGCTGCTTTTCAAACGACTCTTCTTCCACTTTCGCTTTGGTGAAGGCTTGCTTAGCCGTCTCAAGCGCTTTTTGTTTGTCATCAAGTATGCGGTATTTTTTACCTATCTCTTCAAGTTGATACCGCTGCTGTTCCAATTTTTCAATCTGTTTAGAGTTCTTAACCGCTTGCTGCAAAGCAGCTTCGTTTTGTTCAGATTGGATCTTAATTTTAGACGCTTGTAGCTGCTTATCTAAAACGCTTTTTGATACTTGCTCAAATTGCTTCGTTGCACTAATCCATTGATTAAATGGCAGATCGAGCGCCTGCGCTTGCCTTGCTTTGGCTCTTTTCTGGCGCAGTTGTTCAATGTTCGGCAATTCAGATTGATGCTCGGTTACCGCTTTCTCAATCTCAGCCTTTTGTACAAATTTCTGTTTCAGCTCCTGAGCTGAGTTGCGTTGTTTCTTCGCTTCATCCAGTTGCTGTTGCAGTGATTGATAGCTCTGTTCGCTTTGCTTTAGTTCAGGTTGAAGTTTTTCCTGTTCTTCTTTCAACTCTTCTTCCGAAGCCACAGACACTACATTCAACGCACCTTTGATCTGGTTATCGAACTCATCTTTTTCTTTGCGAATTCCCGCTGCTTTTTCAAACAGAGCGCGCTCTATCTGGGTATAAATTTGTGTTTGAAATAACTGACCAAAGATTTGTTCACGCTCTTTTGAGTTAGCGACTAAAAGCTCACGAAACTTACCTTGTGGAATCACCATCACCTGACGGAACTGCTTCACATCTAGACCAATTAAATCCACCATCGCTTTTGCAACGGGATTCGGACGGTTTGCCAGTAGCTTATGTTCGCCGTCTACGATTTCCACCAAAGTAGCGGAGTGAGCTTTCTTAGTTGTGCCCTCGCCCCGCTTTTTCGGTGTTTCCTGATCTGGGCTACGAGTCACAAGGTACACTCGGCCTGCAAGTTCAAACTCAAACTCAATTTCCGTTACAAGTTCGGCGTCTGCATAATCACAGCGCATCTGATCGCCGGTGCGTTCGCTGCCAGTGGTTTCACCATAAAGCGCAAAACAGATCGCATCTAAGATTGAGCTTTTGCCTGCCCCTGTAGGACCATTTATCAGAAACAGCGGAGATGCACCAAGGCTAGTGAAATCCACCACCTCTTTGCCAGCAAAAGGACCAAATGCTTGAATCGATAATCTTAATGGACGCATTCTATTCCCCTTGCTTCAATGACTGGATAACAGCGCTAACAGCTTGCTCTTGAGCTTCTGTTAATGCTTCCTGCTTGGCTTCTAAGAAGAAGTCTTTAAACATCTCCATTTCTCCGCGAGCGAGACGAGCTTTGCCCATTTCCTGATCGACACCAATCAACATACCCGGCTTTTCAAGGTGCAATACATTTGGGTAGACCTTACGCAGCTTTTCCATTGGGTCGAGAATGGCATGCTTGTCTTGCAGACGCACCAGCAGGTAATCATGGCTATTGGGGTCCGTTCGGCCTTGTTCTAAAATCTGGTTTAACTCGCCTTCAACAATTCGCATGTTGTGAGGCGCATTGAGTGGAATTTGGCTGGCAGAGACAAAACCTTCTTTATTAAGCTCAACCAAAGTCATCGCTTTCTTGTGGTGCTGCTCACTGAAGCTGTACTTCATCAGTGAACCGGAATAACGAATATAATCAGTGCCTTTCATTTGCGGCTGATGCAAATGACCAAGAGCCACATAATCAAAGGCTAAAAAGTGTTCGTGGCTGACTCTGTCAGAACCACCGATGGATAACGGACGCTCTGATTCAGACTCAATAGCGCCATCAACAAAACAGTGGCTGATCAATACGTTCTTCTGAGAAGGTTTAAACTGCTCGGCAATTAATCCGCAAAGATGCTGATGCGCTTCGTCATGAGTGCTAACCGCAGTTTGATAGTAGTGACGTACCAGCTCAGGATCGTTATAAGGCATACCGTAAAAAGCGACTTCACCGGCTTGTTCACTAGTAAGAACGACTGGCTCAAGCATATGTTCGAAGTCTGCAATGATGTGCAAACCGGATTGCTTCATCTGTTTCGCCGCAAAGCCTAATCGCTTTGCTCCGTCATGGTTGCCCGGTATGACAAGCATAGGAACGCCAAGCTCTCCACAAATCTTGGTGACGACGTCATCCAGCAACTCAATTGCATGTGTTGGAGGAACGGAGCGATCATATACATCACCGGCGAGCACTAAAGCATCAACCGAGTTGTGTTTTATGTAATCAACGATTTGAGATAATACGTGTCTTTGATCTTCAAGTAGCGACACATTATGAAACTGACGGCCTAAGTGCCAATCTGAGGTGTGAAGAAACTTCATGCCTTTCCTGTGCAACGAACACTTTTTTAAAATAGTTGCCGAATATGATACCCGTTTTACGAGCAAATGCGACGCTGAAAAGGCAAAGAGTGAGTGATGATGCAGGAATGATTACCCTTTGTATTTCATCAACGAAATCAAAGGGCAATCAGGATCGAGATTTATTTGAGCGCTTATCTTACGCTCTGACTTTCAAACGACGTGGAACCAACTCAACACCGGATTGATAGCGTTTTGCTGAAGCATTTAGCGCAAGCGCCAACGCGCTGTCGGCAATCACTTCAAACTGCTGCGGTAATGAATTGATTTTCACTGGAAGAAAGTCCAATAAGCGGTTGTCACCAAACGTTGCTAAACGAATTTTTTTCAGCAAGTCAGGATGCTCCATCAACACATCTAATATGCCTTCCAGCAGAGTATAAGACGTCGTCACTATCGCATCAGGCAAGCGCTCTTTCTTTACCCATTGTTCAAACACTCTGCGCCCTTCTTCACGGTTAAAGTGCTCGCCATAACCCAGCATAAATTCACGCTGGTTTGATTTAACTGCAGACTCAAAACCAAGCTGACGCTCCTGAGAAATGTTCAGCTCGGGTAACGCACCAATTAAACCGACAGTTTTTACATTGTCTGTCAAAAGCGAAGATGTTAAGTCGTAAGCGGCACCGTAATCTTCACTGATCACACAGGCGAAGTATTCGTCATCCAACGGACGGTCAATCGCAATAACTGGCGTACCCATGTTTTGCATTTTTAAGTAGTAGTCACTGGCGTTTGGAATTGAACTTGCTACAAAAAGAGCATCTATTCGTCTTGATACCAACGCTTCTGCTGCACTAATTTCAGTTTCAGGATCATCATCAGAACAAGCTATCAAAATCTGGTAGCCCGCTTGTCGAGAGTTTTGCTCAATCAATTTTGCAAGTCGAGCGTAACTGGTGTTCTCTAGATCCGGAATAATCAAACCGAATGAACGGCTGTTACCCGCTCGCAAAGAGGATGCCGCGTGGTCAGGGCGGTAATTGTATTCATTAACCACAGCCATCACTTTTTGCTGTGTCTTTTCACTAATGCGGTACTTCTGGGCTTTTCCATTGATCACATAGCTTGCAGTCGTTTTCGAAACTCCAGCTAATTTTGCGATTTCATCTAGTGTCATATCAACTGCTCTATTTATGTGCGGCGGATCATAGAAACAATTTTTCGATCCTCATTGGTGTTGAATTATACGCTGAATCGATTCAGTATAAAAGCTGAAAGGATTCAGCAAAGTTGGGAATTGATAACGGTGTCAATGTTTACGGTAAAATTCTCAACAATCGGTAGATGCACCACCCGATTGTAAAGAAAGTATCTTGGCAACTTTGCTGAATTTTTTTGGACCAAATGCTGAATCGTTTCAGCCAAGATTAAGCAAAAGTTACTACAATAAAAAAGAATTAAAAAATCATCCTGTCTAACTACGACAGAAGAAGGGGCAAACAATGCTGCAATTAACCACTCAAAATATCCAACTTAGTCAAGCTCACGCTAACAAGTTGGACGCAATTCGCGCTATCGCTGCCGACCTCACCCAGAAAGGTTTAGTCGACAATGGCTACGTTGAAGGCATGTTAAACCGTGAAGCTCAGAACTCTACGTTCCTGGGTAACGGTATTGCGATTCCTCACGGCACAACCGACACACGCGATTTAGTGAAACAAACCGGTGTTGCTGTTCACCACTTCCCTAACGGTGTGAACTGGGGCGACGACAATACGGTTTATGTTGCTATCGGTATCGCTGCGAAGTCAGATGAACACTTAGGTATCTTAAAACAGTTAACCAAAGTGCTTTCTGCTGACGGCGTGGAAGAAAAACTGAAAAATGCAAAATCTGCAAATGACATCATTGCTCTGCTAAATGGTGAAGTTCAGTTCGAAGCCGATTTCGACGCTTCACTGATTCAACTTCTTTTCCCTGCAAGTGACATGGTGCAAATGAGCGCTGTGGCTGGCGGTTTGTTAAAGAATAGCGGCTGTGCAGACTCTGAGTTCGTTGCTGACCTAGTGACTAAGAAACCAACTCACCTTGGTAAAGGTCTATGGGTTGTGAGCAGTGACAAAACGGTAAAACGCACAGGTATGTCTTTCGTTTCTACTGCTAATCTTTGTGAATGTGACGGTTTACCAGTTAAAGCACTTGTCGCGTTCGCTGCATGCAATAGCGCACATGAAAATATGCTGAACACACTGTCGCAAAAAGTCTTTGCTGGCGAACAAGACGTGTTCTTGAAAGCAAACTCTGAGCAACTACTGGCTCTTTTCAGCAACGAAGCGGAAGAAGAAAAGGTAACAGAAGCGACTGGCGATAATGTTGCTGTATTTAAGATTAAGAACTCACACGGTCTTCATGCTCGTCCGGGCGCGATGCTGGTTGCTGAAGCGAAGAAATTCGAATCTGCAATCAAAGTGTCTAACTTAGACGGTGACGGCAAAGTTGTTAATGCTAAGAGCTTAATGAAAGTGATTGCTCTGGGTGTTAAACACGGTCACCAACTTCAGTTCACTGCTGAAGGTCCAGATGCAGCTAAAGCGCTGGAGTCTATCGGTGCTGCTATCAACGCTGGCCTAGGTGAAGGTTAAGGGGCGACTTATGCAAAATAACGCCATGACAACGAAAGTCGTCACCATCACCCTAAACCCAGCGCTGGATCTTACTGGTAGCTTGGACACGCTCAACGTGGGCACTGTGAGCCTTGTTAAGCAAGGTTCACTGCACGCGGCAGGTAAAGGGGTGAACGTAGCGAAAGTGCTGAGTGACCTTGGTGCAGACGTTACTGTGACTGGCTTTCTAGGCAAAGACAATCAAGAGATGTTCTGCCAGCTGTTTGAAGAGATGGGTGCGCATGACGAATTCATCCGCATTCAGGGCTCAACTCGTATCAACGTTAAACTCGTTGAAGCGAGCGGTGAAGTCAGCGACATCAACTTCCCAGGCATCAACGTAACCAACGAAGATATCGCGGCTTTCGAAGCGACTCTACTTCGCCTTGCGCAAGACCATGATTATTTTGTTCTTGCAGGCAGTCTGCCTACCGGTGTTTCTCCAAGCTTATGTGCTTCTTGGATTGAAAAACTGCACTCACTAGGCAAACGCGTTCTGTTCGATAGCAGTCGTGATGCTTTGGCAGCAGGCTTGAACGCTCACCCTTGGCTGATTAAGCCAAACGATGAAGAGCTGTCTCAGTTTGTTGGTCGTGAGTTGGTTACTCCTGAAGAGTGCCGCACAGCGGCGGCTGAACTTGCAGAAAAAGGTATTGAAAACATTGTTGTCTCAATGGGAGCCAACGGAACCATGTGGCTAAACCAAGGCCAATGGCTTCATGCAAAACCACCACGTATGAGCGTTGTCAGCACTGTTGGTGCAGGTGACACTCTCGTTGCCGGTCTTTGCTGGGGTCATATGCAAAATATGGACAAAGAATCTTTAATCACATTCGCTACAGCATTATCTGCCCTTGCAGTTACGCAGGTAGGTGTGGGTGTGACTTCAGAAACTCAACTAATCACCCTACAAAAAGAAATCCAATTACAACCAGTTGGTACTTTTGAAGTATCTAACAAATAAGGACAGAAGGTCGTACTATGAATATTGCTATTATCACTGCATGCCCTAGCGGCGTTGCAAACAGCATTATTGCTGCAGGACTGCTTGAACAAGCCGCAAAATCACTAAACTGGACTTCCGTTGTGGAATGTCACTCTTCTGTGATTGAAGGCTACAAGCTTACCGATTCAGACATCAACAACGCTGAAGTCGTTATTATCGCAGCCAATACACCTGTTGATACTACTCGCTTTGTTGGTAAAAAAGTCTACCAAAGTGATATCTCTGCATGCACAAGTAACCCAACGGCTTACTTAAAAACAGCGGTTGAGCAAGCGTCTGAGCTTAGCGCAAGCGCTGCAACAACTTACCAAGCACCTGCGGCTCCTGCAGCAATCGCGAAGAAGATTGTTGCTATCACTGCATGCCCTACTGGTGTTGCACACACTTTCATGGCTGCTGAAGCGTTGGAAGAGACGGGTTCTCGTCTTGGCCACAAAGTCAAAGTAGAAACACGCGGCTCTGTTGGTGCGAAAAACCAACTGACTGCTCAAGAGATTGCTGAAGCTGATCTTGTTATCATTGCTGCAGACATCGACGTTCCACTAGACCGCTTCAACGGCAAAAAACTTTACAAAACCAGTACGGGTCTTGCTCTGAAGAAAACAGAACAAGAGATCAACAACGCATTCGAAAAAGCAACGGTTTACACCCAAGCTGAAGCTTCAAAAAGTGCTGAAAGCACTGGTGAGAAGAAAGGTGTGTACAAACACTTAATGACAGGTGTTTCTCACATGCTACCAGTGGTAGTAGCAGGTGGTTTGATCATCGCACTGTCTTTCGTATTCGGTATCGAAGCGTTTAAAGAAGAAGGTACTCTAGCAGCGGCATTGATGACTATCGGTGGTGGTTCAGCATTTGCACTTATGATCCCTGTACTTGCTGGTTTCATCGCGTTTTCAATTGCTGACCGTCCTGGACTTGCACCGGGCTTGATTGGCGGCATGTTAGCAAGCTCTACTGGCGCAGGTTTCCTAGGTGGTATCGCTGCTGGTTTCATCGCGGGTTACTCTGCGAAGTTCATTGCTGATAAAGTTTCTCTTCCTCAGTCAATGGAAGCATTGAAACCGATTCTTATCATTCCATTTATTGCTAGCTTAGTAACTGGTTTGGTTATGATCTACATCGTTGGTGGACCAGTATCGGGCATCATGACTGCGATGACGACGTTCCTTAACGACATGGGTTCAGCTAACGCAGTACTACTTGGTATTATTCTTGGCGCAATGATGTGTTTCGACCTTGGTGGTCCTGTCAACAAAGCGGCTTACACATTTGGTGTTGGTCTGTTGGCTTCACAAACTTACGCACCAATGGCAGCTATCATGGCAGCAGGTATGGTTCCGGCTCTAGGTATGGGTTTAGCGACTTTCCTTGCTAAAAACAAATTTGAACCTAGCGAGCGTGAAGCAGGTAAAGCATCATTCGTACTTGGCCTATGTTTCATCTCTGAAGGTGCTATCCCGTTTGCAGCGAAAGACCCAATGCGTGTTATCCCAGCATGTATGGCAGGTGGTGCGTTAACTGGCGCTCTATCAATGCTGTTTGGTGCAAAACTGATGGCTCCACACGGCGGTTTATTCGTACTAGCAATTCCTGGTGCTATTACTCCTGTGTTTATGTACCTAGTAGCAATCGCAGCGGGTACAGCAGTAACTGGCTTTGGCTACGCATTTTTCAAAGCTCGTGCTACTGACAAATCTGCGGTAACTGCTTCTTAAGTTAAGCGAAAACTAGAAGCTAAGCTCTAAGCTTAGCTTCTTATAAGTATCCAAGTCTTTGCCCCCCGAAGGCTGTTGCCAGTGACATTGTTCACTGGCTTTTTTATTTTGGCCAATGATACAAATTCCAAAGAACACAAACTTCGGCATACTTGGCTACTATATGACGTGACTGTTTTCCCCTACGCTTCCCTTACCCTAGCCAACTAACTCAACGCACAGTCCTTTCACTAATGACATCTAACCTGATTAATATGATTGAATATCGCGAAGAATGTCGAAATTTGTCTAGGATCGAAGCATGGCAGCTTGATGAGAGCTGTGATTATAGCGACCCTTCACAAAATTCATCACAATATTGTGATTGTTCAACTTTAAAACCTGATTCGCTAACTTATTGAATTTATAGAAGTGTCATAACTATGTCGTCTATATGACGTTATATGCTGGATACACAATTGGTAAGCTCTGTTTCACAGCAGTAGAAGGAAATTTTAAATGATTATTAGAAAACTCAGACTAAAACATGGTTGGTCTCAGGAGCAATTGGCCGATCTTAGTGGCTTAAGCATCCGTACTATTCAGAGAATTGAACGTGGTCAAAAGCCTGGTTTGGAGTCACTAAAATCCCTAGCTGCTGTCTTTGAAACCAGTATCGAAGAACTTCAGCAGGAGCCAGAAATGACCAGTGACACAAAGTATACTGAAGAAGAACAAACGGTGATCGACCAAGTAAGAGCCATCAAGGGTTTTTACTCACACCTGATGACATACGTTATGGTGATCAGCCTACTTTTCGCCATCAACCTATTTACCAGTTCTGACTATATTTGGGCTTGGTGGCCAGCTTTAGGCTGGGGCATTGGTATTTTGAACCATGGTTTAAATGCCTTCGAAGTGTTCAATCTCTTCGGTCCAAAATGGGAAAAGCGTCAAATTGAAAAACGCCTTGGTAGGAAGATGTAAAAATAGAAAAAGCCAGCTTCTGCTGGCTTTTTGATTATCCATTTCAAGCTTACTTATGCTTTGGTTGGATGTACTTACGGCTTACATCCACCAGTGCAACATCTTTAAAGAAGCTGCGACCTAGCAACACAGGGAAAGTCAGGTGACTTCTGTCTGTTAGAGTGAACTCGGTATTTTCCTTCAAATCACCGATTTGAATCCATGCCATAACCACAGCTCGACGTTGTGTACCGTCAGCGCTTGACTGACGAATATCAACCCAACGCTCTACAGGTAAAGCAAACTCTTTGCTCATCACATCATCGTGTGCAATCTTGAATTTTACCCAGTCTTTGCCATCACGCTCGAATGGAACAACGTCAACAGCGCTTACTGAAGAAGTAGTCGCACCTGTATCAATACGCGCACGGAAGTTCTCTTTCAAGCCCGTAATATAAACCCATTCTTGTTCTCCAAGAATCAAACGACCATCGGCTGTTTTCTTAGCGTCCGCCACCATAGGTGGCTTAGGATCCGGCTTTGGTTGCTGTTCAGGTCTTACTTCCGGCTTAGGTTCAACAATAGGCTCAACCTTTGGGGTTATGGTTTCATATTTACTAAGGTCTCTTTCTGGTTGAGAAACCTCTTGTTTAGGTTCTTCAACTTGAACAGCTTGATCCTTTGCATCACCTTCATTAGACGTTGTAGAACAAGCCATTAAACCGCCACTCAGCATCAAAGGAATTAAAAATTTCCACTGTTGTTTCATTCGTTCACCTACTCAAACTGAAAAATATCTATAAAACTTTCATTATCGCATCCGCCACATAAGGGATGTCTTTTTCTGTTAAACCAGCAATGTTAATACGACTATCGGCAACCCCATAGATACCAAAGTCTTCGCGTAGTCGTAACATTTGCTCTGCTGTTAAGCCTAGCATAGTAAACATACCTTTGTGACTTTCTATGAAATCAAATTGTGAAGTATTGTGTTGATTTCTCAACTGGTTACATAAACTTTTACGAAGACTTAACAGACGTTGTTGCATTTCAACCAACTCATTCTTCCAAGTTATGGTTAATGCATCGCTTTGTAATACTGTTTTTACTAAAGCTGCGCCGTGGTCAGGCGGCATAGTGTAGGTGGTGCGCGCTAAAGTCAGCAGTTTCCCTCTAGCATTGGTTGCTTCTGTCGCATTTTTTCCCAGCACCATCGCAGCCCCAGTACGTTCGCGATATAGGCCAAAGTTTTTTGAACATGAGGTCGTAATCAGCATCTCTTCTACACGCTCCGCCATATGGCGAATGCCTTTTGCATCTTCTTGTAGGCCATCACCAAAGCCTTGATAGGCAATGTCTACAAAAGGCATAAAACCATTTTTCTGTGCCAGTTCCGTTATCGCCTGCCAAGCCGCAAAATCAATATCGGCTCCTGTTGGGTTGTGACAACAACCATGCACAACAACCACATCTTTTGGCCCCGCATGTGCCAAGTCCGCAAGCATGCGATCAGCATTCACCATTTTGGTCTTTTGGCTAAAGTAGCTGTAAAACTTCACTTTAAGCCCTGCGGCTTCCATGATCGGTTTGTGGTTGACATAGCTAGGGTCTGTTAGCCAAACCGTTGTTTCTGGCTGAGCAAAATGCATAAGATCAGCAAGCATACGTAATGCGCCACTGGCACCCGGAGTCTGAATAACGGAGAGTCGATCACGCACTGGTGTATCACCTAACACTAAATCCGCCATGCATTGGTTGAACTCTTCGCATCCTGCAAGGCCAACGTACGACTTTGACTTCTGTGTTTTCGCCACAATATCTTGAGCTTGCAAAATTGCTTGCATGATTGGCGTTTCGCCTGAGCTATTTTTATAAACACCAATGCCTAAATCGACTTTTTCAGCGCGAGGATCTTCGCGGAAAGCCGCCGACAGAGAAATGATGGGGTCAAGAGTTGGAGCAGTTAAATGAGAGAACATGAAAGTCACAGCCTTTTGAAATTCAAGTAATGAGTTTCAAAGTAACACTATCGCTGAAACGGCTCAAGATACTTGTTTATTGGCAAGTTATTAGCTCCTAAACCGGAGCTAATCATTAAAACTATGCTTAAGATTTGAGGTAGTGAATAACTTGATTACTGCTGCCTCGCCAATCTAGGCTCGGATCGGCAAGATCTTTGATAAATTTGCCATCTATCAGCACATCAATGTATTCCAATACCTGTTTTTGCGCTTCGCTCAGTTCCGAGAGCAGATAACCCGTCCAGAGCCAGATATCTTTACCGCTGCATTCTTGCTTAACACGTTTCACCAAATGAAGAATGGCAGAGACGTTTTGCGGATGCAGAGGATCACCACCGGACAACGACAAACCACGTTTAGGTATGCGGGTATCGTTCAAGTCCGCGATGATGCGATCTTCTAAATCTTGAGTATAGGGATGACCAGAGCGCAAAGACCATGTGCTCTGGTTATAGCAACCTTTACAGTTGTGCTCACAGCCGGAGACAAACAGTGTACAGCGTGTCCCCGGTCCGTTGACTACATCAATAGGATGATATTGGTGGTAGTTCATTGCTCAATCGTATTTCGTTTAAAGGTGCTTAACGCGACGTTTAACTTCTTCTTGTTTACCGAAGTTGAACGGACGAGCATCAGGGCTACCCAAATAACCGCATACACGACGAGTGACTGATACTTTAGACGAATCATGGTTGCCGCACTTCGGACATACAAAGCCCTTGCTGGTACATTCAAATTCGCCAGTAAAACCACAGTCGTAACACTCATCAATCGGTGTATTTGTGCCGTAATAAGGCACTCGAGAGTAGCTGTAATCCCAGACGTTTTCTAACGCTTCAATATTGCGTTGCATGTTCGGGAACTCACCGTAACAGATAAAGCCACCGCTCGAAATTTCTGGGTAAGGCATCTCAAAATCGATCTTATCGTATGGGTTTACTGTTTTTTGCACATCCAAGTGGAAGCTGTTGGTGTAATAGCCTTTGTCAGTGACACCTTCAATAACACCAAACTCTTTTGCATCGATACGGCAGAAGCGGCTACATAAGTTTTCGCTAGGTGTACCGTACAGACTAAATGCATAACCTGTTTCTTCTTTCCATTGGTCAACGGCTTCACGCAAGCGTTGGATAATATCAATTGCGTGTTGACGTAGAGTTGCATCGTCATACACATGCTCGTCCGCACCAAACAGTGCAGTAATCGTTTCATGCACACCGATATAACCAAGAGAGATGGATGCACGACCGTTTTTGAAAATCTCAGTAATGGAGTCGTTAGCTTTTAGACGAACACCACACGCGCCTTCCATATACAGAATTGGAGCAACACGAGCTTTCACTTTCTCTAAACGGCTGATACGAGTTTCAAGCGCACGGCGAGCCAGTTTCAATTTGCCGTCCAACAGTTCGTAGAACTTATCTAAGTCACCATTCGCTTTCAAAGCAATACGAGGCAGGTTCAAGCTCACTACACCAAGGTTATTACGACCTTCATGAACAAGTTCACCATTTTCTTCGTATGTATTCAGGAAGCTACGGCAGCCCATTGGAGTTTTAAATGATCCCGTAACCTCTACTACTTTGTCGTAGTTCAGAATGTCGGGATACATACGTTTAGACGCACATTCCAGCGCAAGCTGTTTGATGTCGTAGTTTGGATCGGCTTTCTTGTGGTTCAAGCCGTCTTTAATCGCGAAGACCAGTTTAGGGAACACCGCTGTTTTGCGGTTTTTACCCAAGCCCGCTATACGGTTTTTCAAAATAGACTTCTGAATTAAGCGCGATTCCCAACAAGTACCTAAGCCAAAACCAAACGTTACAAATGGTGTTTGACCATTCGCCGTGTGAAGAGTGTTTACTTCGTATTCGAGAGACTGGAATGCGTCATAACACTCTTTCTCAGTACGTGCTTTAGCGAACTCTTCAGGGCTGTGAATATCCCACTCTTTAGCGATTTCTAAATGTTTCTCGTAGCTTGCTGCCACGTAAGGCGCAAGAATTTCATCGATACGGTTGATTGTAGTACCACCGTAGATATGGCTTGCAACCTGAGCGATGATTTGAGCGGTTACCGCTGTCGCAGTCGAAATTGATTTTGGTGTATCAATTTCCGCATTACCCATTTTAAAACCGTGTGTCAGCATGCCCTGTAAGTCGATCAGCATGCAGTTAAACATCGGGAAGAATGGTGCGTAGTCAAGGTCATGATAGTGAATATCACCTTCTTCATGAGCCTGAACGATGTCACGAGGCAGGATGCGAGTTTTCGCATAGTGCTTAGCAACGATACCTGCTAACAGGTCACGCTGTGTTGGAATCACTTTGCCATCTTTGTTGGCATTTTCGTTTAGCAGATCGGCGTTGCTTTCTTGAATTAAGCCTTCAATTTCTCTGGTCAACGCGCTTTGCTTTTCACGAGAAATATCGCGGTCATGGCGATATTCAATGTATGAACGAGCTAATGCTTTGTACGGACCTTGCATTAGCTCGTTCTCTACCATCGTCTGAATTTCGGCGATGTGAACTTCTTCGTAATCTTTCAATTTCAGTTCAACAGCAAGTGCTACATTAAGAGCGTAAATAGCCAACTCTTTATCCACATGATCTGCGGCACTTTCAACTGCAGATTGAATACGATCCCTGTTAAACGGGGCTTTAGAGCCATCACGTTTGATCACGATAGGTTTCAAAATTTCTCCTTACCCCAGCATACTCACAGACTTATCCACAAACACACTATATAGGGCTTTTTATTATCCAACTGACACTATATGTTGTGGCGTATTTAACCTCCGACATCAAGTTGGAGTATTGATATAGATCAATGGATTTGGACCACCGAGCAGAATTGATTCAAACTTACAGCTCAAGATCTCAAACTCGTAAGAAATGCTGCAAACCGCAAAAATTGTGATATCCGTTGTTGATTTTTTAGGAAGCCTGATAGATTAAGCGCTGACGAAATCTCGATAAAAGACACGACACAAGGATTGAAAAAATGCGCCTATTTTATGCTCTATTTGTAAGTGTGATTTCCTTAGTGATGCCACTCACTGCGCATGCTGAAAAATTAACCATGAGCACTTGGAATATGGAATGGCTCACCGTCAATCCAAACCATAATGTCTATGAAGGGAAGCGAAACAATGACGATTTTTCTGCCCTGAAAGGCTATTTTGAGAAACTCAATGCGGATGTGATTGCTTTTCAGGAAGTCGATAGCATCGACGCTTTTAAGCGAGTAAGCCAACCCGAATACACTGTCGTTCTGTCGGACAGAAAGATGCCAAAATATGCTAGCCACCAGTTTTCAGACATTAATCAATACACGGGCTTTGCGATTCGTAATAACGTGCCTTTTTCTGATCCCAAAGACCTCGACTTGTACGGCAAAGCTAATCACAAACTAAGGTTTGCTTCTTATGTCATTCTCTACCCTGATAGTGCCACACCTGTCCACGCACTTTCATTACACCTCAAAGCGGGTTGTGTAGGAAAATTCTATTCTCAGAAAGAGACTTGTCAGACTCTGTTAGCACAAGGAAAAAGTCTTAACCGTTGGATTAAAGAGCGTGAAAAACAGGGGCAGGAATATGTGATTATGGGGGATTTCAATCATAACCTGAGCTTTAAAGGCGACTGGTTGTGGCAAGAGTTTACTCAGGGTTTGAAACAGAAACCTGAACTGGCAACCCGCAATACTCAGGCTTTATGCAAGGTTCGCAAACGTAATGATGCTTCACAGCTGCATCAGTTTCGCTCCGTGATTGACCATATGATTGTCAGCCCTAAACTTAACGCAACACCGCCCAAACAAATGGTCTATAAAGACCAAGATGCTCTCAACTACCACTTAAGTGATCACTGCCCTATTGTGTCTCAGCTCAACTGGTAATGGATAACTGGTGATGTCAGAGACAGTAATAGACGATACGTTGATTTAACAGTTACAAAAACAAAAATGCCTCACTCTGTATTGGCTTACATTGTGAGGCATTAACACAAGTTAACTAACTACAAATCCCTGTACCTAAACAGGACTTTTTTCGAAGCGTTTTCTCATCACTACGTAGTATAGGACAGGGATAACCAACAAGGTCAAAATTGTTGATACGAATATCCCGAAAATCAAACTGATAGCCAAACCGTTAAAGATCGGGTCATCTAGAATAAATACCGCGCCTATCATCGCAGCCAGTGCTGTCAGCATAATAGGTTTGGCACGTACCGCCGCCGACTGAATCACCGCTTCTGAGAACTCGATACCCTCTTCCACTTGTTGATTGATAAAGTCCACCAGCAAAATTGAGTTACGCACGATAATACCGGCTAAGGCAATCATGCCGATCATTGAAGTCGCCGTGAACTGTGCGCCTAATAAGGCGTGCCCCGGCATCACACCAATTATGGTGAGCGGGATTGGCGCCATGATGATCAACGGCACTAAATACGACTTAAACTGCGCCACAACCAGCAGGTAAATCAGAATCATACCGACAGCGTAAGCGATACCCATATCGCGGAAGGTTTCATAAGTGATTGTCCACTCACCATCCCACAGTATAGAAATACCGTTTAAACCATCTGGCTGATTGATGTAGTACTGGTCAACTGCCATTGCTTTGTCCAGTTTACTGCCCACATTAAACATACCGTACAGTGGGCTATCTACATTTCCCGCCATGTCACCGACGACCATGACCATAGGCACAAGGTTCTTATGCACAATGTAATCTTCCATAGGTGTTTGACGAACCGACACCAAGTCAGACAGTGGATAAGCGCTACCCGTCATGCTGCCCACTTTCATATTCAGCACTTGTTCTAAACGTACTTTTGCCGTTTCACTCGCCTGAATCTGAATTGGAATTGGGTACTTACTGTGCTCACTGTGCAGATAAGTCACAGGTTTTCCGCCAATCGACGTTGCCAAGGCATCAACAATCGAAGCATAAGGCACTTGGTAGTGAGATGCTTTGCTTCTGTCGATCACTACTTGCCATTTCTGATGCAGCTCCGGCAGGTACATATCCACATCGACAATATCCTGAGTAGTGCGGAACACTTCTCTGACTTGTCTTGCGGCTGCATTACGAATTTCCGGCGTTGGGCCATAAACTTCGGCCAATATCGGAGACCAGACAGGAGGACCCGGTGGTACTTCAACCACTTTCACCTTACCGCCAAATTTATCTGCGACAGCTTTTAATACAGAGCGTATGGAGCTGGCGATTTCATGGCTGTCTCGATCACGCTCTTTACGTCCAGCAAGGTTAACCTGAATGTCGCCCTGATTCGCTTGATTGCGCATAAAGTAGTGACGAACCAAACCGTTGAAGTTAATCGGCGCTGCTGTTCCCACGTAGATTTGGTAACTTTCCATCTCTGGCACTTTGTTCAGCTCTGCGCCCATGTCGAACAACACGCGCTGAGTTCTCTCCAAAGACGTACCTTCCGGCATATCCAGCACAACTTGAAACTCTGATTTGTTATCAAACGGCAGCATCTTCAATACAACCGCTTGAAACACAGGTAGCAGCATTGATCCAGCAATCAAAGCCAGAATAGCCAACAGCAGCATAAAACGATTACGCCCCTGATTTTTCGCCGTCACAAACGGAGTCATGATGCGATGGAACACTGTGTTCGTTGCACCGCCTTCTTGATGACCATGCGCCGCGGGTTTCAAGAAATGCCCAGCAAGCCATGGCGAAACAATAAATGCCACCGCTAATGAAATCAGCATACCCATAGATGCATTGATCGGAATCGGGCTCATATACGGCCCCATCAAACCAGACACAAATGCCATAGGTAAGAGTGCCGCAATGACCGTTAATGTCGCGAGAATGGTTGGCCCACCAACTTCATCAACCGCTGGTGGGATCAACGCGCTCAGCTTTTGCTTACCCATTGCCATATGTCGGTGAATGTTTTCCACCACCACAATCGCATCATCGACCAGAATACCGATTGAGAATATCAGAGCGAACAATGAGACTCGGTTGAGTGTAAAACCCCATGCCCATGAAGCAAATAGCGTGATCATCAAAGTAACCACAATCGCTAAGCCTACTACCGCTGCTTCGCGCCAACCCATGGTTAGTACCACCAAGATAACCACCGCAGTGGTCGCAAACGCTAGTTTACCAATCAGAGTATTACTTTTATCCGCGGCGGTTTTACCGTAGTCACGGGTAATATCAACATCAATACCTTGAGGAATAAGCTGGTTTTCTAACTCAACCAAGCGAGACTCGATAGCGTTCGCTACATTTACTGCGTTTTCACCACCTTTTTTGGCAATCGCCAACGTCACCGCTGGATAAATACCTTGTTTATCACTGGTCCAAACATTTTGCGTTGGTGTGTTGACGCCAAATTTCACAGTCGCGATATCTTCCAGATACACAGGGGTATTGTTATGTAAGCCAACAACCAGTTGTTTGACTTCTTCCACACGAGTGAGGAACTGACCGACTTGAACCGGAAATTGTTGGTTATCATGAGTAAGTGACAGCATGGTCGAACTTGAATTCGCTGAAGGCAGATGCTGATTCAGTTGATCAAGCGTGATACCAAAGCTGTTCATTTTCACCGGGTCAAGACGCACATCAACGATGGTGTTATGCCCACCCACAGTGTAAATATCGCGAGTACCATCAATGCGCTTCAGTTCGGTTTCTAAACCGTGAGCGACTTGAGTCAGCTGTTGCTGATCAAACTCACCGCTCTTATCCGCCAAAGTGATGGTCACAATAGGCACATCTTCAATGCCCTTGGGTTTAATAATAGGTTCGCCTACCCCAACACCTTGAGGCATCCAGTCCTTGTTGGAATACAGTTTATTGTAGATACGAACCACAGCGTCATTGCGCGTTACACCAACATCAAATATGGCAACAATCATCGCGCCGTCAGGCTGAGAGAAAGAGTAGATCTTATCTATACCCTGAATTTCAGAGATCACTTGCTCCGCAGGCGTGGTTACTAAGCTTTCAACCTCAGCAGGAGAAGCGCCGGGGAATGGAATATAAACGTCTGCAAATGTCACATCTATTTGAGGCTCTTCTTCTTTTGGCGTCACAATGACCGCGAAAAGCCCCATCAAAAGCCCGACTAAAGCGAGCAAAGGTGTCATAGCAGAATTTTGGAAGGCCGCGGCAATGCGACCCGAAATGCCGAGTCGTTTGTCCATAATTACTTACCTTCTGCGTTAAGAGCGGTAGTCGAAATGACGTCGCCTTCTTCAAGGCCAGACAACACTTCGGTGTAGTCGCCGTAAGTTTGTCCTAATCGCACTGGATTAAGCACGCGGCTGTCATCCTGAATTCGGTAGACAGAACTCAGCTCGGCTCTGCGAACCACTGAACTGTTCGGAATCAGAATCGTGTCTCTGTTGCCGTAATGGAATTCAGTCTTCACCCACATGCCCGGAACAAAAGTCGAGATATCTTCGGGTAAGTTAAGACGGATTTTAAAGGTGTGAGATTGCGGATCCGCGTAGCTAAACAAGCTGTACTGCGTCGGAAGTATACGTTCACCTTGAGGCGAAACGACTTCAAATTGAGCAACGTCAGACACTGCGGGTTGGTAACGCTGAGGTATTTCAGTCTCAACACGAAGTTTATCAATCGAGAAGCCACTGACAAGCGGGGTTCCCGGAGCAACGGTTTCACCCAGTTCAACGTGCCTTTGGGTAACAACACCGTCATAAGGCGCGGCCACACTGGTATAGCCAAGAGATTCTTTGGCCTGAGCAACCGCTGCTTGAGCGGATTTCACCGCTGCAGATGCACTGCGAGCTCTAGCTTCAGCAGAATCCATCACATCTTGTGAAATCGCACCTTTGGGGAAAAGTTGACGATAGCGTTTCACTTGCGCTTGGGCTTCTCTGTCTTGCGCAATCGCACTTGCCAACTGAGCCTGAGCAGCATCTAAAGAAGCGGATTGCTGAACGGCGCTGATTTCCAACAGTACCGTTCCTTTTTTCACGTAGTCATTCACATCGACATTTAAGCCAACAATGCGGCCCGATGTTTGTGAAGCTACCGTACCTTGATTAATGGGCTGAACCACGCCATCAAGTTGCACAACTTGCGCGAGTGACTCACTCTTTACGATGTAACGTTCACTGGGTTGTTCTGCATTCGCATAGCCAGTGCTGGCGAGTGCCGCAGCAATACTCAAAGTTAACCATCTCATAAGTCACTCTCCTTAGTGCTTAGATACCGCTAGCTACTATTTCATTTATATAAGTTTCGTTTGTATAAGTCGTTACCTATACTCGATTCCTATACCACTAATAGCATAGTGTGACTAAGCAGTTTGTGATTCAGCATGTTTACTATTATTAATACAGATCAATAAGTTCGTTGCACCTAGACCAACCATCATGCAAGCGAAGAAAATCCAAGCGCCTGAATTACCCAGAGCTAGGCTTGAAACCACAGGTCCCGGGCAAATACCCGCCATCCCCCAACCCAAGCCGAAGATCGCCGCACCGCTAAGTAAACGACCATCCACTGTTTTGTTCGTGGCTAAACAGAATGTTTCAGCATTCACTGGCTTTTGTTTTGGCTTAATCAGTAAGAAGTAAGCAGGCATAAACACCATCAGTGCGCCACCCATGACAAACATCAAACTCGGATCCCAATTTCCAGCGACATCAAGGAAACCCAACACTTTTGCAGGGTCTGCCATGCCAGAAATGATCATACCAATACCAAACAACGCGCCAGCCAACAGAGACGTTAATCGAAACAACATATTATTCATTTGAATGCACCTATTAGTTTTAAATAAACCCAATTCTTAAACCAATCTGGTTTTTAACTCACTGAGTTTTAAACTTATGTTTTAGCTCTAAAAGCTAAAATTAAAGAACATGGAAACGGACAAACACCGTTACTGCTGCTACTGCCATAAATACGCAGGTAGCGACGATAGAACGTTTAGATAAACGCCCGATGCCACAGATACCATGTCCGCTAGTACATCCGTTACCTAAACGGGTACCAACGCCAACTAATAGACCCGCCATTGCGAGCATCGCACTACTTGTTTCGAACTGAACAGGAGCTTCTCCACCGAGCATCAACGCAGCCAGTACACCACCAGAAATCATCCCCAGAGCAAACAATAGTCGCCAAGCGAAGTCTTCCGTTTTTGGTGTCATCAAGCCAGTTAAAATACCGCTGATACCTGCTACTTTTCCGTTCATTAGCAACATCAATGTCGCTGAAATACCTAATAATATGCCTCCGGCTAAAGATTCCCATGGAATGGAAAACGCCATAACTACCTCTATAGATTAAGTTTTAAATTGAAAATTATTATCCACAAAATGTCGTTTGTAGACTTTGAATCAGTTGTGTTACACGGTTGTCTGCGAGTGAATAAAACACTTGTTGTGACTCTTTACGAGCCTTGATAAGACCATGTTTACGTAACACGGTTAAGTGTTGAGAAAAAGCAGACTGGCTCAATGCTGAGCCTTGTTGCAACATACCCACACCGACTTCACCTTTTGTCAGTTGGCATAAAACCATTAAGCGCTCTGGATGCGCCATAATTCTTAGCAGTTCAGACACTTCCGCTGCATTTTGCTTCATTGTATTAATGTCGACAGCTTCCATCGTCTTACCCTCATTTAACTCGATGAATTAGATTTTACTAATAAAACTACATTAGTCAATGCTTATTTAGCATCACAAAAATTAGATAAATTAACATTAGACATATCTAATAAATGGTTCTATAGTGAGCTCAGTAATCCAACGGAGGGTAATATTATGACTATTGAAAACGGTGTAAGACTATTAGCGGGCAGTATGATACTGATCTCAGTAATTTTGACTGCATTCGTCCACCCTAACTTTGTTTGGTTGACGGTATTTGTCGGTGCCAACCTGATTCAAAGTGCCTTCACAGGGATATGTCCAGCAGTTTATTTTCTGAAAAAATTAGGCTTACGTTAGTCGCTCGTCACAAGGCTGACAAAGTGCTTTGTTAGCCCTGCGAGCCAGAACAAAACTTGGAGTAAATTATGACTAAGATTGTGATCATTGGTGGTGTTGCAGGTGGTGCTTCTGCCGCGGCTCGTGCTCGTCGTTTAAGCGAAGATGCACAAATTATTATGTTTGAACGTGGGCCGTTCGTCTCTTTCGCCAACTGCGGATTACCATATCACATCGGTGGAGACATCAAAGAACGCGGCAATCTTCTACTTCAAACGCCAGAGAGTTTCTTAGCTCGCTTTAACGTTGATGTTCGCGTAATGAATGAAGTGCTCCGCATTAATCGCGCAGAAAAAACCATTACTGTGCGTAATCTTCTCGATCAAACTGAATACACAGAAAGCTATGATTTTCTGCTTCTAAGCCCAGGTGCGGGTCCGATTGTTCCGCCAATTCCGGGGCTAGATAACCCATTGACGCATTCACTGCGCAATATTCCAGATATGGATAAGATTATCCAAACCATTAATACCAACCAAGTTGACCACGCAACGGTTGTGGGTGGCGGTTTTATCGGTTTGGAAATGATGGAAGCGTTCCATCAACTTGGCATTAAAACGACTTTGCTAGAAATGGCAGACCAAGTGATGACGCCTGTAGACCGCGAAATGGCTGGTTTTGCTCACGCAGAGATCCGCGCTAAAGGTATCGATTTACGTTTAGGCACGGCATTGAAAGCGGTTGAATTCAAACCAACGACTTCACTAGCGAGCATGGACTCAGGTCAGAAAGAACATCAGCACATTAATGGTGAACTTGAGTTGACGCTAAGCGATGGCGATACACTCACCACTGATATTCTGATCATGGCGATTGGTGTGCGTCCTGAAACCAAATTAGCGTCAGAAGCAGGTCTGCAAATTGGTGAGCTTGGTGGTATTTATACTAACGAGTACATGCAAACCAGCGATCCGTCTATCTACGCGGTTGGTGATGCTATCGAAGAGAAAGACTTCGTGACGGGTAAACAAACTATGGTTCCTCTAGCAGGACCAGCAAACCGTCAAGGTCGTATGGCAGCAGATAACATGTTAGGCCGCAAAGAAACTTACCAAGGTACTCAAGGTACTGCGATATGTAAGATCTTCGATTTGGCAGTCGCTTCAACCGGTAAGAACGAGAAGCAGCTAAAACGTGAAGGCGTTGAGTACCAAAAAGTGTACGTACACACTGCCAGCCACGCGAGCTACTACCCAGGTGCTGAAGTGGTTTCGTTCAAAATGTTGTTCGATCCTAAATCAGGCAAAATCTTCGGTGCGCAAGCGGTGGGTAAAGATGGCATCGACAAACGTATCGACGTGATGGCTGTTGCTCAACGTGCAGGTATGACAGTAGAGCAGCTACAGCACTTAGAGCTGACCTACGCGCCACCATACGGCAGTGCGAAAGACGTCATCAACCAAGCGGCATTCGTGGCAAACAACCTAATCAAAGGCGATTCAACTGCGATTCACTTTGATGAGATTGATAACCTTACAGAAGACCAATTGTTGCTAGACGTTCGTAACCCAGGTGAACTACAAAACGGTTATCTACCGGGTGCAGTTAACATTCCTGTTGACCAACTTCGTCAACGTATGGATGAGCTGCCAAAAGACAAAGAGATTATCATCTACTGTCAGGTAGGTCTGCGTGGATACGTGGCGTATCGTCAGCTAGTGAATAACGGCTATAAAGCACGTAACCTACTTGGTGGTTACCGTACTTACCTGTTTGCTAAAGCGTAATACAGTCTGTTTCTGCTAAATATATTGACTCGTAAATACAGATTAATAAGCGGAAACATCAACGACAAAAAAGGAGTGCCTACATAGGCACTCCTTTTGTTTACGCTCGTTTAGTGAAGTTCAGGCCAATAAGCCTTATTTGCTTCAATAAGGTCATCCAATATTAGCTTGGCTACTGTTGCACTTGGCACTGTCTTAGATAATGTGATTGCCTGCCACAACTTCTGATACGATTGTTCAGTCCAAGCTTCCGCAACCAGTTTTTCTACGGATACTTGCTGACTCATCATACCAAACTGGAATTGAGGGATGCTTCCAACTCTCAACGGCTCTGGGCCATTGCTACCGACAAGACATGGAATTTCCACCATAGCTGTGGAATCAAAGTTTTCAATTGCACCCTTGTTTTCCACAATCAGTAGCATGCGCTCTTTGGTATTGAAAGCGATCGCTCTGGCCAAATCCACAATGTAGGAAGCGTGCTCATCCACCTCAAGCTCACAACCTTCGCTATTCCCCTGCTGAATGATCTTACGACACTCACTGAAGACCAGCTTCTCACGGTTATCCATCACTTCATTTGCACGGGTGTAGTCCGGATTTGAATGCTCAACCACATAATCAGGGAACAGATAATACTTCAGATAGGTATTTGGTAATGTCTCTGGATCCAATGCATACACATCTTTAGCCTTAGCAAAAGTATCATTCCAACTAGCTTCTACGTGCTGCCCACCTTCCGCAGTCGGTGGCACATAACCATGCTTGCCGACGTACTCTTTGAGAGCCGGCATCATATCTTCACCGTTTTTATTGGTGATACTCTTCCACCAGCCAAAGTGATTTAAACCGTAGTACATCACTTCTAATTCTTTACGGGATTCCATGCCCAGAATATTTGCCATACGGTTCTCGATACCTATTGGCATATCACAAATGTTCAGAATTTTACTGTTCGGGCACAGTACTCGTGTTGCCTCTGCAACGATGGCAGCAGGGTTAGAGTAATTTAGCATCCAAGCGTTGGGTGAATATTTCTCCATATATTTCACCAACTCCAGAACACCTCCAATAGAGCGCATGCCATAAGCGATACCACCCGGACCACAGGTTTCCTGACCGACGACACCATATTTAAGTGGAATTTTTTCATCCAACTCGCGCATCGGATATTTACCAACACGGATATGCGCCATGACAAAGTCGACATCTGTAAATGCCACTTCAGGCTCTGTGGTGTAAGTAAACTCTATTTGTGGCGCTTTTTCTTTTAGTAAAACTTTACATGCTTCTGCGACAATTTCCTGTCTTGCGCCGTCATTATCATAGAACTTGAGGCTTCTTATAGGGAAACGGTCTAGATTATCCAATAACATTAATACAATGCCTGGGGTAAATGTGCTGCCGCCACCGGCAACTAATACAGAATGCTTTTTCATATTGATCTCCATTAAAACATCAGTAGCTAAGTTTTTTAATTTGTGACTTTAGTGATTAACTTTATTTAAGCTGTAACAGCAACAGGGCTTTCCATTAGCTTTTCCATACGATCCCGCACTTGAGAAACCGATAATCCAATAACAATCTGAATGGCGTCTTTATTACGCACTACTGCGTGAGCACCTGACTGACAAAATACTGAGTCCGTCATCAGCAGGCTTGGGTCTCTCACACTGATACGTAAGCGGGTCGCGCAGTTATTGATCTCTTCGATGTTGTCCATGCCCCCCAGAGCTTCCAGCAACTGTAGAGCCTGAAGGTCGCGCGGGTCGTCAGTACTTTCAACTCCATCAGATTGGCCATTTCTTCGGTTGCGATATTCAGCTTTTGAAAACAGTTTGATCTCATCTTCCTTCGCATCCCGACCTGGAGTTTTAATATCAAAGCGTAGAATCAGATACTTAAAGGTGAAGAAGTAAATGGCTGTGAAACCGCAACCAATCAACAATTGCGTTACCATCATCATTGAGTGATTCTCAAACATTGGTAACCAGTTCATCGCAGCGATTTCCAATACGCCACCGCCCATATTGCCGACCACACCGAACATGAACATCACTGCTGCCATCGTTGCAGCAAGCAAAGCGTGAATACCAAATAGGTATGGAGCGATAAACAAGAAAGTGAACTCAAGAGGTTCGGTGATACCCACCAAGACGGCAGTTAAAGCGGCTGGGATCAACAAACCTTGAACTTTGTGTTTGTTCTCCGGCGCGGCAGTAGCAATCATTGCGGCAGCAATACCGATGGCACCAAATATCTTTGAGTTACCATGCAGAGCAAAACCGCCTTGTGGAAATTGTTCGATAAGAGGTTGAGTGGATTGAGCGAACTCGCCAATATGCTGTAGCCAGTAGGCCTGAATGCCTCCTTCTACCGCTGCTGGTCCGAAAATGAAAGGGCCATAAATAAAGTGATGCAAGCCGGTCGGGATTAGAATGCGTTCCAAAAAGGTATAAAGCCAAACGCCAAAAGCACCAGCATGACTTAGGAACACTTGCAGGGAACCAATGCCAATTTGAACTTGCGGCCAAATCATGGCCGTCATAAACGCCAACGGCAGCATAGCAATAAAGCTGATCATAGTGACAAATGCAGCCCCCTGAAAGATCCCCAGATAATCAGGCAGTTGCTTGTCAAAGAAGCGGTTGTGGATATAAGTTACAACGCCAGCTATGAAAATAGAGCCAATAATGCTGGTATCAAGAGTTTTCACGCCAGCAATCATGGTCAAACCGCTAAGCCCACCAATCGGTTGGCTAAAGTCCACACCAAAATCTGCACCCCAAGTAGTTAGAATTGCAGCGATGTAGTAGTTAAATGTCATATAAGACACTATGACAGCCATACAGGCTCGTGCTTGTGCCTTTTTAGCCAAACCAATTGGCAGACCAATGGCAAACAGGATTGGCATATTGCGAAACACTGTCCAGGCTCCTTCCTGAACAATCATCCACAGTTTGAACCAAATAGTATCTGGATTCGCTAGTGAACCCATCAGGCTTGGATTGGTAAACAGGATTGATATACCCGCCACTATCCCCGCAAATGGGAACAAAAGCACGGGAGTAAACATTGCACCCCCGAATCTTTGCAGTGCTTTTAACATATCTATATCTCTATCTATCTTTGTTTTTGTTTCACTCAATTTTTAAGATTCAAATTGATCCGATTTGCCAGCCAGCAGGGAAACAGTAGGCAATTTAGTTTTGCCAAAACATCGCGGGGAATATGCTTCGTGAACCTCATCACTTTTATATCTCTGAACATTTTGTATACATACAGTGAAGAAATTAGACAACTTACATAAAAGTAATAAATGAATAAAAATAACTCATTGAATTAAAAATAAATTCAAGAGAAAAACGGACAAAAATTAATAGATACCATCAAAAAAATAGGTATAAAAGTGATCTACATTTTTCTTGCTAATCAGATTAGAAACCGAATTAATTCAGAGGAATTTCAACTCAACCAACCGCTTCCTAGTGAAAAGAAACTCGCTGAAGAATATGGGGTAGCCAGGATGACCGTCAGAAGAGCAATTGATACGCTCGTTGATGAGGGGATGTTGGAAAGAAAACATGGCAGCGGCTGTTACATCATAGACAAGGATGTGACTTTCGAGAATAAAGGGTTGAATAGCCTTACCGAACAAATTACAAAAACAACAAAAAAACTAACCAGTAAAGTCATCGGTTTTTCAGTTATTCCTTGCCCTTCCAGTGTCGCTCGCAGACTCAAAATTAATCCCGGAGAATCTATCTATTACATAATCAGAATCCGTTATGTCGATAAACACCCCGTGCATTATGAAGAATCATTTTTACCCGTAAAGCTATACCCGACATTGTCCGTTTCTCATATGGAAAACTCTAAGTTTCAATATATCGAAGAAGAGATGGGGCTAGTCATAGAAGGCAACTATTTCACCTTTACGCCATATCAAGTACCAGAGGCGATCGCCACCCATATGGAAATTGCTCCCGGAACATTAGCAATGCAAGTGACTTCTATTAGTCAATCTCGAAATGGAAAAGTACTGGATTATTCTATTACCACTGAGAATACTCACTACCATCAGACCACCTACTACTTCAGAAGACACAGAGCATCATGATTGATTCAGCTTAATGAGCTATTTCACATGAGTTCAAGATACACAGTCAGAAAAATAGAGGGCTTACTTATTTGTTCGCGCACGACGCCTTCCATATGCGAACGTCGCCTATGTTTAACCAATAAAGTTATGGTTTGACCAATAAATTAAAGTCTTCGCTAGTAACATGATTAGCGAAGACTCTTGAGTAATTTAGGCTAGAGGAGATGAAAACTAAGGCTATTGGCGACCTAAACTTTGAACTTGTGGACCTGTTCTGTCAGTTCATGAGCAAACCTATTTAACACCATAGAATGTTCAGCACCTTTGCATGCTTCCTCATTTAACTGGTCGGAAATTTGTTTGATCAACTCAGTATTACTATTGATTTCACGGCTTACCGCCGCCTGCTGTTCTGCTGCTGTAGCAATGTGAGTAAACATATTATTGATATCGACTGCAGAGCTACGAATGACAGAAAACACATCCACTGCGTCACTGGTATTCTTCACACTTTGCTCTGCTAACTCATGGCAATGATTCATTCCGTTAACCGCTTTCATAGCAGTATTTTGCAGTTGACTGATCATTTGACTAATTTCTTCTGTAGAGTTTCGAGTCTTCAAAGATAAGCTTCTTACTTCATCCGCAACTACAGCAAATCCTCTACCCTGCTCACCCGCTCTGGCAGCTTCAATTGCAGCGTTTAGTGCCAATAAGTTAGTTTGTTCAGCAATCTCATTTATTGCCGAAACAATCAGAGTTATTCTCTCACCCTGTTTATGCAGCGCATCTACTACGGAACCTGCGTTTTGAACCTCTTCCAACAGTTCGCTAATTGATGCCTGACTTTTATAGACTAAATCATTCGCGTTTTGGCTAACGTCCGTCATTTCACGCATGCGTTCTGCTGCGTGTTCAGCATTATCGGCAATATTATCTGTGGTTGCGGACATTTCTGTCATCGCGCTTGCAACCATGATGACCTCAGCCTGCTGATTGCTGATCATCGCTTGCCTCTCACTGGAAGCATCAGAAATAATTTCCGCTTGCTCCTGAACTTCTTCTGAAAGCTGGCTGATAGATAATATTAAACTATGCATTTTTTTGACAAATAGGTTAAAACTTATTGCTAGTTTTCCAACTTCATCGTTACCTTTAGAGTGAATATATGCGGTTAAATCACCCTCTCCACAAGCAATTTTATCTAGCTCAGTAGCAACTGTTTTTAGGTTTGACAACAAATATCTCAATACCATTGTCAGCATAATGATAGATACTAATATAATAATTACCGTTGCTATCGCCTGATATATTAATAACTCTTTAACCGGTTCTAACAATAATGATTTCTGACTCATCATAACCAAGTACCAATTGGTATTAGGTACTGATGAAATAGTACTTAAGTAATCAATTCCATTGATAGATATCGGAACTAACTGCTCACTGTCTTGTTGCTCAATGAGTGTTTTAACAGAAGAATTATTTCTAACCGATGCAAAGATCTCATCTTCTTTAAACTTACTAGAATGAGAGATGATCTTACCGTCTTCAGAAAACAAGACTGAAAAGCCATCACCTGGAACTTTCACAGAAAGGATGTCGTTATTAATTTTATCCAGTGGAATAGAAGCCATCGCCACTCCGCGTAACTTGCTACCAGATAATATTTTTTTTGATACGGTTGTAATTAGTTTTCCACTAGAGGACCCAACATAGGGCTGGCTAAGATATACAGTATCCCTCGACAGTGCATTCTTATACCAAGGACGTATCGTTGGATCATAATTCTCCTTGGTATTTAAACCTTCAGCTCTATAAGTGTCACCATTGGGCGTACTGAACAACACCGAGCCAAACTCTCCTGCCCGACCTACTGTATCGAGCTCACCGATGAGTACAGATGAGTCTTCAATTCTGTCTAGCGCAGAGGAAAAAGCTTGTAATACCGTAATTCTTTGACCAAACCACTCTCCAATAGCTTCTGCATTTCTTCTTACATAGAGGCTATTTGAAATGGAAATATTTTCCATTATTTGTGCTTGAATTCGATTAATAGCAATACTCGCTTGTATTACGCTAAAAATGGATACAATTATGCAGCAAATAACTAAGATTTTCTTAGTAAGGGACATATGAATTAAACCTTATCGACTTTATCTCCAATTTTTAATTAAAACCAACGGACAAAAACTGGAATATGAAATGTACTATCCATAAAAATGGATAGTACATGGGTTAAATTAAGCAATAAGAAGATTTAGCTCTTTGTTATAAAGTGGGTCCTTATCAAAAGCCAAATAATGATAGATTTTTTCTTTATTCTCTTGAAGTACAGACACCGCCTCAAGATATTCACCTACCGTTGGAAGATGTCCGATAATTGCGGTAATTGCAGCCAGTTCCGCTGATGCAAGAAACACATTTGTATTTGTTCCCATACGATTGGGGAAGTTACGAGTAGAGGTTGAAACAACCGTTGTACCTTCCATCGCTCTCGCCTGGTTACCCATACATAGAGAACACCCGGGTTCTTCTATACGTCCACCAAATCGGACGAAGGTGTTAAAACACCCTTCTTTACGGAGGCGAACATCGTCCATCTTGGTAGGTGGTGCTAGCCATAATTTTGATTGAACAATTTGGTTCTGTTCTGATAGCAACTGTGCAGCCGCTCTGAAATGGCCAACATGAGTCATACACGAACCAATGAAGACTTCTTCTACCTCAGTTCCAGTGACATCTGATAAAAGCTTCGCATCATCAGGATCGTTAGGACAACAGAGGATAGGTTCTTTAATTTCAGTGAGGTCAATTTCGATAATGTCTGCATACTCAGCATCTTCATCGGCTTTAATTAAAGTCGGCTCTTTCAACCATGTTTCAATAGCATGGATTCTATTTAGCAGTGCCGTACGATCGCCATAACCGTTAGCTATCATCCAGTTCAATAAAGTGATATTCGACTTCATATGTTCGATCACTTTATCTTCTGAGAGTGCAATGCTACAAGCTGAAGAAGATCGCTCAGCAGAAGCGTCCGTTAGTTCGAATGCCTCATCAACACTTAGATGTTCAAGCCCTTGAATTTCGATGATGCGACCAGAAAAAACGTTCTTCTTGTTTGCTTTTTCCAGAGTGAGCAATCCTTTCTGAATAGCGAAATATGGAATCGCGTGTACCAGATCTCGTAAGGTAATACCCGCCTGCATTTCGCCGGTAAATCGGACAAGCACGGATTCCGGCATATCTATTGGCATAGTGCCTGTTGTAGCAGCATAGGCGACCATTCCGGAGCCTGCTGGGAATGATATTCCCACAGGGAAACGCGTATGGCTGTCTCCACCAGTACCAAGAGTGTCTGGTACCAACATGCGGTTCAACCATGAGTGAATGACACCATCGCCCGGGCGAAGTGCGATACCACCTCGAGAATGGAAGAAACCCGGTAATGTCTCATGCAGTTTGCTATCGATAGCTCTTGGGTAAGCAGAGGTATGACAGAAAGATTGCATAACAAGGTCTGCGCTAAATTTCGTACAGGCGAGATCTTTTATCTCATCTCGAGTCATACCACCCGTTGTGTCCTGTGAACCGACAGTAGTCACTTTAGGTGTGCAAAACATTCCGGGTTTTATACCTTCAACACCGCATGCTCTACCTACTATTTTTTGTGCCTGAGTAAACGGTCCAGTTGCCTTCTCGCTACCCTTTTCTGTTGAAGGAGCTCCTAATGCATTACGTACTCGATTCGTTAGAGACTGTCCGATTAGGTATGGAACCCGACCGCCAGCGCGAACCTGTTCCAAAATTGATTCATGCTTTAATTTAAAGGTCGCAATTTCCGCATTAGAGCCATGCTTACAGATAACCCCCTGATAAGGGTAAATGTCGATAACATCACCAGTGTTTAGCTGAGTAACATCAACCTCAATTGGCAAGCTTCCGGAATCTTCCAGCGTATTGAAGAATATCGGCGCAATTTTCCCACCTAGTACAACTCCACCAGCCTTTTTATTGGGTACAAATGGAATATTGTCACCGATATACCAAATCAATGAGTTAGCGGCGGATTTTCGAGAGGACCCCGTACCAACAACATCACCGGCAAAGCAGATGGGATGTCCTTTAGATTTTAGTTGTTCTATTTGAGCTACCGGACCAGTGACACCTTCTTCATCTGGTTGTACACCATCACGCGGGTTCTTATACATACTTCTCGCATGTAGAGGAATGTCGGGGCGAGACCAAGCATCTGGAGCAGGAGAGAAATCATCCGTTGTACTCTCGCCAGACACTTTAAATACCGTCATCGTCAAGCACTGAGCAACCTCTGGACGATGAGTGAACCATTCTTTGTTTGCCCAGCTATCTACCACTTCAGCAGCGTATTTATTACCAGCTTGCGCTTTAACAACAACATCGTCCGCTTTTTCGTAAACCAAGATGATATTTTTCAATTGCTCAGCCGCTGTCTGAGCCAGCTCATCATCATCTAGGATTGTTATTAGCTTATCGACACAGTAACCGCCTACCATACTGCCTAGCAGCTTTGTTGCTTCTACTGGGCTAATTCCACTTACTCTTAACTTCTGTTGCGCGATAGCAAATAGCTTATCAGCCTTAACGAGTGCTGCGTCATCGACCCCTGCTGGAGTTTGATTGGTAATCAGTTCAACCAATTCAGCTACTCGAAAGTCATTTGTCTCAGTCTCAAGCAATGAAAAGCAAGCGGTGACCTCTTCAGCGGATAGAGAGGGTTTGTTCACGCCAATCAGTTCACGCTCTTTACACTTATTAATGTAATGCTGATAAATTGTATCCATAATACTATTCCTATTGTGATGAATAGTATTATTGTCATTAGTTTGTATTGTCGGTAACGTGATTAATAACTAACTGCCCACTTAGCATAAAGAACACTATGTTTTTTATGAACATAATTTTTATGCTTCATTGACTAGGCTCACTTCAGTGGAGGGAATATATATAGAGAATAGTGCTCCTCCCAACTCTGATTGTTCTACAACAATTGTTCCATTAGAGCTAGTTACAATATTATTTATTAGGTTTAAGCCAATCCCATGATTCGGGTCTTTTTTCCTGGTGAATTTTCTATCAAATATCTTATCTATTTCGTCATCACGAATACCACAGCCACTATCTTCTACTTCGATGATAAAATCATCACCTTCATACACATACAATCGAACAGTCCGGTCACTACTTTTTGATGAAATAATAGCTTCAAATGCATTATTTAATAGATTACCAACAATACAGTTCAATTCATTTTCACTGATAGGCATAGTATCAGATTGAACATAGCTAAATGGGTCGACTTCTAGAACAATACCAAGCTCTTTAGCTCTTGAGAGCTTACTTAAAATCAAAGCAACAAAAGTAGAACACTGGAACATTTTTGAAAGATTAAAAATGTCACTTTGCTTGCTTTTATGTTCGTCTTTAATAAAGTTAATTGCTTTATCGTATTGCTCCATTTGTAGCAAGCCATAAACGATTGACAACTGATTATTAAATTCATGGATTATCGCGCGTAAATTCTCTTTATCATTATTGGCATAGTTTATAATTTGTTCGAGTTCTTCTAATCCCTTTTTTATACGTAAGCTAATGACAACACCGGATTTTTCACCTTGCTCATCATACATAAATCGTCTGTTCGCAATAAACTCTTCCCCATTGCATGTCATGGGATAACTTACAATCTCGTCTTCATTTGAAATATCAAAAAATTCAATGGGATATAAGTAGTCTGAAATGTGAGAACCATTCACTTTATCACGCCCATCTAGAATGTTTAGATCGCGCAGCGCAGAGTCATTAATCACTAAAATATGATTTGCTTTATCTATGGCAACGACACCTTCAAAGACTGTATTAAGTATTCCCTGCCTCAACTTTAAAGCCATTTCAATTTGCTGAGGTGTCTGATGAAACATTTTCCTTCTGAGGTAATGAACAAATTTTAAGCTAAAGAAACCAAAAAAAGACAGAAGTAACAAAGAGATTATTAGGGTAGAAAAATATCTTTTTGAGAGTTGACCTAAGGCCTTATCATAATTAATTCCAACGGATACTACACCGCAAAATTTATCATCAAAGAAAACTGGAACTCTAGCTTTTATCAAAAGCTTATTTTCCATTCCTGTACTAATCGAAGTAACATCATTACCATTTTTTATTTTATCAAAATCGACATTAACCAAAGGCTGCCCGATTCCTCGACCTTCACTATGATAGAGTCGAATCTGTTGAGTATTTGTTATGGAAACATAATCTATATCTTCTGGTGGAATATAGTTTTCCATTAATCTGGATATCATAAGGCTATCTTGGTGATATACAGCCTGTCTGAGGTTTTGATTGGATGCGATAAGCTTAGCCTGGCTTAATGCGAGAGATTTTATGCTATCAACTCTTACAGAATTAATATTCTCATAAAGAACATACTCAAATGTAAATACAATAACAAAAGCTGAAAATAGCATTATAAGTAAAATTTTCTGGAAAAATGATATCGGCTTCACAATGGCTTATCTCTGAATAAAATTCACTAGTTCAAAGTATACATAAAATCCCTTTGTAGGAAACTAATATAATTAAAATATTCATCCTTTAAAAAACATTAAGTTAGAGTGATTTTCTTATTTTGTCCATTAACTTCATACTATCAATTATGTTCCAGATTGATATCAATAACCATCACAATCCTAATCTTATTAGAGCGATATGATTGGTCCCATATTCAAGTTTTGAACCAGCATAAAATCCAATAATTTGAGGATGTAAATATGAAAAAGTTAATTGCTCTATCAGGTGTTGCAGCAGCATTATTACTTGCAGGTTGTGGGCAAGAAAACAAAGCAGAAGATAAATCAGTATACCCAGCGAAACCTATAGAAATGATTATTCCTTTTGGTGAAGGTGGCGCTAGCGATACTTTCGCTCGTAAATTTTCTACACTAATGGCTAGCGATATGCCTCAACCTATTCAGGCGGTCAATAAAAA
This sequence comes from Vibrio sp. A1-b2, assembly GCF_021726015.1. Taxonomy (NCBI): domain Bacteria; kingdom Pseudomonadati; phylum Pseudomonadota; class Gammaproteobacteria; order Vibrionales; family Vibrionaceae; genus Vibrio; species Vibrio sp. A1-b2. The sequence continues at coordinate 161,271 of NZ_JAKKCI010000003.1, forward strand.
AGGCAGTAGTGGCCTTGTCGGAATGGTTTATGCGGCTCAACAACCAAGCGATGGGTACACCATCTTAGAAGTTACTCCTTCTATGGTGATTGCGGATGCGTTAGGCGTCAGCAAAGCTGTTAAATTTATGCGTGATTTTGAACCGCTTGCGCGAATTCAATCAGATGTATACGTATTGTGCCTACCTGAAAACAGTAAATTCGCGTCATTCGAAGAACTTGTTAAATTCGGTCAAACTAACCCTGTCACATTCGGTGGTGTAAGCCCTGGTGGACTGGATGATTTAACTCTTAACGCATTAGCCGATGAAACAGGCGTTCAAGTTAAGTTCATCCCTTACCGTTCTGGTTCAGAAGTAAAAGCGGCTGTACTGGGTGGTGAAGTCGACATTTACTTGGACAAAATTGTATCAGCGGTCAATTACATTAAAGACGGCAAAGTGAAACCAGTTTTGGTATTGAATGACCAACGTATTGATCAAATTGATGTCTTTAAAGAAGTACCAACAGCTGTTGAACTTGGCTACGACGTTACTATCGGTTCATGGCGTGGATTTGTTGTTAAGAAAGGTACTGCTCCAGAAGTTAAACAGTATCTGATTGATAAAATGAAATCTGCCTATGAAACAAAAGAATACAAAGATTTTGCAGAACTGAACTTAGTTAATATTCGTCCAGGCTATCTTGACGCCGAAGGTTTCTATAAACAGTGGGAATCTGAGTATAAGAAGTTTGACAAAGTCGCCGTTAAAGTTGGGCTTAAATAAGCGAGGTAAATAAAATGGGTGAGATAATCTTCCATGTATTTCTTTTAACAGTGCTAGGGTTATTTTTTAACGCTTCACTAGATATCAATACAGCTCGAATGAGTGACCCAATTGGTCCTGCTGGATTTCCTCAGGTAGTTATTATTCTAGCTATTTTACTTTTAATTCCTTCACTCTATAAAGCCTTTAAGGCTTATAAAGCCCAAGGCGAGAGTAGTAAGAATAACGGAAAAATTAAAGAGTTAGATCCAGGTTTCCTTGCGGTTTTATCCGTGATTGTCATGTTCGTATTGGTTATTGATTATGTAGGTTTTTGGTTTGGCGCGGCTATTATCGTTTCGTCGGTAATGTATATTCTTAATCAAAGAAAGCCATTACAACTGGCCTTAACCACTGTAATTAGTGCAATCGCATTCACTGTTGTATTTGGTAATATTTTGAGCATACCACTTCCGCGCGGTATCAGTATTTTCCAATCAATTAGTTACCTACTCTACTAATATTAATCTGGAGTAAAATAATGGACTTCTCATTATTGTTAGACGCATTACAAGTTATTTTTGTACCTGCGAATTTTATCTTGATCATCGTCGGTATGTTCTTGGGTGTGTGTTTTGGTACACTTCCGGGTATCAGTTCCTCGATGGGTATCGTTCTTATGATCCCATTTACCTATTACATGGGTATCTACCCTTCAATTATTCTGCTTGTTGCTTTGTATGCGGGTTCCGCTTACGGTGGTTCAATCACTGCAATACTATTCAACACACCGGGAACAGCAGAATCGGTAGCGACCACATTTGACGGTTACCCAATGGCACAGCAAGGCAAAGCTGGTAAAGCTCTTGGGCTTGCTATGTCTGGATCTTCATTCGGTGGCATCTTTTCCGTATTAGTAATGCTATTGCTAGCACCCGCACTATCTACCATCGCATTAGAAATCCAAAGTGCTGAATACTTTGCCCTCACTCTTCTTGGTATGGCATGTATCTCTTCTGTTGGTTCAAAAAACCTTGGGAAAGCACTTGCTACAGGCCTTATCGGTATTCTTATCGCTATGGTTGGTATGGATCCGATGACAGGGGTTTCTCGTTTGACATTTGGCCGACTAGAATTCCTCAATGGTATTGAATATATCCCAATCATGATTGGTTCATTCGCCATGGCTGAGGTGTTCAAACAGATCATTGATCGTTCTAGCAACAACAATAATACGACTGGCGATACTGGCAAAGTCTCTCTTGAGAGTATCAGCCTTAAAGAGTTCTGGTCTTACAAGGCGACTGTGCTTAAGTCTGCTATTATTGGCACTGCTGTTGGTATCTTACCTGGTACAGGCGGCTCAATTGCTTCTATCGTTAGTTATGGCGAAGCAGCTCGCTCAAGTAAACATAAAGAGCAGTTTGGTAAAGGCGCGGAAGAAGGCGTATTAGCTCCTGAAACAGCAAACAATGCTGCAGGTGGCGGTGCGATGATTCCGACATTGGTACTGGGTATCCCTGGTTCACCAACAACCGCAATTATTCTTGCTGCGTTGGTATTGCAAGGTTTGCAACCTGGACCGCAGTTGATGACAGAGCAACCTTTGCTACTTTACTGCATCTTCTTCTCAATGTTGATTGCAAGTATTATTGTTTTCTTTAGTGGCCGTATTGCGGTGAAAGCGTTCGCGGCGGTTCTTAGATTACCGTACGGCTTAATTGCTCCAATGATTGTGATGTTCTCAATTATCGGTGCTTATGCAAGAACCAACGACGTATTCCAAATCTGGATTATGTTAGCGTTTGGTATTTTCGGCTATTTTGTTAAGAAATTTAAGTTCTCTTCTGCTTCTTTAATTTTGGGTATTGTACTTGGCAATATGATGGAAGAAACTTTCCGTCGCCAGCTGCTTATTTCAAATGGTGACTATTTATCTTTCTTCCAACGCCCAATTACCGTTATTATTCTTATTGCGGTAGTAGGTATGATTTTCTGGCCAATGATTAGTTCAAAACTTGCTATAAGAAAGGAAAAGAAAATAGCTTCAGCTTAATTTCGTTAATTAGAATCTAATTCTTATCTTAATAAAAGCCATTACACTTTATGTAATGGCTTTATTTTTATATTTAACCTTAGTTTGAATTGTTAATTAGAAAGCTAATTAACAAAGTAATTTTATCCATTACGTTCATAGTATCTTTTATTTCCCAAGCAACTCGCTTTGATTATCGCAATTCTCTCTCATCATTTATCCGAATATAGCCTGACTCCACACAAACTAACTATTAATGAGGATCTTATGACTGAGCAAAAGCTGCCATGTACTCTAATGAGAGGCGGTACTTCCCGCGGGCCCTATTTCCTTTCTACCGATTTACCACAAAGCCACGATGAAATAGCCAAAATTTTAGTGAATGTAATGGGTTCAGGCCACGAACTTCAAGTAGAAGGTATTGGTGGTGGCAATAGTTTAACCAGCAAAGTAGCTATTGTCGGACCTTCCGACCAACCTGATGTTGATGTTGATTATTTGTTTGCTCAGGTTGGTATAGAAGAGCGTACTGTCGATTTTTCACCTAACTGCGGCAATATTCTCTCTGGTGTTGGCCCTTTTTCAATTGAAAAAGGGCTGGTTAAAGTTCAGGGAGATATGACAACGGTAAAAATCCGCAATGTTAATACCAACAAAATCATTCACGCGAACGTACAAACACCAAACGGAAAAGTAAGCTATAAAGGGGACACCTATATCAGCGGTGTAAATAGCCCAGGTGCGCCAATTGAACTTAACTTTATAGGTGTTGAAGGCGCTAAAACGGGCAAGCTGTTTCCTACTGGGAATACCACCGACCGCATTGGCGAATTTAGGATTAGCTGTGTCGATGCAGCCATCCCCGTAATGATCGTCGATGCCGCACAATTTGGTAAAACGGGTTATGAGTCTCCTGCCGAACTGGATGCCGACACAGACTTTACTAATAAACTTGAAGCCCTACGTTGCCAAGCTGGTGAGATGATGGGGCTTGGAGATGTATCAGATAAAGTTATCCCTAAACCTGTATTAATCGCTAAACCTGCTAGCAGCCGCGGTACAATCTGCGCTAGATATTACGTCCCTAAACGTTGTCACAAAGCGATTGCAGTAACAGGAAGTATTGCTATTACCATGTCACTTTGTCATAAGGGAACGGTGAGTTCTGACTTGCTTAAGCTAGAAGAGAAGCTTGAAGAATGCTGCATTGAACATCCATCTGGCTTTATCGATCTAAAAATTGCCAGAGAAGGCGATAAAGTATCTTCTGTTTCTTTAATCCGAACGGCTAAGAAAATTTTTGAAGGCTACGTATCACTTTAAAATACCATATCCTCAGTTACATACTTCATATCTAATATGTAACTGAGGACATCAACAATTTAACCTTTCTGCTTATTATATACTTTGCGAAATACTCGCTGAGGCCGGCCTACCTTGCCATATTCAATATCTGCAACAAGCTGACCTATATTCGTTGCATATTCTAAATATCTTCTGGCAGTTGTTCTGCTAATCGTCGTTTTCTCACTAATATCTACAGAGGTATAACTTTCACCATCATCGAATGCTTCCAAAACCCTTTGTAGAGTAATTGAATCAATACCTTTTGGTCGTTTAGTCATACTGTCAGAATTGAGGTGAGTATTGTATATACGTTTCACAAACGACTGGTTGATATTCTCACCTTTCTCGATATACACGCTGCGATTAAACTCAAAATAGCGCTCTAATGAATCAGTAACCTGCTCCAAAGAGAATGGTTTTAACAAGTAGTCAAAAGCACCATAACGGACAGTTGTGACTGCAGTTTGAGAATCATTTGCAGCCGTCACAAAGATAACATCGACTGGATTGTCCTTGGCTCGTAAATATTTTAACAGATCAAGACCCGTACCATCAGGAAGGAAATTGTCTAGAATAATTAACGCAGGTTTAAGATGGTTAATCATCACCTTCGCTTCTGCTATGGTCGGGGCTATGCCAATCACTTGGTAAGGATAAAGTCCAGAAATATGCTCGGATAACATACTGGACATTTCTTTAATGTCCTCAACTATTAAGACTGGAATGTTAAACATAGTATGCTCGCTCTAAATACATAAAATTTGTGCACTAAGTTTCATTATTATAATCGTGCTAAAAAAATACCTTTTCTACTAATGTGGCTGAGCATGCACACTATACTCAGTTGACTTAACTAAAACGTAGACTTGTGTACGTAATTTTTTGGCCACAATAACCAGTATGGTTTTTATGGTATTAATTATTAGCGGTGAGCCATCACATTTAAACTATAGGGGTGAGGGTGAAAGCAATAATATATGAACTGTTATTGGCGAGAGATGAGATGAGTCAAACTACCAAGTTAAACATTGAGATTGGTTATAAATCGCGACACCAGTCATAGGATTAACGGATCTCTAAACCCAGTTAATCCAACAGATAAGAAATTCCTAACTAAAGTGCCTTTGCAATCAACCGAGCTTGAGATAAATACCCTCTCCTCTAAGCTGTGCTTTGATGTCCAACATCTGAATATGAAGAAGCACTTGCTGAAAAAAGCTCAACATTGCCGATGCGAACATCATCCCCGCTAAATATCCCGCGAGAATATAGTCAGATGGATGGAGCATCATGTTAAAAGAAACACAGAATAAGATAAAACATCCGACCCATATCACTTTTTCACAACCGCTATACAGATAAGTATTGGTCGCAGGATCGTATCTGATTTTTACGCTACCAATCCCGTAACTAAACTTCGCAGTCAAACTGTACGTGCTGCGCGCATATTCAAGACCATTCATTTCCATCACGCTTTCGACTTTCTCTAGCATTTAACTCACTCCTTTTTCATCTTCGATTCTGATCATTAGTGGCGAGAGCGAATAATAAGCAACTTAATGCATTTGTGTTTCGAGTGATATCACATGGCAGGTATGGCTTATGAGGCAGACTATTTTGAAATTCTATTCACCCTTTACTAGTAAATAGAATGTGTGGAGGATATTTGAGGCAAAAAATAAAGGCAGGTTTCATACCTGCCTTTATCGAATGAATAGAACTGATTCGCTTACGCTTTCTGAGTTTGCAGCTCTTCGTCTGAAACTGTTTCACCCAAAATTCGGCTAGTGATCGTTCCTGCTGTCATTGCACCAGAAACGTTTAGCGCCGTACGTGCCATATCAATTAGTGGTTCAATTGAGATAAGCAAAGCAGCAATTGTTACAGGTAAGCCCATTGCTGGTAGAACAATCAATGCTGCGAAAGTCGCGCCACCACCCACACCAGCAATACCAAATGAGCTAATCGTGATCATCGCAACCAGAGAAACAATGAAATGAATGCTTAGTGGGTCAATACCGACACTAGGCGCAACCATTACAGCCAGCATTGCTGGGTAGATACCCGCACAACCGTTCTGACCGATTGTTGCACCGAATGAAGCTGATAGGTTTGCAATCGCTGGCGGTACACGTAATTTCTCGATTTGCGCTTCTACGTTTAGCGGAATCGTTGCCGCAGAGCTACGAGAAGTAAATGCAAACGTCAGTACAGGCAGAATTTTAGTGAAGTACTCTTTCGGGCTTACACCAACAAAAGAAACCAACACACCGTGCACCACAAACATCAAAGCAATAGCCACATAAGAAGCTACGATGAAACTGAGTAGATTCAAGATGTCTGATGCACTAGAAGTCGCAACCACTTTCGCCATCAAAGCAGCAACACCGTATGGAGTTAGAGCCATGATCATTTTCACAAGGCGCATTACTACAAACTGAGCGTTCTCGACAAAGCTACGGATAGACGAAGCTGACTCTTCTTTCTCAATCATCACTTTACGTGCAGCAATACCGCTAAGAACACCGAAAATAACCACGGCAATGATTGATGTTGAACGAGCACCCGTTAAATCAGCAAACGGGTTTGTTGGAATAAAGCTGATGAGCATTTGAGGGATAGTCAAATCACTTACGCTAGCAGAGCGGCTTTCTAACACAGCGATACGCGCAGTTTCACGCGCACCTTCTGTTAAACCTTCTGCACTCAGGCCAAAGACATGAGCAATACCAATACCGATAATCGCAGAGATTGCCGTAGTGAAAAGCAGTACGCCAATGGTTAAACCAGAAATTTTGCCCAGTGAGCCGCCTTTCTCCAGTTTTACAACCGCAGAAATCATTGAAACAAGCACTAGCGGCATAATGACCATTTTCAGTAAACCGACATAGCCACTGCCGACCACTTTTACCCAGTCAAGAGTCTGGCTAACTACTGGGTTACCTTCACCAAAAATGAGTTGCAGACCAAGGCCAAACAAGCTGCCTGATACTAAGCCTAAAAGAACTAGACGTGAAAGTGAGTGTTTTTTCTGCTGCTGTTTAAACAACAAGAAGAGAATACCGGTAAATACTGCTAAAGCAGCGATAACCGCAACTGACATACTGCATTCCTCAGACGTTGGAAAATGGGTTTTAGATATAATTCTAATAAAGGAGTGTAAAGTAGTTGTTTATCCTGCATTTATCCAATGCACATTTGTTCTTGGATATGCAAAATTGTTCTTAATTGTTCATAACTAACAACAAACCGTCAGCAGAATCGCTGATTAACGAATCCGTTCAACCTTACTCATAGGTCAAAAAATAATCTTCATCGCAGAAAGTCATTCATCGTAGAATCGATTAATTAGAAGAAAGCGGCACTCACGAGGCAAAGTTAAAAGGTTAAACTGATATCCAGAAGTTCTGTTATCAGTTCCACTCACCTTCCAAGTAAATTGAAGAGATAACGTTAATCTAAATATTTTAACAATTAGTATTATGAAAGTAGGACACATAAAAACATCCATAAACTTTACTATTATATTTACAACTTCATTTAAATTTTACACACAACATCCCACTTACAAAGCAACAAAACTTATAATTCCAACAAGCAATAAAGAACCATATTCCAGCGACCATTAAAAAGATTTTTCTCGACTATTTACCTAAGTTAAATAGAACCTAACTAAATAGAAAAATCACATGCTAATAAAATATAAATCGGTTGCCTTTCTTCCAGTCATATTGAGTCTATTCCAACCCGTATTGGCTGAGGATAAGGACGAGGCGAAACGACCACAATCCGTCAGTGACATAATTGAAAGACCAGGGGTTTTGACACCGAAAGGGAAATTCGCTGTCGATACTTCGATAAGTTACACGCAAAACTCATCGAATAAAGTTTCCGTCGTTGGTTACACAATTTTACCAACCCTTCTTGTGGGTCGAATAGAGGTTTCCGACTCTGACCGAACAACTATTACCACGGGGCTGACGATGCGCTACGGATTAACCCGAAGTACTGAGTTGGAGCTCCGTCTGCCCTATGTTTACCGCAACGATCAAGTCTCTACCCGGCCAATTCAAGATGGAGCAGAAGCGAATACCATCAATACCACTTTAGACGGTGGAGGGCTTGGGGATATTGAGTTTGCGCTTCGCCAGCAACTCAACTTTAACACCACCCCATATTGGGTGGCGGGTTTCATTGTGAAATCGGATACTGGTAAATCTCCCTACGATGTTGAGGTAGATTCCAGTACAAATACGTTTTTAGATGTCCCTACCGGATCCGGTTTTTGGAGCGTAGAGCCTTCAATTTCGATGATCTTCCCTTCCGATCCCGCCGTCATCTATTCGAGTCTTAGCTACATCTACAACTTTAAAGACGATGTGGAAATCAGTAATCAACAGGTCGAAGTTGATTTAGGAGACACCATTTCACTCAGTGGTGGTTTTGGTTTTGCTATTAACCCTGACTTTTCTTTTTCCGTTGGGCTTAGCCATAAAACCATACTTAAAAGCAAAGTTAACGGCGTGGAGAATGATGATGCGAAGTTGCTCCAACTGGACTCGCTTAACTTTGGGATCAACTATGCGATTAGTAAGAAAACATCTCTTGGGATTAGTGCTCAAGCGGGGTTAACTGAAGATACGCCAGACTTTCAGCTTTCAGTAAGAGTACCCGTAACGTTTTAAAATATCCTTTCTACCTAAGTAGAAAGGATATGAGGTTTTAATAGAAGCGAGCCATGACGGCTTCTTCAAGCTGCTTTGCTACTCTAACTTGCTGTAAAGCGGAACCGACTTGTGCGTCGACATCAACAATCGTGCTCAAACCAATCACACTGTTATCCAGCGTATTTTGAACAATATTAGTGATGGAAGAAGCACTGACAACTTCAGGACGGTATGAGGAAGAGATCTCATCCACAGAAATATTATTTCCACCACCATTCTGAATCACATTGACTAGCCCTACCTCTTGCTGGTTTTGCTCACTACTACTCACCGCAAGATTTTTCAAATTCCCATTCTGTATCACTAAATTGGCAATTCTCGAATTGAGCATCACATTCCCATCAATTGCTGTCTTAATGCTCAAACCAATATTCACAATATAGTCATTCTGAAATTTAAACCCACCTCGATAACTGGCTAGTTGTTGGTCATCCAGAGGATTCACATTGCTCACCATTAACAGTGCGTTAGCGTTAGTATTTGGGTTCGCCACCACCTCTCCTACCGGAATATTTAAAGCTATCATGACTCCAAATAGGTAACGATATTTCATACATCCCTCCATAGCGTTCAATACTGCCCTACGTTCGGTCGAAGAATACCGAGATTTCCGGAACTGTCTCTCATGATACCTTGCTGAATGGGAGACGTTGCGTACACAGAGAAATCGTTATCCGTAACAAACGTGGTTCTTCCAACTTCAGCGCGGTTACGAATAAGTAAAACAATTCCCTGATAGTGTTCTGCAAATCTTTCGTACTTCATTTTCATGGTCCCTCTCGAAGGATCGCCAAGGATAACGAATCCATCGTTCATTCCTTTAATCACGACAAAATGTAGATAACCATCGAAGTCAACCAGAGTAATCCCAGGTACACCAAGCTCTCGAATCTTGTCTAAATTGAGTCTAAAACCGTCTGATTTAAGACCAACAGATTCCAAGTACTTTTTCATATCAAGCAATGAAAAACCCTGTTGTTCAATGAGCTCTTTATCGCCGCTATCAAACATTTTTTGGAAAATATCTTGTTCTTCAGAAGGCATATCGTAATGAAAGGAAAGTAAGGATGCCAAAGCAGCCGAACCACAACTGAAATCGTATTTTTGGCGTAATACATTACCAAATACAACTTCACTGTAGCTCTTTACTGGCACAGAATATTGGCCACGACTAGGCAGTATATTTAATGAGTATGACGGTGCTGATACGAAAAGCACCGCCACTATTAAAAAACGATAAACGTTCATGTTATTTGAGTGTCAGGTTTACGACCGTTGAGTTTTGTATCAGCACGTTGTTACCACTATTCTGAATAACACTGTTAATGCCGGAACTATTGGCTAATGCGCCTGATGACATAATATTGTTGCCTGTCACAGAGTCATTAACCGTATTACCCGCATTGACACCATTGAGTTCAGACGATGCCGTTATACTCTCAATGTCGATGTAATATTGACCACCTCGTGAACTCTCCATGACTTCTGTAGACAGTTCTTGTTCAGTCAAATTAATATCATCGGCACTAGCGGATAGCGAAGCCATCGCACTCAAGGCGATTATTGCTAAGCGCATCGCTTTCTCCTGCTTAGATATTAAATTAATCCGTAAACAATGATGCGTTAGTAGTCACCGCTTGTTGTGTCAAAGAGTTTGCACCAGAGTTTTGAGACACAGTGACAATACCCGCTGCACCGCTCATACCATCTAATGAGTTCATATTGTTAACACTGACACCCGCACTTACAAAACCACCACCATAGCTGACGCCGACACCAGATACATTGCCGCTGAGAGAGGCATTCGCCACCACAACTTCAGAGTCAATGCTCAACTCATAACTTTGCGAGCTGCTGTTATCTGTCCAACTTGCTGAGTTTGAAGAGTTACCGCTGTTATTCACGCTGTTGTCGGTGTTGTTGCTGAGCAGATCGACATCTGTATCATTATCATTGCTGGTTAGCGTGTTGGTTTCTGTATCATTGTTGCTCAATAGGTCAACGTCCGTACTGCTGTTGTTGCTGTTTGTATCGTTGAAGCTATTGTTATCACTCAGATCAGTATTGGTTGTTGTTGTCGTTGTGTCACTCGCATCAACATACGTTGTGTTGTTACTCAACACATCATTATTGTCTACTAATGCCCAAGCAGAACCACTAGCCATTAATGAACTGACAGCGATAGCGATACCTGTTTTACATATATTCATAATATCCACTCCATGTGAATTAAGTGTTTTAATTACTGCTTAAGGATGCCGATTGGCAAATTCATTATAGGTAGTATTTTTAAAATATAATTAAGTTAAAAATGACACTTACCAATAACCGAATAATTAACCAAGCGTACAATAAATAAACTCAATCCAAATCAAATCATTACGCAGAAAAATTTAACAAGTAGTATGAAAGTATGTTTTTAAAACTTATTTAAACTGACTAAAAAGATACTTTTTAATAACCAATAAATCACATCAAGACTCAAAACAACATTAAAAGATTGATTACAACAATTTCAAACATTTATTTGATATAAATTAATAAGTAAAAAACTTTAAAATAGTACTAAAGTTTATTTATGGTTATCTTTTTAATAATTACCTCCTAAAAATTGGTCAATTGAACAACTCATTGCTAACCTATTAATCAAACCAATAAAATAATTATTATCAATACTAGCCAACTACTAGGTTTTTCTATGAACATCAAAAACTTGTTGATAATTTCAGAGAACACCTTACAAAATAATTTAATAAAAAATCAATTGAACAAAATTGAGAATATTAAAATTGAGACAAGTGAAGTATCCGAATTATCGAAGCAGAATAATGTCGATTTAGTCGTCATTGATTTCAATGTGTGTAAAGAACTTGAACAGTCAGAGCAACTGCCTGATTTTGATGTACTTAACTTAGGAGTTCTGGTTTTCAATGTTCCCGAACACAAACAAAATGATATGTGTATACGCTGGAAATCGCTCAAAGGGCTACTGCTAGAAGAAGCAAAAATAGAGCACTTACCAGAAAGCGTTGAATGCATTTTAAACGGAGGATTATGGCTTCCTCGCGACTGTTTAGAAAGAATGATCAATATATACCGCATTCCAGGCTGCTCAAGCCATCAATGCTTAGAGCAACTCACTAACAGGGAAAGGCAGATACTGAATTTAATGTCTAACGGCAGCTCAAACAGCGAAATCGCCAAAGCATTGTTTCTGGCTGAAAGTACTGTAAAAACACACATCTACAAGATCTACAAAAAGCTAGATGTACATAAAAGACGAGATGCTGTGAAGCTGATGAAATTGGTACGGGCATAAATAAAATCGGGCATAGATAAAAAGCCGCAATCTTTTAAATTGCGGCTTCTTTCAGAACATTTTTCTTTTAACGATTACGGTTAGTTTGGATAGATAGTTTTCCACTCTTTCGCCATATCCACCACAGCCCAGCCTTTTGCTTTCGCTTCATCTAGGCCTTTATCTAAGCGACCGATATGGGATTCGCGATCGTATTTGTATTCGCGTTTCTCGTCCGTGTGATGAATGTACATTGGGAAGCGTAAGCCTTTACCTGCGTACGTCCATTGCAGCATCGCCAAATCACCGTCTGAGTTACCAAACGCAGCGATAGGACGACGACCAATACGCTCGTAAATTTCCAGAGCTTTCATCTCTTTATCGTCGTTCACCAAGATTTCAGGTAAACGTTTGATCTCTGGTACGCCGTTATTTATAACAAACTCAGTTTTAAAGGTTGTGCCTACCACTTGCTCTGGCGGAATACCGTATACAGACTCAACCCACGCTCGCATAAATCCAGTACCACCGCCCGAAACAATGAATGTTTTGAAGTCGTTTGCGCGTAAGTAATCAAGCAGTTCCAACATCGGTTGGAATACCAGTTCAGTGTACTTCTTACCCGTAATTGGGTGCTTCGCTGTCGCAATCCACTCTTTCGCAATCGCATCAAATTCGTCACTGTTCATGCCAGTGTGAGTGACATACAACACCTTCATCAAGTCTTCTGTATGCAGGTTCTTCAAATCACCCTTCAAAACGCTGGCAAACGGCTCTTCTGTCTGCCAATTAGGGTGCGAAGGCGCTAATGCTTTCACACGGTCAAGTGCAAACTGAAGCTGGAAATACATAGGTTGCTCAGACCACAAAGTTCCATCGTTATCAAACGTGGCAATACGTTCAGCAACTGGCACAAAGTCTGGAGAGTCCGCATTCGTTACTGACTGAACAAACTTAATGATCGCTGTTTTTGAAGGACCAGAGTTCCATGACGGAAGAGGGTCTTCAGCAGCCCAAGCAAAGTTTAGAGAAGCTAAGCTAAACAAAATTGCTAAGGCATATTTTTTTAAATGAGCCAACTTCACGACGTTCTCCTTGTTCATAATTATTCTTTACTAGCTACTAGTACTTACACGACCAACAAATAACAACATAGCACCAAAAGACACGATACATATACAACCAATTGCTTTTGTTTCTGTCAATTTAATAGTTCCAGCATTCATAAGGTGCAGGCTTACCAAAGAAATACCCCTGCCCAAATTGGCAATCTAAACGGTTTAATAGCTTAGCTTGAGTTTCTGTCTCTATACCTTCCGCAACCACATAGGTATCAATCGTCTTTGAGATATTCAAAATCATTGCCGTTAATGATGAATCAAAATTATCTTCAGTTAAGGTACTGATAAAAGCACGGTCAATTTTCAAACAGTCAAAATCCAGTTCTTGCAAATAGGATAAAGAGCTGTACCCGGTGCCAAAGTCGTCAATTGAAACATGAATTCCCATTGCGATAATTGCTTCTAGGTTACGATTAAAAATACCTTTGTTTTCCGCAAGCCCAGACTCCGTGATCTCCAAAGACAGATTATTGGGATTCACTTGAGTGCTATTCATGATGTCTTGCAAGCTTGTCAAAAACGAAGAGCGAGAAAGCTGTAATACTGAAATATTGACATGCATTTTGAAATCGTCAGTCCATTTACCTTCAGCAATCCCATTCGTTATATCTGAACAAGCCTGAAGTAGGATCAACTCTCCCAATTGGTCAATAAAACCACTTTCTTCAGCTATAGGAATAAACCTATCCGGCGGCACCATGCCAAGCTTAGGTGAAATCCAGCGCGCAAGAGCCTCTGCACCAACGACTTCGCCAGTTTTCAACTCTACAATAGGTTGGTAAAACGGAGTGAATTCATGATTATCTATTCCATGCTTAATATCAGCACACATCTGAGTTTTGTGCTCAATTTTCTCCAGCATTTCACGACTAAAATGGGAAATTCTACCTTGGCCTTTTTGACCGTCGGACAGTGCAACACTTGCATTTCTCAGACACTGTTCAATTCCTGAATAATCTTGGATATCAGTGACAACACCAACTGAAATTCTAAAAGCGACCTCGACCCCATCAATAATTAAACGTTCTGTTAAAAACTGCTTAATGCTTTTGGCATACGTTTTTGATTGCCTGAAATCCAGTTCTCTTGGAGACAGTAGAGCAAATTTACCTCCATCAATTCTGGCAATCAGGCTGTCTTCTTCAGAAAATTTTGTTAAACGATTTGCCACTTCTTTTAATACTAAATCGCCTTTTTCATAACCGAGGGAGTCATTGATATTTTTGAACGTACTAATACTGAATACTAGTAGAGTTCCTTTTTTGTCTTTGATTTTCTGATAGCTATCAATTAGCCCTGCCTTGCTATATAGCTTTGTTAAATCATCATGAAAGGCCTGATTTTTTAACTTATCTATTGTTCTCTCAATTTTTAACGACATTCTGTTAAAACTGTTTACTAACGTCTGGATTTCCTTGATTTCGCCATCATTTTTGATTTTTCCAATTTTGTGCCCTGAAGCCAGCATGTCAGCAGCTTCAATGGTTAATTCAATCGGGTATATAATTTTGTTTATGTGGTAAGCAACGATCCATAAACCGATAGTGCAGATACTTAAACCTATCAACCAACTTAAGATTCGATTTTCAACCGAAACTTCTAACAATGAGCTTTGCGAAACTGAAACACCGATATACCAACGAAAGTCTTCTGTTCCTTCTGCGGCATAAGGGGTAATGCTGTTGTAAAACCCTTCGTCACCAACATGTGTTTTGTATTTAACTACTTTGTCAAAAGTATGATTTTTAAAATCTGAAATATGTTGCAAACTTTTAATAATAACGGGGTCTAAAGTAATACCACCTCTTGAATAATTCACATTACTTATATTGTCTGAACCACTATTTGAAATCAGCTCACCGTTATCATTGAAAATATAAACCGTCGCATCATATTCACTTTTCAATTTGAGCATGAAGTTTATTAACTGTTCGATATTAATATCTAATGAAACAACGCCATCTATATCACCTGATTTATTATTAATAGGGATAGACGCAGAAATAGTCGAATTCGTTTTATTGTAGACATCAATACTTGTATATAGCGTAGACCAGATTGGATTTTTAGCTTCTAGTACAGAGAGATACCAAGGCCTATTTCTTGGGTCATAGTTGTTCACTGTCATCAATGCATCGCTAGAAACAGAATCTCCAGAATAGAAAGTTAAACGACCTTTGGTTCGGCTATCTTTTAGTATCAATTGGTTATCGCCATTTTCACCTTTTCTAAAGCCCACATAGTCTGCTGAACTTGAACCAAACCCAACCACTTCAACTTGTGGAAGAAGGTGATAAACATCTGTCACTGTGGAGTGGAGATAGTCTTGGACATTAGAAATGTCATGACCTTTATTATATTCATTGGAAGCGATTACATTGCCAATCACCATTCCAAAATGCATCGTTTCTTTAAGGAAGTTATCCAGTTTCGTCTTTATGTTGTTAGTGATAGATAATATTTTCTTCTCACCCAACATTCGACTTTGTTGTTCAAACTTATATATCTGAATCGAGGTTATCCCGATAAACGTTATAAAAAACACGACAATAAACGGAATAAGTATTGCTGACTTTAAGCTTCTTTTCATACAACTTTCTTAACGCATGAAAACATTGTTCATTTTTCACACAAATAAAATATAAGAGACTGATTAGAATTAATAATTACATATTAATCTAGATTCTTATCCATGAATGTAAAAAAATCTAAATTTAGAAAAATGAAGAATTAACCTACATACCATCTCTCTAATATTTATTTCTTATTAATTTTATATATGAAAAATATATACTTCTATCATACCTATTACAGGACGTTAATCTCTTAGAAAATTGTCTATTTCTTAATGCAATCCAACTCCGGCAACGCTTTCGGTATCATTCTTTTGCGTTTCACTTTGCGTTTTATGTTCAGCCATAACTTCGACATAACAACACGGTTAACGCCACCAGCCTGAACTTGCAAAGACTTGGTTTGTAAGTGTTCTGGCATTGTATTGGCAATCTCTAAACTGCCAGACGTCTTGCGTACTTTTCTGTATAGCAAAGTGCGCGCAAGCGGCCACTGTCCTTTAAACACAGATAAGTAATACTTCACCCATGCAGGAGATGGATGCGTACGGTAATAACGGCGGGCAGCAAGCATAAGCATTACCAACGTAACCAGAACCAAAGCAGTAACAAGGATCATATAACGATAGGCTTTTAACCATGAGGCTAACGTGTGCTTAACATGCACCTTGTATCCTTCTATCGTGATTTTCTCCAAGCTTTGCTTTTTCGAATTCCACCACCAAATTTCATAGCTCGGCCAAGTAATGTCCCCACCTTGCTGCAAAACATAAGTGAGACTGTCTTTACGTTTTGATAAGTAACCATCACGGCTTTGAGTATCCGTTAGTTCAGGTGGATTCAGGTACCCCTGCCATGCGTCATTGACTGAGTTAGTCATTAAATTCGGCAATAAAACTGATAGCGAATCTTGCGCCTGAACTTCAATTACGCGAGTGATAGCGTCGCCAACTTTAGGTTCATCTGAAGAAACTTGCCAATCTTGTTTGACCTTAACATCACTGGCGGCAAACCAACTTTGCGTCCCGCCAAGTTCAGCATTCGGAAGTTCCACTCTGAATTGCTGAGGCGTTGTCTCTAAAATAACTTTTTGCTTGTCGCCGTTTGAACCGGCAACTTGTACCTCTAGAGAGACCGGAGGAACAATAAAGTCGCCACTTTTCTGCGGATACAGAACCACTTCCCACAACTGACGAGACCATGTTTGTCCTTTGTCGCGCTGCGTAGAGTTCACAGCAAAAGGGTTGCGACGTTTGGCCAATACATCGGGTATTTCTAACGATGAAATTTTTGTGCCTGCGGTATACCAAGTGTTAGTAGACACTTCGATATTGAGGATGATTTGTTGAGTAGGTGCAAACACTTGCAGTTCATCTGTCGGTTTGCGACCAAGCCAGGTTTTCACTGTCACTTGTGTAGGCTGCGACTCGTCAGCGAATGTCACTCCGCTCAAAATCAGCAACAACACTAATGTCATCGCACGCATAAATTCTGAAATGCGTTGCTGAGTCCACTTAATCATTTCCCGTACCCTCCGCTCTGTTCACTTCAGAACCTGCTTGGTTGTACTGAATCTGAAACTTGGACTGTAAAAAGCGGCTTGGATCGGCTTCTACACGTTTCAACCATACTTCCGCAAGCTTTGGGTCACCTAAGATATCGTCTGCACTGAGCTGCTGCTTTTTCATATTCTCTTCAGACGTGTTTTCATCTGCGCCTTCAGCAGTTTGAGGTTGGCCATCAGGCAGTTCAATGGAAACTTCCTGATCCATATCCATGCTGTTAGCCTGAGATTCACTCATGATGTTGATTTCATCAATAATTGCACTGATAGCTTTAAGGTTGTGAGCGATATTCTGTTGCAAAACACTATCGAGATCGGGCAACTCGTTCAATTGCCTTAACAGAGCACGAGCCGCTACATATTCACGCTGTCTGGCTAGTGCACTAGCCGCGTAATAAAGCCCTTGTGGGGTGTTATCTTGCATAAAGGCAGAATGCGCCAGTTTGAATTCACCCGCGTAGTAGTAAGCAATGCCTTTGTTCAGAGGCTTTTGATAGTGAGCAGCCGCTTGCTTGTAATCACCACGATTAAACAATCGCTGGGCTTGTTGATCAGGCGTTAGCCATAAATCCATCCACCACTGTTCGGTTTTGTCCCATAACGTCGTTTGCTCTGTGGTAACTGTCGATTCTGTTTTGCTCGATACCATACCAGCAGCGTTCGCAGCATTTGGCATAAGTGAGGGCATACTCACTACCAACACCAAGCTCCACTTCACCAGCCAGCCTTTACGGAACCACAGCAACATCAGCAATACTAGTGGATATAACAGGCGATAACCTTCATCTTGCCAAGGCATCGATGAATCACTGTTAATCAGCATAAATCGTTCTATTTGGCTATTAAGCTGCGTTACATCTGTTTCATCAATGCTCATTTCAATCAACTTACCATTGCTCTTTGCTGCCAGTTTGCGCAAAGATGCCAAATCCATTGGTGAATCAACGGTAACATCTGAGTTACCTATTGCGAGAATGAGTAGCTGATAAGGCTGAGTTTCAAAATAGCGTTCAAATTCGTTGACCGCATTGGCATCAACGCCATCCGTCACTAATAGGATTGAGTTGCCTTTGTTGGCTTCAATCTGCTGTGATAACAAAGGTAACGCTGTTTGAGGAGCCTTCCCCGCAAGTGGCATGATGTCTGGGTTTAACGCCGACAAATATGGAAATATCACCTGATTATCTTTGGTAAGCGGCATCGCCACATGAGAGCTGCCCGCATACACCATCAGTCCTGTCTTACCACCAGCACGTAGCTCGGTTAAATCAGTGATCTTGTGTTTTGCTCGCTCCAACCTGCTCGGTGCGACATCTTTCTGCTGCATACTTTCGCTATTATCAAGCAGAATCATCAACGACGCGGAATCTTCACCAAATGGAGAAGCTTGTCTTTGCCATGCAGGGCCAGCACAGATCACAACAGACAGGACAAGCAACAGCATAAGCATTTTGAGCGGCAGTTGATTTGTCCATCCTGAACGTTGCACGGTTAACGCATTGCGCAGATGAGGTGGGAAAAAAGCAAAGCGATTTTCGTCAGAGCTCACTTTCCAGCGCAAATAGAAAATCACTGCCAATGGTATCAAAGCCAGTAACCACCAAGGGCGTAAAAAATGAAACTGCAAAAGATATTGCCATTCAAGCTGCCAATCACTCATTTGGCACCTCTCGAATACGTTTGATGGTGAGTGCGCCAAACACCAACAGATGCATAACGACTAAAGCAATAATCAAATAATGATGAAGACTGATTTTAGGCCGGTAGGTTGCCGTGCTATAAGTTTGCGGTTCCAGTTCATCAATCAGCTTATAGGCATCAATTAGTGCTTGTTGATCAATCGCAGTAAACGAGCGTGCTTTGGTCAGAGCGGATACCCGTTCTATCACGTCCATATCCAGCGGTTGCTCACCGACAGTTTCAGGGTCACCCATTGCAATCATGTAGATTTTAATGCCTTTAGCAGCAGCGATTTTGGCTGCATCAATAGGTTCAACGAAGCTGCCTGTATCATTGCCGTCAGTCAGTACAATCATTACTTTTTGCTGTTCTGGATCGCGATTCTGCTCAAACACTTTAATACCAAGCCCCATTGCATCACCAAGGTTAGTGCTCTGTCCTGCCATGGCGACATCGGATTCGTTGAGTAAACTCAGCCACACGGATCGGTCTGCGGTAAATGGCGTTTGTACAAATGCGGAATCTCCAAACAAAATCAAACCAAAACGGTCACCTTCTCGGTTAGCCACAAACTCTTTCAATACCTGTTTTGCCGCTTGCAAACGCGTTAAGCTTTTTCCATCTGTTGTAAAATCTTGTTCTGCCATCGAACCGGACAAGTCGACCACCACCATGACATCACGGCCAAACTCTTCTCTGGTTTGAACTTCTCCCAAAATACTTGGATGCGCCAAAGCCGTCACAATCAATAACCATGAAATAAACAGCGTGGCTTTTTGCCACCACTGGGAAGTAAGCAAACCTGCGGCTTCTCTCGGTGATTCGTTTAATGCTTCAAGGATCTGAGAAAAGAAAGGCACTTTAATTGCGCTTTCACGGCTGTGATAAGCCGGCACCAGCCAGTACACCAGCAAAGGAAGTGGCAACAATAAAAAATACCAAGGGTGCGCAAATTCAATACTACTCATGCTCACCTTCCGGTTTCACTTGATGCGTTTTGAGCCAAACAACTAAGCCACTGCGCAAACGGTCAAAATTCGGCTTTTCCAACTTGGAATTTTCGACACAAGCCAACCATTGAAGACATATATCATCATGTTGAAAAACCGTTTGTGTTCCAGCAGAACTGTGTTTTTCAGACGAGCTATCTGTAGATAAGTAATCCATTTGAGCCAGTAGTTTCACCCCATACAAAGCCGCGTTTCCTTTGTCCAGATACACAATTACAGCTTTCACTATCTTAACCATTTGATAGGGCCAATTGGCGTCATCAGGAGTGAGAGACAAAAGTGCATCTATCGCTTCTTGACGATAACGGTTGTGCCACCAGTGCTTTGCGTAGCGATAGATGCGATAAGCAGCGTACAACGCAATCAAGGTAAAGACGATTTTCCAGCCTATCGTCTGAGGAAACCAACTGAATACTTCCGGCAACTCAACATCGCGAATGTTTCTTAGCATGTAGCTGTCTGGCGGTTTAGGGATCACTTCATCACCTCCAGAAATTTGGCGAGCTCAACAAAGTGATCACCATGAGTACCAATTTCTATACAAGGCAGTTTTTGAGCAGCCATCAGCTTTTTCAGTTGTGCACGTTTTTCTTCATGACGTTGTTGCAAGGTTTCGTAAGCCTTTTCGCTCTGTTTTCCTTGCTCCAAAGCAAACTGATATTCGCCATCTCCGATAACCCAAGGTGAACCCGAGTTATGTGTAGGCATAGACGATTCTAGAGGATCAGAGACAAAGACACTGATTACATCGTTGTGTTGATGCAAATATTGCAGTTGGCGAAGCGTCTGGTCATCGGCATCGGTAAAGTCGCTGATGATGATGAAAGTGGCTGATTTTAATTTTTTCGCCTGTAGCGCTTTGAGCCAGTGGCTCATACCGACAGTGGCAGAGTTTTGCACGTCGACATTAAGCTTATGGTTAGCTTCCACCAGTTCATTCAGACCGAGTAGATACGATTTACCACCTCGTTTTGCTGAACGCCAATGAAATCGTTGATGGTCACAAATGAGAAAACCCACACGGTCATTCTGTGCTAACGCCATCCAACCCATCAGTGCTGCAATTTCAGCTGCCACCACAGACTTCATATGACTTACCGAACCAAAGTACATAGCGCTGCGTTGATCAACACAGAGGATAATTTGCCGATCTTTTTCTTCGGTATAACTACGGACGTGCGGTTTTCCCGTTCGTTGGGTCACTTTCCAGTCCATCTGACGAATATCATCACCTTTTTGGTAGTGACGTAACTCTTCAAAATTCAGACCTCGACCGCGAGCATGGGACTGATAGCGCCCTGACATTTGTGCGCGAGAGTAACGAGCACCTAATAAATTAATGCTGGATACGTGGCTTTGCGTACGATTGAGCTGTTTGATGTCAACGTAAATCCGTGGGTCTAAGCGATCTTGCTTATCATCCATATCAATTACCCAATATTGACGACGTCCAGTAGTTCCATGACCAAATCTTGCTGACTGATACCATCGGCGAGTGCTTCATAAGACAAGCTCAATCTATGTCCCATTACCATCGGTGCCACGGCTCGTACGTCGTCAACAATCACATGGTCACGACCTTCTAACCAAGCGAGTGCTCGTGAACACTTGTCTAAAGCAATCGAAGCACGAGGGCTTGCACCAATGGCAAGCCAGTTAGACAACTTCGACTCTGGATACTGCTCCGGCTCACGTGTCGCCATCACCAAATTGACGATATAGGTTTCCACCAGCTCGGACAGCTCAATTTTTGTAATTTCTTTTCGAGCCTGAGTAATACAAGCAGGATCAATAGAGACTCGTTCAATGCCTGAAGAAAACCACTCCCCCGTCTCTTCTTGACGTACTAAACGGATAATATCGCGTTCAGCACTATGGGTTGGGTAATCGACACACACCTTGAGTAGGAAACGGTCCATCTGAGCTTCAGGCAGAGGATACGTACCTTCTTGCTCTATTGGGTTTTGAGTAGCCAGAACCATGAACAACTCAGGTAAGGAGTGAGTCTCACCTGCAACCGTAATAGTGCCTTCTGCCATTGCTTCAAGCAGTGCCGCCTGAACTTTGGCAGGGGCTCGGTTAATTTCATCCGCCAGAACAATCTGGTTAAACACTGGCCCCGGTTGGAAATGCAGTGACGATTTACCTTCTGATTCCTGCAGCACCTCAGTGCCTGTTACGTCAGAGGGCAACAAATCGGGTGTGAACTGGATTCGGCCAAATGAAATAGACAGGGCATTCGCCAGCGCTTTAACGGAACGAGTTTTCGCCGTTCCCGGTAAACCTTCCAACAGAACGTGCCCGCTACTCAATAGGCCAAGCAAAATTCCTTTGACGACCGATTTCTGACCAACAACTTGTGAATCTAAATAGTTTAATAATTTCACCACATCAGAGTGGGCTTGATTAGTCATATCGTCAGTTGCTGCCATTGTTGTTCCCTACTAAGTCGTTTCGTCCAAGCCAATATGTTGTTCAATCTATTTGTTATTTTGCCCAAGTAAGACAGAAATGCCCGTTAAGATCGGTAATGAGTAGTCAAAGAAGGCCTTAATACCCGGGCAAAGATAGTTCAGCCCTTCTTCGCCGTCAGGAGTTTTTAACAGGCGGTTTTTCGGACATTCACCCCAACACAACTTGAGGTATGGACACTCTTTACAATATTGGGGTAAAGAGTCACGTTTTGCGGTACCAAAGGCTTGTTGTCGAACAGAGAAAGCCATCTCATTCAACGGGCGTTCTTTAACATTGGCGAGTTTGTATTCTGGGTAAACATAGTGGTCACAGCTAAACACATCACCATTGTGTTCAATAGCCAGCCCCTTACCACAGAATTCTGCGGTAATACATAACTGGGAAGGTTTACCCATCACTTGAGCAACAGCCGTTTCAAACAGGTTAACCAACACTCGACCAAGATCGTTGTTCACCCACTCTTCAAACGTCGCAATCAGGAACTGCCCCCAGTCGTCAGCATCTACAGACCAATCCGTTACCACCGACATAGGGTGTCCCGGCTTAGCCAGTTCACTGCCTACCGCTGGAATCATGCTCTCATTCCAGAATTGTGGCGCCGTGGTTTTGAAATCGCTTGGTTCAACAACGGGATTGTACTGAATGTAGGTAACTCCGAGTTCTTGAGTTAAAAAGCGATACACTTCAAGCGGATATTTGACGTTGTGATTGTTCACGGTAACCAACGCATTGAAACGCACACCATGCTGTTTCATTTTCTCGACGGCATTCATCACCAAATGAAAGGTTGGTTTACCGCTGCGTGTGACGCGATATTTATTGTGGATCTCTTCTGGGCCATCGATTGAAAGACCAACAAGGAAGTTGTTCTGCGCAAGAAACTCACACCATTCATCATTCAGCAAGATGCCGTTAGTTTGCAGGTCGTTTTCAATACGAACACCTTGCGGTTGATACTTCTTTTGCAAAGATACGATTTGGCGAAAATAGTCCAGACCAAGTAAAGTCGGCTCCCCACCCTGCCAAGAAAAGACAACTTCTTCGCCATCTTGACTCTCAATATAGCTCTTCACAAAGGCTTCTAAGGTTTCATCATCCATTTTGGGTTGTTTTGGCTGATGAAGCAGATCTTCTTTATGCAAGTAAAAGCAATATTGGCAGTCAATGTTACATTTCGCGCCACCCGGTTTTGCCATCACGTGAAAACGACGTTGGTATTGAGGTTTGTCACTTAAATCTTTATACGCTGACTTTAACGCCACCACATCCAGCATTGTTGAAGCGCGCATTGAGGTTTTTGTCATTTATACGTCCTTATTTCAAAATAGGGCGCTCCTTAGAGCGCCACCATTAAATTACAACCAATTGGCTTATTTTGGAACGAAAGAACCCGCTTCCATACGTGGTGGGAACTCTTTAAACGTTTCCATCATCTCTGCCACTTTAGCCACAGCAGGAGCCATAAAGTATGAACGCTCGTACTGCCATTGGCCGTAACCAATACCTGTATCACCACGTTCAAATGGGTCGATACTTAAATCATACATCATTGGAACACGCAGTTTAGTCAGCGGTTTCTGCCAGATTGCCAGACCAGTTTCGTTCTCTTGGATATTGAAGTGGAACTTCATCTTGCCTTGACGCAAAGCAAATAAGTCACCGTCATCACTCCAGTAGAAGAACTCATTACGTGCTGACTCT
The DNA here is from genome assembly GCF_021726015.1 of Vibrio sp. A1-b2. NCBI lineage: Bacteria > Pseudomonadati > Pseudomonadota > Gammaproteobacteria > Vibrionales > Vibrionaceae > Vibrio > Vibrio sp. A1-b2. The sequence goes on from NZ_JAKKCI010000003.1 coordinate 185,547, forward strand.
TCAGATTTACCAGTCCAGTAAGAAAGTTGGTTATAGCCATCTAGGTGAACCTTGTATGACTTGCCGTCCGCTTTCTTACCTTTTAGAAGCTCGTCTTTCACTTTGTCGTTACCAGCCGCAGCAACTAATGTAGGGAAGAAATCTTCTAGGGAAGTAATACCATTTAGAGTCTGACCTGCTTCAATGTGGCCAGGCCATTTAATCATCATTGGAACACGGAAGCCGCCTTCCCAACCCGTATTTTTCTCACTACGGAATGGGCTCATACCTGCTTCTGGCCATAGGTTGATCATAGGGCCGTTATCAGTGGTATACACGATGATAGTGTTGTCTTCGATGCCTAGATCTTTAACTTTCTGCAGAATTTGACCAATTTGGTCATCATGCTGTTTCACACCATCAGCATAGAAGCCATGGCCAGTAGCACCTTTGTACTCATCTGGAAGGTGAGTAAAGTTGTGCATACGAGTGGTGTTAAACCATGTAAAGAACGGTTTCTTCGCTTTTACCTGTTTCTCCATAAAGCCTTCAGCAGCTTCAAGGAACTCACCATCCACGTTTTCCATTCGCTTACGGGTCAAAGCACCAGTATCTTCAATCTTACCGTCAGCATATGAGTGAATCACACCACGAGGACCGAACTTCTTCTTAAACTCAGGATCTTGTGGGTAGTCCACATTTTCTGGTTCTTCTTCTGCGTTCAAGTGGTAAAGGTTACCAAAGAACTCATCAAAGCCGTGGTTAGTTGGCAAGTGTTCATCTCGGTCACCTAAGTGGTTTTTACCGAATTGACCGGTTGCATAACCCATGTCTCTCAAGATAGTAGCAATCGTTGGATCTTTCTCAGAAATACCTTCTTTTGCCCCAGGCAAACCTACTTTACTTAAGCCTGTACGTTTTGGCATTTGACCTGTAATGAAAGCACTACGGCCAGCAGTAGAACTTTGCTGAGCATAGAAGTTAGTGAACTTCGCACCATCTTTTGCAATGCTGTCGATGTTCGGAGTTGTGTAGCCCAACATACCTTGGTTGTAAGTACTTAAGTTCCAGTAACCAACATCGTCACCAAAGATAACTAAAATGTTTGGCTTTTCTGCCGCGTAGGCGGTTGCGGAAGCAGCTCCGATAGCAAGTGTACATGCATTTAGCAGCAACTTGCTTGAGCGCTTTTTAGCACCTGTACTCATAAAGACTCCATTTGACGGTTAGTGAATTAGAAATGTCTATTCAAACATGCACATATCAAAGGTAGACTAAACCTAATTTAAACGAGAAACAATCCACCTTTTGTTTTATAATGCATAAATCAAATTTATGCATGGTTGGATTATGGACCTCAATTTAGTACGTACATTTTTGGTTGTTGCTGAAAACCTCTCGTATACAAAAGCAGCTGAACAGATGAACCTCACCCAACCTGCTGTCAGTTCTGCAATAAAGCGGTTAGAAAAAGAATACGGACAAACTTTGTTCGTTAAAAATGGACGAGGAATAGAATTAACGACAAAAGGTTATCAACTGATACCGTTTTTCCGTCAGGCTTTAGACATTATCGAAAATGCGATGCACATGCGAGAACACTTTAGTGTCTACTGTAATGAAGCGATACTTCACTGCCTTTGGCCAATGGAGAACATTACTTTTACTGAATCTCCACAAGATAAAAATGTCTTGTTTGAACACATGCGTCAGCAAAAAGCCGATCTAATCATCGACACTATTTTGATGAAAGACAGTTCATTCGTGATAGAAGAAGTACATCGGGAACCTCTTGTGGTGGTTTGCCGAAAAAATCATCCACGAATAAGAGGTTCTATAACCAAGCAGGAGTACTATCAGGAGCTTCACGTCCTTAATTCCGCTATGTGGGAAAATCTGCGCGGATTTGAACAAATTACTCAAGAGCCCATTGAAGAAAGAAAAACCAATATCATTAGTGGGTCTATCGCAGGGCTTGTCCTTCATGCTTCACAAAGCGACGCACTGGCATTTGTGAATCAGTCTTTTGCACAAAAGTGGGCGGACAAATTGGATCTGCAAGTTTTAGAGTGCCCAATAAAAACAGACCTAGCTCCTTATCACTTGGTCTATCACAAAAGAGAGCTGAAGAACCCAGCCCACAAAGCTTTGCGAGAAAATATCAAACAAAAACTAGCAAACTATAAGTCCTAGCTCTCAGTTATAGTCAATTTGCTTGATCACATAACGATCTCGGCCTTGTATTTTGGCTTGATACAAGGCTTTATCTACCACTTCATAGATATTTGATAACGTTTCTCTTCCCGTTGGAGTAACGGAAGCTACCCCTTGGGAAACCGTGACAAAATTGGAAATAGTGCTAAAGGCATGTGGGTAACACAGTTCATGAATTGCCATTTGAATTCGTTCCGCAGCAGTCTCACACTCTTCGTTATGAGAAAGCATGACCACAAACTCTTCACCACCATAACGACCAACATATTCACCGCTGCGACAAAACAGTCTATTGGCAACTTGCGCTATAGTGTACAAGCAACGATCGCCTTCTATATGACCATAGTTGTCGTTATACGGCTTAAATTGGTCGACATCAAACAGGATGACCGTAAAAGCCCCACCATGGCGACCATGCCAAGAGATCATCTCTTTGAGCTTCTCATCCATAAAACGACGGTTAAACACCTGAGTCAAACCATCTTCATTGGCTTGATGCTGCAACACTCTGTTGAGCTCTTCTAACTTCGCACTGGTGCGTTTCAGTTCCCTTCTCATATTGGCAATGCGCTGCATAGCAAGAAGTTTTGAGTTAAGAACCAGCTTATCAACGGGCTTAGTCAGGTAATCATCGCCACCAGCCTCTATCGCTTGCGCGATGATAGCGGGTTCATCATGCCCACTGAGAAAAATAATTGGAATCCAGTCATTAGGATAACTTGAGCGTATTGCCTGTGACAGTTGAAAACCATCCATGTCAGGCATTGATATATCTAACAGCACAAGCTCGGGATCAAACTGCGGGTAAAGCAATAAAGCTTCGCGTCCACTGGAAACAGCTTCGACATTATGACCAAGTTGTTTTAAGCGAATCGCAAGCTGCATTCTGTCTAGTTGAACATCATCAACCAACAAAATCCGCATCGAGGAACCGGAAGCTACCATGCTAATCTCGTTCTATTACAATCATATAGTTACGTATAGCATAACTTTCATAGCCTTTCACCGCTTAATAATGAAAAGCTTATGTTGACATTTCACCCAAAATTTCTAGCATTACAGTTTTTCTTACCGAGAATTTTTTCATGTCTGAGACAACTCAAAACGAAGTAACGACAGTGGACTTAGAAGCCATCTCTCCAGAGTTACGCCAAGTAATCGAATTCGACCAAGTACCAGAAGAGATGTACCAAATGGTGACATCTATCCACGAAGTTTCTGAAGAAGCGGTTCGTGAAGCTTGGGATGAACTTCCAGCGAGTGCGCAAAACATTTTGGATAATTTTGAGCAGTTTCATGCACTTATTTCTGTTAGCCAAGCATTTGCAGGTATCAATGTGATGGAAGAGTTTCCAAGCATTCAACTACCAAAAGATATGACAGAAGAAGACAAAGAACAGTACCGCGCTCAGTTACTTGACAAAGTTCTTTACGATTGTGTGAAAGACATGGCGAAACAGCTTAAGAAAGCTCGTCGTGACCCAATCCTGAAGCGTGACTTTAAAGACGTATTCGCTAAATAATTTAGCGTCATACAGGCAAAAGCCCGCTAGCAATAGCGGGCTTTTTTACAACTGAGCTTTTAAGTCCCACAATAATGTTCAAAACACTACTGCTGTTCTCTCAACTGCTCCAATCGTTTTTTCAACACAACAGGCAAGGTGTAAAGCAGTAACAGTCGAATCGCATGATTCACCATGACGAACGCAGGTTCCAATCCAAGCAGCAGAGCAACGGCCGTCATTGCTTCCACACTTCCCGGCACCCAGGCCAACAGCACAACGACCCAGCTTAAGCCTAATAGATGAGATGCAACATAAGACGTCACGGCTGCAACAAACAGACCAATGGCAGTGACAAACACACCCGCCTTTGAATAGGACATCGCCTCACGCAAAGTGGTTTCAGCTAAACGAGCGCCAATCAATGAGCCGAGCAGACCAGTGGCAAAGATGACAATGAACGACGGCACAGATAAATCTATCGTCGTGATATAACTGTTACAGAAAGCAGCAATCACTAGCGATGCAATCATATACGGTGCTGGTATACCGAATCGTAGCGAGAGCTTACCGCAAACCATACTCACGGCAATGACGCCCATAAGTAACGCCCACTGTTGCCAACCAATCATCGTATGCTCAATCGCTACGTCAGCTGTAGTGTTTGAAATAAAGCCCGCTAAAACAATCAGTATGATCAAACGAACCGAGTGAGAATACACCACTCTTGGCGACGGTTTATTTCCCGATTCACTAATGACCAAAATGGCAGCCATGGCTCCGGGGACAGCGCCAAGTAAGGATTCAAACGGATTCCATTTTTCTTTGTGATGAAGCCACCAATAGCTACAGCTTGTTTGCAATATTAGGCAAATCACTAAACCAAGAATCACCGCTGGATTCAAGGTATGGGAAAGTTCGCCTAATGAGATCGTCGCGCCAACACTGATACCTAATATCACTTGGATAAACATCAGAAGCGAATTGGGAATGACGATTTGCACATCAAAGCGCTTTCTTAAAACAATAATTGCCGCTGCTGACATAAAAAGCTCAGCGAGAGGTATAGAAGACACCAGCCCAATCGACGCCGACATCAATGCAATGACGACCATGATAGGCAGACTATACCTAGAAGAACCTTCAAACATAGCTTTGTATTTACATCCTCTTTTCGCAAACCACTCCAAGATGCACATTGTACTGGCGGCTTCTTAGATGGGGGATTCTTTAGTTGGAAAGCGCTAGCTTTACGGCTTCTTCAGCGTGTATTTTTGTCGTGTCGTAAAGCTTTACTTGTGTGTGTTGTTGTTCAACCAACAGGGCGATTTCCGTACAGCCCAGAATCACCGCTTCGGCACCTGCTCGGCGTAAATTATCAATAATGGTAATGTAGTGTTCTCTGGATTCGGAAAGGATCTGTCCCTGACACAACTCATCATAAATCACTCGGTGTACGACTTCACGCTCTTCATGCTCAGGCACGATCACCTCAATACCAAATTTTTCGCTGATCCTACGTTTGTAGAAATCCTGTTCCATAGTAAAAGCGGTACCAAGCAATCCTACTTTTGAAATGCCATCTTCAATGAGCTTGTTTGCCGTTGCGTCAGCAATATGAAGAACAGGAATATCGATTTGCTCTTCAATTTGCGGGAGAACCTTGTGCATAGTATTGGTGCAGATCAGCAAAAAATCTGCTCCACCCGCCTGTATGGATTTAGCCGCGTCACCTAAAATAACACCCGCTTGATCCCAATCGCCAACTCGTTGTAATTGCTCAATTTCATCGAAATTCACACTGTAAAGCGCTATCTTCGCAGAGTGCAACCCCCCCAACGCCTGCTTGACACCTTCATTAATCGCTTTGTAGTAGCTCACCGTAGATTCCCACGACATTCCACCCAACATTCCAATGGTTTTCACTGTGTGCTCCTTTTATTGTTACGGCTTAAATATGAGTTAACTCGGTTAACGAGGTAATCGTTTTATAGGATGAGTGCTTGACGCCCGAATGACTGAGCCAAACTGCATTCAAGCCCGCTTTAACTGCTGTTGCAACATCATTGACTTCGTTATCACCAACCATAGTGATGCTCTCTGGAGGTACACCTAGCTTGTTGGCAATTCTTATATAGAAGTTAGGGTCTTGTTTGTTTAAACCTATATTTTCAAAGCAAAAATAACCTGTGATGAATGTTGCTAACCCTACCCGTTGGAAAGCGGCTTTTATATCCTGTTCACGAGAATCCGCTGCGTTTGTTGCAACGTAGATTTCATGTTTGCGAGAAAGTATCTCCAGTGTTTCTAATGCGCCATCAACCGCTTTTACGATCGGCCAATCACACATTTTTCCTGGTACGTCGACATAATCGACCATCAGCGTATCACCCCAATCGAAAAGATAAATCGAAGACATTTCATTTCCTTATGTTGTTGCTAAACAAACCTGTACTGATTACTCAAGTATGGATTTGCCTTCAATCAAGTAGCGAGAAGTGAAGAGACAAGATAGCCCGTAGAGTTAATCATTCATCAAATCATTGAGTTGAGAACTCAACCATCGTATTCCTTACTAAACAGGACTTCAACCATATACATTTCCGCGCAGTACCCTTAATTTCACACCATAATCACTTTGTTACGGTACGTATCTCTCTTTACGAAGAAGCTGGATACTGACACTATCTATACATCACTCACCTTGTCTATAAAAGCGAATAGCTATGAATATCCTAATCACCGGAGCGACTAGCGGCATCGGCTATGAACTCACAAAATTACTGGCTTCGAAAGGCCATAAGATTGTTGCGACTGGCAGAAACACCGACAAACTTGCCGAGTTACAAGCGGAGACTCAATGCTTAACCATTGAGGCAGATTTAAGTTGTGCCACTCAAACGGTCGAGATGTTTAACAAAGCCTATCATCAGCTAGGTAAACTGGATGTGTTAATCAACAACGCTGGCATGAACTCGAGAAAATGTGCCATTGAAGAGTTCACTCTGGAAGAATTTGATCACCAGTATGCAGTAAATCTGCGTGCTCCTGCTCTGTTGAGCCGAGAAGCGTTGGCCGTAATGAAACCGTTGAAGAAGGGATTCATTATTAATGTCGTTAGCACAGTGGCAAAACGCGCCAACGAAACCATGAGCGTCTATACAGCGATGAAACAAGGCTTTGCTGGTTTCAGCTCAATACTCATGAAGGAAGCTCAGCCTCACGGCATTAAAGTAACAACGCTATTTCCGGGCGGCACGGACACTAACTTCCGCGAAGTAGAACGTCCTCAATATATGAGTGCTAAGAGTGTTGCCTACACCATTAACCAGATCTTAGAACTTCCAGAAGATGTGGTGATGCATGAGATGGTCTTCCGTCCACCAGTCGAACTCGAATAACCTTCAAAGACAGAATTCGGGGCACACAGATGCCCCGAATTAGCTTCGTCCTCTGGTCACATACCTACGCTGAACTCCATGCCTTGTTATCGGTTTTCTAACGGCTGAAAAACCTCTAGAATGCGCCCGTTGAAACAGGTTTTAGGTACATTGATTGAAACTCAGCAAACGACTCAAACAAATTGACCAGATGATCACGGCATCTTACGACCATATTTGGGATTGCTGTTGTGACCACGGTTTTCTTGGTGCTTCCTTACTAAACAGACAAGCGGCAGCCAATATTCATTTTGTCGATATTGTCCCAAGCCTAATGTCAGAGGTAGAAAGTAAACTACAGCGCTTTTATGCCCATTCATCGTCTAAATGGCATACCCACTGCTTAGATGTCGCCAAACTACCTCTAGAAGAGTACTCAGGTAAACATCTGGTAATTATTGCCGGTGTGGGTGGTGATTTGATGATGCACTTCATCAGTGAAATACGCCGTCAGTATTCAAATCTAACAATCGACTTCTTGTTGTGCCCAGTCCACCACCAATTCGCCTTACGGCAAAAACTGATTGAGCTCGATTTCGGACTGATAGATGAAGTGCTGCTTGAAGAGAATAGTCGTTTCTACGAAATCATATACGTCTCAACCAAAGCGGAAGAAAGAATACCAGTCGCGATAACGGGCAGCCGTATTTGGCATTGCAACAGTGAACAACAAGCCGCTTCAGCAGACGAATACCTGAAGGCTACATTAAACCACTATCGACGCATCCAAAGTGGTAACTCAGCAGATGTTCAGCACATCATCGATGCTTATTCAGAAGTGAAGTTGGAATACTCTCATGATCAAGTGGCTGAATAACTCCTAAACAGCCACCATGTTGAGACGAATTGAGTTGATTAATTTAGGGTTTTCTCATAGCAGGCAAGAGTCAACGTTTTGCCATTAAGCACAAACGCATTCTTCTCTTGTCCTACGCGAACAAATTCCGCTTTTTCTAGCACACGCATAGAGGCAGGGTTATTAGTAGCGGCTTTTGCCGTTAGCAATCTAAGATCCAACTCATCACGAGCAATTTCAATCAGTTGTTTCACAGCAAAGCTGGCAACACCTTTACCGCTCCACTTTTGGCAAACCCGATAACCGATTTCGCATTCGTCATCCGTTACATCAATGATATTTGCGCGGGCAATCACCTCGCCGTCTTCAACAACCACGTAGAAGTATCCGGTGCCTTCCTCATGCTGCTCAATCAAACTATTCGTGATATCGCGAAAGCTAGCAAAGCTCTCATAACTTGGTGGCCTTGGAGGCACAAATTGCTCAAACCAGTCACGGTTGTTCTTCTCAAACTCAAAAAGTGATTGGAAATGTTTTTCTTCTAATAACTCTAATTCCATATCTCAGATCCACGTGGAAATTTATTAAATGGTACGAGCCAAAATTTGAATATAACGTCCAGTGCATGGACTCGCAATGCATAAATATCACATCTCGAACAATAAGATGCGGTATTGGGAGGTGACGCCATTCACTCAGTTGAAGCTAAAAGCTAACAATGTCAGTCGATGCTTTATTTGCTTGGCCTGAGCCGCTAAAATGGCACAAATTTGAGGAACTGGACATATCGATGGCAAAGCTAACTCTCCAAGAACAGATGCTAAAAGCAGGCTTGGTTAATGAGAAAAAATTAAAAAAAGCAAAAAAAGGTTCGAAGAAATCTCGTGTACAGGCGCGTGAAATTAAAGCGGCGGTTGAAGAGAACAAACGCGCTCAATTAGAACGTGATAAGGAACTGAGTCTGCAACAAAAAGAGCAGCGTCTAAGCAAAGAAATCAGCGCTCAAATTAAGCAGTTAGTAGAAATGAACAAAATTGATATTGCTGATGGCGATATCAAGTACAACTTCACTGACGGAACGCTTGTGAAGTCTCTGTATGTAACATCACTGATCCGCGATCAACTGATCAAAGGTATTGTCGCGATTGCTCGTTACGAAGAGACTTACGCAGTTATTCCAAGTGGTGTGGCAAACAAGATCGCCATGCGTGATGACAACACTGTCATCGAACAAAAAGCACTTGAAGCGGATATTCCAGCAGAAGATGATCCGTATGCAGATTTCGTCGTACCTGATGACTTGATGTGGTAATCACGACAGTTGTATTAAGTTCGAAAGCATTAAAAAACGGCGCTACTGGCGCCGTTTCTATTTCAGTTTGAGCAGATATTGGCTAGACGTTTAAGTTGTCTGAACTATTAAACGAATACATAGTTATCTCATTGCGCGGATACCAACCCAGTTTGTCGTAGAACCCTTTGGCACTGTGATTTTCATTCAAGACAAATAAATGGGTTTTCGAGATGCCGAGCTCCGCCAATGCGCGAATGGACTGGTCAACCAACCCCTGTCCAATTCTCTGCCCACGATAGCGATCATCTACCGCTAGGTGTTGTAAATATCCGCGGCGGCCATCTGTGCCCACAAGCACTGCACCAACAATGGTATCGCCATCAAGAGCGACAAAGCTGAGTGCAGGATTTCGCTCTAAATACGCCGCGATGTTTTGCTCAGAATCGGCGTCTCTGAGTGACAAATTATCGGTTTGTCCCCATAACTCAATTACGGCTTGATAATCAGAAATATCCATTTCTCGTATGGTGATCATCATACATCCTCACAATCAATCCAATACCCGCGCCATATGGTAGGCAGAAACGTATCCACCATTACGAAATGCATACGCCTTCGATTCACCTTCAACAGCAAAACCAAACTTCTTATACAGGTTAATCGCCCGATCATTGTCACTGTATACCGTCAGCTCAATCCGTTTTAGATTCAGCCAGTTGTCCGCCAGATCAATCACAGTGGCAAGCAAAGCGCTACCAACGCCACGGCCTTGAACATCGTCTTTCACTCCCATACCCAGAGAAGCCACATGACGCCTGCGTGGGCTGGTGCAAACTTCAAAACCCAAGTTGCCAACAATTTCTCCATCCACTAACGCGACATAGACAAACACATTGTCTGGCACATCCGTCGTACGCTTTTCCCACAAAGTCAGCGATGGATGAGGGAGTTGGAGTGTACTCGAATAGGCATTTTTACATTCATAAATTTGTTTGATGGCTCTTGCATCTGATGGCTCAGCCCTTCGAATTTCAACTGTCATAAATACTCCAACACTCTCTTTTATTAACAACGTTTGCGTTGTACTTTTCTCTGTTTACATCGTTCTATAATCTGAGTTTTTTCCGCGTCGGAAGACGCACTCCAATGAATGATTTCTTCTATCGTTCGAAAACACCCAACACAAATATCTTGTTCATCCAAACAACATTGACGAATACAAGGTGATGCTGGAGAACTCCCCGCCACTTTGTCTGCTTTCGAATTCATCTTTCTCTTCCTAGCTCTGCCACGTATTTCTCTGAGAGCTAAATGTAAATAGTTCCACGAGAGTAAAGCACACCAAATCCGGACACGAGCACTCGCTCATCAGTCACTTGGCAATAAAGCACTCCACCACGTTTTGATGCCTGATAGGCGACAAGTTCACGCTTTCCGAGTTGCTCAGCCCAGTAAGGAGCAAGTCCTGAGTGAATCGAACCGGTAACAGGGTCTTCATCTCCGCCGTTTGCTGGCCAAAAGTATCGTGAAATGAAATCGAACTCGCCTTCCGATTGAGCCGTCACCACTGCATCATAGGGTTCTAATAACTTAAGTTGTTCGCTGTAATATTCCACATTTCGCACATCTTGCTCGCTCGGCAAAATAGCGAAATACGCTTGCCTGTTTCTGAGCACTTTTACTGGCTTAATCGATAAACCCTCCAGCAATGCAGCTGGGATATCTTCAATGATTTGTGGGATCTGATTCGGAAAGCTCATTTCAATTCGTCCGTCATCCCGTTGGTTAACCTGAAGCTCACCAACTTGTGAGGTAACAAATTCAATCTGTCCTTCACAGCCTAAAAATTGGAAAAGAACATAAGATGCGGCTAGCGTTGCGTGCCCACAGAAATCAATTTCCGTGAGTGGCGAAAACCAACGTATTTGGTATCTATTGGGTGCCAGAGCTTTGATAAATGCCGTCTCTGATAAGTTGTTCTCCGCCGCGATATTTTGCATAAGTTCGCTAGAAAGCCATTCAGCTACGGGCACGACTGCGGCTGAATTTCCCTGAAACTTCTTATCAGTGAACGCATCCACCACAAAGACTGTTAATTCCATCTGATTGGCTCCAACGATTTATTAAACACGATACTTAACGCTTTTATCTATAAACTAAACTGCATGATGTGTTGTGGGCCGACAGGTCCACCCATATACAACTCACCACTATCCACAAAACCACATTTCAAATAACACGCATAAGCGGCCTTATTGCGGCAATTTACCGTTAACTGCATGACTTCATAATCGGGATAGTGCTTCGTCACATAGCTTGGTAACGCTTTAATGGCTTGGGTCGCAATACCTTTGCCTTGATATTTTTGGTCGACCAACAAAGCTCTTACGCCTATCGCCCTATGCTGTCCAAACTGATATTTCTCAGAGTAATCCAGATCGAGCAAAAAGAAGCCGACTGCTTTATCTTCAAAAATAATAAGGTGGGGATGTTCGGTCTCTTTTAACTGTTCAACCACTTTGGGAACATTACTGACCGTAAACTGAGCTTGGTCGCTTAGAACACTCAATAGGCTGGCTTCTTCTTCCCTAATTGGGCTGTATTTTTCAATCGTTACCACAACTATCCCTGACCCTTTTTACTTTTTGTAAGCGAGACAGATGTTCTCTCTTTATAGGGAGAACATCATCGTTTACTGAACGTAATAGTTATGCAACAAAGATTCAACAAGAAAATAAATTAACCTGTTGATTTACCGTTATTCATAAGAAGTCGAAGAGATAGTTTTCTGCCCAGTTGCTTGGCCCTGATTTTGTAAAACCAATCATTTGTGCATGACTTCACTACCAGCGTTTAGCCGTTATTGTTCGCCTAAACCTTCAGACCAAACAGCAAACTCATTGCCACTAGGTTCTGTAAAGTGAAAACGGCAACCTCCAGGAAACTCAAAGATAGGTCGTACGACATCTCCCCCATTGAGCAGTACTTTCTCTAATGTCTCCTCAATGTTGGCACTGTAGAAGATCAGTAGTGCACCGCCATTGGCGCTTAGGCTGCAAGCATCTGCTTTGTAAAAGCCACCATCAATCCCTTGATCTGAAAACGCAGCGTAGTCTGGTCCGTAATCAATAAACTCCCAGCCGAAAACCATAGAGAAAAAAGTCTTAGTGGCAACTAAATCTTTCGCGGCATATTCAACGTAATTGATTTTTTCATGTTGTTTCATTGTTTTCACTTCCTTCAATAAATGCTTGTTATCAAGCCATATTCTCAAACAACAGTTGGCAATAACTTGATTCCATACTTTATTTAAGCCTAGCACTCTATTGGATTTCGGGAAGTTTCAGCAAGCGAAACTCTTGGAAAATTACAGTTTAAGATCAGTGATATAAAAATGGTTGGGATTGCTTTAGTCAGTTGAGTCAACAAACACGGCGATCATTCGAAGGTAACAACAAACAGCAAGTGACAATGTCACGATAACTATTCACACCAGAGGCGAGTTTCGAACTAGGAGGTTATATAGGAAATGAAAACAGAGGAGAAAGATACATAGAGCTTGCACTCCATGTATCGAATTCAAGTGGCGAATAGTGAATATTCGCCAAAGAGAAGAGCGGCTTACTTGTAGAAAGCTTCTACTTCACCTTTTAAAGTGATTAGCATTGGGTTACCCCAACGGTCTTTCGCTTTTGGTGAAGGAATTTTTACCCAACCTTCACTGATGCAGTATTCTTCAACATCAGTACGCTCTTTACCGTTAAGACGAATACCAATATGGTGTTCAAAACACTCAGCAACGAAATGTGGGCTGCGTGGATTGCCTGATAGATGATCTGGTAAAGCTGGTTTAGAGTTGTTTTCGCTCATTTTTATGACCTGATATAAAAAAAGTAGGCCATTTTAAACAAAGCGAGCCACAGGCTCAACAAATAACACCCGACATGACACTGTGGTTAATAGGATCAGCAATCTTATCTTCACTAACGTGATTGTCGCTCTAGCTGTTAAATTCTAGCTGCCAGTAACCTACTGAGATCTGTTGATCAAATTTAAATCCTATATTGTTAAACTCACCAACTTTCTTAAACCCCATGCGCTCATGCAAAGCCACACTTGAAGGGTTAGGAAGAGCGATAGAACCAACAGCATTTTTGAAACCCGCGCTTTTCAATATCTCCAATAGCTCGCCATAAAGTAAACGACCGATACCTTTACCTTTCATTTGATGGGCAACGTATATAGAAGGTTCAACGGTATATCGGTATGCACTGCGGGCTTTCCACTGGTTAGCATAAGCATAACCTCTCACCTCGCCGTCTTGCTCTAGGACGATCCAAGGTAGCCCCAGACTCAACACGTTTTCAACGCGGTTGATCATTTCTTCTGTGCTTACAGGCAATTCTTCGAAAGATATGGTGGTAGTAGCAATATAGTGATTATAGATCCGAGCCATTGAATCAATATCTGAACTCGATACTTTACGAATGAGCATACGTCCTCCATGACGTCATCTTGTTGTTGATCTGCGCTTCAACTGATAAACAATATTTGCTCAATTTTAAACAAATCTTACTTATTTAACATAGTATTTTCGGCTGTTGGTTCAACAAAGACCTTAACCTCAACTATGCTTGTGATCTCATAAGTAGTGAGGACCGCTTTATGGTGGAAAAACTGAAGATGCCTTACATCACGGAAACCGTCTTGGTTGATGGTGTATATCAAGCTGAGCGCAGGATCGTCATTGAACGACGCCAAGGTAAGAAGCATGCCGTGAATTATGAACGTAGGAGGAATCAAGACCCGCGCTTACCTGCATCAAAACCCATTGACGAAGTCATATAGGTACGTTACCCAATCACATTAAGTCCATTAGCAGATGTCTTAACTGAAGGTTCGAATATAAAGAGCTTCTACCTTGTCTCTCGCCCATTGAGTGCGGCGTAAAAACTTCAGCGATGATTTGATTGAAGGATCGTTATAAAAACAATTCAAATGAATTTCAGCATCTAAACCTTCCCAGCCATAGTGTTCGACCAACTGAGTGAGAATTTTCTCTAGGGTTAGACCGTGTAATGGATTGTTAGCTTGCGGTTGGCTCATTTGGTGCTTCTCAGTAACAGAAAAATTGGAGGGGCAGTTTAACAGAAAGGTCAAACAAGACCTTATCTATCTCAAAATTCCCCGGGAAATTATTCAACAATCTCATAGTAACGCTCGACATTTCGCGTAACTTCACCCCAATAAGACGCTTTAACACGCTGCTGATGATATTCAAACGAAGCTTTATCTAAAAACTCTTCATAAACATCAAACCGTAAAGGGTTATCAGAGTTTTCAACCACATTAAAGACTAAACACCCTTGCTCTTCCAGCGTCAGCCTTTTGTGATTGATCAATTCTTGTTTAACGGCATCCAAATCCGCTTCAGGAACAATTATAAAACCTTTTAAAACGACTTTAGACAAAAAAGTGTTGGGAGTATCTCGCATAATCAAGCCTTCGGATAACTTCAGATATTCCAAAACGGACCGACCACCACTTTTAACCGATGGTCGAGTTGCACAGTAATGGAGCATTTGAGTTACATGCTATATAGAGCCTTAATCATCAAAAAACAGCGCTGAGCCCATTAAACCAGTAATAGGTGAAATGATTTATTCAGTGTGTTTAAACAATTAAAGCGACCCGTAAAATAAAAAACCTGTCTACAAAAAATTTGAGTTCGGCTTTGAATGGATGAATGCGTCAATATTATTTAATGTGGTTACAGCAATATTATCTAGTGCATCGGAGGTTAGAAAAGCTTGATGCCCGGTGAAAATAACGTTGTGGCAGGCTGACAGCCTGCGGAATACATCATCCACGATGACATCATTCGATTTATCTTGGAAGAATAGATCTTTTTCAGCTTCATAGACATCAAGACCAAGTGCCCCGATATGTCCTTCTTTAAGCGATTCAATTGCCGCAGAGGAATCTAATAACTCTCCACGACTAGTATTGATGATCATCACGCCATGCTTCATATTATCAAAGGCTGCTTTATCTAGAAGGTGGTAATTATCTGGTGTCATTGGGCAGTGAAGTGAAATGACATCAGACTGTTCAATTAAATCATTCAAGCTGCAATAACTGGCACCAAGTTCTCGAGCAACGTCGCTTGGGAAAGGGTCGTAGCACAACACATTCATTCCAAGGCCTTTTAAGATTCTTATCGTGGCTAAGCCAATTTTTCCAGTACCAATAATGCCCGCTGTCCTACCATGAAAATTAAAACCAACGAGACCTTCTAGCGAAAAATTTGCTTCTCTTGTACGTTGATAGGCCTTATGAAAACGTCGGTTTAAGGTCATCATTAGCCCAACAGCATGCTCAGCGATCGCCTCTGGTGAATAGGCTGGTACGCGTGCAACTGCAATATTGAACTCTTTAGCAGCGTCTAAATCGACGTTGTTAAAACCCGCACAGCGCATGGCAATCATTTTCACGCCATAACTCGCCAATTGCTCGATAACCTCGCGGGACAAATCGTCATTAACGAAAGCACACACCACCTCGCAACCCTTTGCAATTTGCGCGGTTTTGCTGGTGAGTAAAAAATCATGAAAATGATAGGATATATCTTCACGGTTTTTTACTTGCTCAAAACTCACTTGGTCGTAAGACTTCGTACTAAAAAAAGCAATATTAATCATAAGGTTTCCTTCCAGCTCATTCTCATAAGCCATAATGGTGAATGAGGTTAAAGTTTCTGATTTAGCGTTCAGCTAAGCCTAGTCTATACGCATCAATATCATAGCTAAGCCATTACACGAAACCACTTTTACTCTTCTCTATCCCTTAAAATCGTCAAACATGATTGCCCATCATAGGTTTTTGCCACAATACCTTGTCGGGATAGCTCGATTTACCATAGGGTGTTGGTGAACAACTAAGACTGAAACTCTGAGAGTTAAATTTAAAACTGTGACATTAAAGATTAGAACTTTTCTGCAGCTGAATGTTACAGACTACCTTTTGGCCGACAGAATCGCTCGGTGATCACACACAACCGACCTTTTTGTTTTGTCACATTTTTGGACAGAAGTTTGTTAGCGTCTTTACTAGCTAAGCGTTTGAGGTTTTATTTGAGATATTGCGCCCCCCTTTCTAACGGGTCAAAATTACTCATCCACCACAGTATTTTTGTTGTTATTTGTCATTAGATTAGAGTGTAAGGTTGCACTATAATTTTTGTTTAAATATTGATAAGTAGAGTGCGATGTTACTACAAGGTTCGAATCTCAATATGCCCCTAGCCGAGCTGATTTCTTCACTGACAGTAGCATTAGACATGACAGAGGGGCAGCCCTATGAACACAGTATGCGTTGCTGCTGGATTGGAATGCATATTGGTGAACGAATGAACCTTTCATCATCAGAGCTTCATGATCTTTATTTTACGTTACTTCTCAAGGACGCTGGCTGCAGTAGCAATGCTGCGCGTATTTGTGAGCTTTACGCCACAGATGATCTCATTTTTAAACAACGTTATAAAACGGTCGGTACTAGCCTGACCAGTGCGATTAATTTCGTCTTAAAAAATGCAGGTTCAGGAGAACATTGGCGCAAGCGTATCTCGACCACGATTGATATTTTGAAAAATGGCACAGATTACGCACAAGAACTGATTCAAACACGTTGTACCAAAGGCGCAGACGTTGCTCGTGAGCTTTTGTTCAGTGAAAATGTAGCACAGGGCATCAAACATTTGGATGAGCACTGGGATGGCTCAGGGCGTCCTGATGGATTGATGTATGATCAAATTCCATTGTTTTCAAGAATTGCTCTTCTTGCTCAAGTGATGGATGTTTTTCAACGTGAACATGACTTGAATAGTGCATTTGCTGAACTAGAAAGTCGTTCTGGAAACTGGCTGGACCCAAACTTAGTGGCCATCTCTAAACAGTTGAAAGGCAGTCCTGATTTTATTAAGGCACTTAATGCACCATCCATAGTCCCTTTTGTGCTTGCCATGTCTCCCGCCCAAGCGATGATTCCACTAGATGATGACTATTTTGATCGAATAGTAACTGCCTTTGGCAAAATCATCGATGCTAAGAGTCCTTTTACCTCCGGACACAGTTCCAGAGTAGCTGTTTTCAGTACGCTCATTGCTGAAGAACTCAATTTAGACCAAGAAGATCGACGCTGGCTAAAACGTGCGGCACTGTTACATGATCTCGGAAAACTTGGGGTAAGTAACACTATCTTAGATAAACCAGGAAAATTGGATGATGACGAGTGGGCACAGATACAAAATCATGCAGTGTTTACCAGAGAGATCATCGATAAGATATCTCCCCTAAAACAATTTGCCAAAATGGCAGCGGCTCATCATGAAAAATTAGATGGTACAGGCTACCCCGACGGACTGCTTGCCGATGAAATTTCTATGATGACACGGATTATTACCACCGCTGATATCTTTGATGCTATTACGGCTGAGCGCCCGTATCGAAGCGCCATTCCGATTCCGAAAACGTTAGAAATCATGGAAGAAAATGTGGGTACAGCCATCGACCCATTGTGCTTTAATGCGCTAAAAGTGGCACTGAACAAACTCCCTGAGAAATATATAAAAGATATTGGTATGAGTGAGGTTCCCGCGTCACCTATGCTCTAGATTGATTTGAAAAATAATAATTGGGTTAAATTTATCTCTCCAATAGAGCGATTGGTTAGCTCATTAATAAGAGCAAGTAAACACGACTACTAACATCAGGCCTTTACTTTTTACAAGGATGACTTCTTATAGATCAAACACCAAATAACAGAATGCGAACTAATGTTTACGCTAACACACAAAGGGGCAAATATGAGCTAGCCTGATCAACTGGCTCAGCGTTAAACATCTATGAGTTAAAAAACGCTTAGCGGTAATACTGGACTTTCTCAAACGAGAAAAACGTGATTTAAATGCCTAGCTATGCTTTGTTGCTCGATAGCAATGAGATACCAAAGCCAATAAATATTGTACCCGCAGCCCTGTTAATTAATCTGCTCAAATGACTTCTGGAGAACAAACTTGAAAATTTAGAGGTAACAAGAGCATAAGAAAAAAGAGCTGAGAAAGAAAAACAAGCAAACGTCAGCGAAAGCGCAAAAAATTGCTGCATAATTGGTTGTTCTACGTCTAAAAACTGAGGAAATAAAGCTGTGTAAAATGCGATTGCTTTGGGATTTGTTACTCCTACAAGGTAGGACTCTAAAAATAAGCGAAGGTTGCTTTTATTAGTAGTATAAATTCCATCGGTAATAACTTTACTTTTATCAGAAATCCAATACTGAATTCCAAGATAAATAAGATACGAACCACCTAGTATTTTTATAGCCAAATACAGATATTCGGAAGTGAGAATCACCGTACTCAATCCCGCAGCCGATAATGCAGCCATACTCAACATAGCCAACACGTTGCCAAACATACCCGAAAGTGCCTTTTTTAATCCGTAGATAGCGGTATTCTTTACAGCTAGAAAAACTGCTGGGCCGGGCGTAAATGTGGCTACAATGCATATCAGTACAAATAACAAATAGTCCATTATTTAATCTCCATAAATCTAAGCATTTTTCTGGAACGTTACAAAACGAACCGGTTAGATTGTAACCATCATGCCTCGTTTATTTAGTCACTTCAATTTTTAGTCAGAGTGTTAGTAAGTAGCAGCCTTTACCATGGATTAGCTAAATTTACTCAAAATAGCCTTACGCCCAGATTAAGGAGATATCTTCGTTAACGCGGAATGAGGCAGAAATGCTTCAGCCCGAACTGGCTGAAACGAAGATAGACACTCTCAAGTTCAATTCCCTATATACGCGATACCATCAATTTGCACATACCACCCGTTTTTCCACCTATATAATATAAGCAAAGTCTATTGAGATAGTTTTTTCTTGCGGGTTAACCATT
This sequence comes from Vibrio sp. A1-b2, assembly GCF_021726015.1. NCBI lineage: Bacteria > Pseudomonadati > Pseudomonadota > Gammaproteobacteria > Vibrionales > Vibrionaceae > Vibrio > Vibrio sp. A1-b2. Next base: position 204,730 of record NZ_JAKKCI010000003.1, read on the forward strand.
TTTAAATAGCCCTTTGATTACTTTCTTAAGTAGTGGAATGTTCCAAACATCCCTAAACAGTCTCCGTCTATTTTAACTACATGGTCAAACGTAGTTTGTTGTACAACGCGTGTTAATGGGAGATTCCGCGCAGAGGTATTACGCGATCTGCCACTAGCGATAGCTAGGTTATTTCTGGTAGGGATTACCAGCGTTCTGTTGCGACAGTCAATAATCTAGTTGGTTTATTATCGCTAACACCCTCGTGTTAAATAGCATAAAATACACGGCCTTTACCCAGTACTGAGCCACTCTTCGTAATGACAGACAAAACACAGCAAGCGACATTCGCCGATCTTGGCCTGATTCCTACCTTAGTCGAGAGACTAGAAGCATTAGAATATAACCAACCCACACCTATTCAATCTCATGCAATCCCTCATGTTCTTGCCGGGCGGGATATGATAGGTGGGGCCAATACAGGCTCAGGTAAAACTGCCGCTTTCTCGCTGCCAATTCTGCAGAAAATTCTTCAGCAAGGTGAATCAAATGATCGTCGTGGCAACTTCGTTTCTCATTTAATTTTGGTTCCTACTCGTGAACTGGCATCGCAGGTAGCATACAGTGTCAAATCCTACTCATATCATCTTAGAGATAAAATCAAAACGGTTGCCGTATTTGGTGGCGTATCAGTGAACCCTCAAATGCTAGCACTGCGTGGTGGTAGTGACATCGTTGTTGCAACGCCAGGACGACTACTTGATCTGGTATCGAGTAACGCGATTAAGTTAGACCAAGTAAAAACGCTCGTGCTCGATGAAGCCGACCGTATGTTGAGCTTGGGATTTACAGAAGAACTCAATAAGATTCTTGCCTTACTACCAAAGAAGAAACAGACACTGCTATTTTCTGCCACTTTCCCTGACAAAGTCACAGCTTTGGCTCAGCACTTACTTAACGATCCTGTTGAAGTTCAGCTGCAGAGTGCCGAAGCTAGCACGTTGGTACAACGCGTGTTTAGTGTGAATAAAGGTGAGAAAACTGCGGTACTCGCCCATCTAATCAAACAGCATCAATGGCGACAAACTTTAATCTTTGTTAATGCTAAGAATGCCTGTAACCACTTAGCGCAAAAACTGTCAAAACGAGGCATCACTGCGGAAGTTTTCCATGGTGATAAAGGACAAGGTGCGCGTACTCGTGTCCTTGAGGGTTTCAAGTCTGGTGAGATTCAAGTACTAATTGCTACTGATATCGCTGCTCGCGGTCTTGATATTGAAAAACTGCCAGTGGTGATTAACTTCGATCTTCCGCGTAGTCCTGCTGACTATATGCATCGAATCGGGCGTAGTGGCCGAGCGGGCGAAGTGGGTCTGGGCCTATCTCTTATCGATTATGATGACTACCACCATTTTAAAGTGATAGAAAAGAAAAATAAGTTCCAGCTTGAACGCGAAAAGGTCGAGGGCTTTGAAGTGAATGACGATCAAAGTGAAGCATACTTTTTACCAATGAAGCCACGGGCAAAGCCAGCAGGTACGGGTAAAAACAAGAAAACGCGCAATCAGTAGAAGACGTAAACCACAAGTTAGTTTCATTGCGAAAATTTCTTGGACACATCTGCCGCTGACCCATTTAAAGAACAATAGAGCCTTACTGGTTGCATCAGCAGGGCTCTATTGCTTTCCAAGAAAGTGTACTAGCGACGTGTCGGACGCCCGCGAGGTGAGCGTTTTTTAAATTCAGATGCTGCTTTCGCTTGTGAGTTGAGAATAGAGTCAATGGTTAGCGGCATTGGCTCTTTAGGTTCAAGACCATGAGGGAAAGTGCGAGCTCTTGGTGGCAAATTGTATTCGTCTTCGCTCGCACGAGGCATGCGTTTAAAGCGATAAAGGTAAAAGTTTTCTAACTTTTCTCTCGCCCAGTCGGTTTTCTTTAAATACTTCACACTACTTGCAATCGAAGGTTTGGTATTAAAGCAATTAAAACGCATGGCTGTATCTAGAATGTCCCAGCCATAAAAATCCACCAACTCTTGCAACATAGTCTCTAGCTTTAACCCGTGCAAAGGGTTGTTTTGTTGCAGTTCGATTCTCTCTTCGTCAGTCATCATTTTAGGGACCTTGCTCATCAAAGGGCGGAGTTTAACAAAGTATAGAGTACAGAGATATCTATAGTTAGGCCGCGATGGCTTGAATAGAAAGGCTGGCCCACAAGCGAGCTAGGTCAACTGCTCCAGCTTATTCATTTGCTCCTACTACGTCGGTTGGCTGAGAACACATCTCAGCCGCGCGTCTAGCTTGCTCAAGCATATGTCGAAAATCTTCAATCTTTTGCTAAACGCGTTTTTTATCATGTGAAAAAACAAGGGAGAAAGACCATGCAAAAACGACTCAACTACATTGACATAGCACCAAAGGCAATCAACATTTTGTATGCTCAGGAAGCTTACTTCCACGAGCAATTTCACCAGTCAGACACCATGAACATGACGATATGGGAACTGGTTAAACTGCGTGTTTCGCAAATCAATCAGTGTGCATTTTGTATCGATATGCACAGTAAAGATGCCCTTAAGCTGGGCGAAAAACCTGAACGTATATGGGGACTCAGTGCATGGAAAGACATGCCGCTCTATAGCGATGCAGAACGGGTTGCACTGAGCTGGGCTGAACTGCTGACGGCGGGTATGCCAGTAGATGATGATGCCTATGAGCTTACCTTGAATACCTTTGGAGAAACAGCTATGGTCAATCTGACAATTGCTGTCAATGCCATCAACAGTTGGAACAGAATAGTGAAGGCATTTAAGCCGCAGGTCGGAGTGTATCAGCCAAAGTAATTCCACTCCGGCTGTTTTGAACCGTACGCCACTGCTTGCACCTCAACTTAAAACGATGGAAGTGAATCTATACAACTAACTTTCTTATTTAAGTTGAGGTTAAGAAGGATAATCCGTTTGAATTTAGAATTTGAGATTTTCAAACCACAAGGAATGTTAGCTGGTTATGTTCAGGCAATCTGGTCGGTTTCCGTAAAGCCTGATACAGCACAAACCGTGCGTAAGCAACTACTTAGCGACGCTGGCACAGGCGTGGTGTTCATTTTGCAAAATGAAGTGCAGACGGACGACAAGTGGCAGGTTCCGGGTGTTCTGCTACTGCCAGTCAGCACTATTGCACATCAGGTTAGTCTTACTCCGGGCGCAGTGATGGCCGGTGTACGCTTTCATCCAGCTGTTGGATATCAGTTGTTTGGTCAACGCTTAGAACAGCCGTTGCGGATTGAAAATGACCACTCTCTGGCTTCTTCGACGCTTCCAACATTTGCATATCTGCAAGCAACGCGTTCGCCGTCGGCAAGAATTTCTGCGTTATATCGCTGGATACAAACTCTGATCGCAGAATGCGAGCCTCAGGAAGTCGGCCATATTATTGACGAACCACTAGGGACGATCAGTCAGCGGCAGAGAGAACGTAATTTTCAAAAATGGTTAGGGATTACGCCCAAACACTACCAACGTATTAAACGAGTGAAACAGACTTTAGAACAGCTTCGAGCGCAACCAGATGTTGCTTTGTCGGATCTGGCGCTGGATCAGGGCTTTGCCGATCAAGCGCACATGACGAGAGAATGTAAGCAGATTGCGCGAATGACTCCAAAACAGTTTGTACGAAAGAGAAACCTCTAGCAGCCATTAGCCTTGAGAATAAGCCAACAACTATATATGCCAAAACCCATCGGATAAGTTCTTTTGGTCAAGATTTCATTAACTTCGTGGAGTAGTCATTTGCACTGACTGACAAATGGGTCACAAACGTTTTAGGGTGATTACACTAAGGCGCTACTATCCCAAATCGGGCACGCAGCAAGCATTTGAACAAAATCAATTCAGCCATAAGAGGCTGAGTTTGAATCTTGAAAATCTGAATCAGGAAAATCTCTTTCGAAACTCTCGTGGAGTTAATCCAACGATATTGATAAAGACCTTTCGACATGCACTGATATCCTCGTAACCGACTTGGTTAGCTATCCATTCAAATGAACGTTTTGTACTTTCCAGGTAGTCACATGCATTCTGTACTCTGAGACGCTGTAAATACTGATTTGGGTTGTAACCTGTGGCCTTTAGGAATCGCCTTTGCATAGTACGTTCAGTAAGGTTTGCCAGCTTTGCTAATTGCTGTATCGACAACTGTTCCGTATAACTCTGATGCATTATTTGTTGAACAGAAACTATCACCAAATCACCATGAGCGAACGATGGTTTGAACTGTTGATAATAGCTCTGTTCTCTCTGCGCGGTGTCGACAACAAGTGTTTTACCAAGTTGGCGTACAACCCTAGGAGACGCATATTTAGAGACCAGCTCAAACCCGAGATCCAGCCACGACATCATCCCGCCTGCCGTAATTATGTCACCGTGATCGACCAATATCTTATTGCTGTTAAGAGGAATCTCCGTAAACATTCGGGTAAATGTTTCTGCTAGCGCCCAATGAGTTGTCACTTCTCTTTTACCAAGTAAGTTAGTTGCGGCCAAAATAAATCCCCCCGCGCAAGCAGATGATAGAACTGCACCTTGGGAATACTGCTTTCTAAGCCATTCAATAAGTTTGGCTTCAGGGACTAAGTAATAATCATCTATTGAAGCTGGCGGTAGCAAAACAACTGTAAAACTATCCTCTATAAGCTCATCATGCGGAATAATGACTGGTTCAAATAAAACCTCAATCCCTTGTTCCCTACAAACTCGGTTCGCAAGTAAAAACATTTCTTCAAGACCATAAACCGCAGACTTCAACGCTGAAGGATACTCACAAATTCCAACGGATATTTTTGTCATAACTGCCTCCGAACTTGTCGTTTTTAGCCTTTTTTATGTCATTTTAGCCTCTAAAAAGAGTACAGCAAATTGCTCATAATTTTCTTGAACCAAAAGTTAAAGAAACAGGAGATCAAAAATGAACAAAACTGCATTACTTGTAATTGACATACAAAATGATTACTTCCCAGGAGGTAAGTTTCCATTATGGAAGACAGATAAAATACTGATAAATATTAAAGAATTAATTGCTAAAGCTAACCAAAAGCATGTTCCCGTCTTTCTTATCCAACACTTATCTTCCGCCCCTAAAGGAATGGCACCTTTCTTTGAAAAAGGTAGTGAAGGAGCGAATATCCACCCAGAAATAATGGCGATGTGCCCTAATGCAGAAGTCATACAGAAACAGCATGCAGATAGCTTTTATCAAACTCATTTGGAGAAATTACTGGAAAAGTTTGATATTGAAGACTTACTGATATGCGGGATGATGACACAAAATTGCGTTACGCATACCGCTATATCAAAGAAAGCAGAAAAATATAAAGTTTCAATTATTGAAGATTGTTGCACAACGACAGATGCGATGATTCATAAAATGGCTTTGAATGCCGCATCACCTCGCGTACATCTAGTAACGTTTTCCGAGGCGTTATAGAAATTGTCATAAGAAAATATATGAAACCTCACTGGTATCATTTTCTAGTGAGGTTTCGCTTTAATGAACAATGGGGCAATTTCGTGACAGCCAAGATCTTGCTGGTACATTGATGGAGATAAACATCCTACTGTGTTTTCTGTGTGATTAAGCATTAGGGAAAGTCTCAAACGATGGAATGTCTGAAAGGTCTTTAGACCAACTTGCACAACTGCCTACAAATATTTTTGCTGTCGGCAATATGGACGGTGCCTCATCTAAACTACCAGCGGGAACGACGACACTTTTTATGCTGTCCGCTACCATAGGTAATGCTGAACCGCAGTGTCGGCAGAAACTTTTGGCGTGTCTGCTGTTGGGATGAAGATACGTTTTCACATCGTTTTCTCCCTGCGTCCAAACCAACTTAGCTGAAGGCGCGAACAAGTTTGCAGCATGTGCGGATCCTGTATCTTTTTGGCAGCGTGAACAATGACAGAGGAAAAACGACTGAAACTCTCCGATGAGTTCAAATTTCACCGCCGAACATAAGCATGAACCTTTGTACGTTTTTGTCTTCGCTTCAGTCATATAACCTCCTGATAGTTCTCAATAACTGGTTACACTAAACACTTGGCATAACTGTCTCTGTCTATATCAACGATCTCTACCGTCAAAGATGCCTCAGAAAGAGATAAAGACTTTAACTGCTCTAACACAGAATGCGACAGCTTCATCTTACTCTCTTCATTTCTCCCAGAGAGAATACGTATTGTCACGTGAATAAAATCTTCACGCTTTGAACCCGTTTGATAATACTCATACGCAATACTGCGGACTTTAATATCACTGCCATCGGGAGCAAAAAGATTCGATGCCATCGCACCAGCAAATACTCTTTGATTCAGTTCGTCGTTTGGAATAGTTGGAGCATGTTCAATAATACAATGAGGCAAATTATGTTCCTTTTTAATAATGTTGCTCGTAGCTATGCGTCGATGGCTAGTTAATTCATTTCAGTTCAGTTCGATCTTTCACAAAGTTTAGGATGTTTTCAAAAGCGAGACGGAAGTAGAGCTCACAGCTATTTTTCTCGACATATCCTAAATGCGGAGTTGCGGTGACATTAGGTAGAGTCAACAGAGGTTCATTGTCAGGAAGTGCAGGCTCGATATTAAACACATCGACCGCAGCTCGCTTGGTCGGAACGGCTAGTAACTCGTTATACAAAGCCGAATCTACTACCAATTCGGCACGGCTGATATTCACAAACAACGAATCAGGCTTCATCCGTTTAAGATCGTCTTCGGTAACACAAAATCGGGTGACATCATTAAGTCGTAAGTGAAGAGAAACGATATCCGAATCAGCGAAGAGTGCTTGTTTCGTTTCTGCCGCTTCGAAGCCATGCTCAATGGCAAGTAGGCGCGACTTTTCGCTTCCCCATACCAGTACAGACATTTCAAACGCCTTGGCATACTGCGCGATGCGTTGCCCAATATTGCCATACCCCCAGATACCCAGTTTTAAGCCATTTAAAGTTCGACCTAAACCCAGACCGTCTGAACTTTGCCACACGTTATTGTGCAAGTTGCGTGTATAGGTCGGTATGTGCCTTGATGCTGCCATTATGAGCGCCCAGCAAAGCTCAGAGGGTGCGATAGGAGAACCTCTCCCTTCTAAGACTTCAACTCCGAACTTGGTGCACGTATTCGGGTCGATATGATTGCTGACCTTTCCCGTCTGGCTAATCAGCTTCAAATTGGGTAGCTGACTGAGCAGAGACTCTGTGATTACGGTGCGTTCACGAATAAGAACAATCGCCTCGACATCGATCAACTTCGCGGCAAGATCCGACTCTGAATACGTCTGCGTAAAAACCGTCACTTCGTGATGAGCGAGCAACGTAAAGCAATTCAGAGCTTTAACCACATTTTGGTAATCATCCAGTATGGCTATTTTCACTACTCTTTCCTTATTATTTATTCAGACGAGATACTTAGCCCATATCCAAGATCGGTGGTGACTCCCCCCTGATAAGCTTAAGGATAGATCACCTTAAAACGCTCCAAGACCAGAAGCATGTCTTCAGTTGGCTCAATGCCTAACTCTTCACATTCCAATGAGAAGAAATGCCAGTGAGCTTCACGCCACCAAGCCAAAGTTTTATCCCCTTCACCTTCTGCTGCTGCGAATTCTTGAGTAACATCTTTATATCGACATTTTTCAACTGAAATTATTTCAACAATACATTTGGGCTCACCTTCCCAGTCTGTCACCACCAGAAGATGTCCTGTTTCAGGCTTGGTTTCGCCTTTGTGGCTATACCAATAATCCATACTGCACGATGCGGTCTTCTCTCCCTTTAAAATCAAATCTGCACAGACATTCGCGTTGTACTCATCCGCACAAAAATAATCACAACTAAAAGAGGTATATTGCTGTGCTATTTCGACAGGCAAAGAGTTTAGGTACTGCTCCAGAAACAACTGGCTTCTGCTTTCCATAATTCACTGTACTCAACTAAAAAGAGGGTGAAATAACTAAGATTAATTCTTAATCGATGTTTTTAATCATTAGGAAGTTCTTGAGTTTTTGACCGCGCACTTCCATCAGTTGCTCTTTCGCAACGGAAAATCCCATACGTTCGTAAAATGGGCGAGCGGTAATACTGACGTGAGAATAGAAGCGTTTGATATCTTTCTGTTTTCCCACATTAAAGACATGATTCATCAGAGCCTTGCCAACCCCTCTGCCCTGAAACTCATGATGGCAGAAAAAATGGTCAATTAATCCATCCAGTTGCAAGTCTGTATAACCCACGATGACACCATCTATCGTCGCAATAAACGGGTTCAAAGCATCCACACGCTTCTGCCACACTTGTAGGTCTAAATTATCTGGAGCCCATGCTTCAATTTGCGCCTGAGAATAGTCACGGACGTTAATGTTTCGGATCGTGTAGTGATGGATAGCCCAAAGCGTCGGAGCATCTTCTTCTCTGTAGTCTCGAATGGTAATCACACATTTCTCCATAGTGTTAGTTTGTGTGAGACAAATGCGTCACAGGGTCAATATGAGTCATTCTTTACGCTGTTTTGGCGGGGGTATATTGCATCAAGTACTCGAAATCCGTTTCCCCTACTCGCTCAAATCCAAGTCTCGAATAGAGTCGCTGCGCCGGATTCGTTTTAATGACACTTAGACCAACCGTTGAGCCTGATGAGTCGGCTTTATTGATCAGCGTTGAAATAAGACGATGTGCAATCCCTTTGCCTTGGTAATCGGGATGAAGTTGGATCTGAACCAGATACCTCTCGTTGATTTCTGGGTTGAATTGGGCTTTAAACAAGCCAGCAGGAGCATCATTGATAACGATAATTTCAGCTTGGTCAAAGGCGTAATGAACTCTTTCAAGATAAGCTTCTCTGCCGGCAGGCATACCAACTTCTCTTAAGTACTGGCCCATAGTGGTTTCACGTAGCTCGAGCAGGAATTCGACATCCGTTTCAACTGCTTTTCTCAATGAAAATTCCATTATTCTTCCTCATCGACGTTTTTATAAAGGTACTAGCAACCCATTCCTATTATTTAACATACTAATAACACGACAAAAATTTTATACAAGCACAAATTTCAGGCATAAAAAAAGGAGAGCTAATGCTCTCCTTTTTCAAAACTTGACTGCTAATTAAAGAGCAGCTTTCGCTTTTTCAACTAAAACAGTAAATGCTGCTTTGTCGAATACTGCGATGTCCGCAAGGATCTTACGATCGATCTCGATAGATGCTTTCTTAAGACCGTTGATGAAACGGCTGTAAGATAGACCATTTTGACGAGATGCCGCATTGATACGTGCAATCCATAGTTGACGGAATTGACGTTTCTTAGTACGACGGTCACGGTATGCGTATTGACCAGCTTTTGTAACAGCTTGGAAAGCTACGCGGTAAACACGTGAACGTGCTCCGTAGTAACCTTTAGCTTGTTTTAGAACTTTCTTATGACGTGCACGAGCTTGTACACCACGTTTTACGCGAGGCATTATGCTTCTCCTAAACTAAACGATAAATAAACTAAAAAGAATTAAGCGTATGGCAACATACGTAGTACTGCAGCCACTTCACATTTAGGAAGGATTGCATTTGGACGTAGTTGACGCTTGTTCTTAGTAGTACGCTTAGTCAGAATGTGACGTTTAGTCGCGTGCTTGTATTTAATACCACCAGCAGTTTTCTTGAAACGCTTAGCAGCACCTTTGTTGTTTTTCATCTTAGGCATGATGAATAACTCCGCATTGTAGTAGTTTAATAAACAACGTAATTAGGGCGAATAAAACCCAGCCATGTGCCTTTACTTGAAAGGGACGTGGCTAAGTTCATTACTTGTAAGCCGTTAATTACTTCTTCTTAGGGGCAAGCACCATGATCATTTGGCGACCTTCAATTCTCGTTGGGAAAGATTCAACCACAGCAATTTCTGCAGTGTCTTCTTTCAAACGATTTAGAACGTCAACACCGATCTCTTGGTGAGCCATTTCTCGGCCACGGAAGCGAATTGTTACCTTCACTTTGTTGCCTTCTTCAAGGAAACCGGTCAGGTTGCGTAGTTTTACCTGATAGTCTCCGATATCAGTCCCAGGACGGAATTTTACTTCCTTAATCTGGATCTGTTTTTGCTTCTTCTTCTGCTCTTTCGCAGCTTTACTCTTCTCGAAGAGGAACTTGCCATAGTCCATCACACGACAAACTGGTGGCTCGGCGTTAGGGCTGATCTCTACGAGATCCATACCAGCTTCTTCGGCAGCAGCTAGTGCTTCTTGGATTGACACAACGCCAACTGATTCACCATCAGCGCCTGTTAAACGAACTTCACGAACGCCACGAATTTCACCGTTTAAACGGTGCTGGTTCTGCTTGGCCGGAACTTGGCCACGTCTTCCGCCTTTAATAGTTTATTCCTCCAGATTAAGCTTACGGCTTTCAACTTCGGCGTGGATGTATGAAATAAAGTCATCCAACTTAAATTTGCCTAGGTCTTTGCCCTTACGAGTACGTACTGCAATTTCGCCAGCTTCCATTTCCTGGTCGCCACAAACAAGCATATACGGTACACGCTTCAAAGTATGTTCGCGGATTTTAAAGCCTATCTTCTCATTTCTCAAGTCCGCTTTTGCTCTAATGCCACTTTTTTGTAGCTTTTGTGCTACTTCTTGAGCGTAATCAGCTTGTTTGTCAGTAATATTCATGACAACAGCCTGTTCTGGCGCCAACCAAGTTGGGAAGAAACCAGCATACTCTTCAATCAGAATACCGATGAAGCGCTCAAGAGAGCCTAAAATAGCGCGGTGAATCATTACTGGTACTAAACGCTCATTATTTTCACCTACATATGTCGCACCAAGGCGAGAAGGTAGGTTGAAATCAAGCTGAACAGTACCACACTGCCACGCGCGATCTAGACAGTCGTGTAGCGTGAACTCAATTTTCGGACCGTAGAATGCGCCTTCACCTTCTTGAATCTCATAAGCAATGCCCATAGCTTCAAGTGAGAGTTTTAGTGCTTCTTCAGAGCGATCCCAGATTTCATCGCTACCTACACGCTGTTCAGGACGTGTAGAAAGTTTTACTGCAATGTTATCGAAGCCAAAAGTGGTGTATGTGTCATATACCATCTTAATGCACGATGTTACTTCTTGCTGAATTTGGTCTTCAGTACAGAAGATGTGAGCATCATCCTGAGTGAAGCCACGAACACGCATGATACCGTGTAGAGAACCTGATGGTTCGTTACGGTGACATGAACCGAACTCAGCCATACGTAATGGCAAATCACGGTATGATTTCAAACCTTGGTTAAAGATTTGAACGTGACCAGGACAGTTCATTGGTTTAATAGCGTATTCACGGTTCTCAGAAGACGTTGTGAACATTGCATCTGCATATTTGTCCCAGTGACCAGAACGTTCCCATAGAACGCGATCCATCATGAGTGGACCTTTCACTTCTTGATAGCCGTATTCAGTCAGTTTATGACGAATGAATACTTCTAAATCACGGAATACTGACCAACCATTGTGGTGCCAGAACACCATACCCGGTGCTTCTTGCTGCATGTGGAACAGGTCAAGCTGCTTACCCAATTTACGGTGGTCACGCTTCGCTGCTTCTTCAAGGCGAGTTAGGTGAGCCTTAAGTGCTTTCTTATCGTGGAAAGCAGTACCGTAGATACGTTGTAGCATCTTGTTGTCGCTGTTACCGCGCCAGTATGCACCTGCAACGTTCAACAGTTTGAAGTGTTGGCAGAAGCCCATGTGCGGTACGTGTGGACCACGACACATGTCGATGTATTCTTCATGGTGATAAAGACCTGGACGATCATCGCGAGATACGTTCTCATCTAAGATTTCCATCTTGTATGGTTCTTGACGAGATTCAAATGTATCGCGAGCTTCCTGCCAGCTAACGTTCTTTTTCACAACTTGATATTTGGTTTTCGCCAAATCTTGCATGCGAGCTTCGATCTTCTCTAAATCTTCTTGAGATAGAGGTTGTTCTACATCGATATCGTAGTAGAAGCCGCTGTCGATCGTAGGACCAATCGCCATTTTTGCTTCTGGGTATAGCTGCTTAAGAGCATGACCAAGCAAGTGAGCACAAGAGTGACGAACAATTTCTAAGCCATCAACTTCGTCTTTAACCGTGATGATTTCAAGACTTGCATCGTTTTCGATCAAATCACAAGCATCAACACGAACGCCATCAACGCGACCTGCAATCGTTGCTTTAGCAAGACCAGGACCGATAGATAGAGCGACATCCATTGTAGAAATTGGGTTATCAAATTGACGTTGGCTACCGTCAGGAAGAGTAATAATAGGCATGAATTGTCCTTACAGTGGTGTTGCACACCAAGCAACACTTGTTTAAATATTGTGCTTAAAAATCAGAATGATAGAAAACAAGCACTCGATAAATTTTTTCTTACTGTATTAACTCAAAGCGCAAATACGGATGCACTATCGTTAACACGAGCTGAGCATTCTAACGGATATGGGTGAAATCTCAAGCAATCATTGCGTTCAAGCCTGATTAGACTGTGTTTTTTAACTCAATCCAAAAAAAGAAACCCATGGCGTTCACCATGGGTTTACTCAATCAAGCTTTAGCAGCAGTCAATTAAGCTTCTTGGCTACGACGGCTGTGGCCACGTTCACCACGGAAGTTTCCACGGTTGTCGCCACCACGGTTGCGGTCAAAACGACGCTCACCGCCTTCACGACTACCACCTTCGCGGTTACCACGGAAACCACCACCTTCACGGCGAGGTGCGCCATCACGATTGCCACGGAAGCCATCGCGGTTACCACCTTCACGACGACCACGAGATTCGCGGAAATCATCGAAATCACACACTACAGCGCCCACTTCTTTTTGACGGATACGCAGTTTACGTAGTTTGCCAGTTACTTCAGAAGACATAGTCTTAGGAAGCTGAACAAATGTATGACCTTGAGCCAGTTTAATCGCACCGATAGAACCTTTAGTTAGGCCTAATTCGTTTGCAAGAGCACCAACGATGTCTTTAACTTGTACGCCTTGGTCACGACCAACCTGAAGTTGGTAAGTTTCCCAATCAGCTTTGTCACGGCTACCGAATTCACGACGACCACCTTCGCTACGCTCACCGCGCTCACTGCGATCATCACGACGGTCACGACGACGTTGCTTATCACGCTCTACTGCTGCGATCATTGGATCTTCACCAGTGTAGAACAGTGGACGCTTACCTTGTTGACGTTTCAACAAGATTGCACATAGTGTTGCCGCGTCGATTTCAAGAGAAGTTTGTAGCTTTTCAACTAGCTCAGAAAACTTATCCAGTACCGCGCTTTCTTTCTCTGCTTCTAGTTCTGTAGCAAGTAGAGATAGACGAGCTTCAGCTACTTTGTCACGGTGTGGAAGTTGAATTTCTTCCATTGATGAACGAGTAACGCGCTCAATAGTGCGAAGCATACGAAGTTGGTTAGTACGTACTAACAGGATTGCTTTACCTTTACGGCCAGCACGACCTGTACGACCGATACGGTGAATGTACGACTCAACATCGAATGGAATATCGTAGTTAAATACGTGAGTGATTCGTGGCACATCAAGACCACGTGCAACCACGTCAGTAGCAACAAGGATGTCAATTACACCTTGTTTGATATGGTCTACAGTACGCTCACGTAGAGACTGAGGGATATCACCGTGCAGTGCAGCTGCCTTGAAGCCACGAGAGCTTAACCAGTCTGCAAGACGCTCAGTATCTTGACGAGTACGAACGAACACGATTGAAGCATCAGTTTCTTCAGTTTCTAGAAGACGAGCCATTGCTTCGTCTTTTTCTACGCCTTTCACAACCCAGAATTGTTGTTCTACTTTTGCAACAGTTTGGTTTGAACCAGCAACGTCTACACGAGCAGGATCACGTAGGAAGCGGTCAACAATGGTTTTAACCATTGGAGGCATAGTTGCAGAGAACAGTACGCGTTGCGCTGACTCAGGAGCTTGCTCCATGATCCAGGTAACGTCGTCAACGAAGCCCATCTTCAACATTTCGTCAGCTTCATCAAGAACGAAAGTATGACATTCGTCTAGGTGTAGGCGCTCACGAGTGATCAAATCTTTCACACGACCAGGAGTACCAACAACAACGTGAGCACCTGAACGTAGAGAACGCATTTGATCAACGATAGATGCACCACCGTAGATCTCTAGAACTTTAAGGCCAGTGATATTTTGACCTAAGTTTTTAATTTCAGCAGCAACCTGAATCGCCAGCTCACGAGTCGGAGCCATGATGATTGCTTGAGGTTTATGCTGAGATAAATCGATTTTGTTTAATAGCGGTAACGAGAATGCAGCAGTTTTACCTGTACCCGTTTGCGCTTTACCTAGTGCGTCACGACCTTCCAAAAGGAAAGGAATAGCAGCAGCTTGGATTGGAGTTGGAGAAACGAAGCCCATTGAGTTAAGGGCAGAAAGAACAGCACTATTAAGTGCTAAGTCACTGAATTGAATCACAGTTTCAGACATGGGGATCCCACTAAAATAATAAATAACCAAGGTCCCATGTGCTCCACCATTTCCAACCAATCCTGCGATTGTCTGATTCCGTTCAGATACGGATAAGTTTTGTAACGCATCAAGCCACTAGGGACATATAAGGGAGGCGGATTATTCCTTAAAAGCATAAAAAAAGCCAGAAAAAATTGAAATTCATCACAATTTATTCTCTTAAAGGATAAAAAATCATCAAAACCCGATTCCAACCCTCTTATTCGTAAGCAATTTGCACCTACAAACGCACAAATAGCATTCATCAAATTGCCTGAGAAAGGTCTTCGCTGGGTAGTAATAATTGCCTGTAATGATTATAGTGTGCGCAATTCACTAAGCTAGAAATAGAAGACATGTTCCAAGATAACCCGTTACTTGCTCAACTAAAGCAACAAATTCAAGAAAACCTGCCAAAGAAAGAAGGGGTAATTAAAGCCACCGATAAAGGTTTTGGATTCTTAGAAGTCGATAGTAAAAACAGTTTCTTTATTCCGCCACCATACATGAAAAAATGTATGCACGGAGACAAAGTGATTGCCATTATCCGCACCGAAAAAGAGCGGGAAGTTGCAGAACCACAAGAACTTGTTGAACAATCTCTGACACGCT
This sequence comes from Vibrio sp. A1-b2, assembly GCF_021726015.1. Classification (NCBI taxonomy): domain Bacteria; kingdom Pseudomonadati; phylum Pseudomonadota; class Gammaproteobacteria; order Vibrionales; family Vibrionaceae; genus Vibrio; species Vibrio sp. A1-b2. The sequence continues at coordinate 219,884 of NZ_JAKKCI010000003.1, forward strand.
TTATTGGCCGAGTGAAGTTATTCAAAGGCAAACTCAACGTTGCACCTGATCATCCACAACTGAAAAAACTGCCGCTAAAAGCAAAAGTTAAGAAAGGTTTGAATCCGGAACACTTCCAAGAAGGTGATTGGGTTGTTGCACATCTCGTTAGCCATCCTTTAAAAGGCGAAGACAACTTCCTCGCAGAAATCTCAGAAAAAATTACAGATTCTGACGATAAAATCGCACCTTGGTGGGTCACATTGGCAGAGAATGATCTGCCTAACAGTGAACCTGCAGGTATCGAGAACTGGCAACTTAAAGACGATGCTGAACTTGAGCGTTGTGACTTAACCCATATCCCGTTTGTGACCATCGATGGCGCATCAACCAAAGATATGGACGATGCGCTACACGCGAGAAAACTGGATAACGGTAACTTTGAGCTAACGATTGCGATTGCCGACCCTACCGCCTACATCACTCCAGATGATGAGATGGATAAAGTGGCACGTGAGCGTGGTTTCACTATTTACCTGCCAGGTCGCAACATTCCAATGTTGCCACGAGATTTAGCTGACGATTTATGCTCTCTGATTGAGAATCAAGTGCGCCCTGCCCTTTGCTGTACTGTAACAGTCAGCGAAGATGGCGTTATTGCTGACGACATTCGTTTCTTTGCTGCGAACATCCAGTCTCATGCTCGCCTCGTTTACGATCACGTATCCGACTGGTTGGAAAACGGCTCATCACAAGATTGGCAACCAACAGATGTTATCGCCGACGTTGTGCGAACTCTGTATGAGTTCTCTCAAGCACGCGCAAACTGGCGTGAAAATAATGCGGTAGTATTTCCAGATCGCCCAGATTACCGTTTCGAACTGAGCGAAGACAACGACGTTATAGCTATTCATGCTGATATGCGCCGCACAGCAAACCGCCTTGTTGAAGAAGCCATGATTACTGCCAACATCTGTGCAGGTAAAATTCTTCAGTCGACCTTTAATACCGGCGTATTTAACACCCACGCAGGCTTTAAAGCCGATAAAATGGCGGATGTGGTTGAACTGATGACATCGAACGGTGCTCAGTGTGATGCGGAGAGCTTAGCAACACTTGAAGGTTTTGCTGCACTGCGTCGTTGGTTGTGCGATCAGGAAACATCGTACTTGGATAATCGTATCCGCAAATGTCAGAGCTACAGTGAAATTGGTAACCAGCCACTTCCTCACTATGCTATGGGCTTAGACGTATACGCGACTTGGACTTCACCAATTCGTAAGTACGGCGACATGATTAACCACCGTATGTTAAAGGCTCATATCTTAAACAAAGAGCCTGTACAGCAGCCGGATGAAACTGTGGGTGAAGAACTTGCACTGCACCGCAAACATCACAAGATTGCTGAACGCAACGTTGCTGATTGGCTGTACGCAAGAACACTAGCAGAAGAGCCAAGTAAGCAAACCCTGTTTAACGCTGAGATCTTTGACATTAACCGCGCAGGTGCTCGCGTTCGTTTACTTGAAAACGGTGCTGCAGCGTTTATTCCCGCTTCATTGATCCTTGCAAACAAAGAACGTTTAGAATGCAACGCCGAACAAGGCATTATCACTATCGATAAAGAAGTGGTATACCGTCTTGGTGATGCGCTTGAAGTGGTATTGGCAGAAGTCAGTCAGGAAAACCGCAGTATTGTAGCTAAACCGACTCAAGTATTTGCAGATGAACCGAAACAAGAAGCTGAAGCGCAAACTGAAAACACTCAACAGGCTGAAATAAGCCAGGAAGAGAAAACAGAATAATCAGTTTCGACAACGCATTCGTTTCAAACAGAAAAGGCATTCCATTGGAATGCCTTTTTCATTTATAAAATTTGCTCGACTCACGACCAGAAGTAGGATTTCGGATCTTTCTCAATTTCACGCATCACTGCCGTTAAATCAGAGCTTTTGGAGAGAAACGGGTAAGGAACCCACATTTCACTATTATCCTCGCGGGTTGGAATATAAAGTTCCCAGTGGCGTGCATCCGCATCCCAAACGATACGAGCAACCGGACTTGAATACTCACTATGTACAGAGTCCAGCTTGTAGTGCTGCTGTATGAATTGCACACCATTATCTATCGGTTCAAAACTCGACTTTCCTAAATCCACAGGAAGACTGCGATTGCGGCTATGGCACACAAGTTCTGCCCTGCGTTCAATTTGACGCTGTAACAAGTTTACGACCGTCATGACCTTGGATACCCCATTATCTTGTGACCGAATACAGCATTAAGAGCAAATCAATCCAAGTCTCTTAAAGTTAACTCAGTATAACTCAATAGAGTCTGTTTATCCTTTTGCGACTTTTTGCTGTGAAGAGAACATTTATAATGCGAACACAACTAAACTTCAAAAGATAAACAGACTCAACAACACACTAAAGCTATTCCCCCCACATTTCTATGCGTACTATCAAACACTTTCATAAAACTGTCATTTATTCGCAATATGATATTCCACAGTTCTGTCCTTATTTTTGCTTGGAGTTCCATTATGTTTCGAGTTGCGCTAGCCACTCTTTGCTCGCTTTTTTTAGTGACACCTTTCGCGCACGCTAGCGAAATCAACGTGTCTGGATCGACTTCTGTTGCACGCATCATGGATGTGATTGCAGAAGAATATAATGCTAGCCATAAAGACACCTATATTGCGGTTCAAGGAGTGGGTTCTACCGCTGGTATTACTTTGCTAAAGAAAGGTGTTGCTGACGTAGCAATGAGCTCTCGCTACTTGACGAACGATGAAGTAGAAGAGTCATTGCAGACATTCATCATCGCATTTGATGGTCTCGCGGTTGTCGTCAACCAGTCAAACCCAGTAGGTAACTTAACCAGAGAACAACTTTACGACATCTACAAGGGTAAAATCACTAACTGGAAACAAGTGGGTGGTCACGATCAAAAAATCGCAGTAGTAACACGCGAAGCATCTTCTGGTTCACGCTTTAGTTTCGAAAGTCTACTTGGGTTAACTAAAGTGATTAAAGACAGATTGGTTTCAGACATCAGTCCAAACAACCTAGTGGTCAATAGCAACAGTATGGTGAAAACACTGGTAAACCATAATTCACAAGCAATTGGTTTTATTTCAACAGGCTCGGTTGATCGCTCTATAAAAGCAATTAAATTTGAAGGTGTAGAAGCAACCGCAGAAAACATCGCTAACCATGAATACCAGTTATCTCGTCCATTCTTGCTACTTCACTACCCAGAGAAAGATAAGCAAGAAACTAAAGAACTGTTCAAATTTATTCAGTCAAACAAAGTGAAAAAACTGATTGAAGAGTATGGTTATATTCCGACAGCTAAATACAAATAAGCATGACAAAAAAGGAGAGCCGAAGCTCTCCTTTTTTATATCAATCAATACGTTAAAAGTGCAGTTGAATAACAGATGTTACGACACACCCCGGGCGGCGAACACCTTCAATTTCAACTTTTATTTCACGTTCAATTTCCAAACCTTTCTTAATTGGCGTCACTTTTGACAGTGTGCTTACCGCTCTTACACGGCTATCCACTTTAATTGGATAAGGGAAACGCACTGAGTTTAGGCCAATGTTCACCATCATTTTCGCGGTCGGAAATAACAACTTGTCTTCATCAACGCTATCGGTCAATTTAGGCAATAGTGCTAATGTAAGAAAACCGTGTGCGATCGTGGTTTTAAATGGTGACTCTGCTTCAGCTCTTTCAGGATCCGTATGAATCCACTGCATATCTTCCGTAATTGCGCCAAACTGGTTGATTCTGTTCTGATCAACCAATAACCAATCCCCTGTATGAATAACTTCACCTAACTTTGACTCAAGTTGGTTATATACCGCCTGAGCTTCTGGCTTTAATACGATAGGTTCAACAACAGGAACATCTTCATTTGCTGGCTGGTGAAAATCCTTCACCCATGAAAAAAGCTGGCGGCTATTGGTTTTATCCAATAACTCCCCCCAGTACTCACGCACTGTAGGAGGCATCAATTGTTTAAACTCATTATGCTTAACTAAGTTCTCAGCATGATGTTTAAAAATATCCGCAACTTTCATCAAAACCTCATTCTTAACTAAGAAGAAATACTAATTCGTTAATTTTGAAGCACTTCACAATAATCCGCAATAACTTTCGAGCGTACATGCGTATCCTGAATGGAGTATATTACTTAAAATACAACACGTTACCCAATAAAACATTATTTTATTAGGGTTTGTATCATTAGAACAATTACTCCAGTTAACAAAAATATCAGAAACTCAAATCCTTTATTTTTCAATCAGTAATATTACTTTAGATAACCGTACATATATTAACCAAGTATGATCGGAATTCTGTATAGCAGCTCACACATTACGTGCCTCTTCTAGAGAGTATGACTATCCACTCTGTAAAGCCCCCCTAAAACCATAAACTCCTGCTCCCCTTGCAGGCTGCAAGGCAGGAGGGAATCGAAGTAAACAATTTTGTAGAGAGGAACAGACACAGCAAACACTTTTGAACCGAAACGCAAGGCACTTTCAGGGTCCGTAGTGAACGAACTCAGGTTATTAAACAGTTTCACATTTTCGCCATTAATTCTGTACTCTGCCTGTTCGCGACAACCTCGGAACAAAGTTAAGTGTTCAGTTCCTAGATAACGTAAGCGCAGTTCTTGCTGGCAAAAGAAATACAACAGATCGAGCTGGGCATAGAGCTCATTGGTGTTATAAGTGGCGCGAGAACACACCTTCCTGAAATCTAAATACTCAGATGTATCAGGTCCATGTAATGAAACTTTATGAAAACAGGTGAGCAAGCCAAATCTGGACTCCACCCAACTTCGCCAAGCTGCTCCCTGTTCATTGTCAGAGTCAAACAGCCAGCCTAAAACTAGCCGGCGATAGTTGAGTTTTGGCCTTGGTGGAGGGTCTGTCTTTTCGTTCACACTTTCATCCACACATGAGAGATGAAAGTGTTGAGACATGAAGTTTATGAAGTTCTTGGCTCTTTGTTCATAATTACCAGCCTTTTGAAGCAACTCATGCAGTGCAGGGTACCAGAGATGTAAACCATCAATTTCCAACAAAATAGGATTTTGCTGATAGCCTAAACTCGCCAATAACTTAGACGGGACATTGCAATGGTTCAGAGGCAATGATATCTGTTCAAGAATATCCTCCTCTCCTGCGCTATAACCATATTGATTCGGTTTGAGCAGATGTAATTCAGTCATAAACCATCGCCACTAATAGATAAGACTCGAAGCAGCCTCTATATAACTGACACGACTGCTTCGAAGTCAGGCATATATTCATGAGAATTGAATACACGCCCATTTGCCTGCTATGAAACGTACTCCGCTCTTACTTGGAAGGAAGACATTAGAGTACGCAAGGCATTAGCCTGTACGGCTAATCCTTCGCTAGCCATTGCCGTTTCTTCAGTGCTTTCTAGCACCCTATCGCCGGAATCTTTAATTCCAATCAGATTCTGACTTATTTCATCCGCAGTAACAGCTTGTTCTTCACTCGCAGCAGCGACTTGAGTATTGGATTCAGCAAGTTCAGCCAAAGCCGTGGCAATATGATTCAGTTGATCCCTTGCTTGTTGAATACAGTCGGAAGTTTGATGCACTTTCTCATTACTTTGATTCATCGCATTGTGGGCGTGTTCTGAGCTCTTAACTAACATGTCGATCAAGTTGCCTATTTCATTCGTGGCTTGTTGACTGCGAGACGCAAGTGCTCGAACTTCATCAGCGACAACGGCAAACCCACGTCCTTGCTCCCCTGCTCGCGCAGATTCGATGGCGGCATTCAAAGCTAATAGGTTAGTCTGCTCCGATATTCCGTCTACGACTTTCACAAATTCTTGTATCTTTTGCGTGCTGTTTTTTAAATCAAGAATCATGTTCTGCGATTGGCTTGCTTGCTCCACCAGCATTACGGACAGCTCTTGTGTCATATCAATAGTTGAACAGCCTTCTTTCACATTAGTTTCAGCACGAGAAGTAGCAAATGCAGCACTGTCAGCGTTACTCGCCACCTCAGTGATGGTTGCGGCCATTTCAGTCATGGCCGAAGCGACTTGTTCGGTGTTTTCTTGCTGAACTTGCATTGCCTGCCGATTACTCTCTGCCACAGCAGATAGCTGTGTCACGGTAGCGGCAATTGCATCGGTTCGGCTCATTACTTCCCCAATCATTTTGCTTAATGAATTGGCCATCACATTCATACTCGACATCAGTTGACCAATTTCATCATTCGACTTCACTTCGATTACTTGATCAAAGTTACCTTGCGCCATACTCGCTGCAACATTTCGCGCCCGACTCATGGAACTGACAATTCTGCGACTAAATAATATGCCGACAGTTAAGCCAAAAATAATCGAAGCGACAGAAAGCGTTGCCATACCAATCAACGCTTCGTGTTCTTCTTCTTCCGTTATTAATACAGCGTTCTCTGTCGCATTTTCTAAACCGACTAAAAAATCGGCCAATTCTTTGTTGAGTAATTGTTGAGTCTGCTCAAATTGATGGACGGTAGAAGCCATTGCCGCATTGTCTTGTTTCTCTAACAATGCATCCAAAATAGAAAATAAGGTTTTCTCATAGCTTTTATGATGTTCTTCGAGCTGGGCCAAATCACTCGTTAATTGAGTAAGATGGTTTAACTGCTTGGGGGTAATGGCGTGGTTTTTTGCTTCCATAAGCAGTGACTTAGCACCGACGATTTCCTCGTCAAAATACAATGATGATTGCCTGACTTGGGAGATAAACTTAGCCATCGATTGCTGGTTTTCTCCCGAAGGGATCTCCGCTAAGCGAAAGGCTTTTTCTAACAACACTGCTCCTTCCAACTGTTTTATGGTGATATTACTTGCCAGCTTTACCAAAGGTAAATTTTCATGGGCAATACCATTTATCTCTTTGGCAACACGCTCCATCTTTATTACTGCATAAGAAGAAACAATTAAGGTCAAAGTAAGTAAAGTGACGATTAACCCGATCAGTTTTTTTGTAATTGTTAGGTTTCTAAGCCAACTCATAGACGCCTCTTCATTGTTAGCAAACAAATTAAGAATAGCTGATACAAAAATTTGCGATAAAAATTCTAACGATATGAGATCTAACCGACCTTTGGCGCATGGTTAATACGAGCGAATTTATTCTTAAGCATTCCTTAAGAAATCTTCTCCAAACTTAGTTTTGATCGTTAACCGAGATTCTCAAGGAGAGAACATGACTACTAACACAATGATCCGTTCTGGCTTACTCGCAACATTGATGGCAGTGTCTTCATTGGCAATGGCTTCTGACCCAGTATGTACCAAAGAACCTGAGTCCAAATGGATGTCGTTTGACCAAGCTAAACAACAAGTTCAAGACATGGGCTACAAGATTAAGAAGTTCAAAAAAACCAGTACTGGCTGTTACGAGCTATATGGATATAACGCTGAAGGCAAAAAAACTGAAATCTATTTCAACCCAGTGGATATGAGTAAAGTGAAAGAGGAACAAGATGACTAAACCTTACGTTTGGGACATTGTCGTTCGTCTCACACACTGGACGGTAGCCGCGATGTTTCTCGCCAACTACTTTGTCACAGAAGAAGGCAGTGAAACTCACGAATGGGTGGGATACATCGTTCTGGCAGCGATAGCAGTTCGGCTCTTATGGGGTTTTCTCACTCGCTCTCCTGCACGTTTATCTGCATTCAAACCTTCGGTGTCTCAAGCTGTAGCGCATTTACAACAGGTTTTACACACCAAGTCCGATGATCACCAAGGGCACAATCCTGCTGGCGCAGTGATGATATGGACAATGTGGATACTTCTCATCATTACAGGTTTATCTGGGTGGTCAACTCAACTGAATATGTTTTGGGGAGAGGAATGGGTGGAAGAAATTCACGAGCTATTTGCCAATCTCACCATGTTCGCTGTAGCGATTCATATTAGTGCGGTCATATTTATGACTCACTGGACGAAACGCGCCTACGTGAAAAGCATGTTATTTTCTCGACACTCTCGCTAACCAATTTATTTAGTTAGATATTTAAAGCAGCCTGCTAGTTAAACTGTCAGGCTGCTTTCTGTTTGTTTAGCATAGCTCACACCTATGATTGTAATTTAATTACACCACAACTAAGACAAATCCTAGATACGCCAAAAATGACTAAAAATAACCACAAACAATATTGATCTATATCATATTGAAGAGTAAAGTGTGACCAATATCTCGTTAACTTGACTATTTAAAAGGTGAGATCATGTTTGATAGCAAAAAAACGTTACTAAGCAACATTCGCGAACTAGGCGGCATCCTTGCACTATTCTCAGTATCATCACTGACCGTGCTACTGCTAAGCCAAACTTGGGTAAATTTTTAATTCTGAATTAATCCCAGCGACACAGAGAAAAATCGAGAGAACGAACCTTCGCTGATATACAAATGCAGGTTCTAATGGAGAGTTTTGATGGTTTGCTTGAGTTCAGATAACCCAAACAAGGTGTCATTTCACCGCTAGTGTTTCACGATGAGTGAAATGACACACTTACAAAACAGACAATCATTTCATCACTTCAATCACTGTCTGTTCCTTTTCTTAAGATTGTTTCGCGTTCTTTTCTACGCTGTCCCACACACCAAGAATATACATAATTCCTAGCGCACGGTCGTAAAGCCCGTATCCCGGACGCGCCCATTTTTCTTCGCCCCAAATATGACGACCATGATCCGGACGCACGTAGCCATCGTAACCGTATTTATGCAAAGTCTGAACGACTTTTACTGTATCCACAGAACCATCACAAGCACGGTGCGACGCTTCAATAAAGTCACCATTGTCATAACGTTTAACGTTACGAATGTGCATAAAATGAATGCGATCGTGGTAGGCATCAATGATGTCTGGAATATCGTTATTTGCAGAACCTAATGAACCAGTACACAAGCTCAAACCGTTGTAAGGGCTATCGACTAGGTTAAGGAAACGGCCAATGTTTTCTTTATTGATGATCAGGCGAGGCAGACCAAAAATTGGGAATGCAGGATCGTCAGGGTGAATACCCATCTTAATCCCCACTTCTTCACACACTGGTATCACTTGTTCAAGGAAGTATTGTAGGTTGCGCCACAAATCTTCAGCCGTGAAGTTCTCGTACAGCTTAAAGGTTTCCTTCAAGCGAGCTAAGCGCTCTGGCTCCCAACCCGGCATAGTCACATCAACGTTGGTCGACAGTTTTTCAATCAACTCGATTGGATCGATATTTTCGATTTTGCTCTTCTCGAAGAAAAGTGCATTCGAACCGTCTTCCATCTCTTTGTAGAGCTCAGTACGAGTCCAGTCAAACACTGGCATAAAGTTGTAACACACCACTTTTACGCCCACTTTCGCAAGACGACGCAGTGTTTCTTTATAGTTCTCGATGTATTTGTCACGAGTTGGCAAACCAAGTTTGATATCTTCGTGAACGTTGACACTCTCAACGACATCAATATGAAAACCCGCAGCTTCGATGATCGCTTTTTCTTTCGCGATACGCTCTTCGCTCCATAGCTCACCCGCCGCCATATCATGCAGTGACCAGACGATACCTTCTACACCAGGGATCTGTTTAATGTTGCCGAGAGTAACTTTATCGTTACCTTCTCCGTACCAACGGAATGTCATTTTCATCTATTATTTCCTCTGCGCTACGAAGCTGGCTACCGATGCTTTGGCACCGTTTGCAAACAGTGTTTCTAACGCGGATTGCAGCTCTACTCTAAATGTTTGATTAGTCGCTAGATCTTGTTCAAAGACACTGCGAAGAGATAAGAAGCCATCTAAGGCTTTTTCTAAATCTGAGCCAGCTTGCTGCCAAACTTGAGCAAGCTGCTGTTTGAGCGGATCTTGAACATCAATCTCCTGCCCTTGTTCATTCACACCGCTGACATAACGAATCCAGCCCGCCAACGCTAGGCATAAGCCTTTGATTGAAATGCCGTTGTTTAGTGAATAGCGAATGGTTTGTAAGAAACGTTGTGGGATCTTCTGCGTTCCGTCCATTGCAATCTGCCATGTACGGTGTTGCAGCCCTTTGTTCTCGTAACGCTCGATCAACTGATCTTTGTACTTATCGAGGTCAATGCCTTCAATGCTTAGCGATGGCGTAATTTCTTCGTCCATCAGATAGCGAACAAAGGTCTTAAAATTCGGATCTTGAATAGTTTCCGCAATGGTTTCATAACCAGACAAATAACCAAGATAAGCCATCGTTGAATGGGTGCCATTAAGCAGACGCAGTTTCATTTCTTCAAACGGCACAACGTTGTCCGTTACCTCAACATTGGCAATCGACGTCTTTTCCCACGCAGGGCGTTCATTGACAAATTTGTCTTCAATTACCCACTGTAAAAAAGGTTCGGTAATCACGCTGGCTTTGTCTTCTAAACCTAAAACTTTCTCAACACGAGCAATATCGTTTTCTGTGGTACGAGGAACAATGCGGTCGACCATGGTACAAGGGAAAGTAATGTGCTCTTTAATCCATTGGTACAGCTCTGCATCCAGCTGCTTAGCAAACTGCAACACCACTTTTTCTAATACATGACCGTTTTCTGGCAAGTTGTCACAGGTCAACGGTGTAAACGGTTGAACACCTTTTAGGTAACGACAACGCATAGCTGAGACCAAAAATCCGATCGCAGATTTTGGTGTATCCATATTTTCTAAATCATGCTGAATCAGTGGATGTGAAAGGTCTAAATCACCCGTCGCAGGGTTGTGGCAATAGCCCTTTTCTGTGACGGTCAGCGAGACGACTTTCACCTCGGGGTCACACATATAACTTAACACTTGCTCTGTCTGAGCTGACATCAACACAGTTTCAATAGAGCCAACAATATTGATATCTAATTGATCGTTGTATCCGACACCGACCGAATAGAGGCTGTCTTGTGCGATCAACTCTTTCTGTAAACCAGCGTCGCTCCAAGTAACACCAACAATTTTCCAGTTACCGCCAATTTCTTTTATCACAGCATCTGTAATGAGTGCCTGATGAGCGCGGTGAAAAGCGCCAAAGCCCAAATGTACAATCCCAACTTTTGCATTCTTGTTATTTTCGTTGGGCTGAACTAGGGCATTAGCCGCAGATAAGTGAGCTTGACTTAATCTCATAATTATTCGAACCAAATGATGTTAGTAGACGCAAAACGAACTCGTTGCGTAGGAAATTTTGCGTGAGAAAGTGACTCATAGCGCAGGGAGAATTCCCCGCGCTATAGAGACATCTCTAATTACATAGATTGAATCTTGTCTAGAAGAGGTACTAGGTCTGGATTTTCCTTACGGAATTTTTCATACACAGGCTTAACCGCTTCTTGGAACTTAGGAATATCACTTTCAACAAACGTTACATTTTGATTAACCAGTTCCGCTTTCGCTTTTTCTACGTAGTTTGCCCAGTTAGTGTCTTGCTGCTTAACTGTCTCTTTCGCGATTTCACGAATTTTCGCTTGGTCTTCTGCAGATAGGCTATCCCATACACCCGTTGACACTACTAGTACGTCAGGAACCATAGTGTGCTTGTCGTAAGAGAATGTTTTCTTCACTTCGTAATGACGAGAAGAGTAGTAAGACGGAATGTTGTTCTCCGCACCATCAACAACACCTTGTTGCAATGCAGAGTAAAGCTCACCGTATGGTAGTGGAACCGGAGTACCGCCTAGCGCTTTGATAGTGTCAATAGAAAGTGCTGAGTTTTGTACACGGATTTTCAGACCTTTCAAGTCTTCTGGAGTACGAATTGGTTTGTCGGTGTAGAAGCTACGCGCACCTGCATCTAGGAATGCAAGACCGATAAAGCCAGAGTCTTTAGAAGACATCAGGATTTGCTCACCAATTGGACCTTGAAGTACAGCATCATATTGTGCGCGATCACGGTATAGGTAAGGTAGAGAAAGTAGTTTGTAATCTGACGCGAATGCAGTCAGTGGCGCCGCACTCACTTTAGTGAAGCCGATAGTGCCACCTTGTACCATTTGCAGTAGTTCAGTTTCATTACCTAAAGTACCGTTTGGATACACTTTTACACGCATCTTAGTTTCTTTTGTGACTTTAGCTGCAAACCAATCCAAGGATGCGTGAACTGGGTGCTCTGTTGGTAACGCATGAGCTAGCTTAACAGTAGCTGCATAAACGTTGCCTGCCATCAGTGTAGAAAGAGTACAAGCAAGTAAAAGTTTATTTGTTGTTTTCATTTTATAGTCCTATCAATTATTGAGGTTTATAACCAGCTAGTTCCGGTAGCCATAATGAAAGTGAAGGGAACAAGGTCACTATCGTCAACGTGATAACCATGAGGACGAATAGCGGTGCCAATTTAGGAACAACAGCACCCAACTTCGAGCCTGTAACACTACAACCAACAAACAAGGCAGTGCCGACTGGTGGTGTACAGATACCGATACATAAGTTGAATACTAAGATGATCCCAAAGTGAATTGGGTCAATACCAAGCGTGATAGCAATTGGTAAGAAAATAGGTGTAAAAATCAGTACTGCTGGCGTCATGTCCATGAAGGTGCCTACTACCAACAGAATCAGGTTCATCAAAAGAATAACCATGATTGGATTGGTTGAGGTTTCAAGTACAAACTCAGCAATGTAAGTAGGAATATCGGCGTTCGCCATTGCCCATGACATTGCAGAAGAAGTCGCTACCATCAGCAATACGATTGAAGTGGTGATCACACTGTCCACAAGCACTGGGAACATATCGCTCATTTTCAGTTCGCGGTAAGCAAAACCAAGGATTAGAGCGTAGACAACTGCAATTGCAGATGCTTCAGTTGCCGTGAAGATACCGCCCAAGATACCACCCATGATGATGATAACCAGCGTTAAGCTTGGGATAGCGTCCCAGATAACTTTGCGTTTCTTCTCTGTTGAAATAATTTTCTCGCGAGGAATGTTGTAACGTTTTCCAAGTAAGAAGATACCCAACATCACACTTAGGCCCATTAAGATGCCTGGGATATAACCAGCAATAAAAAGGTACTGAACTGAAGTGCTACTTACCAACGCAAACAGTATAAGAATGTTTGACGGCGGAATAAGTAGGCCAGACGGACAAGATGCCACGTTAACCGCAGTTGAGAAATCCATTGGGTATTTGTGTTTCTCTTGTAGCGGTTTCATGATGCCGCCAACCGCAGCAGCAGACGCAGCCGCAGAGCCTGACAATGAACCGAACAACATGTTCGCCATAACGTTTACATGCGACAGTGAACCCGGTAAACGGCCACCAAAGATCATGGCAAAGTTAATCAAACGCGAAGCAAGACCACCGCGGTTCATCAAGTTACCAGCCACGATGAAGAATGGCAGTGCTAACAGACCGAAGTTGTCTAACCCGTTGGCTAACTTCTGCGAAACAAGAATGGTCACCTGTTCAATTGGGAAATCAATGAAAACGGTCAGTAGTGCAGCAATACCGATAGCAAAGGCAATAGGTACACCAATAATCAGCAAAACACCCAATACGCCAAACAACACTACCGCAGGAAAGAAATCGTAAAATGCATCAGGAGCGTTCGCTAGAAAGTCTTGTGAAAACAGTAAATCAATCAGAGTCATTTTGAATATCCTTCTGCTGCCACTCGCTCTTCTTTATTTACAAGCGAAAGAACTGAAGAAATAACGTCGACAGTACCGAAGTAAGAAATAATGTAGCCCGCAAGTGGTACAACAACATAAACATAACCAATCAACAGGTGGTGACCACCAATCACGATCCCTGGAGAAATCTGACCATGTTTAAGTGTGTTTGTGACTAGCGCCGTTCCGCCATAAATAAAGGTGACAGCAGCGAAAGCAATGATGACTAGGTTAATGATGATACCTAACACCAATTGTCCGTTATGGCCCATTCTTGGCGCTAAGAGTTCCAACGCTAAATGACGTTTGATTGCGAAGGTGTAAGCTCCACCTAACACACCAATCCAAATTAATAAGTAACGTGACAGTTCATCTGTAAAGGCAGAAGGATCTTGTAAGACAAAGCGAGTAAATACTTGCCAAACAACCGCAACAATCATTACGGTCATAAACATGCTCAAAACAACACGCAATAAGCTATTAATATATGAGTTGATAGACTTAATTATCATAGTAATTAATCTCTAATTAGTTTTTTGTGCCACCAGACAGAACAAATAATCCATTACATTCCCATTCCGTTGGTGACGTTTCCCTGAACAACGTGTGTCGCTTGCAATCTTCACAGTTCGTTATTCGTAAACTTAATCATCGGTTGTTCCGACAACGAAGTAATCCTACATTTGGTATAACAATAAAAAATTGGTCTAGATCATAAAACGAAACGGGCTTTCATTTTTTTACTTAAAGTATGATCACCTTTAAACTTTTGACAAAAATCACTCTAATTCCGTTTAAAAATCAATCAAAACTCTACTTAAATCGTGTTTATTTGGCTTTTATGAGTTTAATATCACACACAAATGGTAGAACACATAAGGACAACTTGTATGACATCTTTTCTTTCGGAGGATTTCTTACTCCGTAGCGATTTCGCTAAACGCCTATATCACGAAGTAGCAGCCGATTTACCTATCATCGACTACCACTGCCACCTGCTGCCACATCAGGTTTCTGAGGATTACAAATTTCAAAATTTAACCGATATCTGGCTTCGCGGTGACCACTATAAATGGCGTGCTATGCGTATTAACGGTGTGGATGAGCGCTTCTGTACGGGTGATGCAACAGATAAAGAGAAGTTCTTGGCATTCGCACGTACAGTTCCCTATACAATTGGTAACCCAATTTATCACTGGGCTCATCTAGAGTTACGCCGTCCGTTTGGTATCTCAGACATCGTATTAAATGAAGACACCGCTGAGCGTGTGTGGAACGAAACCAATGAGATGCTAGCAACACCTGAGTTTTCTGCTCGTTCGATCATGCAGAAGATGAATGTAGAAATGGTGGGTACAACCGATGACCCAATCGATGACCTCGCCGCACATAAAAAAGTGGCAGACGACAAAGACTTCCCAGTACAAATGCTTCCAAGCTGGCGTCCAGATAAAGCATTCAACATTCATCAGGACACCTTCCCTGCTTATATAGAGGCATTATCAAAAGCTGCGGATGTTGAAATCTCTCGCTTTACAGATTTGTGTTCCGCTTTAGATAAACGTTTACAACACTTTGCAGACCACGGCTGTTGTATATCAGACCACGCTCTAGATACGGTCTGCTATGAAGATTCAACCGAGCAAGAACTTGATGCGATCCTCAGCAAACGTTTAAGCGGCGGAACAGTCTCCGAAATTGAAACTGCACAGTTCAAAACGGCAGTATTGGTATACCTAGGTAAACAGTACGCGAAACGCGGCTGGGTTCAGCAATACCATATTGGCGCTTTGCGTAATAACAATCAGCGTATGTTCAAGCTTCTTGGTCCAGACGTTGGTTTTGACTCTATCCATGATGGTTTAGTTGCCTTGCCTTTATCACGTCTGCTTGATGCGCTTGACCGTGACAATGCATTACCGAAAACCATTCTTTACGGTCTAAACCCACGTGACAACGAAGTTCTGGCAACCATGTGTGGCAACTTCCAGGACGGCAGTATCGCCGGCAAAATCCAATTTGGTTCTGGTTGGTGGTTCAACGACCAAAAAGACGGCATGGAGCGTCAAATGACTCAGCTTGCACAGCTTGGTCTGTTAAGCCGCTTCGTGGGTATGTTAACCGATAGCCGCAGCTTCTTGTCATATACCCGACACGAGTACTTCCGCCGCATCCTTTGCCAAATGATTGGCAAATGGGTTGAAGATGGTGAAGCACCTGCGGACTTCGAACTACTTAGCCGTATGGTTCGCGATATCTGTTATTACAACGCGAAAAACTATTTCGGTATCACAGCTAAATAATCTGACGCTCTGCGGCCGTTGCTTATTGGTGAAGATCTACTGACAAAGATGTTCTTCACCGAGTTTCAGCCGCAGCCTATCGATAGGTAACTTTTATGAAACAGCTAAACCGAGATACCTTTCCCGGCCCTTCTTACCCAACCAAGATCATTCAATTTGGCGAAGGTAATTTTTTACGCGCATTTTTAGACTGGCAAATTGACCAACTCAACGAACACACGGATCTCAATGCTGGTGTCAGCATTATTCGTCCAATCGATACCGATTTTCCGCCAAGTCTCAACACTCAACAGGGTGTGTATACCACTTTGATTCGTGGTCTGGATGAAACAGGCCAAGCGATCTCACAATCCCGTGTTATCTACTCTGTGAACGAAGAGCTGTCTGCTTACCAAGATTTTCAAACCATTCTTGAACTTGCTCGTAACCCAGACATTCAGTTTGTGTTCTCAAACACAACGGAAGCGGGGATTGCATTTGTGGAAAGCGATCAGCTTGATGATTTGCCACCAAGCAGCTACCCAGCCAAGCTGACGCGTATGCTATGGGAACGCTACAACCACTTTGAAGCCGATGAAGACAAAGGTTGGATCATTGTTCCTTGTGAACTCATCGATTACAACGGCGAATGCTTGAAAGAGATTATCGGGCGCTACATTGAGGCTTGGGCTCTTCCTGTTGAATTTAAACATTGGGTAGAAGCCGCAAATACATTCTGCTCAACCTTGGTAGACCGTATCGTTACTGGCTATCCAAAAGATGAAGTGAGCACGCTGGAAGCGGAGCTAGGCTACAAAGATACCTTTATGGTCAGTGCCGAGAACTTCTATCTGTTTGTTATTCAAGGCCCACAGTGGTTAAATCAAGCACTGTGTCTGGATCAGCTCAGTACAGAACACTCGCTCAACATTAAGATTGTTGATGACATCAAGCCATATAAAGAGCGTAAAGTCGCGATTCTTAACGGTGCACATACCGCGCTAGTACCAGTGGCATTCCAATCTGGTATTGATACGGTTGGCGAAAGCATGGCTGACGAGCAGATGGCAGCTTATCTCAAAGAACTGATGTTCTCTGAGATCATCCCTACTCTTTCATTGCCAAAAGATGAACTGCAAACTTTTGCTCAAGATGTGGAGTATCGCTTTAAGAACCCTTACATCAAGCACCTGCTGTTATCTATTTCGCTTAATGGTATGACAAAATTCAAAACCCGAATTTTGCCGCAGTTACTCGCGTATCAACAAAAGACCGAGCATTTACCTCGTCACATGAGCTTTGCACTCGCAGCGTTAATTACCTTCTATCGCGGCGAACGTGAGGACGGAAATTACCCTCTTAATGACGACCAACCATGGCTAGATTTCTTTGCTTCCGAGTGGCCTAAGGTGTCATCAGGTGAGCAAAGCTATGGCGCGTTAGTTGAAGCCGTGTTGGGTAACACTGCGCACTGGGGACAAGACCTCAATCAAGTGCCGGGACTGACTGAATGCGTAACCGCGTACGTCGAACAAATTTGCCTAGTGGGCATGCGACGAGCGTTAAATCGCTGCTAAGGAAATAGCATGAACTCTCTTATCAAAATACATCCAGCCGACAATGTTGCCGTTGCATTAAAAGACTTAAGTGCTGGCACAACATTAGTTGTGGATGAGCAGGAAATAACGTTGCAAGAGGATATTCCTCAAGCACACAAAGTGGCGCTGCAAACTTTTGCTCAAAATGACCAGATAATTAAATATGGTTGTCCTATCGGACATGCGTTGCAAACCATAGAGCTAGGCCACCGTGTTTATCAGGATAACATTCGCACCAACTTGAGCGATTTAAACGAATACCAATACCAACCTGAATTCCAAAACGTACATAGCGCATTGGAAAATAAGCCAGTAAATATCTACCGTCGCTCAAACGGTGATATAGGTATTCGTAACGAGCTGTGGATCATCCCAACCGTTGGCTGTGTAAACGCTATGGCTAATATGATGAAAAAGCAGTTTGAGTCTGAAGTCGACATGTCTGCTATCGACGGCGTGCAAGTGTTCACTCACCAATATGGCTGTTCACAACTTGGGGACGACCACAACAACACTAAGATTCTGCTGCAGAACTTGGTGAAACATCCAAACTCTGGTGGTGTTTTAGTGGTGGGATTAGGGTGTGAAAACAACCAAGTGAACGCGTTTAAAGACACGCTCGGTGAATACGACGAACAACGTGTTCAGTTCATGATCTGTCAAAAGCAAGATGATGAAGTGGAATACGGCGTTGAGCTGATGAAAAAGCTGTATGAAGTGATGTCTAAAGACCAGCGAGTTGCGGGCAACCTGAGCGAAGTTCGTTTTGGTTTGGAATGTGGCGGATCTGATGGCTTTTCAGGCATCACTGCTAACCCTCTGCTTGGTCGTTTCTCGGATTACCTTGTCACCCATGGCGGCACCACAGTACTGACTGAAGTGCCAGAGATGTTTGGTGCAGAGCATATCCTGATGAGCCGCTGCGCAGATAGAAGCGTGTTCGACGATACAGTATCCATGATCAATAACTTCAAACAGTATTTTATCGATCACAAACAGCCTATTTATGAAAATCCATCTCCGGGTAACAAGGCAGGCGGCATTTCAACTTTAGAAGAGAAATCTTTGGGTTGTACGCAAAAGGCTGGCTCAAGTCAGGTAATGGATGTCTTGAAATACGGTGAACGCTTGACCAAACCAGGTCTAAACCTACTGAGTGCGCCGGGTAACGATGCTATCGCGACCTCGGCTCTTGCGATGGCTGGTTGTCATATGGTGCTGTTCAGTACTGGTCGTGGCACACCTTATGGCGGCCCTGTACCGACTTTGAAACTGGCAACCAACAGTGACTTAGCCCGCCGCAAGCCACACTGGATTGACTTTAATGCCGGTACGCTAGTAGAAGGCACATCAATGGATACCTTGCTTGAAGAGTTTGTCGATAAAGTTACCAGCTTCGTAAATGGTGAGCCGACACGTAATGAAATCAATGAGTTCCGAGAAATCGCCGTATTCAAAAGCGGCGTAACGCTTTAGTAAGATGTATTGAAAGACGAAAAAGGCTACCTTCGGGTAGCCTTTGTTTTTCAGTGCTTTTATTGCGTTTCAAGTCGAAGAACGCGACTTCTATGACGTCGTAATCGGGCTTTCTGAGAACAAGAAACGGTCATAATCATCATTTGAAGCATCAAACAGCATGATCTTAGTATTTTCAATGTGCTGCCAAGCAGCCTGACGTGCAGCTACCGCATCTCGCTTGATTAACGCTTTTACAATTTCATCATGATCGCTGCACCAGCTGCGAATCTTATTGTCTTCAATGTGCTCGTGAAGCTTCTTCCAATATGGGTTGTTTTCACGATGTTTCGACAACATCTCCGCAATATGTACCACGACTGAGTTTTGTGTACAGCGGGCCATCTGAATATGAAATTCAATATCCCAGTAGGAATCACGCGAGTAATCGTCTTGCTTCGCTTGTTCTTGAATCTTCATCAGAGCAACCAGATCTTGTTTGGTCGCTTGAGTCGCGGCAAATTCAGCGATATTGCTTTCAAACAACTGACGAGCCTGTAGCAGTTCAAACGGGCCACAGGTGAGCATGAAACCGAAATCGCCCACCGCCTGCGCGATGTCCGGTACTACGTTGTCAACCTGCGTGTTAATTACTCGGATACCCGAGCCTTTACGCACCTCAACGTAGCCTTCAACTTCAAGCATTATCATTGCTTCGCGAATCACGGTTCGACTCACTTCCATCTGCTCAGCGATCACTCGTTCAGCAGGAAGCATATCCCCTACTTTGTAAACGCCATTAAAGATTTCCGTTTTAAAGTGATTGGCGATTTTTTGATAAAGCTTAATATTCGGTTCCATATTAATCTCTTAAACCACTTGTTATACCAATTTAGCGCCAGCTTACCATAGATAGTATTCCAATCGATAGTCAAAACTATGGTCTGATTTCAAAATTTTTAAAATGACTCGCAACACGTCCAATCCTTCTTTCGCGTGCCGATCGGTTATCCCTTTGCTAGTATTTATTTCTAAAACTAAACAAGAGTCTTCAAACATGACAATCGAGAAATTTTCATCCATTTATCAACGAGCGGTCGATCGTAAAGGTGGCGAAGACCAATTAGAAAAACTGCTTAGTACGCCATTAAGTAAAACCGAACTTGCAGCAGTACCTGAAGATCGTTGGTTATCTGCGTTCAGCATGAAAGTGTTTCAATCTGGCATCTCTTGGGATGTAGTGAGAAAGAAATGGCCAAACTTCGAAGAGCTTTTCTTCGGCTTCAAAATTGAGCCTTTGCTGATGCTATCTGACGAAGTGTGGGAAGAAAAAGCGCAAGATCCGCGCATCATCCGCCATTTAATCAAAGTCATGTCGATTCCGCGCAATGCCCGTATGATTTATGAAGCCAGAGCTGAACACGGTTCTTTCAGTGAAATGGTAGCAAACTGGCCGCTAGACAACATTACCGGTCTTTGGGAGCACTTGAAAAAACACGGTGACCGCTTAGGTGGCAATACAGGGCCATACACACTGCGTACGATGGGAGCCGATACTTTTATCTTGTCTACCGATGTTGAAGCGTACCTTCGTAACACCGGCATCATTGATAGCGCTAAGACAACTAAACGTGCAATGACCGCTTCCAATCAAGCATTCTGTCAATGGCGTGAAGAGTCAGGACGTAGCCTAAGCGAGATAAGTCAGATCATTGCATACAGTACAGGCGATAATCGCGTTTAGAACTCAGCTTCCAGTGGTTAGCCAAAGACGAGCCATTTTTTCATGGCTCGTCTTAGGTTGCTCACATCATAAAAATTAAGGTGTTGAGCCACCTCTTTCTCACTCATGTTTTTATTGTTGAGTAAGAAGTATGTTGTCTTAGCTCTGCAATCATCGACGATACTCTGATAGCTGGTGTTATGCTGCTTTAAGTTACGTTTTAATGTTGCTGTACTGATACTCATGCTACGAGCAATGTCTTCCATACTGGGGATATTCTGAATCGAGTCGTTTACTTTGACTCGAACAATTTCAACAATACCTGTGGAGTTGGATTTTTCGTGCAATACCTTTTTCTGAGTAGCGTGGTAGATGGAACTGCATGACTGATTTAGTGGTGTTGCTAACAACATTTCTGAGATTGAGAACGCGGAATAAGGTTGATTAAACAAAGCAAGTTCACCCAACGAAGAAAAGGCCTCCCATTGCAGTTTTTCTCTACTGCCTTCAAACGTATACTGCCAGTGAGCACAAACATTTTTCCCCGCCAACCATTCGCAGCTTTGACGAACAGCCTCAAATGTAGACAACATAACAAACTGTTTAAGCAGAGAATCGTCTAGAAGTCCGTACGCATCGTATACCAAGTAATGCGCTTTCCCATTCTCAATGCGCCGCTGTATATCAATAAGCGGCGACCAACGATAGGTTGTCGATATAAGAAAATCGAGCGCTCGACCCAAATCCGGTGCGTGAATAAGGCCGCTTGCCCAAGGTCCGAGAGCACTGGGTAACACTTGTCGACCAAGCTTTATCGCTAACTCAGCACAACCACTGCTTAAGGTTGCATTAAAGCACAATTGGGCATACTGCTTGGGAGAAATCTGTTTATCCAACTTCAGAAGATCGGAATGAAACAGCTTAGTTTTTCGCAACACTATGTCTGAATGTTCGCCATTGGCACACAGTAAATCGTGTAATTGCGCAGCCCCAGAACAAGGAGAAACAAAGGGTGAGTTCAGAGTCTTCCACTTGGGAGCATCCATATCCATCAACCCAGTGGTATTTCTTGATTTCGAGTCTTCAATTCAGCAGCACGCTCTGTCCTTTGATGAGCATTGAATAGATCACGTATGTAGCTAGAGAGATTATTGCTGTTACAGCTTTTACAAAGCTCGCGTCGCGTTAAAGTCACACCGAATGTTATGGGTAACAGACCCGAATCAGAATAAATTTGAGCGCTGCGCAGATGTTGCATGAGCAAGCGTTCACATTTGATTGAGAAGCTATCACGGTGAGGCATGAATAAAACATAATGCTCACCGGACAAATGATAAAGCTGGGTAGATTCAGGCAAATTGAGCATCATTAAATCGGCAAAACGTCGGCGCAGTACTTTAAGCTGAGCGGCATCCTTCACGTCACTCTCATCGAGAATAAAACCCATAATCTCACCTGACAAAAATTCGTCCGGCTGTGAGTTCATAAATGCTTGTAATTGATCAAATCGGGGAAGAAAACTATCCATATGCAGCTTGGAACTGTTCTGAAACTGGTGTCTGCGTTGCAGTAGGTATTGTCTTAATTGGCTCTGCTCGCGATACCAGCCCATCCAGCCGATAGTTAAAAAGATAACCCCGATAGGAAGAGATTCAACCAAGCTATCCCAATAATACGCTGCATCGCCAAGCTCATAAAACTCGTCTAGCAAATCCTGCAAACAAGATATGTACACACCAAGAAGACCTAATGCCAAAAACTGTGTCACTCTACCAGCCTCTCGACAAGCCAAAATGACCACCAGCCAGATGCTGATAAACAACGTCATTGAACCTTCACCGAGAATATCGAGCCATATCCACTGTTGTGAATCCTTAATCTCACCCTGGCTAAAGTTAAAATACCATAAGCTGATAGTTGCAATAGCCCATAAATATAACCAGTGACGATGAGGAATAAGACAATAAGTAAATTGACCAATTTTCCACAGTTGTTGTTGGAACCAACGATTCATAGTTTCTCCCTAGTTTACCTCGTCAGTTTTACCCAGCATGTATGACGAATTTGTGACATTAAAAGTCCAATTAGCTCACCTATTCTCTTGTTTTCAGTCCAAAATTCGTGAAATAACGAAACTCAACCGCTTTCATGCCTTGATAAAGCTTAAATTCCGTCTCAGCCAATGAGCTCACAGCCACCCAAACCAAAAGGTAACTTATTGATTTTCAATTTAATTAAAGTTTCCCGTCACAAAACCTTTATATTTCGCGCTTAACTTCGCTGACGTTCATTCATATTGAGGATTAGTAATGTCTTTTTTTAAATATTCGGTTATCGCAACAGCGCTGACACTAGCAACCAGCAGCTATGCTGCTAACTCAACACAAACGAGTTACGAGGATATTGCTGACAGCGCAGTATGGCAGTCGAAGTCAGCTTCGCTGCTTATTGCGAGCTTAGAAGATGATGGTGTGGCCGTTTATAATGACAAAGGAATGGAAATTCAGCGTATTGATTCTGAACCCGCATTAGGGGTAGATGTTCGTTACGAGTTGCAATCAGATTCAGGCAAAAGTATTGATATCGCTGCTATTGGCCTTCCTGATAGTGATGCTATTGCACTTTACGCTATCGATGCTAATAGCGCACAACCTCTTAAAGAAGTCGGTCGAATTCCACTTAGCTTTAAACCGGAAGGTGTGTGTTTAATTAAGAATGTAACCACGGGCACGGTGAGCGTGATTGGTTACTCAGAAAGTGGATTAGTGGCTCAGTTTAAACTGATGTACGACGATAATCGGGTGACTAGCCTATTTAATATCGAAGGCAAAGCTTCTCCAGTCCGTGAACTGCAAATTGGTGGAGAGTTAAGTGGCTGTGTATCTGATGATGTTAATGGCAAGCTATACGTTTTGGAGCAGGATCTAGGTATCTGGTCTTATGGCAACGACCCTGAAAACGTTACAGAGCGTCAATTGGTCAATGTTGTTGAACCACTGGGTTCTTTGAAAGAGATCGAAAACATAGACATCATCAATCACGCCGGTGGCAAAGCTACTCTAGTTGTTGCGGATGAAGGTAACGGTTTCTTCCTATTCGATTCACAAACTCATAAGCAGTTGGCTTCATTCAACATCGAAGGTGTTGAGGAAGCGAAGTTGGTCAGTGTAGGTAAAAACGAGCTTTGGATTGGCAACACTGAAGCCGATGAGCCTGTGTATCAATCTGTAAACTTTGATGAACTCTCAAAAATTGTAGGTTACAACGTTGCAAACACAGTCCCACCCAAAGAAATGAAGGTTGAGGGGATCCGAATTGTTAAAGCGAGCGCTGAAACTCAACCTGTCAACAAAAGTGGTGATGCGGCAGACGATCCAGCGTTTTGGCTCAACGTGAACAACCCCGAGCAGAGCCTCATTATTGCAACCAACAAGAAAAAAGGCTTAATGGCTTATCGTCTCAACGGCGAAGAAGTACAGTTCTTGAAAGCAGGTAAACCAAACAACATCGATATTCGTCAGAATCTGATTGATAGCAAAGGCAATAACGTAGATTTAGCCGCTGCATCGAACCGAGAACTCAATACCATCGCGCTATACACGATCACTGAGGGTGACGAACCAATTAAAGTACTTCCAGCTAAAGGTAAAAACGTACATCAGGAAGAACCAGAACTGGTTTCTCAAGTCGATGAGGTTTATGGCCTATGTATGGGGCAAAGCACAGAAGGCACACCTTATGTTTACGTTAACGGCAAGAATGGCATTGTAGAACAGTGGAAAATCACTCTGAACAACGGTTATGCCACTGGAGAAATGGTTCGTAGGGTATCAGTGCCAACTCAGCCCGAAGGTTGTGTGGTTGATGATAAAACTCAAACCCTTTATGTCGGCGAAGAAGACAACGCGATATGGCAATTTGATGCACGAGAAAACGGTTCAACAGAAGCAAAGCTTTTCGCAAAAGTAGACGGTAAGCAAATCACAGATGATGTAGAAGGGTTAAGCCTGTACCAAAACGGTCAAGACAACCTTTTGATTGCGTCAAGCCAAGGCAGTCACTCTTATGCGGTCTTTGACCTCAATCAAAATGGTAAATTTGCGTATTCATTTGCTGTGATTGGTGATGACAGTATCGGTGTTGATGGTGCCAGCGAAACAGATGGTATTCATGCTGTCTCGACGCCACTCGGTAGCCAATACCCGGACGGCATTTTTATCGCGCAAGACGGCTTCAACGTTGATAAGGAATATCACTCTGTGAATCAGAACTTCAAAATCGTCGACTGGCGTAGTATTGCCAAATAAGTCCCTCGATACCGGTTCTCGTACCACTAATATCCTCCGGCATAGCCGGAGGTTTTTCATATGCGCCTATAAGGCTTTCTTACCAGCAGCGCCCTAACAGGCGCATCGTGATCTGACATTCACAGATATAAAAAAACCTGAGCAGAGCTCAGGTCATGGTTACAAAAACCGTTAGTCATTTACAGTAAGGAATTGAGCTAACAGCCAGCTATGCGTAACGCCAGAAGTTATGTATCTATCTTAACTGATCAGCGGCCAAACCAAGTTGTTAAGCAGACACAAAATGGGCGACCTTACAGTCGCCCTTATCGTTGTTATCCTTTCACACCGCCGGCCGTTAGTCCTCCGACTAGCCAACGCTGCGCAAGCAAGAATACGATAGTAATTGGTAAAGCAGATAAAACTGCCGCTGCCGCAAAGTCTCCCCATAAGTAGTTTTGAGGGTACAAATACTGCTGCATACCAACCGCAAGTGTGTATGAGTTTACATCAGAAAGTAGCAAAGATGCCACTGGAACCTCACCCACAACACCGATAAATGAGAGAATAAACACAACTGCCAGAATCGGTACGGAAAGCGGTAAAAGTACTAGGCGGAATGCTTGCCATGGTGTTGCGCCGTCAAGTGCTGCCGCTTCTTCCAATGAAAGGTCAATCGTTTCAAAGTAACCTTTGATAGTCCAAACATGCAGCGCGATACCGCCCAAGTAAGAGAAAATCAAACCGCCGTGAGTGTTCAAACCAAGGAATGGAATGTATTGACCCAACTTATCAAACAATGCGTATAGAGCCACCAGCGCCAATACTGCAGGGAACATCTGGAAAATCATCATTGCTTTCAAGATAGTGCTCTTACCTTTGAACTTCATACGAGCAAATGCATAAGCAGAAGTTGTAGATAGCGCGACGATCAACACTGAACTGATTGCTGCAACTTTAACTGAGTTCCATAACCACGTTAGAACAGGGAATGGAGGCGGTGTTACTGTTCCATCCGCATTTTCTACCGCGAAACCGAGCGCCAGTTTCCAGTGCTCAAGTGACGGATTCTCAGGAATTAAACTACCTGTTGCAAAGTTACCCTCACGGAAAGAAATCGCCACGATCATCAACAGTGGGAAGATGATTAACGCTAAGAATGTACACAACGCAATATGCGTCGCCAACACTCTGTATTTTAAGGTTTTACCTTGAACCATAGCCATTGTGCGACTCCTTAATCTTGCTCAAGCTTAGTGAAACGAAGGTTGAGTAGTGCTAAACCACCTACTAACAAGAAGATCAATGTTGCGATTGCGCTCGCCAGACCGAAATCTTGACCGCCGCCACCTTCAAACGCGATACGATAGGTATAACTTACCAATAGGTCGGTATAACCCGCAGGCTCTGAAGTACCAATCATATTCGGACCACCTTGCGTTAACAGTTGAATCATCACAAAGTTATTGAAGTTGAATGCAAAACTCGCAATGAGAAGCGGCGTCATTGGCTTAATCATCAAAGGCAATGTGATACGAGTAAAGTTGCTCATAAAGTTTGAACCATCAATTGCCGATGCTTCGTATAAATCATCTGGTATTGCTTTTAGAAGCCCCATACATAAGATCATCATGTAAGGGAAACCTAGCCATGTGTTAACAATCAACACCATAGTTTTAGCAAGTAACGGCTCAGAGAACCAAGACGGGCTGATACCAAACATCGCTTCGAGTACCATATTGATTTCACCGAAGCTTTGGTTAAACAAACCTTTAAAAATCAGAATCGAAATGAAAGCAGGTACTGCGTATGGAAGAATTAATAGAACTCGGTAAATCGCTCGACCTTTCAACGCTTCCCACTGTACAACGCTCGCAAGCACTAGGCCGATAAGCAGAGTGAACACGACAGTCAATAGAGAGAAAATCACCGTCCAAATAAAGATGCTGATAAAGGGTTCTTTAATACCGTCATCTTTCCATACACGTTCAAAGTTATGAGTACCGATAGAGACAACAAAACCTGGTGATACCGTTGAGCCAACAAACTGGCCACTCTCATCTACAGGTTGGTAGAAACCGACATCCATGTTTGGACGCAGTACTTCACCAGTTTCTTGGTTAGTCAGAGTAACGCCGTCTTCGTGCATTTTGTAAAGCGGTAATACCGCAGCGAACTTACGTAAGCCGCTCATGCGAATGTCATTACCATCAGGGAAATGGAGGTCGAATTCACTCAAAGTAGAGCGATTGCTAATGATGGTTTTAATTGGTGCTTTTTTACCTGATACAGGCTGTTCAGCAGGCGTAAGGTTTAACTCTCGACTTGCAGCATTCAACGAAAATGCTTCCGTCACATATTGAGTATCACCATCTTGAATCGTAATTTGAAAACCTGAGTCGGTCTCATATAGGTCAAATGAGTAGCTTTGACCGCTCTGGAACGTTCTATCCATCAATACAGATTGAGCACGTTCTAAAGAGAGTTGGTTCTTAGCGCTATAGTTAGTGAAAGCCAAGTTAACGGTGTACGCCAAAGGGAAAAGGATGAACAGAATCATCCCCGCGACACCTGGGTAGATATAGCGATGGGCGTAAGTTTTCTTACTGCCAAAAATATAGAGTGCTAATGCGGTAAGAAAGAGAGTAAGTAACGCAAAGGCAGACTCACCGCGCGAATACATAAGAATGGATGCATAACCATTGACCACACCAACAGTCCCTAACGCAGCCCACTTAAGTAGTGCACGCTTATTAGAAGATGACGGTGTTGATGGTGTTGGCATCGCTTCTGAACCTTGAACTGACTGCATAGTACAACCTGCTAGCGAAATAAACTGAGAAAGTAGGGAGGAGTTACCCCCTCCCCAAAAGTAGAACTAAAAAATTACTTAACCATTTGCTTTTCTGCATCTGCAAGTGCTGCATCTACAGTTTGACGACCATCAACGATGTTGACGATTGCGTTCTTAGCTGCGCCCCAGAAAGCATTCATCTGAGGGATGTTTGGCATAATTTCACCGTTCATTGCGTTATCCATTGTTGCTGCAATGCGAGGGTCATTACCCAATTCTTGTTGGAATGAGTTCAAAGCAACTGCGCCTAGTGGCTTGTCATCATTCATCTTACGTAGACCGTCGTTAGTTAGTAGGTAGTTCTCTAGGAACTCTACTGCTAGGTCTTTGTTAGGAGATGCAGTGCTGATACCTGCAGTTAGTACACCAACGAACGGTTTAGATGAGTGACCATTAAATTTAGGCAGAGTAGTCACACCGTAGTTAATACCTGATTTCTCAATGTTGCCCCATGACCAAGGACCATTGATTGTCATTGCTGTATTGCCTTTGTTGAATTCAGCTTCAGAAACTGAGTAATCCATATCAGAAGAAATAACGCCTTTATCAACAAGACCTTTCACAAAGTTCATAGCATCCGAAACGCCTTTGTTTGCGATACCAGCATCTTTAACATCGTAACCTTGAGCTGTGTATTTAAACGCGTAACCACCGTCAGCTGCCATTAGAGGCCAAGTGAAGTACGGTTCTTTTAGGTTCCACATGATTGCAGATTTGCCTTGTTTCTTAAGCTCAGCATTTAGCTCTGCAACTTCTTCCCAAGATTTTGGTGGATTTGGAACAAGATCTTTGTTGTAGATAAGAGATAGTGATTCAACTGCGATTGGGTAACCAATAAGCTTGCCGTTATAGTTAACCGCATCCCAAGCGAAATCGATAATGCCATCTTTAACTTGTTGAGATGGTTTCACTTCTGCTAGCAAACCTGCTTCAGCATAGCCACCAAAACGGTCGTGCGCCCAAAATACAATATCAGGACCGTCACCAGTTGAAGCGGTTTGAGGGAACTTATCTTGAAGCGCATCTGGGTGTGCAACAGTTACTTTAATACCCGTGTCTTCTTCAAACTTCTTACCAACTTCAGCCAATCCATTGTAGCCTTTGTCTCCGTTGATCCAGATAGTCAGTTGGCCTTCTTCGATTGCAGCGTGAGCTCCAAATGAACCAAGAGCTACTAATGTGCTAAGCGCTACGGTACTTAGGGCGTTTTTCATGTTCATATCCTTTTAATATTTATGTTGTAGGGCTAACCAAGAGGTTTTGCCGTATTTCGTCACATATCATCAGAAAAAACAGACTACGACTCATCCTCCTGCGCACTACGCCCTAGCTATTATGGACTATTTTCGTGATCTGCATCGTCACAAGTGGTAGACGAAAGTCACAAAAAGGTATTTTGTTGTGAGCGAGCTCAACTTCAAAAGCATCAATTATTTGAGCTTGATCTAACTACGCCCTATTCCCCCTCCTCCTACTCATCCCTGTCTACTACCCCCACAAAAAAATGGATTAGGAGGATGTCATCTTGGTTCACATCTTAGAGACTAACTACGTCCAAAGTGGATGGTAAGAGTCTTTTATTAGCACCGAACATTAGGTGTTTACATTGCCGGTTAGATTGCTTAAGCAAATGTGCATACGACGCAAGTTCGTCGTTCCGGGGGGAACACATATTTGCATTAATAAGTATCTAATTTTGGCTATGAGGGGTGATGTATGATTTCGAGCAGCGTTTACCCAAATATTACTAAAATACATCACCCTTTCTTTTCTTACCGATAAAGGCTAAAAGCGAATTGGGATTACACCAAATTATTAGCCACTTAAATGATTCTTCTCAAAGTCGAGAAATCATAAACTTAAATGTATTCCTACTATTATTGCTAGTAGTTCATTGCACAAAACAATGTCGTACAATGATGAGCAATAGTAATTAAAAAGTGTTGATCGAGGACGAGCTAGATGTCGAATGTCACGTTAAAAAATGTTTGTAAAGCTTATGGCGATGTAGTGATTTCTAAGAATGTTGATTTGGACATTCAAGAAGGCGAATTCGTTGTATTCGTAGGTCCATCTGGTTGTGGTAAATCGACGTTACTTCGCTGCATTGCAGGCTTAGAAGACATCACATCCGGTGACTTGTACATCGGCGACCAACGCATGAACGATGTTGAGCCTTCTAAACGTGGGGTGGGTATGGTGTTCCAGTCATACGCTCTTTACCCTCACCTAAACCTTTATGACAACATGTCTTTTGGTTTGAAACTGGCAAAAGCTGATAAAGAAGAAATTCATAAACGTGTCGATCATGCTGCAGACATTCTACAGTTGACACATTTGCTTGACCGCCAACCAAAAGCACTGTCAGGTGGCCAACGTCAACGTGTTGCAATTGGTCGTACTTTGGTGTCTCAACCTAACGTATTCCTGCTTGATGAACCTTTATCAAACCTAGACGCAGCACTTCGAGTGCAAATGCGTTCAGAAATCACTAAGCTGCAACGCAAACTGGGTTGCACCATGATTTATGTTACCCATGACCAAGTAGAAGCAATGACAATGGCTGACAAAATTGTTGTGCTTGATGCGGGATATGTATCGCAAGTAGGTCAACCTCTTGAGCTCTACCACTACCCTAGAAACCGTTTTGTCGCAGGCTTCATCGGCTCACCAAAAATGAACTTTATGAGCGTATTCATTGAAGCGGTAGAGAAAGACCGAGTAATGGTCCAACTTTCTAATGGCACGACATTCTGGATTCCTGTAGATGGAACAACTGTAAACCGTGGTGAGCGCATGTCTTTAGGTGTTCGCCCAGAACACTTGCTCACTGCAAGTGAAGGTGACGCTATCATTGAAGGTAAAGTGATGATGGTTGAGAAGCTGGGTAATGAAACTCAGGTTTACATGAACCTCAAAGGCTCTGACTCAGATGTGATCTATCGTCAGCCAGATACGCTAGATGTTGAAACAGATGATGTGCTGTCGATTGGTATTCCAGCGCACCGTTGTCACCTGTTCCATAGTGATGGCCGCGCATGCCGCCGTCTGTTTAAAGAAAAAGGCGTTGAGCTTCCAGAAGCATAAAATGCATTAAAGACAGACTTATTAAGCGTCCTCTTAATTACTCATTAAGAGGACGCTTTTATTTGGCATGTAGAGCGAATTGGATAACGAATATTTAAAACAACAAGCCTATTAATAGACAAAACTGCGCTTTAACGCGTAATCTTCCCCATCATCAGTCTTATCATCAGCCGACAATTATCTAGTAAGGTTAGATGCAACGATTACAGTACTGACTTTATTAGTTCTACTAATTGCAAAGCGTGAGCTGACACGTTGAATTCAAGAAACACTGAAAGTGTTATCAAGCCAGCCCCAACACCCTGTAATGTTTGTTCGAGTGTGTTCATCTCGATTCTCCAATGTAATAGTGCTATTTGGATATCCACAAATGAAGATCTGAACAACTTGGTCACAACGCATGTCGAGTGAGCAAACTCAATTATGGCGATTAGATCTTAAGAGGACGTATTTGATTTCAGTTGGCATCCAGCTTCAAGCGTAAAAGATTCAGTTCCTTCACTTTCACTAATCACTTCAAAACGAATGGGTAAATCATTAACGCCAAAGCCTAAATTCAAGGAACTACGATTAGAGAATCCATAACTCATTTTGTTACCGGAAGCCGCACTCGCTACGATTTTTGCAGCAAACTGTTTGCCCGTTTTCGCGATAAGTTTGACTCGTTGCGCGTCCTGAGTACATTCGAACTGAAGCGCTCCACCATAAAGACTCAATGATGAACTATCCATTGCTATCGCACTTAATGAGACTAGAAAAGCGGCGCAAAGCGCCGCTAAATAACGTACTAACATAACCAACGGTTAGTATTGAGCAACGGTAACAGTGTTATTTGTGCTAGCACCTACATTAACATTCGCAACATCACCATATGTCTGAGTAACATTGATAGTGTTTTCTGTACTACCCCAGTACACAGATACATTAGCTGCCGCAAGCGAGCCTCTTTGGTCGATATCAATGGTGTTGTTGTCACTCCATCCAGTTACATCAAGATCAATGCTGTTGGAGTCGCCTGTTTGTTTAAAGGTAATGTTATTGTCAAAGCTATCATCAACGTAAACGTCAGCCATGTTGCTTGCTCCGTTTACTGTACCAGTAACGATGCTGCCATCGCCTCTGTTCAACACAACGCTAGTTTCATTAAATGTGCCAGTAACATCTAGCGAAACATTTGCATCATCAGTACCACCTTTCAATAACACTTTAGAATTGTTGCTATCGCCATTTTGAGTGATAGAAACAGTATCGTGATCATAAGAATAATGCTCCCATGGACTGTTATCAGTTTTAATAAGAGCTTCGTTACTGTTACCTGTTTGGCTGATGCTGAAATTACCGTCATCCACACCTACTGCGAAAATCTTGGCGTCATTTTCACCGCCGACCTGAGAGATAGATAATGTAGAGTCATCTACACCGTAAGATCCAATAACGGCTGCGTTACCTGCGTTAGGAGACACTTGGACTACAGTGACTTCAGAATCTGAAGTCATAAATAAATCTACGTCTGCTGTGTTGTTTGCAAGAACACTACCTGAAGCCAACGTTGCTGCAATTATTAATGCCAATTTAGTTTTCATGACAATTTCCTTTATATCATATTGTTACATTTGAATAGACAAGTATCTAAATGTGTTGTCGATTAATTTTGAGTAACATACACATTGATACCATAGCCCCCAACTATGGCCACATAGTCATTACCATTTTGACTAATGCCATAATTAGAACCTCCGTTGTCGACAATAATGGCTTTGTTATTACTACCTGTTTGATTAATACTCAAAGAACTTCCATATCCATATTGGATAATTGCTGCAGTGTTATTATTTCCAGCTTGATTAATCCAAGCTTTATTTCCATAACCATACTGAGCAATGTAAGCTTTATTAAACTTACCCGTTTGAGTTATTAAAGCAGTATTATCCCCACCATATTGCCAAATCCCAGCCTCACTCCCTACGCCGTCTGACTGGACTACTTTCGCTTTATTACCTGCAATAGAACTACCCTGCTCGATATAGACATTTCCTAATATCGAGTCTTCCAAGACGACTTCAGCATAATTATCGTCAGTTGGAATAGAGTCTAACTCGTTGAAATTACTTAAGTCCAAGCCGTAACCGAACTTACCTACTTGAGTATGTCTTCTATTGTTAAAGTTCTCATGGTGACGATCATCGCCTCCATGATTACTCTCTGACTGATAATAAGCTTGACCACCAAGATCCTTGTTCGCCCAAGCTAGGTTCGACATTGCCAAATACAAAGCGATACCCATCACTAGCATACTGAAGCAGGCATTATTCCGGATGGACATAACTCCTCCTTCATTAGAGAACACCGTGTTCTCGTTAATTAGGTTAGAGCTGCCTATGATTTTAAACCATCAACTTTAAATTAAAATTGATATTTATTTTTTAATTTTTTGGTTGTTATATTTATGTAAAGCCAAATACAAAAATACTAATTTATTTGTGCAATTCTAATACTTTGGTTTATACAATTACTGACAATTAACTCTTATTATTAATTCGTCTTAATCACTTTTATAAGAGTCATCTATGACGCTTAAAATTAATACGTTTCTGATTATTTTTTTTGTGTATTTCTCATTGCATGCTTCCTATTTGCATGCAAAAGAAAGTGCTGGCGACCAATCTCCGATAGAAGACTCGCAACAATTAGAAGATGGAGAACATGACTCTTTAGATGAAGTCAATGGCCTCATCATAGACAGAACCATGACTCGAATCGGAAATATGTTTTATTCAGAGTTCGCACAACAGCTCAACGAGAGTGAAGAAAACCTAAAAGAGAATTTAACCATAACCGAAAAAACGACAGCCAAGTTTGGAACCATCATGACAATTTGGCATTCGCAAAAGGTTGTTTTTCGCACCAGCCTTTCGCCAAAAATGAAGGAGTCGAAAGAGCAGGCAGCAAAAGCGGTAAGAACCGTACAGGACTATTTAACCAAGTGGAGAATACAACGGATGTATTCCGACACATTCGATCTCGCACATGACGAAATATAATAAATGCTTACAAGGGAAAATTATGAAAACTCTGGTTGTTTCTAAACAGTGTTTTCAGCCTGAACATTCAAATTTCAGGTTGAAAAAAGCACTCATAATCAGTCTTAGCTTAATCAGTTGCAGTTTAGTGGCTTCACCTGTATTTGCATCCAAACTGACTTACAAGCCGATAAACCCAACATTTGGCGGCAACCCTCTAAACACTTCACATTTGTTTGCCAGAGCGGAAGCAATCAATGATTACGAAGATCCCGATAAAACGAAAAACGGTACTTCATCGGTATCTTCACTCCTCTCCTCATTACAATCACGGCTGTTAAGTGAATTAATTTCCAGCGGAGAACCGGGAAGTCTAGAAACCGACGATTACACACTAACCATCACCGACAATGACGGATTTTTAACCATCACCGTTATAGATAAATCGACGGGTGAATCCACCACAATCGAAGTTACAGGTTTGTAGTTCAGGAAGATAAAAAATGAAAAAAGGACTTTACCTAGCAGTGACTCTAGCGCTCTTACTTACAGGGTGCTCAAACTTTATGGATACTCCCGATGCAGAGGAGTATCCGACACTAGCGCCTAGAGGGGCTATATACAAAGACCTTATTAATCTCCCTCTCCCTAAAGGGAAGATTATGGTCTCCGTGTATGATTTTCGCGACCAAACAGGTCAATATAAAGACTACCCTTCAAGTACCTTTGCAACTGCGGTACCACAGGGAGGCACATCAATGCTGACCTCTTCATTGTTGGACTCCAAGTGGTTTTTGCCGTTAGAGCGAGAGGGATTACAGAACTTACTTACAGAACGGAAAATCATTCGAGCCGCGCAAAAGAAAGATGAAGCCCCGGTTAATATTGGAGACGACTTACCTGCGTTAAAATCGGCAAACTTAGTCATTGAGGGTGGCATTATTGGATACGAGTCCGACTTGAAAAGTGGTGGTCACGGTATCGGCTATTTCGGACTTGCTACTTATGGCGAGTATCGCATGGATCAGGTGACCGTTAACTTACGTGCAGTCGATGTTCGAACGGGACAAATCTTACTTAGTGTCACTACCAGCAAAACCATTTTTTCTCACGCTTTAAGTGGTAGTGTTTTCCGTTACATCGCTTACCAAGACTTACTCGAAATGGAATCGGGTTATACCAATAACGAACCCGTCAATATCGCTGTAATGTCAGCCATCGACTCCGCTGTAATACATATGATTATTGACGGCATACAGAAAGGTCTATGGGAACCAGCCGATAAAAAACAGATGGAGAGCCCAGTAATGAAGCGTTATATGCAAGAGAGCACAACGATTCTCTAAACCAGCCAGATCTATGCCCGCCTTTGTTAGTCTGGGCGGGCAACTTCTCTACCAATAGACCAATAAGTGAATCCCCTCGCCGACATCCTTCTCGGTTCGAACAGATTTCGCCCATCAAATATTACAGGCTCACTCAACTCTGAATAAATTAAATTGAAGTCGGGCGCTTTAAAATTCTGCCACTCTGTACAAATAATCAAAGCATCTGCACCTTTTAATGTCGCTTCTTTGGTTCCCATCAATAGAAGGTCGTTACGTAAAGAATAAAGCCTCTGAGTTTCCTCCATCGCTTTGGGGTCATAGGCTTGTACAGTCGCTCCAGCAGACCACAAGGCTTCCATTAGTACACGGCTGGGCGCTTCTCGCATATCATCGGTTTTAGGCTTAAAAGCCAGTCCCCATAGTGCAAACGTTTTGCCCTTTAGGTTGGCCTCCCCTTCCCAATGGGCACAGATTTTCTCAAAGAGTTTTCTTTTTTGATGATAGTTGGTGTTTTCAACTGCCTTGAGAATTTCACTTTCATAACCTATTTTCTCAGACGAGCGGATCAGGGCTTGAACATCTTTGGGAAAGCAAGAACCACCATAACCGCAACCGGGATAAATGAAGTGATAACCAATTCTTTCATCGCTGCCTATTCCTTTGCGTATCTGTTCAATGTCCGCACCAAGCTTATCAGCAATGTTGGCAATTTCATTCATGAAACTGATTTTGGTCGCTAACATACAGTTAGCTGCATACTTGGTGAGCTCCGCCGATTTCACGGTCATAAACAGAATTTTCTCGTGGTTACGATTGAAAGGTGCATACAGCTCTCGCATCAGATCTTTCACTTCTGCGAAATGTCTGTCCGTTTCATCGAGCCCAATCACAATCCTATCTGGACGCATACAGTCAGTTACGGCGCTTCCCTCTTTGAGGAATTCAGGATTGGATACGACTGAGAAATGTATTGGCGGTAAACCTAAATTCCCTCGAGTCACCCTCAATACATCGCTCACTTGTTGTGCTGTACCAACGGGGACAGTGGATTTATTGATGACGATTTTCCTATGGCAAGAAAATGTCGCGATTGTTTTCGCCACGTCCAATACATAGCTTAGATCTGCTGAACCATCTTCGTCTTGCGGCGTTCCAACAGCGATAAATATTACATCCGCAAACTCAACGCCTTCTTTTGCAGAAGAGGTAAAACATAGATGTCCACCAGCAATGTTGTTGTTAACAAGTTGCTCTAGGCCTGGTTCATAGATGGTGATTTCACCTCTTTGCAGTTTGTCTATTTTTTCAGCGTCAACATCCACACAACACACATTATGTCCAGCACCACTCAGTACTGCGGCCTGAACTAACCCCACGTATCCAGTGCCAAATATGGTTACTTTCATTCAACTGTCCGCTATTGCCATTCATTTACAACAGTATTTAATTTGCATATGTCAGACCCGTTAC
Source organism: Vibrio sp. A1-b2 (assembly GCF_021726015.1). Classification (NCBI taxonomy): domain Bacteria; kingdom Pseudomonadati; phylum Pseudomonadota; class Gammaproteobacteria; order Vibrionales; family Vibrionaceae; genus Vibrio; species Vibrio sp. A1-b2. The sequence continues at coordinate 256,634 of NZ_JAKKCI010000003.1, forward strand.
GTTTTCAGGGCAGAACAATGACAAAAGTTACGCAATTTCCTAGTGTTGTATAAAATCCCCGTGGACAAACGCTAGGCAAAGCGTACAGTTAGTTAAAACAGAAGGAGTTTGAATGAAGAATTTTAGCTTCAATATGGAAGATGCCAGTCAAGTGTGTGTGGGAGCTTTCGCATTGGCCGTTCCCATTTCCTTCTCAGAAGAAGCCTGGCAACTGGGTACGACATTGCCAACGACCAATTTGCTGTTTCTAATGAGCCTTTCTTTGTGTTTTCTGGGCGTATTCGCATATCAAAGCGTGTTTCAACGAGATATTAAACATCGAATCTCTGTATTTATTTTTCGCATTGCTATCGCTTATTTGCTTGCTGCTTTAGTGGTCGGTTTGGTGTTATTTGCCTTGAACAAATTGCCCATCATCGATAATCCCATATTAGCGTTCAAGCGCATCATCGTTATCACTATGCCCGCCTCCATGGGCGCGATTGTGGTAGATAGTTTTGACAAAGAGTAGAAGATTAAACTGTAATAAAACAATGATATAAATCCGTATCACCTGTACGAGACATCAACATGAAACAGAATTTATCACTTCGAGCGCTAGAACGTGGCGATCTTAGATTTATCCATAATTTAAATAACAACAGAAACATCATGTCTTATTGGTTCGAAGAGCCATATGAGTCTTTTGATGAGCTAGAAGAACTTTACAACAAGCACATTCACGATAACGCGGAAAGACGCTTTGTCGTTGAAGATGAGAATAAATCCCTGATTGGTTTGGTTGAAATTATTGAAATTGACTACATTCACCGTAGTGCTGAATTTCAGATCATTATTACACCTGAACACCAAGGAAAAGGGTACGCAAATACGCTAATTAACAAAGCGTTAGATTACTCATTCACTATCCTTAATCTTCACAAAATTTACTTGCATGTGGCGATTGAGAATGACAAAGCGCTTCACCTCTATCAAAAGTGCGGCTTTATTGAAGAAGGACACTTGGTCGAAGAATTCTTTATCAACGGGCAATACCGAGATGTAAAACGCATGTATATACTGCAACCTCAGTACCTAAAACAAACTAGAAGTTAATTGGCGCTTGTATAAAACAATCACCACCGCTAAGGCGGTGGTTTAGGGATGACAATAAAAAACAGGCAAATGCCTGTCTTTTATTTAGGAGAGAATATCAAACCGACTTTCGCTGACACCATTAGTTCGAAACCAGCCTGCAATACTGTAACGTTTCGCATGAGCAGGAAGTACTTCATGTGGGAATTGCTCTGAAAGAAACACAACTAACCGACCAGCGATTGGAGCAATGGTTTGAATTGGTTGGTCGTTCAAGTCATAAACTTTCAGTTCACCACCGTTGGTATCACGCCAATCTTCGTTCATATAGAAAACGGTTGTCAGCTTACGACTTTCATTTCCCCGAAAAGCATCCAAATGCTTCTTGTAAAAATCGCCAACTTCATACTGTGCAAAATGAGCCTCATATTCAAACAGCCCTAGGAATAGAGACCGATTAACCTCTCGACGAATAAACTCCATTCGCTCTAGGTAATCCTGTACGGGTTGTCCCATATCGGAATCTAGCCACTGAATTTTGTCGCGACGAATTTCACTGGCTCTTTGAGTATCTTCATTTCTACCAATACGCGCACGCTGCCAATCATCTGAAGCACAGTTCTTGAGCAACTTAACTTGTTCAAGGGGTAGAAAATCATCCCAGACGTACCAACCTTTTTCGGCAATGGAGTCTAACAACTGTTCTAGCGCCATAAGTTTTTCACTACGAGCAAAAAGAAAGCGTTATAACCAGCCTTTGCCACAACAGCAAATCAACATCTTAATCTTAAGGAACAAAATTAATTATTAAACTTATTACTTATAAATCAAGTTATTAAGTGATAAATCCAAATAGTCAAGCATTAATACGTTGAAGGTGGTATAACAAAAACAGATCACAAGATTATTCATTGGGAGCTTCCTATGATCGTAACTACTACGCCTAACGTAGAAGGCAAGCGTATCGTTCGTTATTGCGGCGTTATTGCTGGTGAAGCCATTCTTGGTGCTAACATATTTAAAGACCTATTCGCTGGCATTCGTGATATCGTTGGTGGGCGCTCTGCGACCTACGAACACGAATTGCAAAAAGCACGAACTATAGCGTTAGCCGAACTTGAAGCTCGCGCAAAAGAGCTTGGTGCAAACGCTGTTGTCGGAATTGACTTAGATTATGAAACCTTTGGTAAAACTAACGGAATGTTAATGGTTTCCGTGAGCGGAACGGCAGTGTTTGTAGAATAAGATATCTGTAGAGTAAAAATCCATTTTCATAGATGGTGGTTTAAGAAATGGAAGGCAGCTTAGCTGCCTTCTAAAATATAAACTTTTTTATTAGATTATTTTTAATTCATTAAACGTTTTTATTATTGACTAACTTCTTCAATTCCAATGTTGTTTTTTGCCCAAATTAACGCTTGAAGACGATTCTTGGCATTAATTTTCTTAAATACGTTGTGAAGGTGTGTTTTTACTGTATTTTCACTAACAAATAACTGTTCCGCTATCTCAATATTTGATGCTCCACTACCAAGTAACTTAATTATTTGCTGTTCACGCTTGGTTAATTTTGAAAACATTTGTGAAGTAACAACTGAGTTTCCAGAACGATAGTGCAGAATATATTCTTGTGCTAAACGACGAGTTAACCACATTTCGCCTTTTATAATTTTCCCCATTCCCTTAACTAACACATCAATGTCATCATCAGCGTAGAACACCCCCGCCAAACACTGCCACTTAAATAAATCTTTGGCTTCAATCTCACTAGGACAATTTAGTACAACTTCTCGAGCTTCCGTACAACATAAGTGCTTGAAAGAAGCATAGTCAGAAAGAGCGTGATCATCGAGTCGAGCATAATCGATAAGGACTAACTGAGTATCTTGACAGGAAGGATTGTTTTCCTGCATCCACATATCGCAAAAAGGAGAAATTTCTATCTTTATTGGAAGCTTAGATTCCAGCGCATCTTTAAGTAAACGTGATTGCATGCAGACATCAGAAAGTAATCGTACGTTTAGTTTTTTGCTTTCTGTCATTATAAAAACTCCTAACCATAGACCTGACTTATGTAAAACTAACGTTGATAGAGAATAAGTCAATGGGACAAAATCCGCCTAAATTAATAATCATAAAAATCTGACAATTAATTTAATAAATTCATAAGGTTAATTATCTGTCTTATTTTTAAGAATGCATTTGAGTAGTTTAAAGAGCGATGTACGCTTAAATATAAAAAGGTATTCCAAATTGGAAAATTAAAAATATCACTTAATAGAAAATTACTTCTTTAGTCTTTCCGATTAGGAAAGAGCGACTTTCCCAACATCCCTAATCTAATACTCCCACGTTTAAGCTAATATATAAAATATGATGTTCTAATAAATCCAATCCATCCTATAAGCGAGTTGTTATATCTTTATACAAAAACAATGCTTACTAGTTATCTGAAAACCAATTTATCGAGTACATTAACTATGAACAAAGCGCTACCTCTTTCTCTTCTCAGTTTAGTTGCCACCATCACCTCATTCAGCTCTATCGCAGAAGAGCAAGCTAGTGAAGTCCAAGATATGTCAGACCCACTCGCGGTGTTTACCCAAGGTGGTGTTGGTATTACTGATAAAGGTTTAAACCTTAAAGTGGGTCAAACCTACGATTCTGGTAAAGAAAACGTTGCCGCAATGAATGTGTTTGAGCTTAAAGGCATCGGTGGCGAGATGTTAGGTTTTCGAGATAACGACGAACCTATGTATGGTTCTCTTGACGACAGTATTGACTCTTTCCGTCTACGCAACTTCCAAGCAAACATCAAAAATGGTCAAGGTCGTCAGTTAGACATGACATATGACGTTGATAGTGAAACGTTAAATGCCTCATACAGTATTCTTCAAGCACTTCCTCAAATTGGTGGTTTTTTGAACCTATACCCTCTTGCAGGTGCGGGTGTGACGGTTCAAAACACCGAAGATGACGGTTATGAAATCCCTGGGACTTTTACTGTCGTCGGTATGTACTCTAAAGTGGCATTAACCGATAAAATTTGGATCAACTACAACCCAATGTATATGCACACACTGTCGGGTTCGGATACCTACAAGAATGGTAACTTTGCTGGAGACAACAATATCCTGACTCACGAATTTGCCATTTCTTACCAGCTCACACCTCGTTCTAATATTCGTTATTTTGCAAACTGGAATGAGAAGGTTAACTTTGGCGATGGCGATCATCGTATTGAATATAACTACCAGTTTTAATCCAAGCCGTTAGTTATTAATAAAATTTTCCAACATGGATTAAGCGTGCAAACAGGTTAGCTTTAGAAGCGGCAACTGAAAAAAACGAGCCCAGAATATCACACAAAATATTCTGGGCTCGTTCACTCGATAATGCATGGCATATGCTTGTTTAAGTACGATATAGCACCTTTAAGACATGCCAACCGAACTTCGTTTTTACTAGCTGAGGGGTGAGAACTTCACCTTGAAAGCAAGCTTTATCAAACTGTGGCACCATTTGCCCTTGACGAAATTCACCTAGGTCTCCACCTTTTTTACCTGATGGGCATAGCGAGTGCTTCTTTGCCAGCACCTGAAATTTGGCGCCCTTTTTAAGCTGCTGAATGATATCTTCCGCTTGCTCTTTGTGCTTAACCAAAATGTGAAGGGCTGCTGCGGTTCTTGCCATTTCATTCTCTCCTCATTTCTAAAGCGCGAAGTCTAACCTAAGCTAAAGGGACACGCACCCCACTTTTTGAAAACTAAAATAGAAAATAAGCGTCTAAATCAATGCCACCCGTTGATGATATGGCAATATGCGTTAGTATAGTTACCAGTAAAGTTATTGAAGTAGTACCACTATGGCTAAGACAATAAGTAAGGCAAATCAGTCACAAGGGATGTTAATGTTCACTTTGAACCTGCAAAAGCAGCTGTTCGCTATTGGAACATTAAAAGTTCGCGAAATTGTGCCCTATATGCCGATGACTCAGATCCCTTATTCACATCACCATGTGATAGGTACGGTCACGTTTCGTAATTTAACGATACCAGTGATCGACATGGCTGCTGCGATTGGTTTTCGACCTATTGCCCCAAACGAGTACGAAAAAAGTTATTTAATCGTTACTGATTGTTTACGTACCGTCGTTGCTTTTATGGTTCGCAGCATTGAAAAAATCATTGACTGTAACTGGCGCGCTATTGAGTCAGCGCCAAGCACTGCTGGTAAAAATGTTTTTGTTACTGGGATTACACGTTACGAAGACAAAATTGTCCAGTTGCTCGATGTCGAATTACTGCTTTCAAAAATTTACCCACAATATGAATCGACCAAGGTACCAATGCTGACAGACGTAGAACGTGAACGTCTTAAAGCACTAAATATTTTACTTGTAGACGATTCATCGATTGCCCGCAAACAGTTATCGGATGCGTTAGACCGAATTAACATCCCATACTACGTGTGCAAGAACGGAAATGAAGCGGCTGAGTTTATGAAGAAGATGGCGAACGAAAACAACGCTATCGACCTACTCGTCAGTGATATTGAAATGCCAGGCCTTGATGGCTATGAGCTTGCGTTTGAAGTACAAAATGATAAATCACTAAGCCATGCCTACATCATTCTGCACACTTCACTATCAAGTGAAATTTGTGTCGACAGAGCTCATCAGGTTGGCGCACATGAAGCACTTGAGAAGTTTAATGCAACAGAACTGATTGAGGCGATGTTGCGAGGCGCAAAGCGGTTAGAATCTCAAATGGCTTAATACGCCGATATGCTAAAGACAGATAAAAAATGCAACCTGTGCGTTGCATTTTTTATTGGTCAAAGAGAAAGCGGGAAACATTAAGGCATCAATAATTGAAGCGCTTCCCTATCTGATTTTTTCAGCTTACTCACGACTAATCGGAATGATCTCAAACACAGATCTTCTATCATTTCAGGTTCAACATCTCCGTCCAAAATGACAGAAATCCAGTGTCGTTTATTCATATGATAACCCGGTTTAATCGCATCAAACTGGTCAGTAAGAAACGCGCCGTCTTGAGGCTCGCATTTTAAGGTAACGAACGGTTTTTCAGTATCGAAGGCTAGATACGCAAACATTTTATCGCGTATCTTAAAAACTAAAGGATCCGGCCCGAAAGGATTACTCGCTTCAGCCTGCGGTAGGTTGTTTAAATACTCTTCTAATTGCCGTATATCCATCGGTTTAGCCATCCTGTTACTCTTCAAATGTTTTGAGCCACAGCTTCAAACATTGACCTATTTGTTGTTGTTCTGCCTTTGATAAACCAACCACAAGCTCTTCCTGAACAGTTACGTGCTCAGTGACCAACGCTTCAACCAAAGCCAAACCACTTTCGGTCAATTCAACTTCAACACTACGTCGATCGGCTTGGCTGTGCTGGCGAAGTATAAGGTTTTTACTTTCCAACTTATCCAATCGGTTTGTCATAGCTCCCGATGTTAAAAGCATAGAACTAAGCAACTCAGAAGGTGTTAGCCGATAAGGAGCACCAGCTCTGCGTAAAGTCGCAAGAACATCAAACTCACCCATTTTCAGATCATATTTCTTGTGAACTTCCGCTATCCGGCCTTCAAGAATCTTAGACAGGCGCATCAGGCGTCCTATCATAGCCATTGGCGTCGTGTTGAGATCCGGCCTCTCTTTACCCCACTGGGATACGGCTCTATCAATTGCATCCATTGTTTATAACTCTCTCTTTTTCATTGCCTTAAAATACTTCAATGTAAAGATACTTTACAATAACTAATTTTTGTTTTAGATTTCCTCCCATTGATATCTTGATATAAAGATACTTAACATGAACATTTTATTTGCCATGATTCCCGCTTTTTTTTGGGGAACCACATACGCTGTCACACAATACACCCTAGCAGGTTGGCCTCCGCTGCTGCTCGGTGCTCTGCGAGCTTTGCCTGCAGGGTTAATCTTGCTTGCTCTAAAGCCAACTTTTCCGGCCAAAGAAAGCTGGAAGCCTTTGATTACCATTGGCATTGTTAATATTGCGGCTTTCTTTAGCCTGATATTTGTTATGGCACTGACGCTACCTTCTGCTATTGCTGGTGTCGGGATGATCTCAGTACCGGTATTTGCTATGGCATTTCATTGGATGTTTAACCACAGTGCGCCATCGAAAATTCAGTTAACTAGCGGCGCATTGTTGGTGTTTCTCGCATGGCTGCTGTTTGACCCGAAATCCATTACATTAAGCCCCATTGGTTTGATCGCCATGTTGGCGGCTATCTCATGTATTATTTACGGTTCCTCTCTGACAAAAACCTTGGGCGGGAAAATTGACTGGTGGACAGTACTGACATGGCAACTCGTCATAGGCGGCATAGCACTCTCGATTGTGGCCTTGATTCACGCGAGCGTGCATCCACAGCCATACGTTGATGCAATACAGTCTTTCTCCACAACCAATCTTGGTGGGTTAGTCTGGATAACGTTACTTAACACCGCATTTAGTTATAGTTTGTACGTGTGGCTGTTGCAGCGTATGTCGATTGTCGATTTTACCTTTGGTGGTATTGCTAACCCAATTGCAGGAATTGTCTGTGGTGGATTGCTGATGAATGAACTGTATTCAATTCATCAATACGGTCTTATGGGCGGAATGATTATCGTATCTTTGCTGCCTCAACTCGTGGTGTTACTGAAAAAACGTCACGCCACACAACTCGCGTTACAAAAATAAATCGTTAAGAAACATTCACAGAGCCTTGCATCTTGTTTTATAACCATTTGATGAACAATCACACAAGTGCATTGCCTCAGTAATAAATACTTAAAGTATTCTATGCGGAAAGGCTCAAATAGGCGTTATTTTTGGAGCGCAAAGCGTTGAATTCCGCTACTCTTAGCGTATTACTTTCGACGCATTTATTTATATTAAGAAATGAACGAAGACGAGTTTAAAAGAGCCACTTCTAATCTTAAAAAGGCAGTACCACTTATGATGAAGCATCGCATCGCTGCGACGCCATCGAACTACGCCTTGTGGTATACCTACGCGGATAATACGATTCCAGAGTTGAACCAAGAAATGGATTATATTCTGGAGAGTTTTGGGTTTTGCCCAGCCGCCACGGGTGATCAGCTGTATAAAGATTATATTGCTTCAAAAGCAGAAACGAGTATCCACGAGCTAAGACAAAACGTCGAATTGCTGGTACATGAAATTTCTAGCTCAATGGATGATACCTTGTCCGATGCGAGCGCTTTTTCGCAAGTCATCGATAAAAGTTTTTCTAACTTAGAAAAAATGCAAAACGAGAACCTTTCCATTGATGAAGTCATGGGCGTTATTCGTCAATTGGTCAATGAATCCGAAGATATTCGTCATTCGACACGCTTCCTCAATAAACAGCTAAACAGCGCTAGCCAAGAGATTTCTCGTTTGAAATCACAGTTAGCTCAAGTACACAAAGCGGCTTTGTTTGATAGCCTTTCCGGTTTATATAACCGCCGAGCATTCGATGATGATTTGGCGTCATTGATGCAGTCTGAACAGGCACTCAGTCTTATCTTTTTGGATATTGATCATTTCAAAGTATTCAACGATGAATATGGTCATCTGTTCGGCGATACTGTGATTCGCGCAATTGCAAAACGGCTGCAAACCAGTTGTCAGGGTGGCATTACGGCCTATCGCTACGGTGGCGAAGAGTTCGCGTTACTGGTTCCACACAAATCTTTGCGCGTAGCGCGTCAGTTCGCTGAAATGCTTCGAACATCGATTGAAAGGCTCAACGTGAAAGATCGCCGCACAAGCGAGCAAGTAAGTAGTATTACCGCCTCTTTTGGTGTTGCAGAAAAAATGTCCAAGGACACGCCTGAAACACTGGTTGAGCGTGCAGACAGAAAGCTTTATGAAGCGAAAAAAATGGGTAGAAACCGAGTCATGCCTTTCTAAAAAGGCAACCAGTCATTAAGTCAAAAAAAAACCTCCCGAGTTACAGCGGGAGGTGCTCGCAGAGCTTAAGACAGGTTGGATAGAGTACAGTGAGATTGGGTGAGTTAAAGACTGAAGCTATAACTCAATACGTACTCTTCACCACACTTCGAAACGTATTCTTTATCCTCACTGCACGCTTGAGGTTTACCACGCTCATCACCTTTTACCAAACTAATCCAGTGGCGCATCGCTACAGTTGGAATAGAAGTCTCGTCGGTTTGCATAAACGTTGTACATGTTTCTAATTGGATATCTTCAATCTCCACCAGCTCAATACAACCCGTACCTCGATGACAACCTAACGTCACTTCTACATGGCTACCGCTGCCATCACGGAACAATATTGAGCACGGTTTTTCTTTGTTGCCGATATAAGCAACAAAATGTTTAGGGTGCTTCAAGCCACTATGGCGGCCATCTTTAAAGTACGCCAGTACATGGTTGTAATCGATCATGTAGCTGGTCACGTCTTGGTGAGAACCACTTTCCAGAGGGAACAAACGGTCAAGCAACTGTTTCGCTTTCACTTGTTTCTCTCGTGATTGGTGCGCACTGACGGTTTCGACGGCGAACACTGCTTCAGCGATAAATGGTTTATGTTGTTTTTGAATTTCAGTTTTATCAAATGTCAGCATATTCATCGTCTTTTCCTTATTGGATTAAGCCCTTCCTGCTTGGCAACGCTATTACCTATTTTCGCTAGCGATAACCAATCGACTGGGTGTCTTTGTTCAAAAATAGTCCCAGTTCATATTTCTCAAACTTGTGTTTAATTTTTATTCAAGTTTGTGACTGGGTTAATTTGTAGACTAGCGCAATTTTACATACAATTTCACAACAAAAATTTTACAATGTGAATTTTACAAAATGGCCGTGTCAAAAAGCTTAGTTAGACAATCTCACTTTTTGGGTACCAAGGTGAGAAACCTGAGAAAACGCAACCACTTAACCATGGAAGATCTTTCTGCACGCTGTATTCGCATCAATTCAGAATACGCGCCTTCGGTTTCCTACCTTTCAATGATTGAAAGGGGAAAGCGTGTTCCGAGTGTAGAAATGTTGAAAGTCATCGCGGAAGTTTTCCAAAAAGATCCCGCTTGGTTTCTTGATGATGAGCCCGAGCAAACCGACATCACCCCAGAAAAAGGCAATCGAGGTGGAATCAGTGGTATGGCTCTGGAGCCCAGCTTCTTGTTTTCCAACGATATTTTACAGATTGCGATTCCAGAGATGCTTTCTCAAACCGGGATAACTGGCAAACAGTTCGCCCATTTGCTTATTCGAGCTCATCAGGAAAGTCTACAAAACCACTTCCCTGATTTAGAAAGAGCCGCAGAAGAGATAGGCCAGAAACGTCTTAATCTCGCGGTTGAAGACCTGTTTGATATCGCCAAAAGTTTAGGACTCAACATTCGCTGGGTGAAGAGAACACCTCATGACGTTGTTGATGAACTTGGAGTGAGCGCAAAGCAACTCGTTACCTCTTTTTTTGAGCCACCAGATACCATTTACCTCAACGAAGTCTTACGACAATACCCGACTCGCCTCAAATACGACTTAGCGGTGTATATCGGTCATAACGTGCTGCACAGCAAAGATGGGCTGAAAAACGTCTTGTCGGTCGGACATTCAAACCGTTGGGAAGAGCAGCCTAATTCTCAGTCCAGCTCTGAACTTAACTCTCAAGATATCCTTCAGGCATGGCGTGATTTTGAATCCAGCTTTTTCGCTGGCGCACTGCTTTGCCCGAAAGTCCCTTTTCGTCAGCTACTGGATAGAAATGGTTATGAAATCGATGTGCACAAGAAAGCGGGAGTGTCGCCTTCTGTAGCGATGCGCCGTATGACGGTGGTTTCTCCATACCCTCACTGGCATTATTTTGATGCTTATGGTCCGGGCAAACTCAAAGCTGTTTATCGCGGTAATGGTATTCCACTGCCTTGGGGAAACATGCGCAAGGTTCACGACCCTTGTCAGCACTGGGCAGTATTCAGACGTCTAGCCGAGCCTCAAGAAGGGAGTTCCGCGCAGATCTCTATCCTCAATGTGGGTGACGAACCAAGAATCTACTGCTGTGAGTCAATCAACGTGTTAGACGCTGCAGGAAATACACGCGTGCTCTGTGCCGGAGTAGATTTAAACCCAGCAATCGCGGCGCAGGGCGGAGATGCAAACGCCATAGCGGAGGAGTTGAAATCTTCTTGTGTCAGCCAAGGCGGTACAACCATTATTCCAACACATATTAAAAAGGATTTAAGAACTATCGCTCGTATCCTCAATATAAACTGGATTGAGAGAGGTATTGAAGGAGATGCGAGGCTAATCTGTTCACGAGGTGCAGTGTGTCCTAGAAAACCCAGCTGTTATGCCAAATGCGCTGATTCAGACGAAGACTTGATATGAAATCTCTTCTTCCGACATGAAAAAACAGATAAAAAAAAGCCAATCACAATGCCCGTGATTGGCTATAGATATGTGTGAACAAAATAAATTCACTAACAACGTCAGTTGGCTAGGTGATCCTTGGCTTAAAAGGATCACACTACATAATGCAGATAGTGTGCCAACTTTATTTTGACCAAAAATAACCCATTTAGTACATAAAACATGCCGTTTCATTACAACCAATGTCATAACGAAATTGCATAATGCGAAATTTTGCAATTTGCAACGTAAGACGTTACGCAAATTGATGTAAGAATCGAATGATTAAACCAATCTATTCTTGACAGCATACATGGCTTCATCGGCCGCTTTGAGCATGTCGTCAATATCAACAAATTTGGACTGATAGAGTGTATAGCCAACGCTGGCATGAATGTTTAGAAGCGTTTTATCGTAAATAACTGGAGAATCAGATATCGCCTTTTCTATGCTCTTGCTGATGCTCTCCAAATCTGAAACCCGATTAATGCGCGGTAGGAGTATTAAGAACTCATCTCCCCCCATTCTCGATACAATATCCGAAGCGCGAAGCGCCGATAGTATTCGCTCAGAACAAGCAATAAGAACTTTATCTCCCGCATCGTGGCCGTATTTATCATTGATGGATTTAAATTTATCCAAATCAATGTTCAAAATGGCAAAGCTGTTCTTCCCTTTCGATTTTTCTGCCAACTCAAAAAAGTGTTGTAGTGTGAACATAAAATAACGGCGGTTTGGTAACTTGGTCAGCTCGTCAAACATGGCGCGTTCATTTGCAATTGTGTAAAGGCGATAAATGATGAATGCCAGAATTATCAATATCAGCAAGAAAGGGTAACCTTGTAAACGAATGATATTGCTTTGATACCAAGGGAGCTGATCAAGGAAATCTCTCTTTTCTGAAGCTGCGATCACCCAACTTCCGTAGGGAAAGTTCACTACTTCTGTTGCAAACGCATTATCAAAAGTACTCAATTCACCATAGAATACGTCACCTTGATCTCCAGAACTTTCAATGCCACGAATAGCAAAATTGTAGGAATAGCCGAAAGTCTCAACACCTGATTCTGAAAAAAGTGAATCCCAGTTAATAACAATGCTGCATACCCCCCAATATTCGCTATTGATTGGCGGGTCGGTAAAGATTGGAACGCGAGCTACGATGGCTTTGCCACCTTGTACTAGATTCACCGGTCCGGAAATGAAGATATCTTGGATTTCTCTGGCTTTATTTATGGATTCCCACTGTTGCGGTACCGTTCTGTAATCCAAGCCAAGAGCCGCTTGATTGCCTTCTAACGGATAAATGTACTTAATGACATCGTTGGGCGCCAAACCCACAACTTGAACGTGCTTCCCTTTACGCAGCACACTCGCAGCGACCTGAGGCCAATCAACAATATCAGCATCTGGACGCAATGTGACCAATGCCTGTAGGCCATTGGTAGCGTATATGTCGGACAGAATAGAAGCCTCGAGACGAAATCGAATCGACAACAGCTCTTCTTTAGCTCGAGTGTACAGCCCTTCTCTCATGAAATTTCGTTGGCTAACATTGAAAGATTCAATCAAACCAGCAAAAATCAAAAGAAAAGTCAGTAGTAGCGTTCTAACTATCCATAGCTTGCCTGAGATAGCTCCCATGCAACGTTCCTTCAACTGTGCAGTGATTAAAACTACAGTATTATTACGTCGCACGTAGATACGACGACGAGCCTTTTAAATGTAATACTGTTTGACCAATCCCAAGCCAAATAATCGTACATCTTAATAATAATATTATGGATATAACTTATGGAATTTGCGTTGTTTCCCCTAAACGAAAGTGACAACAATTGGATAGAGCTGCAAAATGGGCGCCTATTTTATGCACCCAATTTTCTATCGGAACAACAGGCAGACCAAAGTTTTCTCAACCTCAGAAATGAACTGGATTGGCAGCAAGAGAAGATCCAATTGTTCGGTAAACAAGTTCTACAACCCAGATTACAGGCTTGGCATGGAGACAAATCCTACACCTACTCTGGATTATCTATGCAGCCTCAACCATGGACACCTACCCTGCTGGAACTGAAATCTCGTTGTGAAGCCGTCGCTAAACATACCTTCAACTCTGTGCTGGCCAATTTATATCGCGATGGACAAGACTCTATGGGTTGGCATCAGGATAATGAAACTGAGTTGGGCACCAATCCAGTTATTGCCTCACTTACTCTGGGTGAATCTCGCCGATTTGTTTTGCGTCACCTCTCCACCAAAGAGAAATACGAAGTCGAACTTGGACACGGTTCTTTATTGATTATGGCAGGTGAAACTCAACACTACTGGCAGCACAGCGTTCCTAAAACAGCAAAGCCCAAAGAAGAACGCATTAATCTCACTTTTCGTCACATCCGTTAAACTGCGTTAGGAATTCACATACAACTGACTCATTGCTCACACAAATTGGTTAGCCACCATTGATACTAGCGACAATCATTTTTTCAACTTCATAATCATCATGTTATTACGGAAGAAATACATAGCGTTTAGTATCGGTGCTTCACTACTTCTACTTTCTGCTCTGTCCAATTGCACAGAAACCAAACAGCTTCAAACTCAGCAAGAAGAAAAAAGCTATCAGTATTTCGCCGACGTTATTCGAGATACTTACGAAAGTCAGCTTTATACATTGCCCGCTTTTAAGGAAGGTCACTATGCACTGCGAATGTATCGCCAAACTTCCAACGAAAAATACCAAGCGGCGATATGGAGTGATCTGGCTAGAGTCGCGAGTCGGTTAAACCGCTATGCAGAAGAAATTCACACTCCGGAACAGATCTATATGCATAGTCAAAAGAAGCTTACCGGCTACTTAGACGAAACAGATGAACGATCAAAATTGCGCTATACCGTCACCAAACACAATCCTGAATACCTCTATTTGGGTGTTGGCCTCCTAGGCTCTATGGCTCGCGCTGATGAATATGGCTTAAAACACAAACAAGATGCGAAACTGCGTGAAATTATTCGTCGTTACGACTTTACCAAGTATGTGACAGACCAAGGCATGATCAAAGCGTGGGCAGCGCAACTCGCCAATCAGGTGTACTGGCTGAAGCAACTGGGTGAGCAGGATGTTGTAGCGCCGTTTATTGAAGCTTTCCGCAATACCTATCCGGACAGTGAAGATGAACACCTCACCAATCAACAGTTCGGCAATAAGCTCTACGGTATGACACACATTATATTTGCTGATTCACAGTACTATCAACATGCTGTCCCCGAAGCAGAGTATCAATGGATCTACGATTATTTTCGCAACAACATCGATACGATTTTGTTGAAGGCCAAAGAAGATATCATTGCGGAAGTTGGGATATCTTTTCTTCTCGCAGGGCTAAACAATGACCCAGTGGTAGAAAAAACCAGACAGCACATCAGAGATGCCATCAATCGCGATCAAGGCATGATTCCTTCCACTTCCGGTGATTTCGATTTGAGTTATGGAGAACACCGCAATGTGCTGGCTATTATGTTACTTGACTGGCAACAGGTGAACGCCATTCCAACAATCGAAAAACAGCCGCAAATATTTGCCAGCCTACCATACGGGTTGGTATCAAAATAAAAATCACCACCGCCCAAGGCAGTGGTTTAGAGCTAGCAACCCAAGGCGCAAGTTATTGCGCCTTTTTTCACATACTCAGCCGCTCAACAAAGTACTTTTTATTTTCCATTTCATGTATGTATAAAACAGATTTGGACAGCGAGTAGCGACCTTCCCAAACTTTAGGATGAGCTAAAACAACCAAGTTTAGCTAGAAAAGTGAAAGCCATCACAAGATTTTTCACTCTTTTGGCCTTGCTTCCATTTATTTCTCCTAGACTTTAACCGAGTTGGTTTGCATCTAGGACGATTCTAATAATGAATAAACTGATGGGAAATCAGTTGAAGGAGATGGCGGAGATAAGTTCAGTCAGAAAACACAAAGTAATATTATTAAGTTCGCTTTTATCAATGATTGTTTTTACTCTTTACGGTTATCACCATCTAACGAACAATAACTTTATCTTTGGTTTTCTGTGTGTAGCTAGTCTATTCGTCACAACAACTAATCTGATTTATCTGCTAATTGCAAAGGACGCTAAATATACAGACGTTATCCTCACTTCAGTGTTGTTGACGCAGGCATTTATGGTTTTTGTCTATGGGGCAGAACTAGAAAATCGTCTACTGTGGGTATATCCGATACTTGCGGCAATTATCTTCATCAATACCTTTGTAGTGGGATTGATCATTAGTTGTACCTGCTGCACATTGGCAGGCATCGCCATTTACGGCCATCTTGTCTTAGTAAGCAGTGACATGCTAGCTGCTGAACGTTTTTTCATCAGCCTTATTGCCATGTGCGCAGTATGTAACACTTCATCCTACTTCTATTCCAAAGCCATAAACTACATCACCTCACTCTACTTAGAAGGGATTGAAAAACTCGCCTATCGAGATCATTTAACAGGTCTAGCTAATCGCTGGAGCTTTGAAAATTGGGCAACAATGAAGCTATCAGAAATCCCCAAAGACGGGAGAGTTACAGCATTAGTTTTTCTGGATATTGATAATTTCAAACACATCAATGACAGTTATGGACATGAAATGGGAGACAAAATTCTTAAGAACTTTGCACACCGAATCAAGAATAACGTCCGTACACGTGACAGGGAAACCCACAAAGTCGATTACTCCATAGCGAGGTTTGCTGGCGATGAGTTTGTATTACTGCTTTATGATGTGAAATCGCTAAAAGATCTCGATAACATTCTGTATCGGATATGCCATCTTTTTGATAGCAAATACAAAGATAAACAATTACTTAGTAATGTAACCATTAGCGTGGGTGCCGCACTCTACCCTCAAGACGCAGACAACCTTTCAGAATTAACCCGCTGTGCTGACAAAGCAATGTATGCCGCCAAACACAATGGCAAAAACCAATACTGCTACTACCAAAATGTCGGTAACTATCAAACACAGCTGTTGAACTACCCAGATGGAAAAGTCACTCCGATACACAGAGCTACTGAGTTAAATACATAACCCCCAGCGCCAATAGCGCAACAAGAACCATAAACATCGCATATTGATGCGAGCTTCTTTTACCCGTTTTCGGTTTGGCTTCTTTTCTCTGTTCAGCAAAACGCGCTCTGCGAGCAACTTCAATTACAGAAGGCGCTTCGCTTTCTTCTATAGCCTCTCGCTTTTTCTGTGCTTTATTTGCTGCACGAGTGTATCTGTGTAACTGATCGACGGTAAGGTCGTCATCAGGGTCGTAGCGAGGGTTCTGGTCGTTATGTTTAGGAAGAACTGCCATTGCAACCTCCTCGTTCATTTCACTTACAATCAAAGTATAGACCAAACGTGAAACCGACTAGAAAAGTGCGAGGCCATATAACACTCATTCGAAATTATTGAATGACATCCTCGACTAACACCTCTCATCCTTTGTTTAATCCTCTACTACAATTCGTGCATAGAAACAAAAGGTCAACCGACCTCATCTACCCTATAAAGTTACGGTATAAAAATTATGAGTACACAACGTGAAATCCGCCAAATCATTCCAGCGCAACCAACTTCAGACGGTGATGGCGTAAAAATCAAACGCGTAGCTGGTTTCAACAACGCCTCTTTTTCTCCGTTTTTGATGGTGGATGAGCTTAAATCAGACCAACGTAAAGATTATGTCGGAGGCTTTCCTCCACACCCACATCGCGGAATTGAAACACTGACCTATATGCTAAAAGGCCATTTTGAGCATAAAGATCATATGGGTAATGTAGGTTCGCTTCGCTCGGGTGGCGCTCAATGGATGGCAGCAGGACAAGGTGTGATCCATAGTGAAATGCCTATTATGCAAGATGGCGATTTACACGGTTTCCAAATTTGGATTAATCAGCCAGCGCGCGACAAAATGAAACCAGCGCAATACCATGATTTCCAACCTGAAACCATTACAGAATTCAGAGATGAAGAATTAGGTTTATTGCGAGTATTAGCAGGTGATATCACCGCTAATGGTACCGATTTGCAAGGCCCACTGACCAGAACGGGTGTACCAGCTACGGTTGCTGATTGGCAAACAAATGCTGGCAGTGCAGTTACACTGCAAACACCTAAGCATCACAATGTTATGCTTTACGCCTACAAAGGCAGTATTAAAGTGGGTGAACGAGTTCTAATGCAAGGCGAGTTTGCGTTACTGTCTAGCGGGGAATCATTTTCTATGACGGCGAACGATACGAGTGGTGTGTTGATTTTCAGCGGCGAACCAATCAATGAACCTGTGGTTCACTATGGCCCATTTGTAATGAACTCAATTCAAGAAATTGAACAAGCGATTAATGATTACAACTCAGGCTTATTCCAAACCTATTAATGATTCAATTTGAAAGACTGCTTTGGTTTTTCGATGGCTCGTTGGTTACCGCAATTTGTGTTGTAAGCAACGAGCGCCCAAACAAAAAGAGAATAATCCACTGCCCATTCCTTTTTGCTTTGCCACACTAGTGATTTAACTAGTGTGGCTTTTTCTGATTATAAGTATTCGCACAGATAAGCAGTATCAGTGTCAACTTTGACTTCAAATGAAGCATTGCCCGCCACTTCAAATGCGTCACCACTTTCAAAAGTGGTCCAGTCTTTGTCACCAATTCGCTTAATTGTGAGAGCGCCTTTTACCACTGTCATACATTCTGGGTTACCCGTACTAAACGTGTAACTTCCCGGCAACATAACTCCGACAGTGACATCTTTATCTGCGTGCGTAAAACCTAAAGACTTAACAGAGCCTTCAAAATAAGTGTTTTCCTTAATCATCGTTCTTCCTTGTAAATTATCAATTGATGCTTGATCCAGCGACAGCGTATTGTTTTAACGCATTACCTGTTTTGATTCAAGACGCAAAATACCCAGATTATTTTTATTGAATTATAAATAAGCGCGTCACCCAGCTCGCATTCACGTGTCACACTTGGTCACCCACGTTGTGACTTTTGGTTATTGTCTGTGCTGTAATACACGCCAACCACAATAGTGAAAAAGCGAAATCCGTTCACACACTTTCAAACTCATGCTATTTGATGGTACTTTTAGCAAGCCGTAAGAATGAACTTACAAAATGAACAAGCAGTCGGAGTCGTAAGGATCGGTTGATCCTAAGAATCATATGTCAAAAGAAGCATTATTTAAGTCAGTATTTGCCACTACCTTAGGCGTCGCAGCTTTGCTGTGTGGGGCACTCATTTACTTTGGCTACCAAGCTTATACCAATCCATCCCAAGTATATGGCTCTTGGATTGAAATTAACGCACCAGGCTATCGTACTGAAGTACTCACATTGAGTGACCAAGGTGTGTTCCGCAATCACCGCTTAATCAGCACAAGTTTTGAATATGATGGTAAAAACATCAAGATAGAAACGGGGAAAGGCCGTTCTGTTTATGCGTTGGCCGGAACAGAGAACTCGCCACAATTAAAGCGAATTCAGCCGGCATCTCCAATCCAACGTTTTATTAAACAAGGCTTTGAAGATACCGTTGATTCAGAAAGTGCAGCGGAAACGCGACGCAGCGCAATCACCAGTCACTTCGATCAGAACTAACCAGTCAACACTGTATCTTCCGGATATTTCAAGAGCGTTGGCTGTGGTGTCGCAAGCATATACGCCAATGTTAGCGGCCCGATACGACCAATGATCATCACTACCACCATAATGTATTTACCCGCTTCAGAAAGTTCAGCCGTTAACCCTGTTGACAGCCCGACGGTGGCAAAAGCTGAAATCGTTTCAAACAAGATATGATCAAAGCTGGCATTTTTTTCAGTAATCATTAATAGAAACATAGCAATGGTCAGTAGTGCACCACTGACAACAATAATCGCTAATGCCTTAGTTACCGTTGGCCAGTTAACTGTACGTCGGAACATCACTACATGTCTCTTCTGACGTAAAAACGACCACGTAGCGACAAACGCTACAGCAAAAGTCGAGACTTTAATCCCGCCTCCCGTTGATGTGGAACCCGCACCAATAAGCATCAAAATGATCATCACCAGCAATGCCGGACGAGTATATTGAGCTAAATCGACACTGTTAAAACCTGCGGTTCGAGCGGTTGCAGACTGGAAAAAAGCCGCTAACCATTGCGATTCTAAATCCAGATTTTGCATGGTGTTTGGATTGTGCCGTTCTAACAACCAGAACAACACGGTGCCTATAAACAACAAGGTCGGCGTTGCAGTTAGCATTATTTTGGTATGCAAACTCAGTCGATGTAAGCCTTTACGCCAATTCGTCCAGACATCACCAACAACAGTGAATCCCAACCCGCCAAAGATAAATAAACTGGCAAGAGTAATAATCACTAAAGGATCGCCCACATAGCCCATCATGCTGTCCGAAAACAAGGAGAAACCGGCGTTATTAAACGCTGATATGGCATGAAAAAGCGCGTAAAACAGCCCTGTTGACCACCCTAACTCGGGAACCCAGCGAAACGATAGAATCACAAACCCGATAAATTCTGCGATTAAAGCAAATGTGATGATTCTGGTCACAAGTCTGCGTAGGTTGATAGCTCGATCTTGTCCCAACGCATCTTTCGCCAACGCCTGTTGGTACAAGCTCAGGCGCACACCGAATAGATACAGAAGTACCGCAGACAGAGTCATCTGCCCCAGCCCACCAACTTGCATTAACGCCATCAACAGAATTTTGCCCGCTAAGGTAAAGTGTTGCCCTGTATCAACCACACCAAGACCGGTCACACTGATTGCCGAAGTTGCGGTGAACAGCGCATCGGCAAAGCTTAAGCCGGAAACAGAAAAGACAGGGAGAGTCAGCAAAATAGCGGAAGGTATCAGAACCCAAAGGAAGCTGAGCAAGATAATCTTCGGCTCAGAACTTTTCTTTTCATTATGTTTTTTATCTAGAGGATAGAAAACACCGCTGCGAAATAGACTCATAAAGATTTCAACTTAGCCATTAATACGTCTTTAGGGCCGGCGACAATTAGCATGTCCCCAATTTCCATCACTTTATCAAGGTCGGGATTTTTGATGATTTCTGGGCCACGTTTAAAGCCTAGAACCTGAATCTCATCATTCTGACATAAACTCAGTTGCCCAAGAGTTTTACCCATCAAGCGAGAACCAATCACCACTTCGGTCATGGCAAGATTGCTGCCTAACTCCTGAAATTCTAAGACTCGCTTATCCAACATCTTGCGAGCAACGCGAACACCCATATCGCGCTCGGGCATAATGATGTGGTCAGCGCCAATTTTTTGCAGAATCTTAGCGTGAAACTTGTCGTTCGCTTTTACCCAAACAGACTTCACACCCGACTCTTTCATCACAAGCGTGGTAAGAATCGATGCATTCACATCCTCACCGATTGAAATCATCACCATGTCGTAGTCACTGAGCTTTAACTCTTCCGCGGTATCTTCAAGCGTACAGTTAGCGACAACCGCTTGAGTGACAAACTGCGTTGCAGCTTTGACTTTGTCTTCATTTACATCAACAGCCAGCACTTGTGCACCAGCGTCTGCCAACTCTTGGCAAACCGATAAACCAAAACGCCCTAAGCCGATAACGGCAAATTGCTTATCACGAATTTTCATTTTATGGCCTTACTGACTCAAAGGGTTACTCTGCGCTATTGGCGCTAACCAAACAAATTAAACCATTACCAAACTTGTTGAATACTATTGGACGACTTTTTAGTTAGCATAGAATGCCTTTAAAAATTCGCCACTTAACTCACATAATCTAGAGAACAAACCCACTTTCTGTTAATTTAGATGAGAAAAATGACATCAAATTTGGATGGTTATGAACGAATTATTAACACAGCTTCAAACTTCACAGTACCTCAAAGGCTGGGATAACAGCGTAATTTTCATCACGTTAGCAAGTTTAATTGCTTGGGTGATTTGGCGATTCG
Source organism: Vibrio sp. A1-b2 (assembly GCF_021726015.1). NCBI lineage: Bacteria > Pseudomonadati > Pseudomonadota > Gammaproteobacteria > Vibrionales > Vibrionaceae > Vibrio > Vibrio sp. A1-b2. The sequence continues at coordinate 278,115 of NZ_JAKKCI010000003.1, forward strand.
TTTATAACCACCTATCCAATATCAGTGAAAAAACCAAGTTTCACTGGGACGACTTAATACTACATGCCTTAAAAACCCCAATCAGTACTTTGATTTGGTGCTGGCCTGCAACCATATCTCTCGGATTGCTGCTGGATGATAACATTCAAAGTAAATTCAGTTGGTTAGCAACAAGTAAAAAGCTCATGCTGGCAGCTGTTTTCATTTGGGTTCTGATTCGCTTAGCCATCAATATCGAGCAATACCTCCTTCAAGACAAGAGTCGTGATGAAACAACCATACAAGCCGCGAGTAAAGTGGCTCGTCTCATCATCTTGACGATAGGTTTACTCACGGTGATGCAAACGCTGGGTGTGAGCTTACGAGGCTTACTAACCTTTGGTGGTGTAGGTGGTTTGATCGTCGGTCTTGCGGCAAAAGATCTACTTTCGAACTTCTTTGGCGGGCTGATGATTTACTTCGATCGCCCTTTCAAAGTAGGAGAATGGATTCGCTCTCCAGACCGCGAAATTGAAGGCACTGTTGAGCGTATTGGTTGGCGTATGACCATCATACGTACATTCGACAAACGACCACTGTATGTACCGAACTCTGTATTCAGCAACATTATTGTTGAAAACCCGTCACGCATGAAGAACCGCCGCATCTATGAAACCATCGGTTTGCGTTATCAAGATGCCGATAAGATGGCAACGATTGTGGCTCAAGTTCGTGAAATGTTAGAAAACCACGAAGATATCGATGCGCAGCAAACCTTAATAGTTAATTTCAATGCATTTGGCGCTTCATCCCTCGATTTCTTTATCTATACCTTCACGGAAACCATTAACTGGGTTCGTTTTCACGAAGTGAAACAGGACGTGATGCTGAAAGTGATGGATATCATTCATCAAAATGGTGCGGATATCGCCTACCCAACTCGCACACTCATGATTGAGCCGAAAGAAGCGCCTTTGTTCGACGAATGATCATTAACCAATAAGATGGAATTTAACGGTTCCCCAACCTACTCAAATAAATCAGGGGAACCATGATATTAAGGACGATTTATGAATAGTACGGCGATGCCGCACCACGCAGTAGACTCCAAACCACGGCTTTTTTGGCAGGGCACAGTTGCCATGCTGCCTCTCAGTGTCGCGGTTCTGCCTTGGGGCTTGCTCGCAGGTTCCTTTGCAATTGAGGCTGGGCTTAACCCCTTTGAAAGCCAAGCTTTGTCGGCAATCTTATTTGCGGGTTCCGCTCAATTGGTCGCAACAGGCATGATAAAAGCGGGCGCAGGCTTAATGACCATGCTGATCACCACCTTCTTCATTACTTCGCGGCACTTTCTTTATAGTGTCTCGATGAGAGAAAAAATCAGCCCACTACCTACCCGTTGGCGTGTGATTCTCGGGTTTCTGCTTACTGATGAACTGTTTGCATTATGTGGTCAACAAAGTGAAAAACAGTTTAACCGCTGGTATGCATTGGGGGCTGGCTTCAGTTTCTATTTAATCTGGAACTTAGCCACTTTGGTCGGCATTGTAGCGGGAAGTTACATTCCGTCGCTCAATTCTATTGGTTTAGAATTTGCAGTTGCAGCGACTTTTATTGCAATTGTTATCCCAAACGTTAAGAGCATTCCGATTCTTATTTCCGTAATTACCGCGTTAATACTGTCTGTCACTCTGACAATCTTTAATGTAAACGGCAGCTTAATGTATGCCAGCGTTGGCGCTATGCTAGCCGGATATTTCAGCGAACTAGCCTTAACGAAAAAGACGCCAAGCAACAAAGAAACGGGAGATAAAGCATGATTATTATCTCCATCTTGGCAATGACCTGTTTGGTGTTTCTCAGTCGATATTTATTTCTTGAACCCAGACTGCCACTAAGACTTAGCCCGGGCGTGCAGAAACTACTTAGCTATTCCAGCCCAGCGGTATTAACGGCAATTTGGGCACCGATCGTTTTTACACACGACAGTCAGCTTAATACCTCAGTCAGCAACCCCTATCTTTGGGCTGCGGTTCTAGCTGGCATTATTGCTTGGAAAACGAACAACGTACTGCTCACTACTGTGGTGAGTATGGCGGTATTTCTGGTGCTTAACTTGGTTGTTTGGGGATAAACCAGAAAAGGGAAAACGAAATCTGTTTTCCCTTCTCACATCACCGATATGAATAAGAGGTAAGAAGGAAATCAACTGCCGATTATTCAGCAGGCCATTCAATCTCGATAAGTGTGGTATCACCGCTTTTTAGACGACCTAGAAAAACATCGCCGCGATGAACTTCTCCCACACCTTGTGGAGTGCCTGTCATGATGATGTCACCATCAAATAAAGTGGTGTAAGACTTTAATTCCTGCAAAATGACATCGGGTTTGAACATCATTTGTTCAACACCACCCGCCTGTACTCGAACGCAGTTGATCAGTAGCTCCAGATGCAGAGAAGCGATATCAATCCCTTCTAGCGGTATAAAACGGCTGAACACTGCTGATCCGTCAAAAGCCTTTGCTCGTTCCCAAGGTAGGCCTTGTTTTTTCAATACAGATTGCTGTTCACGCTTGGTGAGATCCAAACCCAAACCAACCGCAGCATACTGACCATCTTTAATCATGAAACAGATCTCTGTTTCGTAATGCAGAGTCTCCTGATGGAAAGAGTTCAGTATCGAGGTTACGCTGCTGTTGGGCTTGTTAAACACCACCATTTGATCAGGGATGGCATTATTTAACTCTTTAATATGCTCAACATAATTACGTCCAATGCACACCACTTTTGACGGGTAAATCAGTTGCTCATCTAATCGAACCGAGTTCATTTTTCTTCCTTGAACATTGAATGAGCACAAATTTTATCTTATCCATACAATTCAACAACTAAATTGATGGATCTGTTACTAGAACTAAGATCTTTGACCCGATTTTCCAAGTTCAGGACAACTTCGCAATGACCTTTTCGCAAAGTGTTTTTAACGAAATCAGGTCATCCAGTTCAAGGTCAAACTTACATAGCATAGCGTTGGGTACCGATAATGCTTTTTGCTTTAGCGCAAAACCTTCATCCGTTAGGAAAAGCTCTCGCACACGTTCGTCAGACTGACCACGTTTGCGCAGCACAATACCTTTGTTTTCAAGACGCTTTAACAGCGGAGTCAATGTGCCTGAATCGAGGTGCAATCGCTCGCCAAGAATTTTTACGTTAATACCGTTTGTCTCCCACAGTACCATCATCACCAAGTATTGCGCATAGGTAAGATCGAGAGCATCAAGCAATGGTCGATACGCACGAATCACAGCGTTGGCTGCGCTATACAAAGGAAAACACACTTGTTTATCAAGCAGTAACAGCTCTTCTGTAGCAAGTGAATCCGTACTCTTGCCTGTTCCACAATGACTCATGTTTCTCTCTCTCAAAAATAAATTGTGCACAATATACTTGCATTCGACCTAAAGATCGATTTAATATTGCAAACAATTAGATTGCACACAACATATATTAAGGTGATAAACATGGCGACTATCTACACAACTAAAGCAACAGCACTAGCAGGCCGTAACGGTAAAGTTTCAACAGATGACGGTTTACTGTCTGTAGACTTGAGCTACCCAAAAGAAATGGGCGGTAACGGTACAGCGACAAACCCAGAGCAACTATTTGCAGCAGGCTACTCAGCATGTTTCTCAAACGCGATTCTTCATGTTGCTCGCGAAGCAAAAGTAGCGCTTAAATCCGCTCCTGTAACCGCTGAAGTGGGTATTGGTCCTAACGAAACTGGTGGTTTCGCTCTAACTGTTAGCCTAGATGTTCAGTTAGATCTTGAAGACGCGCAAGCGGTTGAACTAGTGAAAACGGCTCACCAAGTATGTCCTTACTCAAACGCAACTCGTGGCAATATCGCAGTTGGTCTGACAGCGAATGGCATAAAAATCGCTTAATTTTTTGCATGTGTATTCAACAAGCTCGCCAAGTGCGAGCTTTTTTTTTGCAAGTCACAATAATGACAACAAGTTGAAATCAAACCGTCACGTAATCCGTCTACCTTTAGACGCAGCAATGAAATTGGGTCAGATACTCTATGTATTTGTCACTCATAATGTTTGCTTGGTTTAAATACTCCCAAGATAAATCCTTTTGACCAAACATTCGTTTGGTCTTTTTTTTGCACCACATCACAGCGTTGTGCGCCATGAAGATGCACATAACGTTCTTGCTCAAACACGCAACATTTTCATAACTTATTGTAAATTAATAAAAATAATTGTTGGCACAGTAAATGCTATATAGAAAATACAAATGCAGGCAGCGTTTGTGCTTCTTTTCAGTGATAAGGCAGAAATCACTGGTCACTTCATGTTCTTTCGACCTCCTTCTAGGAGGTCTTTTTTTATCTGTAACTTACCTCAAAGATTCTGAACAGCTTCAACAGATAATCGACATTGGTTTCACTATAAATAGAACGTATGATTCACCCTATTATCTACTTTGTATAAGCATTTCAAATGAACGGAAAACACCAGCCGATCCATGGCGCTTTTTGGATGTTAACAGCGGGGTTAGCTTTTGCTGTTGTGAACAGCGTGACGCAAATTGCGACCATCAAGTTCGGACTTACTTCAACTACGGTGGCTTTGATTCAATACGCAGTCGCTATTGTGGTTATCCTTCCCTATCTCAAAACGCTGGGCATTCGCCGATCTTTACGTACCCAACATTTTGGCTGGCACGTATTTCGTGTTTTCCTAGCCGTAATCGGTATTCAGTTGTGGTTATGGGCACTCGCCTACCCTGTGCCTATCTGGCAAGGCATTGCTTTGCTGATGACATCTCCACTATTTGCCACCGTCGGCTCTGGCTTAATTCTGAAAGAAAAAGTAGGAATCGCTCGCTGGGGTGCAACGCTGACAGGATTTATCGGCGCAATGATCATTCTTGAACCGTGGGCTGAAGACTTTAGCTGGGCAACACTGCTTCCTGTTGGCGCGGCGTTTTTTTGGGCATGTTATTCACTGATGGTAAAGAAACTCTCTTCCGTCGATAACCCGTCCACTATGGTTGTTTACCTGTTGCTGTTAATTACACCCTTTAACTTACTTTTGGCGATTCCTGAATGGCAAACACCTGTCGGCGGTACGTTATGGGTATTACTTATTGCTGCTGGCGCGATGACAGCCTTAGCTCAGTGGTCGATAGTTAAAGCATACTCTGTAGCGGATGCGTCCTTCGTACAGCCTTTCGACCATGCAAAACTGCCGTTGAATGTTCTTGCTGGCTGGATGGTTTTCGGTTGGGTTCCACCGGGTAGACTATGGCTTGGGGCAATCATTATCATCTTGTCTGTCGCCTTCATTACTCAGTGGGAAGCAAAAAAGAGCCACGTTGAAATAAAAACCGCCTGAGTTCGTTCTTATGTTGTAAGTGATCAAACGAAGGTTAACTGGGTATCTATCAGCCATGACAAAGCCAATTAAAATAACTTTATATCGATGGGCAGGCAGCTTCGGCCCATTTAAAGTGAACATTCCGTGCGGTGAATGCACACTGACAAAAGACATACTGCTCGATACGTTTAAAAACGAACTCGCAGACGTTCCTGTTGAATTAGAAGTGAAAGACTGGCTATCGCATTGGTGGGAACCTTTGAAGCACGGAGCTTGGCATGCGCCAATTGTTATCCTTGAAGGGCAAGTCGTGAGCCAAGGAGAAGCCCTAAACCGAGGTCTGCTGGTACAAGCTGCGATTAAAGAATGGACAAAGCGTGACTCGTTGAAGGGCAATATCGTGTTTGGTAAAGAGACCTGCCCTTACTGTGCCAAAGCAAAACAGTTGCTGGACAAATCTGGCATCAATTACCAGTACCATGATGTGGTAAAAGACGGCGCGGCGCTGTACAGAATGATTCCCGAGGTGAAAGCCATTATCGGAGAAAAAACGCCCGTGACGGTTCCGCAAATTTGGATTGAAGGCAACTACATAGGTGGATGCATCGATTTAGAAACATGGTTAGCGCAGCGAGATTTGAATCAAGAAGGCCTATCGAACGGAGAAAATGTTCATCCGATTCATCGCAAAGAGATTGGCTAAAACCATCTCCAATCGATTAAGCAAAAGCCCTGAGACTATTAACCTCAGGGCTTTTTAATTACTGAAAGATTTTCTTAACAAACATCTTTATACGCGATGATTTCTTCGCTTTAGCTTTTCCGTAAAGCGTTTCTTTCATCACTTGTTTAACAACCACTTCACCCGCCACCATATAGGCTGATGCTAATTGAAAATTCATAGCTGTCTGCGAAAACTCAGTTAGCTTCTTTTCGGCTGCTGATAGGTTTTTCCTGCTGCTTGGTAAGTATCTTTATGTTTAACATCAAAATGGATATCAAAGAACCAAGCGACAAACTTAATCACATCGTCACCTTCATTCATAATATGCTCGACAAACTCTTGCTCTTCGCCTTGTTCATCCTGCTGCAAAAAGACGTGATAAATGCGTTGCTCACCATCAACTTCCGCCAATGCAAACTGACCAGTTAACGACTGAGCCGCTTCCGCAACCTCTTTATCTTCGCTCGCTTTTAGCAGCTCCAGAGCCTGAGGCAGGTTCTCTTTCTCACATAAGCTTTTTACTAAAGCTTCAAATTCGTTTTGCTGCATAAAATCTCTCCTCAATAAAGTACGCGGCGGATTATATACGTAAAGCGGCAGACAAAGCATCTTCACGTACATCTTTAAAACATAGATGGTTAAAACATAAAAAAGCCCCATCAAACGATAGGGCTCTTAAAACATTAATGAACCAACGACTAACCTTCTTGAGGAACGTCTTTGGTATTTGAAGCAAGCATGCTCTCTTTCGAGTCGAGAATTTTATCGAGCTGATCACGTCGAGCAAGGAACACGGACATCTCCTTTTTCGGCACCGAAGTTGCCATTGGGATATTCGCTTTCATTGCATCAACCGGACGACCACGAACGATCAATTCATAGTGCAAATGCGGACCAGTTACACGCCCTGATTTACCCGACAAACCAATGCGTTGACCGCGAGTAACTTTTTGCCCTTTACGCACCAGTATCTTGCTCAAATGCAAATAACGAGTGCTATAGGTGTTGTCATGTTTAATCACAACATAGTTACCCGCATACGGATGGTTACGAGTCATGATCACTTCACCATCACCGGTTGACAGGATTGGCGTACCTATCGGAGTCGCGAAATCCGTACCATTGTGCGGTGCATACTGTCCAGTTACAGGGTGATGACGATTAGGATCGAAGCCTGATGACATTCTCCAATGTGTTTTTGTTGGATAACGTTGAAAAGCACGTTGAAGACTGTTGCCATCTTTGTCGTAATACTGGCCATCTTTGTATAAATACGCAGAAACTTCGCTATTACGGCTATAAATTTTAATCGCTTGAATTTCTCGGTTGCCTGTCAGTTTTTCACCGACATACTGGCGAGATTGCACCACTTCAAACTGGTCACCAGCACGTAAATCTCGGCCAAAATTCACTTTGTCCTTCAACAACGCGACAATTTGATCGATCTCAGCACTGCCCAAACCAACCTTATTCGCAGACTGTGAAAAACTACCCCGAATTTCACCGACAAGAGCAAACTCTTTCCATCGGCTAGGTAAAGTTACGTCCTTATATTCAAAACTTCCATCTTCAACACGCGAATAAACCGCTCGCTCAACCAAACTAAACTCTAACTCCATCTTCGCCAGAGTTCGTTTGTTATCGCCTGACCAGAAACGCAGTATGTTGCCAGGCTTCAATGTATCCAGTGCCAGATAGTTTAAGTCGGTTTCCATTATCTTCATCAGCTCTTGGTAGGAAAAACCAAGCTGATTAAAGATGCTACTTAAATTATCACCGGATTTGATTACATATTCGTAATCAGGAAGTGGCAAACTCTCTTGCTTTGACTCGCCAAAAATCGATTCTACTACGTCTGATTCTTGGATAGATAAAGCAATACGTCGCTGATTTGACTCAGGATTTGACGATAACAAGATGGCTGCAGCAGCTACAATAGGTAACCCTAATGCAAAGGCTTTCTTTCTTTTTGAAAGCTCTGAAAATCGCAAAATAACAGATTTTGAAAGCACAACCTTACCTGTGTAAATCATTTAAAAAGAGGCACAGATTACGGCTTTCTTAACAAAAAGTCATTATTGAGCGAGTAAAGAATAGTAAAAAGGCACAAAAGTGCCTTTTTAGAAGTACTGTTTATAGTGCAAGTTTAGCCTTCAGTAGCCAATCAACATTACTTTTAACTATATGGTATCTAAACTAATTTATTGGTGTGTGGATACCATGCAGTTATCTTCGCCATAGCCATTGGGAATATATTGATCAGCCTGTGGATCATTCACCCAAAGTTCTTCGTCTAAAAGATAACGGAACTGGTAATTAGAATCTTTTGGTAGGCGGGTTTTAAACTTAAACACACTGGATTTTGCAACTTTCTTCATCGGCTGAGGCTGCCAATCAAGAAAATCAGCAACAATAGCGACATTCGATGCGACATCAGGTGCATCCAGCTCAAATGTCACTTCTACTTCATCTTTTGTCTTAAAGAAACGCTTATTAATCATGTCAAACTCCATTTTTTGCTCAAAAAGTGTTCTGCTAGGCAAATGATAGAAACTCAAAAATAAACTTTCAACTTCAGCCAAGAAGTTTCCTCAAACAACTGAGTATCACTAAGCCATTATCCTACTATGCACCTACCCTGCTGAAACTGCGTTCCTAATTGGATAGAGATAGCTGATATTTCTCCGATATCGAAAACAGTATAGACACAGATTCCGTTGCTGCCTCAGAAAAAGCCACATTATTTTCATGGCTTAAAAGTGTCACGGTTACGTTGCCACCATTTTGTACCAACGATTGTACATCAACACGATCCCCTAAAAGCTGGCTGCTGACCATCACCATTCGAGATCTGAGTGAGTCATATTTAAATAAGGCTAAATAGTTGAACACGCCTGAGCCCTGATTCGAAACACGAATCACCGAAAGGTAACCATGTTGCTCTTCAAAGCCTTCCAGTTTAAGCATTAGTTGAGTATCCAATGCGACAGAGCCACGCTCGCTTCCCGAATCATAAGTGCCGCCCACCCAGCGCTGCTGCTCATCCCAAGACTCCATAAATGCAAAGCTTGGGGTTTCAGGAACCGGAACGGTGATTGGGTTGGGTACGTCCAATCCAAAAACAGCTTGAGCGATCGGGTCTTGCTTTATTGTTGTGGTAGGAAATTTCGCCATGATCTCTTGATCAGAAAGTGAGAAGCGATAGACCCCCGCCACCACAACGATAACGAGTAAAACAATAGGAGTGAGCAAAATCAGAGGAATAGGTAAAAGACGTTTTTTCATAATGTTTATAGTTTGATGTTTTATAAGGCGCGGACACTATAACTCAAGCCTTCCGACTTTGAGAGTACTAAGCCAACAGACTATTAGTAAAAATTCATTACGATCGCTTTGCTATAGTGTCATTTTTACCCGCGAGGCACTGTAATCTAGGGAAACTTTGCAGCTAAAAATCTATCTGAATCCTACCTTTACAGGATAGGAAATGAGCGTAGAATCAGACGCCGTTCGATTACCACACCATATTTAAGGCTATTGATATGTTTGCCATCTATGAATCCCATAAAGCAGGTCTGTTCAAAAGTAAGCATTGGTTAAACAATTTAAGTGCGGGATTGATTGTCGGGGTGGTTGCTCTTCCTTTAGCAATGGCATTCGCGATTGCATCAGGGGTGAAACCTGAACAAGGTATTTATACTGCAATTATTGCTGGCTTAATTGTTTCTATATTTGGCGGCTCGCGAGTTCAAATCGCAGGTCCTACTGGCGCATTTATCGTTATTTTGGCGGGGATTGTTGCTCAGCATGGCGTTGGTGGATTACAAATCGCGACCATGATGGCGGGTGTCATTCTGCTTGTTCTTGGTGTAACCAAACTCGGCAGTATCATTCGCTATATCCCAGATCCTGTTATCGTCGGCTTTACCAGTGGTATTGGCGTCATCATTTGGGTCGGTCAATGGCAAGATTTCTTTGGTCTGCCTCAGATCAGCGGTGCGCATTTTCATCAAAAACTGATTTCTATTTTCCACGCGTTCCCACAATTTCACTTAACAACCACCTTATTAGCCTTATTATCTTTGGTATTGGTCATTGCAGCGCCTAAAATTCCAAAGTTGTCACGCATTCCGGGACCTTTACTGGCACTGGTAGTGGTGACCACATTGCAGTATGTCATCGGCTTTGATGGCGTGCGTACCATAGGTTCAGCTTTTGGAGGTATTCCTCAAGGTTTACCAGAGCTTTCCGTCCCTGATATCTCTTTTTCTCAGATTATTCAGTTGATCGGTCCTGCCTTTGCTATCGCTATGCTCGGTGCAATTGAATCTCTACTTTCTGCGGTTGTTGCTGATGGTATGGCGGGCACCAAACACAATTCAAACCAAGAGTTAGTGGGCCAGGGCATTGCCAATATCATCGCACCTATTTTTGGTGGTATTGCAGCTACAGGCGCTATTGCCCGTACCGCAACCAATATTCGCAATGGGGGTAATAGCCCACTAGCCGGCATTATTCACGCCTTAACACTTGTCGTCATCTTACTCGTTTTAGCGCCACTGGCAGTCAACATTCCATTGGCAACGCTTAGCGCGATTCTATTCGTCGTTGCTTGGAATATGAGTGAAATTCCACACTTCGTTAAACTGGTTAAACGCGCTCCCAAGGCGGATGTGGTTATTCTGCTTATTACCTTTAGCTTGACTGTTTTTGCAGACCTTGTAGTGGCGGTAAACATAGGTGTGATTATTGCTATTCTTCACTTTGTTAAACGCATGGCTTCAAGCGTTGAAGTGAAAGCATCAACACCTGAAGAATTAACCCCTGATTTACAGCGTCATGGAAAGAGCGCATTACCACGAGAATTGGCTATTTATGCACTCGATGGACCGTTCTTTTTTGCCGCAGCGGAAACGTTTGAACGTGTGATGACCAGCATTCAGGAAACTCCGAAGATTCTTATCATCCGTTTAAGATGGGTACCGTTTATGGACATTACCGGACTGCAAGCTCTCGAAGAAATCATCGAAAACTTCCATCATAAAAATGTCACGGTACTCATATCAGGTGCAAATCCGCGTGTCACCCAAAAGCTCGACAGGGCGGGAATTATTCAACTTGTGGGTGAAGAGAATGTGTATAAAGAATTCGATGACGCGTTACGTATCAGCTTAAATACCATCGATAAAAATTCATTAACAAATTCAGACCCAACCTAACGCGAAAAAGCAAACATCTCCCCTTGTCAATCCTTAGATTCTAGCTCTTGGTCGAATAACCAAGAGCTTTTCTTTATAATTCTGTAACTTATAGAAAGCAAACCTCTTTCGACCCGCATTTCGATCTACAAGTCTGTGCCCAACTTCACATTAAGCACACAAATGATTTTATACAAATCCTTCACCAGTGTAACAATAACGAAACAAATCACCATGATTTGCCATTCTCAGAGTGCAAAGGAATGAATATTTACTCTTTTTTGATGAATAGTATTGCTTAGGCTTCAAAAAATAGATATTCTCGCGCCAATGAGTAAATACGGATGTTTAGTGAATTAATATACCAAGGACATGGTGTTAATTGACTAGTAGTAACACGAGAAAAATAATGCAAGATAACGCTCAAACACTAGATACTCCAGTAGAACAGAAATCTTCTGGAAGTTTATGGATGTTCCTGATCCCTTCTCTGATCGGGGTGTTCCTATTTATGGCACCGATCAGTTATGACGGTTCATTCACCATTCCTGTCGCTGTATTAGCAAAATCAGTACAAGCTTTGTTTGGTGACTCTTTAGTTGCAATTATTACCACTATTATTGCATTTATGTCGGTTGCTTCTTTTGCGACGAAACTTTTCAAACCGGCATTCATTGTTGAGAAGCCATTCTTAAACAACCTATTTAACCCTTCTTGGTTATGGTTAGCTGTACGTGTCATTGGCGGTGCAGCGGTAATCATGACTTTCTTCAAAGTTGGTCCTGAAGCTATCTGGGAAGGAGACACGGGTGGTTTAGTTCTGGAAAGCTTATTACCAACGCTATTCTCGGTGTTCATTTTTGCAGGTCTGCTACTGCCACTACTGCTTAACTTTGGTTTGTTAGAACTAATGGGCGCGCTACTAAGCAAAATCATGCGTCCTCTGTTTAACCTACCGGGCCGCAGTGCAATTGACTGTGTGGCTTCTTGGTTAGGTGACGGCAGCGTAGGTATCCTACTGACAAGTAAGCAATATGAAGACAAATTCTACACTCAACGTGAAGCAGCTGTTGTCGGTACAACCTTCTCAGCAGTATCTATCACGTTCAGTCTAGTGGTTATTGCTCAGGTAGAATTGGAACATTTATTCCTGCCATTTTACGGCGCTATCTGTTTAGCTGGTTTTGTTGCGGCGATCATTATTCCTCGCCTGCCACCATTAAGCTTGAAGAAGAACACTTTCATTGATGGTTCAAAACCTGATGCGGATGCAGATACGATTCCAGCAGGTCACTCGTCTTTTTCTTGGGGTATGGAGCTTGCACTAACGAAAGCTGGCCAAGTGAAATCATTCAAGTCAGTGTTTGGCGAAGGTATTCGTAACGCTATCGACATGGTATTCGGTGTACTTCCAGTTGTTATGGGTCTAGGTACTGTTGCTCTTGTTATTGCTGAATACACCTCTGTGTTCTCGATTCTAGGTCAACCATTTATTCCTTACCTAGAGCTATTAGGCGTACCAGAAGCGGTTCAAGCATCTCAAACAATTGTGGTTGGCTTTGCAGACATGTTCATTCCTGCAATCCTTGCAGCTTCAATTGATAATGAGATGACTCGCTTTGTTATCGCAGCAATGTCTGTTACTCAGCTTATTTACATGTCTGAAGTCGGTGCGCTAATGCTAGGCAGCCGTATTCCGGTTAACTTCGTAGAACTGTTTGTTATCTTCATTCTACGTACATTAATCACACTACCGGTTATCGCTGGTGTTGCACATTTGATTTTCTAATTTCAGACTCGCAAACAAAAGGCTTCACTCGTTGAAGCCTTTTTTATTCCCTTGTGCTGAAATGATATAAAACTCCCTCCATATCTATCCTCAGAATTTCATTCACCTCATTGCATAAAACTCCAGTTATTAGTCCTAAACAACCTAGCTTAAGCACTATAAGTCTTAATAAAAAATAGAACTGGCTAGATATGCACCGTATAATTTCGTAGGAAAACTCTTAATAGATCGTTTTGCAGACGATTTATGTACAAATAGCGCTCAACATATAAAAGTGAATGAATGGAATGAAACGGATTTTAGCTGCTTCTCTACTCTTTATTAGTACTTTCGCGTCAGCGTATGACTTAACTGTAAGACTGCCAGATCAAGCACCAGTTGTATTGTCGATGCATCAGCTCAAAAGCGAGTTACCTGTTGTGAGTTTTACCACTAGCACTCCTTGGGGAAGCAACCCTGACGCCGCAGTCTTTACTGGTTTCACCATGATCGATTTGTTGAGTTATTTAAAAACCAAAGATGTAGCCAGTGTTTCCTTTATCGCTTTGAACGACTACTCATCCACAACTTCTATTGATGATTTGAAGCGCTACACTCCAATTGTGGCTTACGCCATTAATGGCGAACCCATGCGAGTACGCGACAAAGGCCCATTCTGGTTTATTTACGATATGTCAACGTTTCCGCAAACAGATACGCCGGAATACCACACTCAAATGGTATGGCAAATCAAAGAGATATCGATTAAATACAAATGATTGCAGCCTCTCAAAGTAAGCAGTTACATCCTTTAATTCAACGAACAAAGACGTTATTACTGATCGTCTCTGTTGTTTTAATGATCGCTAATCTCTATACGCTAACTTCAACCAAGGAGTTAGCTCGTTCCTACACCTATAAGCAACATAAAGCCACTTGGTTTTTGTTCTACCTAACCAAAGAGTTTACAGAGCTGGTATCTATCATGCCTCATGCTCTCGATACCCCAGAAGATCTCGAAAATGTGAAGCTAAAATATGAGCTTACTTGGAGCCGTTTTGATCTGATTTTACATAACAGCGAAGCGGATGAATTCTTAGAAATAGACGGCACGCTGCACTACTTCAAAAATACATTTGACCATTTCAAGCTACTAGAATCCTTATTGGTGAGCATTAACGACGAGCAGTCACTCGCTAATTTCACAACGAGAACCGAAGCTCTTTATCAGGACGTGATTCAATACATTAACGATAACTTCAAAATTCAAAGCCCTATGTATTTAGAGCAGAAGGCGCAAGCTGAGTATGTGACTAATATTCAATATGCACTCATTCTGCTATTGTTTTTCTCTATCGGATTGGTGAGTTTCATTTGGTACAAAGAAGCTCAATACCATCGTTTGTTAGCGTTAACGGACCCGCTGACCGATATCGGCAACCGATTGTCGATGTTTCGCTCCATTTCACATCGACCTAATAGTAGTCATTACTCGCTGTTCCTGTTGGATCTCAACGGTTTTAAAGCCATCAATGATGACTTTGGGCATTTGGCTGGTGATTCTGTTTTACAACAGGTAACCAAACGTTTGTCTCATATTCCGACCTTCGATTATGAACTTTTCCGTATGGGTGGTGATGAGTTTGCACTCATTATTAACAGTGTAGAGCCGCTGGAGCTAGAAGGGATGAAAAGTCTTATTGAGCAGTGTTTTGAACACGAATTTGTTGTCGGCGACAATCAATATCGCGCTTTAAATACCAGTATTGGCATCAGCTCCTATCCAAATGATGCTAACGACATTAACCAATTAATTCACATTGCCGACCAAAAAATGTATGTAATGAAGCATCAAAAAAAAGGCCCCTCATTATGAGGGGCAAGGTTACCATCGCTTTATAGTTATATAGTGTTAGCCAGTAAGCATTGTCAGTGATGACATCTCTTTGGTGAATGCGTTGCGATTAACCGAAATCACCGTTCACGTAGCCTTTTGTTCTGTCATCTTTTGGTTGACTGAAAATCACCTGAGTATCGTCATGCTCAACTAACTCCCCCATCAGGAAGAATGCGGTGCGGTCAGAAATACGACGCGCTTGCTGCATTGAGTGAGTAACGATAACGATGGTGTAGTTTTTCTTCAACTCTTCCATCAACTCTTCAATTTTGTGTGTTGCAATTGGGTCAAGAGCTGACGTCGGTTCGTCCATCAGGATCACATCCGGTTCCATTGCGATAGTACGAGCAATACATAGACGTTGCTGCTGACCACCCGATAAACCAAACGCGTGTGACTTCAAACGATCTTTCACTTCATCCCAAAGCGCTGCACCACGCAGTGAACGTTCTACCACTTCATCAATATGTTTCTTATCTTTCACACCTTGAGCACGCAGACCGTACGCCACGTTTTCGTAGATGCTCATAGGGAATGGGTTCGGCTTTTGGAAAACCATACCTACACGAATACGGATATCTGCAACATCAACGTTACCATAAATATCCTGACCATCCATCTCAAGCTTGCCTTTGATGGTGACGCCTTCGATAAGATCGTTCATGCGGTTCAAGCAGCGTAATAGCGTTGATTTACCACAACCAGATGGACCAATCAGCGCCGTCACTTGACGAGTAGGAATTGGCAGGTTGATAGATTTCAGCGCTTGGTTTTCGCCGTAGAATAAATCCAGATTTTCAATATTAAATTTGTTCATTGTCGTGTCTCTTAAATTCTGTCAGTCGTATCGGATTAGTAAGTTGCCGTGTTGAATCGCTTAGCGATTAACTTGGTAACCATGTTGATGAGCAACACAACAACAATCAGCACAGTGGCTGTTCCGTACGCTTGATTCCACTCTTCAATCGTGAATAGTTCAGTTGTCAGTTTGTAAAGGTGAACCGTCAATGTTCGACCTGAATCCAAAAGAGAATCAGGAACACGAGCTACCATACCTGCGGTTAAGAACACCGGTGCTGATTCACCGATAACGCGGCCAATACTCAAAATGACAGAAGTTAGAATACCTGGGATCGCACTTGGCAAAATGAGACGCCAGATGGTGTAAATTTTTGAAGCGCCAAGACCATAAGAGCCTTCGCGATACGTTTGTGGTACCGCCATTAATGCTTCTTCTGTGGTACGAATGATCACTGGCAGAATCAGGATACTTAGGGTTAATGCACCCGAAAGAATCGAGAATCCTAAACCAAGAATCACAACAAAGAACGTCATACCAAACAGACCAAAGATGATCGATGGAATACCCGCTAATGATTCGGTACAGAAACGGATTATCTTCACCAGCTTACTGCCGACTTTGGCATATTCGGTAAGATAGATCGCCGTCATGATACCCATCGGTGCCGCAACCGCGATTGAAGCTACCACCATATAAATGGTTGAGATGATCATCGGGAAAATACCGTGTTCATCACCAGTACGAGTGTAGTCGTCCGTGACGAAGGCCCAATCCACGTGTTTTAAACCGTTAGATAGGATGTACCAGATAATCCAGAACAGAAAACCAACCGTTAAAGCCGCCGCAAGCCAGATAAACGCTCTTAAAACGTTGTCTTTAAATTCACGTGCTTGTTTTAGTTTTGCGCGATCCGCTCTTTTTTGATTTGCGAAACTCATAATCGTTACCTCGCTTTCTCACGGTTTAGGTACAGAAGAGCCGCGTTAAGCATCATGATAAACACAAGCAACACAACACCTGTTGCATACAGCGCGTTGGCGTGAACGCCACTGGCATAAGACATTTCAATCGCAATGTTCGCCGTTAAAGTACGCGCAGAGTCAAGAATACCTTCAGGCATTGCTGGCGCGTTACCCATCACCATGATGATCGCCATGGTTTCACCAAGTGCACGGCCAATGCCCAGAATCACGCCAGTCATAATGCCTGAACGTGCCGCCGGAACGAGAAGTTTGAAAATGGTGTAGATATTTGAAGCGCCAAGAGCCAGAGAACCTTCTTTATAAGCGTGAGGTACAGCTCGAATCGACGTTTCAGATACAGTGATTACAGTTGGCAGAATCATCACACCAAGAACAATAATCCCAGCTAGGATTGTGTTACCCGCCGGTACTTGGAAAATGTTCTGGATTAGTGGAACGATAATGACTAGGCCGAAGAAGCCATAAACAACCGAAGGGATACCCGCCAATAATTCAACCGCTGGGCGAATGATGTCCGCAACACTTTTAGGAGCAATCTCTGCGATAAAAATTGCCGTCAGCACACCGATAGGAACACCAACAATTACCGCTCCGAAAGTAGAAACAACCGATGCCACAATCATGGTAGCCACACCGTATAACGCCGGAGGTAACCAGTCTTGGCCAAGAACGATTCCAGAAACGCCAACTTCTTGGAATGCAGGAATACTCTCTCTAACGATGAAGTAGGCAATAACAGCTAGAGAAACGATACCGATAACGGCACTCGTCAAAAACAAACCGTGGAAGAAACGCTCCTTCCAATCTACGCGCTTTTGTGCACGCAGTTTACGCTTTGCTTGCGTCTTTTCGATATCCATAAGCTTGTCACTATTTGCGATGGTCATAGATGTTCTCAATCTCACCTACCGAGCTAGCTAACATTCATTAGTTCGCCGGTATGTAATACAAAAGCCCAGCCCAAGGCGGGCTGAGCAAAGCTTAAATATTTAAATCTTAGTTCACTGAGATGTAGTGGTGTGAAGCAACGATTTTTTGAGCTTCATCCGATAGCATCCAATCTAGGAACTTTTGCGTTGATGCAGATGGAGCACCTTTCTTGTAAAGCACTAGGAAAGGACGAGCAACTTTGTAGCTGCCTGATTTAACGTTCTCTACAGTTGCAGGGCTACCGTCGATTGCAAGAGCATGAACAGAACCGTCTACAGTACCTAGAGAGATGTAGCCAATCGCATATGGGTTAGAAGCAACCATAGTTTTTAGACCACCGTTACCGTTCGCAACTTGTGCACGCTGAGAGATAGCTGAAACTTCTTTACCAGAAACTTTTTTCTTAAGTTCCATGATTTCTTCGAACGCGCCACGAGTACCAGAAGCTGTATCACGAGTGATTGCTACGATTGGTTTGTCTTCACCACCAACTTGTTTCCAGTTAGTGATTTCGCCTTTGTAGATTTCAGAAACTTGCTCTGCTGTTAGGCCTTTCACTTTGTTACTTGGGTGAACAACTACCGCGATACCATCGCGAGCAATCACTTCTTCTACTAGGTTTGATTCTTTTTCAGAGTCTTTCAGACCACGAGAAGACATACCAATATCTGCACTGCCATTCTTCGCTGCTTTGATACCAGCAGAAGAGCCTGGGCCTTGTACTTCAATAAAAACGTCCGAGTTTGTTTTCATGTATGTTTCTGAGAAAACTTCCATCAGTGGTGTTACGCTGCTAGAACCCACTGCTGAGATAGTTTCTTTTGCGGAAACAGGGCTAATTGCTAGGGCGCCTAGAAGAGCGATTGCACCGATTACTGTCTTTTTCATCACATTCTTTCCTTAAGTGGCTAATTTATTTGCCGTTGATTTACTGGAACGGGATTCACTTTAGAATCCAAATGTGACAGTTGTGTTTCAGTTCGTTGAAAACTGCATGACAAATTGAAATAAAGCCCTCAAAACATATGTACCCAGTTTCTCATTTCAAATAAAATTTCAATTGGGAACGTTATCATCTGAGTAAAAATCAGACAATCTTCAAAAAGGCAGCACAAATGCTCAAATACTAGGCAAAACTTGACTATTTTGAAGTTAGAGATAATTGAATTATTACTCTAAATCGATAAACTCCCTAAGTTACAAAAATATCAAATAATAATTACTACTATTTACATAAGGATAAATCATGCGAAAGCTGATCTCCGGGTTGTCTATCAAGTTACAGGTTGTCGTGCCTGTGCTTGTTACTATGCTTCTTCTGACTGTTGGTATTACATATAGCTCATCAAGTCTTAAAACTGCGTTCAAAAATGTTACTCAATCCACCGAGCAGCTTGTTGAGCACAAAGATGATGTTACTAATATTGTTAACAACACCTATAGTATGCGCATCAGTGCTATCTATAGTTTGTTCACTCCTGACGAAGTCGCACGTCTTCAATCCGTACTAAAAGAGAACGAAGCAAAGAACCTTCAGCTTCTTCAATCTCTAAACACAGTTCAAGGTCTACAGCCAGAAGTTACCTCGTTACAAAAAGCGATGAAGTACTATGTAGATTACTCTCTTAACACTATGATCCCCTTGCTTAAAACTAAGCATAACCAAACCAATCTTGATTCAAGCTTTGACAGTAAATATCAGCAAGCCTCTGCCGCGTACAGAGATGCTGGCGCGCAAATGGTCAAAGCGATTGAAGCACTTTCAAGCAGGCTCAACGTGCTTGCGCTGGAAAGTGTCAGAGCTTCCGAAAATCATCACGGTACAGTAATGCAAAACTCCATGATTGGATTTGTCACCGTGTTGATTCTTGCAGCACTTTGCAGTTGGCTTTTAGCGGGTATCATCGTTAAGCCGATTCAGAGTCTACAAACGATTATGCGTGAAGTTGCGAAAGGTAACTTGCTAGTTGAAGCTGAAGTTGAAGGCAACAACGAAGTGAGTGCGCTAACTCGAGACATCAACGCCACAACCAAACAGCTGCGCCAAACAGTTGAAACATTAATCCGTATTAGTGTCGAAGTCGCTTCAGCTTCAACAGAACTTGCGGCAGTGATGACACAATCAAGTGTTAACTCTGACCAAGAAAAGCAAGAAGTGGAACAAGTGGCTTCAGCGGTAAACCAGCTTGAAAGTGCCGCTCAGAGTGTGACCGACAATGCTTCTCAAGCAGAACAAGCTGCGCAACAAGCAAATCAGCAAGCAAAAGAGAGCTTGGCGATATTCGAACAAAGCCACAAAGCAAGTATCGATATGGCTCGCCAGCTTAATGAAGCAGCATTGGTTGTGAATGGTTTGAAAGAACAGTCTGAGCAAATTGGTCAGGTCATCGAAGTGATTGAAGGCATTTCTGAACAAACCAACTTGCTGGCTTTGAACGCGGCAATTGAAGCGGCGCGTGCCGGAGAAAGCGGTCGTGGCTTTGCTGTCGTTGCCGACGAAGTCCGTATGCTCGCGGCACGTACTCAGCAATCTACTCAGGAAATTCAGCTCATCATTGAAGAGCTGCAAAGCAAATCTGGCATTGCGAATGACAGTATGAATATGAGCTTGAAGATGATTGAAACCAATCAAGCATTGGGCGATCAGGTAAGTGAATATCTCAACAATATTAGTCTGGCGATTTCGGAACTGAATGGCATCAACACGCAAGTTGCCTCAGCTTCTGAAGAACAAAACCATGTGACTTCGGATATTAACCGCAACTTGGCAACTATCTATGAATTGGTAAGCCAGAACGTTGCTGGTATTACCCAGTCAGCGGCAGCAAGCCAAGAACTGTCTGCACTTGCAGAGCAGCAGAAAGAACAACTTAGCCACTTCCGCGTTTAAACCGTTTGTAGCCCTAACATAAACACAAAGGCGATGGTTAAAATCCATCGCCTTTTTTGTATTGTACGTTTTCGAATCTCTATTGCCGTTCATCTTTCGGCGAATCCATCACCACCATGGTCGAGATGGATTTCACTTGTGGACTTTCACCCAAGACATTTGAGTGAAAGCGCTTATACGAATTTAGATCCTTAGTTTCCACGCGCAGCAGATACTCATTCATGCCTGTAATGTTATGGCATTCCACCACTTCCTTGGCATAACGAACATGATCTTCAAATGCGAGTTGCGACTGCTTGGTATGGCTATTCAAACCTATAGAGACATAGGCAATAAAACCGACTTCTAACTGATTTTTGTCCAATACAGCGCGATAACCTTTGATCACTTTGGTTCTCTCCAGTTCCTGCACTCGCCTTAACGTAGCCGAAGGCGATAATCCCACCCTTTCCGCCAGCTCGACATTTGAGATTCTTCCGTCGGCCTGAAGCTCAAACAATATTCTTTCGTCAAATCTATCCATAGCTAAATTTTATTGCTTATAAATTGCAGTAGACACAAATATAAGCACAAAATTGCGTTGGCATCCAATTACAATTTTTCCATCATTTGATAACAATAGCAGGAGAGAAAATGGATTTATATCAATGGTGGCCTTTAGTGATGTTTGCGTTTGTATCCACATTTTCCCCTGGTCCAAACAACATTATGTTGATGACGTCTGGAGCGAATGTCGGCTTCAAGAAAACCATTCCTCATATGGCTGGTGTCACTTTCGGTTTTAGCATCATGATCATTTTGGTGGGCATAGGTTTGATAGGCGTATTCCAACAATACCCTATCATTCAACAGGTACTGCACTGGCTGTGTTTAGGCTATTTAGTTTATCTGGCTGTCAAAATTGTGCTTAGTAAGCCAAGTCAAAGCAGTACGACCTATAAACCAATGACTTTTCTTTCAGCAGCCATGTTTCAGTGGGTGAATCCGAAAGGCTGGTCAATGGCTTTGACCGCAGTGAGTGTTTACAACTACACCACCAGCTGGGTTGGTTTAGCCATTATTGCAATTGTATTTGCGATGGTGAATGTACCTTCAGTCAGTGTCTGGACGGCGGCAGGTAAACAGCTTAGTCAATGGATGCATCATCCGAAATATGTGCGCTGGTTTAACGGAGCGATGGGAGGACTAATGTTGCTTTCCGTAGTCCCAATGATCTAGAGCGAGAAGTTAGAGAGAGTTAGAACTCTTGATTGATTAGCGTCAGCATTTGAGCCAGATTCTTTTGCTGCTCGGTACTAAAACGACGAGTGAGCTCTTCAGTGAGCGACATGTGCAAAGCGTTGTGTTGTTGAAACACCTCTTTCCCTTCTTCAGTCAAAGTAACCTGAATAGAACGTCGATCCCCTTCGATGGATTGACGTTCTATTAGCCCCGCCTGAACCAATTTTTCCACTTGAACGGTTAGTGTTCCCGTTGTAATGCTCAGTCGATTCGCTAACTCTTTCATTCGCATTGCACCGTGAGAGCCTAACACCTCAAGAGTGTGAATTTGAGCCAATGAGTACCCTGTTTCTTTAACAACGGACATCTCCCAAGAGGACATCTTGTCGTAGAACTCAGTAATCAGGTTGTTAAGCTCGGTCAACTGGTGCATATGTCATAGCCTTTAAAGCGGGTTTACTTCTAGCGTAAGGTGGTGGAGTCTATCAAACTCTTTCAACACCTGTCTAAAGTACAGTGCATCTTTATTCGACTCAGCAGACATTCGTATCGCCGCAGAATAATGATTCGCACTCACTTTCCAAACGTGAATATCAATGACTTTTGCGCCTGCTTGAGTAAGTTTGGCGAGCACTTTCGTTTCATAGTCATGGCTGATGTGAGCATCAAGCAAAATAGGCGCTGTTTGCTTCATTAAACCTACTGCCCACTTAGTGATCACAAGAGCACCAACAATACCCATGATTGGGTCTAACCACACCCAACCTAAATATTTACCGACGATCAAAGCCGCGATAGCCAATAACGAAGTTAACGCATCAGCCAGCACATGCATGTAAGCCGCCGTAAGGTTGTGATCATGATGATGCTCATGAGCATGGTCGTGATGGTCGTGATGGTCGTGATGGTCGTGATGGTCGTGATGGTCGTGATGGTCGTGATGGTCGTGATGGTCGTGATGGTCGTGATGGTCGTGATGGTCGTGCAATAAAAACATACTGGCGACGTTTACTACAAGACCTACGACAGCAACAATAATCGCTTCATTAAACTGAATACTTAGCGGATTAAACAAGCGATGAATGGATTCGCCAGCCATTACTAACGCCACCAAACCTAAGCCGATTGCACTTGTGTATCCACCCAAAACGCCGACTTTACCAGTACCAAAGGTGTACGCTCGGGTTTTCTCATGTTTACGGGCATAGCGATAAGTGAACAACGTGATACAAAACGCAGCGGCGTGTGTACCCATATGCCAGCCATCAGCAAGCAAGGCCATAGAACCATAAAAACTACCCGCAACAATCTCGACTGCCATGGTGACAACCGTAAGCAATAAAACATAAAGGGTACGTTTTTCACCTTTCTCATTGGTGTATGAAAACGTCTGCGTTTGAGGACAACTTGGAGTTTGCATAATAAATACTTTGATAATCAAATTTTCTAAAGTGTAGTTAGTTTGATTATCAAAGTAAATTAAAGTTTGTTGTATACATGTGTTTAACCTTAAATTATCCAGAACATAACAAGAAGGTTAATCATAGTGTCACCTGTTTTCTTAACTGTCGTTACCATGTTTGCTTTCGCAGCAAACTCCATTTTGTGTCGCCTAGCGTTGCAAGACCAAACAATTGATGCCACCACCTTTACTTACCTTCGTCTGGTTTCAGGGGCCATTACTTTGATTGTTTTACACAGTGTGATGGTGAAAAAGACAGAGAGGCGCTACCAGCCGATGTTCGCCATCAAAGCAGGATTGGCTCTGTTTACTTATGCATTGTGTTTTTCTATTGCCTACTTGGAGCTTTCAACCGGAACAGGCGCTCTGCTTCTGTTTGGTACGGTGCAACTTAGCTTACTTGCGGCGCACTTTTTCCAAGGGAACAGAATCAACGCATTAGAACTTGTAGGGTTAGTTGTTTCTATATCCGGATTTGTTTATCTCATGGCGCCCAGTGTCACCAGACCCGATATTCTCTCCGCTCTGTTGATGATTCTTTCGGGGTTAGCATGGGCTGTCTTTACTCTGGTCGGCCGCAACAGCGGCAACCCTATTTCAGCCATTTCTCAAGGATTTTGGGTTGCCGGGCTACTTTGCGTATTACTGACACCGTGGATGGTGAACCTAGATTCAAGCTCCTCCAAAGGTATCGTCCTCGCTTTGCTTTCCGGCAGTATTGCTTCTGCTGCTGGCTACATTTTGTGGTATCGAGTGATCAGTCATCTGACTATGTTGCAGGCTTCTGTCGCTCAATTGTCTGTACCTGTGATTGCCATAGCAGGCGGAACCCTACTGGTGGGAGAAGTATTTACCCTGCACCTGACCCTTGTCAGCGCACTGATTCTCGGCGGCATCGTTCTGGTGATTATGGGAAAACAAACAAAATGATGGATTTTCCCTCTGTGCCCAGTAAAATTCCGCGCTTATATCTATCTAGGTTTTGTTGACCTAAAAGAGGTTCCAACGTTATGAAGCACTCCGATCATTGTTTTACCCCATTTCAGACTGACATTTCTGAATACACATTACCGGAGCGTTTTACTTTTCCGTTTTGCTATGAACCTCATCCGCTAAGTGAAGTCGCCGCCAAAGAGCTACAGCAACATATTGAAACTCAGACCGATTGGACACACCCTTTCGGGCTCACTGAAAATGAACCCGATTCTCACGGCAAAATGTTTGGCGTGTTAGTGGTACAAAATCAAAAAGGCGAACTAGGTTACCTCTCCGCCTTTTCTGGTCTGCTGGCGGAAAAGCTGCAACAGCCTCACTTCGTGCCGCCAGTATTTGATCGTTTTGAAGACGAGACCTTCTTCCGCTTGGAAGCCAATCAAATTGCAGAGATTAACCGCCAAGTTCGAGAGCTGAATGAGTCGCCAATTTCTGCGCAGTTAACTGAGGCGATTCAAGCTTGTCAAAAGCAAGCAGAGCAAGAAATTGAAACCCATCGTCAAGTGATGATTGAAGGACGCAAGCAGCGCAAATTATTGCGTCAAACACCGCCTGAAAACATGTCTAACGATGAGATAACTGAGCTTTTTGAACAACTTGCACAACAGAGCGTCACTGAAAAGAATCAGCTCAAGCATCTCAAGCAAAAGTGGGATAACGAGTTATCGCTGCTTCAAGCGGAACTTGAACAACATCAGAATCAGCTCGAAGAACTCAAAGAAAAGCGTAAGCAGCTTTCTGCTGCTTTGCAGAAAAAACTGTTCTCGCAATATCAGTTTTTAAATCAGCAGGGTGATGAAAAATCGCTGGTCGACATCTTTGAAGGCACGTCGAATCCTATTCCACCAGCCGGTTCTGGCGAATGTGCTGCCCCTAAACTGTTGCAATATGCTTTTGCACACCAACTAAAGCCGATTGCATTAGCGGAATTCTGGTGGGGTCGTTCACCAAAATCCGAAATTCGCCAGCATAAGAAATATTATCCGGCATGTAACAACAAGTGCCATCCGATATTAGGCCACATGCTTGAGGGGATTGAACTGGATGACAATCCTTTGCTTGAAAACCCCGCTGACGGTAAAGAGATCGAGATCCTCTATCAAGATGAAGCGATTGTCGTCGTCAACAAACCCGCTGAGTTTTTGTCTGTACCCGGAGTGAATATCAAAGACTCGGTTCTAACCCGCTTAGAGGCAATGTTTACCGACGTAGAAGGTCCTTTTGTACTGCATCGGTTAGATATGTCGACCTCAGGAATATTAGTGTTTGCACTCACTCGCCGCGCGAACAAGAGTTTGCAAAAGCAGTTCATTACTCGCGGCGTTGAGAAGCGCTACGTAGCACTATTAAGTGGCGAACTGACAGCGGATTCAGGAGAAATCACGCTTCCTCTGCGTGGTGATTTAGATGACCGACCTCGCCAAATGGTTTGCTACGAACACGGCAAACCAGCCGAAACCTTTTGGCAAAAAATCAGCAGCAATGAAGGCAAAAGCAGGGTTTACTTGTACCCAAAAACAGGGCGAACGCACCAACTTCGCGTGCACTGTGCTCACGCCGACGGCCTGAATATGGCGATTGTCGGCGATGACCTATACGGACGAAAAGATAAGCGCCTTCATCTGCACGCAGAAAGTCTGAGCTTTGATCATCCCTACACAAAAGAGCGTATGCACTTCCAAGTCGATCCTGATTTTTAAGTTCAAATTCATTGAGCAAATAAGCCGAATTTGTACTTTAAGGTTCATTTTAAAAATTACTAGACGACTGGTCTAATTTAAATTATATTGCCGCCCATGAACGAAAAATCACACGACACCAAACAGCATATTTTAGACATTGGCTATGAACTGGTTTCCAGCAAAGGGTTTACCGGTGTTGGCCTTTCTGAGCTATTGAAAAATGCTGAAGTACCGAAAGGTTCTTTCTATCACTACTTCAAATCCAAAGAACAATTTGGAGAAGCGCTGCTGCAAGACTACTTCAATCACTACCAGCAGAAACTCGAAAACCTGTTCGCTAAGATTGATATGAGTGAATATGAAAAGCTCATGCAATATTGGCGTTACTGGATGGAACAAAACAGCAGTGCGTGCCAAACTGGTAAATGCTTAGTGGTGAAACTCGCAGGTGAAGTCTCTGATTTATCTGAGCCGATGCGCTTGGCGCTGCATAAAGGCACAGACCGCGTGATTATTACCGTGGCAGAACACATTGAAAAAGGTATTCAGTCCGGCGAAATAAACGTAAAAGATAGCCGCCAAACTTCAGAGCTGCTGTACAACCTTTGGATTGGTGCAAGCTTAATAAACAAAATTCGTCTCGATGACGCGAGCTTAGTTCAGGCGCTAAAAGTAACCGAACAAGTTTTAAAAGGTGAACAGCTCAACTAAGCGATATCGACAACGGCTAACCTGTGCCGATTTAACAGATTCATCCGCTATTTCTTAGCGGTTTTTTTGAAACGAACACTAGACGACTGGTCTAATTATTCTAGAAATATAAAAGGAAAGTTCAATGACTGACTCAACAAACCAACGTATCGTGTTGGCATCACGCCCTGTAGGTGCACCAACACCAGAAAACTTTCGCTTAGAAACCGTTGCTAAACCAGAACCAAAAGAAGGCGAAGTTCTACTGCGTACTATCTACTTATCACTCGATCCATACATGCGCGGCCGCATGAGTGATGCTGAATCTTATGCTGAACCTCTAGCAATCAATGACGTCATGATTGGTGGCACTGTGTGTCAGGTTGAAGCATCAAACAACCCTGATTTCCAGGTTGGTGAATGGGTTCTTTCATACACGACCGGTTGGCAGAAATACTCACTATCCAATGGTGCAGGCCTATTGAAACTAGGTGCGAACCCAACAAACCCTTCATGGGCGTTAGGTATTCTTGGTATGCCAGGCTTTACCGCCTACATGGGTCTTTTAGATATCGGTGCACCACAAGCGGGTGAAACCATTGTTGTTGCTTCAGCAACAGGTCCAGTAGGCTCAACCGTTGGTCAGATTGGTAAAATCAAAGGCTGCCGCGTTGTTGGTATCGCAGGTGGTGAAGAGAAATGTCGCTATGCAGTAGAAGTACTGGGTATGGACGCTTGTATCGACCATAAAGCGGATGATTTTGCAGAGCAGCTTAAGGCAGCTTGTCCACAAGGTATCGATGTGTACTTCGAAAACGTGGGCGGTAAAGTATTCGACGCAGTTATGCCTCTGTTGAACACCAAAGCTCGTATGCCAGTATGTGGTTTGATTGCTCAATACAACGCAACGTCACTACCTGAAGGTCCAGACCGTTTGTCTCAACTAACAGGTCTGATCCTGACTAAGCGTCTAAAAGTTCAAGGCTTTATTATCTTTGATGATTACGGTCACCGTTACGGCGAGTTTGCTGCAGACATGAACAAATGGGTAGCAGAAGGTAAGATCAAATACCGTGAACAAGTTGAAGTTGGTTTGGAAAATGCTCCAGAGCAGCTAATTGGCCTGCTAGAAGGTAAGAACTTCGGCAAGCTAGTGATTGAAGTCGCTAAACCGCTTTAATCTCAACATCCGAATACAAAAAGAGTCTGTAGATACAGGCTCTTTTTTGGTTTGTACTTTAAGCAACTTCGGGAGTTGCATTGGTTGTATTCTCGTTTGGATCGTCTTCTTTCTGCACCGGTGGTACCTGACCTTCCTGAACCGCTTCTTGATAACAACCGCTGAGCTTAATCGCTAAATAGAGATCGGCACGAAGCACTACCCCACCGTCACCAACAGGCACGCCCGTTAACTCACACCATTTACGTAGGCTACGTTTTCGCCCTGCGATCACTAAGCGAATGCCTCGTTTTTTCAGAATCGTCTGAACATCGCCCAACATCGCCATTACACTGAGATCTAAGTGGGTAAAGCTGGAGACCGCATCGACCACCACACACACAACGTCACTGCCACCAGCTTCTGAAAGTTCCAATAATCGGCGCTTAAAGTACGGCGCGTTAAAGTAGGTAAGCGGAGAGTTAAAACGATAAATGATCAAACCCGGAATCGCTGTCGCTTTGCCTGACGGATCAATCGAACGTACCGTACCCTTTTTATCCAAACCTAATACTTGGTCTCCCGGACGCATAACCACACGAAGGAACTGAAACAACCCCAACAATACCGCCAAAGTGATACCGGGAATAACACCAATAACCAACACTGACACCAGCGTAATAGAAGCAAGATAAAACGCATCTTTATTGCGTTTGCGAAGTTGCCAAACCCCTTTTAAATCCAACAAAGACATTGACGCAATAATCAGCACAACACCTAGTGCCGCAATCGGAATGTATTGTAATGGTTGATAAGCGAATATCGCTATTGCGCCAATCACCGACGCTGCAATCACTGAAACCAGTTGTGATTTGCCGCCGTTCGCATCATTCACTGCGGTGCGAGAATCTGCTCCACTAATAGCAAAACCTTGCGAAAATGCAGACGCGAGATTTGCAAGTCCCAATGCCTGAAATTCTTTGTCTGCATCAATGTCATAGCCGTTTTTTGCTGCAAAACTACGTGCGGTCAGCATCATACTCACGAAGCTTACTACCGCTAAGTTAAGCGCTGGAACCACAAGTTCACGGGAAACACCAATATCAAATGTCGGAGCCTGAAACGCGGGCAACCCACCTTGAATAACGCCCACTACTTGTACACCAACGGTGTCTAACTTCATCAGCCAAACCATCACACCAGTAATGAAAATGGCAAACATTGCCGCTGGCCATTGAGGTCGAAAGCGTTTTGAAGCCAAGTACACAACCACAGTCGTGGTACTGATCATCAAGGTTTGCCAATGAGGACTCATCAACAGTGAAGGAGTTTCATACAATCGTTCCAACAGATAACGCTGCTCGAACTTCAAACCGAATATCTTCGCAAACTGACCGACAATAATGGTCAACGCCACACCGTTAAGCAGGCCAAGCAAAATAGGTCTTGATAGGAAATCTGCCAGAACACCCAACTTGAAACGGCTGGCTAAAATACACCAGATACCGGTCATCGCCGTCATGGTCATAACAAGCTGCCAATGTTTAGTCGGGTCGCCTGCGGCTAAAGGCGTAACCACCGCAGCAATAACCGCACAAGTTGCGGCATCAGGACCAATGATTAACTGCCGAGAGGTTCCGAACAAGGCATAAACCAGCATAGGAAGCACACACGAATACAGACCAACAATCGCAGACACTCCGGTTAACTGCGCATAAGCAATAGCAACTGGCAAGGCGACAGCTACCACAGATAATGCGGCTCGGAGGTCATCTTTAAACCATGAACGGTCATAGTGTTTCAGTTGATTAAAACCGGGCATCCATTGTTCGATCGAAACGTGTTTCAATTGCTGTGTTCCTTACATCACATACTTAATTTCTCCATTAAGCATAACCTAAGTTGTTCAAACCCTTCACATAAACATTGAAATAAAAATGCAATAAAAAAGCCTGTCATTGAGACAGGCTTAAAAAGTAATATTACTTTTGTATCGAAACTTGAACTCTCTTATAACGATCGCTGCAAACTGGTAATCAGAGACAGCACAGAAGTAAGTCAGCGACCTCTATAGGCAAACCTTGTATTAATTAAATAGTAGCGATTCGAGATCAAAAACTTCCTTCACTTCAGGATCCTGAAATATTACTTTCTGCTTCTGTCCATTTTCATCATAGAGCGTCACTTTTGCGAGTTTACCATCACGATATTGGAACTGCTTCCCCACGATTAGGCCACTCACATAGTGCTCTACTTTCGTTAATGCACCACTACCATTGGGATCCATGTGGTAACGAATTCCATGTAATTGACCTTCATCATTATAGTTACTACGGCCAATTTCATATCCACTCTTAGTTGTTGAAACCCACAAACCTACTCGATTACCTTGCCGATATTCCCCTTTAGATACGTAATTATTACTGTACCCCGTGGTCTCTAGCTCTAACCATGCTCCATCTTTGACACCCAGTTTATATATACCCGATTCAAGCAGTGTTCGATCATCATCATACCGCTCATATAACCCATCTAACTGTCCATGATGATAAGTTGCATGACTGATGACTGTACCATTCGAAGCCAGCTCTCGTTCTTCTCCGTGCTTCTTACCATACGCATCATAGATAACTGTGCGTTCACTATTGGGAGCTCTATAAAGCCAAGGTCCAATCTTTTCGCCCATAAAATATTGTCCCTGTTCCAAGGTACTTCCATCTTGAGCCTTACTTAGATACCTTCCATGCTGTAAACCATCGACATAGTAGCCAGTATTCGAAATTCGGTACTCAGAGCGGTCGATCTTCTCATACCAGATATGCTCCCCATATAACTTCCCATTACGAGTTTCTTTGCGAGCAATTAGCGTACCTTGGGGATCAAACTCTTCTTCGATTACTTGCCCTGCAAGAGTGTTTTCTCCCGTAAATATGCGTTCGTGCTGTATAAGTTGCTCATCTTGGTAGCGCCTCTTATCTTCAGTAACCCCTCTATCCGTATAACTCCATATCTGTTCGACTCTTTGAGCATTGTGATCATAAAAATAATTTCTTTCCATTCGGCGACCGTTTTCATCATAGCGTTCACGCTCTTTCAGTCTGCCGTCTGAATAGAATAATTCTCGATTTCCTATAAGGGTATCCTGTGAATAGAACTTGCTCTCTGCAAGCGTCCCGTCGGCGAAATAGCGTGTTTGTTGACCATGCTTTTTACCAGATTGGTAATGCTCCACTAAAACCAGAATGGCACTTTCTTCACCCCAGATTTTTTGTGACCCATGTAATTGACCATCTTCATAGCTTCTTTGCTCAGATAGCACACCTTGTTGGGAATAAAACTTTTGTAAACCATGAAGCTTTCCGTTTCGATATTCGCTTTCTGTGGAAAGCCCGCCTTTACTATAAAAACTTAGTTCTGGGCCATGTTTCACACCATTTATAAAATATGCGATAGAGCATATTTTCTCAGGAGTATTCTCAAAATAACCAACGACCTTGCCATTCCCCTGTCCATTCTCATCAAGAGAACCTTTCGACTGAATATCCCCATTTTTAAAATAGTAATAGTGGTCACCTATTAGATTTGCCTCCGGATGAAAAATGGAATCTTGTGTAATCTTCGTTTTAAAACGCAGTTGATCATTTTCCTTGTAGTAAATCTCCGCGATCCAAGCCTTACCATCTCTCTCTAAGGGAACTTCAATATAAAATGAAGCCGTTTCTTTACTTGTTTCCTTCCATTGTTCATCAAGCCAGACAACCTTGCTGTAGGCAAAAGGACTAAAACTAAGAACAATAATAATTAGAGTTATTAAACGCATAGCTTATTGCTCCGAAGGGAAAGCAGGGAAAGAGTGCTGCCACTGCCGCTGGTACTGAAATGGTTGCAGAGAAGTCAATTTTCCTGAAGTAACAACACCTGATACCACAAGGTATCCCTCATCGCTTAAAATACTGCTCAGTAACTCCTGACGAAATGGATTTACCCTATATCTATCTGGCGCACCACTGTTACTGAAGCTTTCAAAACCTGTAAGCTCCTTCTGAGCATTTAACACAACTAAAGAATTTTGGTCACGATTGTAGAACTTGAAACGTTGTACAAACGTTTCAATCGTCATAGAGAGAACATCGACGTTGGGGTCCAACTCATTTAAAGAATCAACGTTAATCAACCAAGGTTTGTTAGATACGGTTTGAGGAGTAAAATACGTTTCTTCTGGTCGAGAGTTGCAAATCAGTTCTGTAGTTACTTCTTTGTTATAGAAATTTCGGCGTATACCATCTTCTGTTGACAAGAAAAATTCGGATCTTTGACTGCCGTTGCGAAGCCACAAGACTGAATGATTATTAACTGAAAACCCTTTTGCGACCCTTAACTCACAGCTTTGTTGCCAGTCTTGAGGAAGGGTAAACTTTAACCCATATATATCCGACACGACTGGGAAGGCAGATTCAATAGAGAATGGCTCTTCGCTCTTAGGTAGTTCATTGGCATCGTTGATGGTTTCCACAAATGATGGATTGTTTGTATCTTCAAGATAAGAAAAATAATCCACGAATTGGACTAGCTGCGTGATGCTCTTGGCTGGGTCGGTATAGTCAATATAAAACTGTACGTTGTTGGGTTTCTGAGAAAATATCACTTCGAAGATAGAATAATCATGATTCCAATCTTCACTGAAATCTAAAGAGTCAAACTGTTCATTTGAGATTAATGAACGTACTCGATCTAATGAAGTCACATAAGCATTTTTCGTCGTCCCTCCAGTTTCAACAACATATGGAGCAAGCCAGCTGTCTCCGCTGTGTTTGGCGACTATCAAGTAGTGTTCAGAGGTATCTGACACAGGAAGAATCCGAACATCAATCCCCTGTACATTCAATACTCGGTTCTGACCAGAAACCCACTCCACCTCCTCTTTAACTCTTTGGTGGTGTTGAATAGATACTTCCCCTTCAAACGCATGAAAATCATCTAATTTTTTCTCTGCATCCCAACCTAAAGGCAAGGCGGGAAAATCCAGAGAAACAATTCCATCAGATTCCCAAGACTTCCACTCTCTGTAATAGCCCTCTAACCAAAATTTTTGCTTGTCTCGCTGGCCGTTTTTATCCAGCGCATAAAGTTTATCCAGACTATAACTGTAATAATTCTCACCACCTTCAACGACTGATGGGTAAACCAACCTCAACCTATCTTTATCAAAATAAAAGGCACCTTTGGTATTTCCCACCAACTTGCCCGTTGGCTCTATATCAAAAATTTCATAGTCGTAAAATTTAGGTTCCGACACCACATTCTGAGATGAGTCCTGAAAAACATCATCTGCATAAGGAATGTCCTGTAGAGATAATTCTGAAACCGCTATTTGCGCATGTGTTAAAACATAAGTTGGATTGTACAAGTCAGGCAGATATGCAGGTTGCTTTGATGTCATTGATAAGCTCCGAACCCAACCATTTTGGCGATCAATGGTGACCTTAGCCACCACACCCGTTTGTTTGTCGTCAGAAAAAGCGTCAATGGTTGCCGTTATCACGTGTTCATCAATCAGTTCTACTTTTAATGTCGCGGGCTGTCCCCAAAAATCGTTTAGCGGTACCTGAGCCCCTACTTTCGCAGGGATGCTTTTCGCTATCATGGGTACAAACTTCATCACATCTAACTCTTGTACTCGATCTTCCTTATCAGCATCTTTCAGCTTATTCCATAGATCTTGATTGTTTGCTGAATAAATAGGGCGTTCCGTAGATGACCTATCCAATGACAAATTAAAGCCTTCTAACAGCAGCTGGCGAATATCTTTATATCGATTCGAAGTGTCATCAATCACACTATTAAAAGAACCATCTATCCCTTCGAGAGAAAAATAATCGTAACGCTGCTCAAGACTTATAGCTTCAGGACGAATCCCGTCAACCTTAAACCGAGTTTGGTTAAGTTGTTCAAATAAAACAGGATTTTCCTCTAGATCGCGGCCTTCATAGACAAGGCGCTTTGTTAACTCTATTTGATACGTTTTTTCATCGCCCAGTTTCGGTTTATATGTGACGAAATCATCTTTCACACATCCCGATAAAAAGACTAATGAACAAAAAAACACTGCGAATTTAATTCGATTGATCATCCAATGATTACCTTAATTGAGTAGCGAAACTAACCAATAATCACTCATTGACTACGTTGTTTATTATTGGCTTTGCTATACGACAACCAAAGTCCGTACCAAGAATTTTGTTTAATACTTTCAATACATTAAAATTATCGCCAAAAAAAACGGTCTTCATTCGAGTAACTTTTAACCTGTTCAGGCAAAAACTTACTCGAATGAAGACCATTAAAACTGAGAAACTAAAATGGTAGGTTAGCTTTACTTGGAACTTCTTTAAGCAACACTCGGAGCAACACGAATATCTTCGACTGAGCTATCGGGTTCTTTCTGAATTTCAGGGATGTGCCCTTCCCCAACAGCATTGAAATAACAGCCACTGAGTTTGATCGCCACGAACATATCTGCGCGTAATACTAGGCCACCGTCACCGACGGGAATACCACTTAACTCACACCACTTACGCATACTTGGTTTGCGCCCAGCGACAACCAATCGGATACCGCGGCCTTTTAGAATTTTATGTACATCTGCCAGTGTCGCCATAACGCTTAAATCGAAGTGGGTAAAACAAGACACCGCGTCGATAATAAAACACTTCTCTTCAGGGGCAGCCGCTTCTGAATGGTCGAGCACTCGGCGCTTAAAGTAAGGCGAGTTGAAGTAAGTGAGTGGAGAGTTAAAACGATAGATCGTTAAACCCGGAATTGGCGAAGCTTTGTCTGAGCTATCTAAAGCACGCACGGTTCCTTCTTTATCCAAACCCAGCAGTTCATCGGTTGGACGCATGATCACTCGCAGGAACTGAACTAAACCTAGCAACACCGCCATGGTAATTCCCGGTATCACACCAATCACCAATACGCCTACAAAAGTAATCGTTGCTAAGTAAAAGGCGTCTTTATTGCGAACCCTCATTTGCCATATCCCCGATAAATCGACCAATGATGTGGCAGCAATGATCAACACCACACCCAGAGCCGCAATTGGAATATAACGTAAAGGCTCGTAAACGAAGATAGCGATAACTGCCACTAATAGCGCTGCAATAATGGAAACCATCTGGCTTTTACCGCCGTTGGCATCATTCACTGCGGTACGAGAATCAGCACCACTGATCGCAAAGCCTTGCGAGAACGCAGAAGCCAAGTTCGCCAAACCCAATGCCTGAAACTCTTTATCCGCATCGATTTCGTAACCATTCTTGGCCGCAAAGCTACGGGCGGTGAGCATCATACTCACAAAGCTCACCATAGCTAAGTTCAGCGCAGGCATCACCAGCTCACGTAACGTTGTCACTTCGATATTTGGAACGTGGAGCGTTGGCAACCCGCCTTGGATAGAACCAATAACCTTAACACCCTGTTCATCAAGTTGGAAAAACCACACCAATAAACTCGCAACACAAATTGAGATCATTGCAGCAGGAGAGCTAGGCTGAAACTTCTTAAAGCCAAAATAAATCACCGCCGTTACAACACTTATTGCAACGGTCTGCCAATGCACATCGAAGATAATCCAAGGCGTATCAATCACATTCTGTAGTAAGAATTCCTCAGAATTTTTAATCCCGATAAACTTCACCAACTGACCAAAGATAATGGTCAACGCCACACCATTTAATAGACCAATCAATATTGGGCGAGATAAGAAATCCGCCAAAATACCTAACTTGAAGCGGCTGGCTAAAATACACCATCCCCCTGTCATTAACGTCATCACCGTGACCAGTTCCATATGACGAATAGGATCACCACCAGCTAATGGCGTAACGACCGCAGCAACTACCGCACAAGTTGCAGCATCAGGACCAACGATCAATTGGCGAGACGTACCGAACAGAGCGTAAACGATCATTGGCAGGATGCAGGAATACAAGCCCACAATAGCTGATACACCCGTTAACTGGGCATAGGCAATCGCCACAGGTAACGCAACAGCAACAACAGAGACAGCCGCGCGAACATCATCCTTTAGCCACGAGCGGTCATAATTTTTGAGCTGGTGCAACCCTGGCACCCATTGCTGAATTGATGCAGATTTCAACGATTTTACCTTCCAAGACGGCTTAAGCCGGTATGTTGTTTGAAGCTGATCCCAAAAACGGGGGCGTAAGGATAACCCAACGCAAAAAATCTCTCTCGGCCTAATGCGTTACGTAAGAAAAGATAAGCAGACACTTTCAAGGCGATAAAAAAATTCTCACTTCAAAGTCAGAATATGGGAGAATAACGAGCTTTCGCACACCAGCTCAAAGTTGTAATAATGAAATTCAAAGCTGCTATTTTTGATATGGACGGACTATTGCTGAATACCGAGCAAGTCTGTTTAGAAATCTTCGAACAAGCCTGCTACGCAGTAGGCGTACCTTTCCACCGAGAGATTTACCTGTCTGTCATTGGCAAAAACGCGGCGGGAATAGAACAAACCTTACGTGAAGGTTACGGGCCTGATTTAGATTACCCAGTACTGCATCAAGAATGGCGTAAGCGCTACGATGCGGTTGTCAAGCACCAAGCTATTCCTGTCAAAGAAGGGGTTGTTGAAATTCTGCAATGGCTGAAAGAAAACAATATTCCTACCGCTGTCGCTACCTCCACTCAACGCGACGTTGCCACCGTTAAACTGCGTTTGGCTGAGCTTGACCAGTACTTCGATACCTACGCGACAGGCTGTGAAGTGAAGAATGGTAAACCAGATCCAGAGATCTATCTTCTCGCTGCTGAGCGTTTAAATATCGCCCCAGAGCATTGCCTTGCCTTTGAAGATTCGAACAACGGTGTGAAATCTGCGATGGCTGCAAACATGATCACTTATCAAATCCCTGACTTAGTCAAACCTTGTGACGATGTACTGGCACTCGGCCCATATATTCGCAACTCAATGCACGATGTATTAAGCGAATTGAAAGCGGCAAGCTGAGCATTAGACATTTAGGAAGCCCAAAGATGAGCGTTATCGAGCAAACGAACCTACTGATAAAAGGTGATGAGTTCAGAATGGAATGTCTCACAGTGGCACGAACGCTTGCTTTACCTAACTGGTATCTCGCTGCGGGCTTTTTAAGAAATGCTATTTGGGATCATCTGCATTCCAAACCAGAAATCACACCATTAAACGACATTGATTTGGTCTATTTCGATACTGAAGATCTAAGTCACGATACTGAGCTTCGCTACCAGAATCATTTGAACAGTGCGCTTCCGCACATCAATTGGGAAGTCCGAAATCAAGCTCGGATGCACTTAAATCATGGTCATTCCCCATATCAAAGTACCGAACATGCCATTGCCCATTGGGTAGAAGTGCCAACCTGTGTTGGTGTTCATTTGGGCGTAGATGACCAACTCACTTTTTGTGCCCCTTTTGGCCTAGAAGAGAACTGGTCGCTAAACGTTGCTCTCAATCCACACTTCCCTCAACCCGATGCTTTTACTCAAAGAGTACACAAGAAAAACTGGCTTACTCTTTGGCCTAAACTCGTCTTAGAAGATGTGAACCCAGCCTCTATTCGAATGTTGGAATGAACACCCAAAAGCGCTTGAGGTTTTTATTGTCGAACTCGGAAAATTGCGTTCATAATGAGTTCAGTAGGATATCCACCAAGGAGATGTAAGGTTATGTGGAAAAAGCTATTAAGTGTACTTTTAGGTGGCGCAATGGCGTTACCAGCAGGTTCAGCTTTGGCATCACAGCGAGCTGATACCGCATGGGAACTGATTGAAAGTGGCGCACTGGTGGTTGATGTGAGAACCCCTGAAGAGTTCGCTCAAGGTCACCTCGATAACGCGATTAATATTCCACTCAACACGGTTGAAACTGGTTTTGCAGATATCGCCAAAGATCGTTCTATTGTCGTTTACTGCCGCAGTGGAAACCGCTCGGGTATGGCGATG
This sequence comes from Vibrio sp. A1-b2, assembly GCF_021726015.1. Classification (NCBI taxonomy): domain Bacteria; kingdom Pseudomonadati; phylum Pseudomonadota; class Gammaproteobacteria; order Vibrionales; family Vibrionaceae; genus Vibrio; species Vibrio sp. A1-b2. Next base: position 315,892 of record NZ_JAKKCI010000003.1, read on the forward strand.
GAATCTCTAGTGAAACAGGGCTTCATCAATGTTCACAACGGTGGCGGCTTATCAGAAATGCAGGAAGCACAACTGAACCAAGCACCATTGAACTGATTATCCCTCTAGCAAACTGAATCACTGCACCGTCAAAGAAGACCATTAATAGCTATTGGAACATTGGTAATTTGTGTGGTGTTTGGTAACCCTTCGATGGTTCGTACGGCCGAGGAACAAGCAGGTAAGCAAATTTGTTCGCTTACCTGCACCAACTAATGAACTCGCGCTTTAAAATCAGTATGCCAATTAATGAGAGAGGTAATATCTGCCTCAAGTTGCTCGGGTGTTGGAAGTTCAACTGGTGAGTCTGTAGGTTGGCTATGCTCATGAGCTGAGTATTCCCCCATCAGGCGCTCAATAAGATTACAATCATCGACCGTTATTTTTGCCAATTTCCCAATTTTATTCTTTGTTTGGACGTCTCTTCGATAGCGTTGAACTATGTCCGCTAAAAACTCAACTTCAACAACTCTTTCAATTAAGATTCTGAAGTCGCTACATATTGATTTTGCCAACGGGGTATAGATATCTGAACCGTGGCTATTTAAGAGCTTCTTGGCTTGAGCAAGCCTCTGATTTTTAAGATCAGTTAAAGCACTAATTGGCTTTTTCGCAAATAAAGGCACTGCACCATGCTCTCCACAGCCCCATTGCTCGCGTCTTACATGTATACAAGTTGGGCTACCAAGATCATTCAAAGCTCCTAGCAAACTAATCCTGTGAGTAAAGACAATGACTTGTCTGTGTTCCGATAGTTCAACTAACCTTTTGGCAACACACTGTTCATATGATTGATCTAAAGACGATATAGGGTCATCAAAAATAAATGGACTGTTTTGAGGTTTGCTATGTGTATCAGCCAAAAAGGCAGCAAGGCTAACAATTCGTTGTTCGCCTTCACTTAATATGTCATTGGACTTACTATTTGCGAAGCTTTTATCAACCCCCGATAAATGCAGCTTATGCATTACTTTACCTTTTGATACTCGAGTTTTTGATAATTGCACACTTATATTTTTAGCTCCGAGATTATCAAGTTCATCATTGAAACGTTTAACGTAAGCATCTGTAATTAATTGCTGAGATACTTCGCCTGCTTTACGTGTAAACTTTGTTGTGTTTAACCGTTTTAGCCAATCTGTATATTGTCGATAGTTCTCTAGCCTCTTAACTTCTTGAACAATTGCATCAATATAACCTGATGCCCATTGTTTCGCTCGGTAGTCATTGAGTTCATTGGTCAATTTTTCTTTATTGAAAGCAATAATGTCTTTTTGATGATTTTCAATTTCTTTACCTAATAGAACTATTCTTTCATCTAGTTGGATTAATAATGGAGATTCAAGTGTGTATCCCGGAAGTGGGATATTAGGGTGCTTAGAAATAGACTCAGTAACAGTTTGAATTTCTCTCCAAACTTTTTGTAGAACAGGCAACCACTCATCCTCAGGTAGGTTGGCTGCTGCAATTTGAGTTTTTAAAGTTTCAGAAGAAGGGAGCTGAGGCTGGTTTCCCATCAAGCTATCAAAATTTTGCTGCGCTAGTTTTACATTTTTTTCAAGGCTTCCTTGAACGTGTTCTTCAAAAGTCTTAAATCGTTGTTTCGCCTTTTCTGAAAGAGGTTGATGACACAATACACATTGAGAATTTGTTTCTATATTTGGTGCGGATAGTTCAGGATAAGCCTCTTTGGTAGAGTATTCTTTAGCTGCATTCCAAAGAACTTTCCAAGTGTAACTTCCAATTCCATCCAATAAGTTTTCGTCCGAAAGTGCTTTAGCACCTTGTTCCGCAATCTTAGTAGCGGTATCCAGATTATTTTTAGCTTGAGCTATCTTTTTACAAGTTTGGAGACTAACTTGCGAACTAGCATTCAAAATCGAGTTTTTTAGCTCTTTTAACTGATTTAGTTCTCGCGATTTCTTCTCTTTTAATTTGGATGGATCACCTTCTAAACGTTCATTTAGCTCTGTGAGTTTATTTGCATCTTCAGGAGTAAAATAAAAAAATTGTCTTAGTGTTTCTTCTGGGACATCTGCTTTAAGCCTATCATTAATCGCTCTTATATATTTTGATTGGGCGAGTTCTAAAGGTGCATTCGGTAATGTTTTTACTAGTTGAGCTTGTTCTGTTTCGAGTAGTGACTTTACTGATGTAGTTATTGAAACAAGTTTCTCAAACAGTAGTACTTCAATTGGCACATATGCGACTTCACTTTCTGCATCAAGGTATAAACCTCCAGTAAAAGAGTCGAATATTTCTGTTGAGCTGATTTCTGGAATTGCTGAAGTGTTTGCTACCCAATCAAATTGCTTTTGCACTGCTCCGTCAATCGTAATAGTACATTTATTCTCAACTGGAGGTGCTTTAAAAATATTCGGCTTTAGGTTTATTGCGTTACTTTTTCCACAGGCCTTTTTTAAAATTCGGGTATAGCCTGACTTTCCTGAACCATTATTTCCATAAACAACTGTAAGCTTTTGAGCAAAGGTAATTGGATTACGAGGACTTAAATTATCTATACCAACAATATTGCCAATCGACTTTATCCAAATCTGATTGTTATCGTCTGGACGTTCTTCAAATTCGCCAAAGGTCAGGTCTTGACGTGAGTCCTGACCTTCTTCTTTTTTTAATAATTCTTTAATTTCTGAAATGTTAAGGTCGGTTATTGGCTCTTTTTTCAAAATAATTTGAGCAGCTAATTGAGTCCAATAGGGTTGCGTGTTTAACCACTCTATAATTCCCTTTCTGACATTATTCACAATTTATCTCCTGTAATGGTAAACCATTAGATTTAACCATTTAGCCAATAATATTAATATGACACCTCTTTGATATTCATTATAAAGTTGGTAATGACAAGTCTGGAATTGTTAAAGATTTACCCATTGATATAAAGAACCATACTCCTAAAAAAACTTAGAATTTAATTTATGCTTAAAAGTGCAATAAAACGAACAATCGCGATTTAACCACTTTTTAAAAATGTCTCCAAAGCCTCATCTACAAAGCTTCTAAAGGATCGCTTTAGATTTCGTTTTTAACATTTGGAATTTTGGCACTGAGGAAAGGGTGAGTGCGACTTAGGTCTGCTCCCATTCAGGGGAAATAAAGCCATGTTCGTGAATGCCAGAGGCGAAAGATGCCAAAGCCCCAGAACTTAAACCTGTTGGTTAAGTGGAAACGAAAGATTCATTTGGGGATGTGGTTGGTCTGTCGTTGAGATCATTAAGTGGGCATCAAATAACAAACACCTTAATTTACATAAGTTTAATTCAATAGCGGCATCTTAAGATGCCGCTATTGTTTGGGTTTAAGCTCTGTTTAAACCATTAATCTGTTCGATAAGATCTGCGAATACCGCTTTACCAACTGGTATTAACTCATCTGGGAAATCGTAATCGGGGTTATGAAGTTGTGGGCTTTTGCTGCCGGAGCCGAGCACAAACATCGCGCCCTCTTTTGCAACCGCTGTAAACTGTCCGAAATCTTCCGACCAGCGCATTGGTTCCTTAAGAATATGGCAAGGAGTCTGAGTGCTTTGACACGCTTTCACCACCAGCTCAGCACCAAGTTGCGAGTTCACACTGGCCTGAAAAACATCCTGCCATTCCAGCGACCACGTCAGGCCATGTTGCTGTGCCAGTTCCTGCGCAATTTCTGTTGCTGCATGAACCAAACTCTCCATAGCTTCGTTCGTTTCGCTGCGTAGCGTCGCCATAACCACTGCATCGCCCGGTGAAGTACCAAAAGCAATTTCGCCAAGAGATGCATGAATAACGGTCACCCAACTTCTTTGCGTAAGGGTTTCAGGTAAGGCAGCCAAGGATTCAATAATGCTGCACATCGCCAAAGCAGGGCTGACTCCATTCTCAGGATGAGCTGCGTGAGAGGTTTTCCCTTTGAGGCGAATGATCATGCCGCGAGATGCGCAGTTAAATGAACCGGATTTTACCGCGACATGCCCTAACTCCAGACCCGGATAATTATGCAGAGCAAAAGCGAAGTCCGGCAGATAACTGGAAAACGAAGGGTCATTCACCATATTGATGGCCCCTTCTCCCGTCTCTTCTGCTGGTTGAAAAGCGAGAATAACGCGACCAGATTTTGGTTTGTTTTCCGAGAGCATTTCACCTAATGCAGTCACAATTGCCATGTGACCATCATGACCACACTTGTGCGACACGCCCTGATGAACCGAGCGATGAGCGAAGTCATTACACTCTTCGATGGGTAATGCATCCAACTCACAACGAAATAAGGTTGTGGGCCCTTTTTTGAAACCGTTAAAGACGAAAGCAACGCCATGACCGCCAACAGAAGACACCGTTTCATCCGGCTGGAAACGCTTAAACACATCTTGTACACGATGAGCGGTTTGATGCTCATTGTTTGAGAGTTCAGGATACTGGTGCAGCGTGCGTCTAAAATCACTCCACGTTGTTTGAGACATAATTCACGACCTCCTTGTCGTTCTCAGTATTTATTGTGCTTTTTGAGATTCCAGCGCTTGCTTCATTGCCTCGGTTACCAGCTCGTGATCTTCCAACGAAGCCAACCCAGATGCCGTTACCGCTCCCACTAAACCAGAACCTTTGATTCGGATTGGGAATGAGCCGCCGTGAGCACAGTATTCATTCGGGTCAATATGTGGCTGAGTTTCAAATACTCGCTTCTTACCCTCATTGTAGAGTGATAAGTAGTAAGTACTTTTGCCATAACACAGCACTGAATTACGCTTGCGACGAATCCAATCCAGCTGATCCGCACTCGAACCCATCATGCAATATTGAAATAAGGTTTGGCCGAAACCAAACACTTCTATCGATATCGACGCGCCCTTTTTCTCAGCAAGCGTTTTAATGCAGGAGCCCAACTGCCAAGCAACATCTTGGTTGAAATATTCCAACTCAAGCTGCTGTTCTTGTTCAATCAAGCTTTCTAGGGTGTAACTCATAGGTTCACCGTTATCGTTTGACCCGTTTCGCTGCTTTCCATCGCCATCTGAATCAGGGTGATATTTTTCAGTGCTTCCGTCGCTGGTACAGGGTTTTCTGTTCCAAGACGAATAGCCGATGCAACAGCCTTAAAGTACATTTCGTAGCAGCCGTGTTCGGTAGTAATCGTGTGAGATTCATTTTCCAGATACAGTTTGCCGTACGAAGATTCCTCTTCTTTCGCCCAGCCTGATGCGTTGGGTTCCACGCCATCTTTTAGGCACTGTTCTTGCGGGTCTAATCCGTATTTTTCATATTTACCCAAGGTGCCTAATACCTTGTATCGTAAGTTCGGCTCTGGGCTATACATGTTACCGTGCAGGTGAACCAGATGTTCTGGATAATGCAGAATAAGATTAAAGTAGTCGTTGGTGGTCGAACCCGGGCGCATATTTCTGCATTGTGCATTGATAGCTTGTGGCATCCCGAACAACATAAGCGCCTGATCCAGCAAATGAGGCGCTAAATCAAACAGAATACCGCCGCCGTCAGCGGACATTTCTCTCCAGCGTTGACGAACTTCCGGACGGTAGCGATCGAAGTGAGATTCAAACAGTTTCACTTCGCCAAGGCGGCCCTCATCAATGAGTTTTTTCACTGTAAGAAGATCACCATCCCAGCGGCGGTTGTGGAACACGCTCAGCACGAGTCCTTTCTCTTCAGCCAGAGCAATCAGCTCTTCACCCTCTTCCACTCGAGTAACAAACGGCTTTTCAACGATAACGTGTTTGCCATTTTCCAGAGCGCGTTTTGTCAGTGAGTAATGCACATCGTTTGGCGCGGTGATGATCACCAGTTCTGCATCACTGTTATCTAGTAACTCATTAGCATCAGCAAACCACTGCGCTTGCGGCCAGTCAGCTTCAACACTCGCTTGTTGACTGGAGCTGATAGCGGATAACTCTAATTCTGGTAACGCTTTGATAAATGGAAGATGGAAGGTTTTTGCGGAAAAGCCGTAACCAATAACGGCTGTTTTTACTGGAGTGAAACTCATATCAAAGCAATCCTTTTTAGAGGCGGAATGAAACCGGTATCGTGACATAAAAATAAAGCCCTCTCTAGTGAAAAAACCAGAGAAGGCTCATTTAATAGTATGACTGACGGATTAAGCAGCGACGATGTACTTGTGCTTAGTCTGCTTTTGTTTCTTGAGCGATTTAATCAAGGCATCGATATCGACTTCAATATCGAATCTGCGTTTAAGGTTGGCGAGAAACAGTGGGTCTTCACACATGGCTTTTTCCGGCTCATCACTGATCTTCGCTACAGGTCTGCCATTGCACTCTGTCAACTTAATCACGATAGAAAGCGGCTTGTAGCTCTTGCCCTGCTCATTTTGCCAACCTGCAAGATCGTTAGTCAAAAACGTACCGATACCGAAGGAAATCTGAACTCGACCTGCAAAGTATTCGCACAGATCCAACGCTTCATTGAAGTTCAATCCATTAGAGAAAATGAAGATTTTCGTTTTCGGGTCAATACCAAGGCTTTCATAGTGAGCAATCATTCGGTCACCCCACTTAAACGGGCAACCGGAATCGTGCCTAACGCCACTGTAGGCTTTAGCTAGGTGCATATTGAAGTCACTGATGAAAGCATCAATCGTGAGTGTATCTGTTGGTGCAATAGCGATCTGGCCTTCAAATGCATTTAGCCATTGCTCAAGTGCCACACGCTGAGAATCACGTACATTCACTAACGCTTGATGCCCCATGAACCACTCGTGGGCGATAGTGCCAATAGGTTTTAAATGAAACTCACGGGCAAAGTGGCAGTTGCTGGTACCCAACAACAATTCCGGTATTTCTTTTTTCAGATGCGCCATCACATCTCTTTGCACCTGACCGGAGAAGCGGCGGCGCGTCCCCATTTCGGTTAGTGAGAAATTGGTAATGCCGCGTTTAGCGATTTCTGATTTCAGCAACGCTATTTTCTCGGCAAACACTTGCATTGGCAGTTCAGCAGGCACATCCGCCCAACGGCGACGATTGCGAACTTCAGACACAATCGCCATCACTATGGTTTCGTACAAGATGGTGTCACGCCAAGAACCTTGAATACTGATTCGCAGCTGATGTTTACCGTCCTGTTTAACCACATTTAACTCAACCTGACGTTCAGGCTGGAAGTGGAAATAGCGCAAAGACTGAATGAACGAGGGTTTCAAATGCGGGAAATGAGCGCCTAAATACGCGATATCGGCATCCGAGAATCTTAACGAGGACAGATGAGCAATTTCTTCACCAACTTCTTCCAGTAAGTCACTGACATCTTCATCGCTACGAACAATCAGTTCATAACGCACTTGTGCATCAGGATAGTTGGAATGAATCGCCTGCATCATATTGATTTTATAGGCATCTAAATCCAATAGGCTGCGGATGATTTGAGGAGAGAATAGGCGATTGCTCATGATGCCTTCCTTCTGTTTACTGCAAGGAGTGGTTCGCGTTAGTAACATTTTGTTCCTAACTTTGCCATGAACAATAATTCAACCCTTTTAGTTTGTCAAACTTTGTTACAAACCACACAAAAAGTAGCGTTTTATAGCTCTGGAACTCGCCTGCATTGATTCATTTTAATTACAGAGACTTATTGCAACTGCCCCTGTCTTTTCTCAATTTTCTAATCTAGTTTGTCACGATATGTTATTTACATTGACCCTCAATATTCACTTGCCTAGAATGGTGCCACTAAATGTCAGGATTCTTATTATGATTGTTACCATTGATATGGTTTGCCTTCGTCTCGCACCATCGGGGATTCAGACCCTACTCGTAAAACGCTCTAACCCAAACCGCCCTGACTGCGGTAAATGGGCGCTGCCGGGCGGGTTTGTTTACGACGAAGATATGACTAATCAAGGTGGTGAGCCCGCAGATGAAGATTTCAATTCTGCACACCGAAGAATCTGTCGCCAAAAGATACACACCTATCCCAATTACATCAGTGATCCTCTGGTGGATGGTAACCCTAAACGAGATCCGGAAGGCTGGAGTATCAGCATTTCTCACTATGCGCTTCTCAATCCATCCAACGTTCAGCAAATCGAAAATGCAGGAACAGACAAAAGCCGCGCAGATTGGTTTGACTTGCCACCTTTGCTTGATGAAAAAATGGAACTAGCTTTTGACCACGTCGCACAAATTCAGCACGCATGGAAAAAGCTTAGAGCGGCGGTGGAATATACCTCTGTGGTTCTGTTCCTATTGGAAAAAGAATTCCTAGTAGCAGACATTATTGATGCCTACAGCAAGTTTGGCGTTGAAGTAAACCGTATGACCATCAAGCGACGCTTAATCGATACTGGCATCATTGTCAGTGCCAACAAAATTGCAGCGTCGAGCAAAGGTAAAGGCGGCAAACCTGCAAATGTATACAAGTTAGCGACCAACGAAATGAGCTATTTCCAAACTTGCCTGCGTGGTTAAACCGCCCATTTTTAGTGCGCCTAAATTTTATTCACAATCTCTATTGCGCCCGCAACATTGATGAGTAATATGTAAACAATCATACCGTTACGGCTTGAAGCTTTTTGTTCAAGCGTTTTGTGTATAAACAAAAATAATTCCAACAAATATCGCCACTTCCCTACATTTCATTCACTTTTTGTTTGGCGTACTTAAAACTATGAAACCCTCTGTTGCTGCTACTGGCGGCTGGTTGTTAATGCTTAGCGTATTACTTTCGCTCGTCGCTCAGATCACAGGTCTATTCAGCGGCTACTGGGCGGGAATTCCTATCTGGCTAGTCGTCATGCTGTTCGTGCCCTACGTCAAACCAACACAGAGAAAACAAATTATCCTGCTCATCGCAGTAGGCTCAATTGGCTTGCTCTACGGAGTGTTCAAAGGGCTTGATGGACGTTATCTGTTAAAAGCCTTAGATGCCAACCAAAACGTGGTGGCGATGATCGTCGGTGTTGGGTTTCTTCGTATTTTCGCAGTCAATAGCGTCAAAACAGGAGAAACGCTTCCTCAAGGCAAAAGCGCTGTGATTCGGACTCTGCTTGGCGCTCATCTATTTGGCACTGTGCTCAACATCTCTTCCGTTATGATTATCGGCGATAAGCTGGCAACACAAAGCAAACTCAGCACAACTCAAGGTTTAGTGTTACTTCGAGGCTTCGCTGCCTGTGCGTTCTGGTCACCGTTTTTTGCTTCTATGGGTTTAGCGTTGACCAGTGCTCCCGGCTCAGAACTTGGTACCTTGGTAAGCTACGGTATTCCGGTATGCGCAGTGGCATTAGCCATAAGCGGCTGGCAACTTGTTCGCCGCACAGATGCAAACTCTGTTTCGGGCTACCCAATTTCTATCTACTCTTTGTGGATGCCCGCTTTACTTGCATCCGTTGTGATCGCCGCTCATAAGTTCTATCCGCACATTAGCGTGCTCTCTCTGGTGACTTTAACGTCTTTGTGCTTTATCGCTTTGTGGCTTCTGATTAATAAGGGCTATCACGCAATTGTCGCGGCACGTAACCATATTGAGTCTGGGATTGCCAATTCCAGCGGCGAAGTGGTTTTGTTTGCTGCCGCTGCAATGCTCGCCTCCGGTGTTGCTGCCTCTTTAGATGCAATGAACATTCAATTAGCACCGCAACATTTTGGCCCGATTGAAGCTAGTGTGACTGTCGCCGTACTGATTGCTTTGGCGATGACAGGAATGCACCCAGTGACCAGTGTGGTACTGGCAGGCAGTGTGCTTGCGCCTTCAATGGCAGACCCTAATATGCTTGGGCTGACTCTGCTGATGGGCTGGTCATTAGGCATTACCGCCTCGCCTTTTTCTGGTGTCCAACTCAGTATTCAGTCTCGCTACGATATCAGTGCAAAAGCATTGCTTAAGGCCAACTGGCGCTACATCACCATCATGTATCTGGTTTGCTGTTCTGTGCTCTGGTGGTATTCGACTCAGATATAACGCACTAAACCTTACTGTGTACGTAATAATGCGAACAAAATTTGGTCAATAGTTTTACAGTGTTAGAAAAAACCGCAACTAAATCAGGATTGTCAGAAAGTTGAAGATAAGATTTCTATCGTTTTACATTGGTTGACGGACTCCTTACATGTCTGTTGTTAGGATAATTTCGTGCTCAACATGCACATGATACCCAAACAACAAGTTGTCACGGGCAGATGAATAGCATCAACACCGTGTCGCTTTTTGTCGGAAGGGCATAACAACGACAGTTAAAGGAGTATTCACATGAAAAAAGCGCTCGCATTAATCACTATGATGGTCGTAAGCGGTAGTGTATTGGCTGCTACCCAAACCAAACAATCAGAAACCACACTGCAAACAGAAGTGTTCAATTCTGAACAAAAAGCGCAGCAAGCAGGATTCAAAATTATTCACGATTTGAGAGAGTTATCTTCGGAAGAGCTCACTTTCAAGCTAGGTGTTGTTGAACCTCTGGTTGTTCCAGACAGCGTTAAAATCAACAACAGCGAACTGAAAGTTGAATCAATTATGGTTGAACCGGACAAAACGTCTTATCGCGGTTTAGTCAATGTTGATTACCAATACGACATCAAAGATCATAACAACTAGCCTCGACTTCTTACCCCTATATAAGTTAGTCACGCTAAATTGATGACAACGGAGTGTCATCAATTTGCTGCTTACCAAACTAACAGGTGATCTATCAGTTACGTTCAAACTGACTGATGAGTCTCTGCAACTCTTTAAGATTTGCTACCAACACTCTGGTACGGTTCACCGAGTCAGCCGAAGACTGAGCGGTTTTTTCCGTTAACGTCTTAATATTGACCGCATTCGCGGTGATCTCTTTGGTCGCAATCGCCTGCTGCTCTACTGCAACCGCTATCTGCTGACTTCTGTCAGATACCTGCTCCAGTTTTGACGTGATATCGTTGATCATCCCGCCAGTTTCGTCTGCGCTTACAATACACTGCTGAGACAAATCTGAACCACGCTGAATGGCGTTTACACCTTGAGCCGCAAGATCTTGCAGTTCTGTAATCATGCTATGAATTTCGGTTGTCGAGTCATTGGTTTTAATCGCTAAATGACGAACTTCGTCTGCCACCACAGCAAATCCCCGACCAGACTCTCCAGCTCGTGCAGCTTCAATCGCCGCGTTTAACGCAAGTAAATTGGTTTGCTCTGAAATCGCACTGATCACATCTAGGATCGATTCAACCTGCTTGGTATGGGCAGACAATGTTTTCAAAATAGTCTGGCTGTTGAGCAGCTCTTTATCCAACTCATTAACTTTGCTCACGGTTGCTTTAATGCTCTTTAAGCCAGTAATGGATTCAGAACGAGCTTCCTGAGTGAGTTGAGAAGTCAGCGAAGCCGCACTGGCGATATCGTGAATAGAGTATGTAAGTTCCTCTACTGCTGATGCGACTTGTTCCGTTTCTGCATGTTGCGCGGTTAAGCTTTGCTCTATCGATTTGGCCGTTTCAAATTCATGTTGGGCATCTTTCAAAATACGACCAGAAGTATCACCGCTTCGCGCTGTAACAGCTCTTAACTCGGCCTTGCGCATCATAAGAGCGAGTTCTACTTGGGAAAATTCGTCGCGACGGCCGGTATACACCTTTTCTAACAGCGGATTGGAATATGCTTCCTTAGCCAATGCCTGCAAATGACTTAATCGGCGCTGTACATAGGCGATTCCGACCATTAGCGCTAACAGAAATGCACTGGAAAGCGCACCCAATAGCCAAGTCTGCTGCTGCAACATCCAATATAGATTGGTTGCCAACCCAAGAACACTTACCAACATCAGAAGTTTGGTTAAAGGAGAACGCGTAAGGGAGATTTTTTTACCCGCGTTAATTGCTTTGTAAAGCGCATCAGCGCGCTTCACCTGTTCAGCCGTGGGTTTAGAGCGAACCGATTGATACTCAATGATCTCGCCCTTTTCGTTTTTTATCGGTGTGACGAATGCAGAAACCCAGTAATGCTTAGAGCTTTTGCATTTGTTTTTAACTATGCCCATCCAGCTTTTGCCTTCCTGGATGTAGCTCCATAGTTGTCCGAACGCCGCTTTAGGCATATCTGCATGACGAACTAGGTTGTGAGGATTACCCAGCAACTCTTCCTGCGAGTACTCTGCAATATCACAAAACACTTGGTTCGCATAAGTGATGTGACTAGAACGATCAGTTGTAGAAATAAAACTGACGTGATCTGGGTAATCTTTATTTTCAGTAACTTCCATGCAAATAGCGCTCACTAACGTTCATGTTGAAATGTAATTTCAAAAATTACGATATATTTTGCAGCTTTTTTAACATGGGATAGCCGTCGCGACTTTGACCCTAATCAATTCAGAAACTTATCAATAAGATGCTTATCATAACTGAGACAAATGAACATTTTTGCATCGTACCGTTTTTAACTACATCAAGCCCAACGGAATAGACGTACTTCATTTCCTTCTTCTGGCTGTTTAGGAATATTCAGAGATAGCAGCAGTGATACACACGCCATTCCTGCACCGATATAGAACACCGCCGCTGGCGATATGAGCCATAGCATACCGAAACTGACTGGAATAATGACGGCTGCAATATGGTTGATGGTAAATGCCACACCCGCTGTCGACGCCATATCGGCTGGATCGGCGATTTTTTGAAAGTAGGTTTTCACAGCCAGAGCCAAGGCGAAGAAAAGATGGTCTATAACATAGAGTCCCGCAGCCCAGTGTGCATCTGTCACCACAGCATAGCCAACAAAGACACCAATCAAGCCAACATACTCAACAATTAACGCTTTGCGTTCGCCAACCACACCGATAAAACGACCAATTTTTTTGGCAAATAAGAAGTTAAAACCGTAGTTGATTAAGAAAAGTAACGTGATGTCTGCTGCTGTATAACCGAATTTCTCAACCATTAAGAAGCCAGCAAACACAGTGAAGATCTGGCGGCGAGCACCACTCATGAAGGTCAAAGCGTAGTAAAGCCAGTAACGCTTACGTAAAACCAATTTCTTGTTTTGCGGTGTAGCCGATTTGAACTCTGGAAATGCAACGGCAGCGACAATAACTAGAGCCAAAGCAAGTCCGCCAGTAATGCCATACACCCATTCATAACTTAAATGCAGTTGCTCAAGCATGATCCACAATGCGCTGTAAGTCAGCAGCGACGCCAGTGCGCCTATAGAGATCATCTTACCGAGCATTTCTGGTGCTTCATCTTTACTGAGCCACTGCAGTGATAATGACTGCTTTAATGTTTCGAAATAATGGAAACCCGTAGACATCAACAAAGTGGTTAGCAACAAGCCGGTCAAAGAAGGAAACAACCCCGTGATTGCTGTACCTAACGTCAGCATCATAAGGGAGATCAACAAAAAGCGTTGCTCTCGGATAAAAAGCAGAACAAAAACAGCAGTAAAAGCGAGAAACCCCGGTACTTCACGAACACTTTGCAACAAACCGATATCGGCTCCATCAAAGTTCGCTTTTTCAATCACAAAGTTATTGAGCAGTGCCATCCAGCTAGCAAACGCAATCGGAACAATTGCTGAAATAACCATTAAGAAGTTTTGTGGGGTACGCCAAGTTTTAGTGTTCATTAAAAGTATTATCATCCTTGTTATCATATTATCAGTCTAACCAATACCGCTTTAGCTGTAACCTAACTATTAATACTAGGGTCTCCAGATCCTAATAAAAATAGGAGCAATCGATGCAAATCCGTTTTGCTACCGCAAACTTGTTCAACTATCTCTCTCCCCCTAACGCATTTTACGAGTTCAATAATATTTACGAGCTCAACCAATGGCATAAAAAACAACAGTGGTTAGAACGGAAATTATTAACCTTAGATGCGGATGTGGTCGGGTTTCAGGAGATCTTCAGCGCAGAAGCACTGGAGGCGCAGTTAAAGCCGCTAGGTTATTCATATTTCGCTGTTGTAGACCAACCAAAGGTCTCTCAAGACTACATTTACACTCACCCAGTAGTCGGTATTGCTTCACGTTATGAACTGACAGAAATAGAGGCCGTTGAGGCCAAGAAACCAAATTCTGATGATGCTTTTACCTTCTATCGTAAACCGCTTCGAGCAACGTTGAATCACCCTGTAATGGGGAAAGTGGATGCCTATATCGTTCACTTTAAATCACAGCGCCCGACACTAGAAAACAAGGAAGAAGGTTCGAGCGTGTTTGAAACATGGCAACAAGAAAACTATGGCAACTGGCTTTCAACTGTGCAGCGTGGATTCGAAGCAACACTATTGCATCAAGCGATCATGGAGAGAAAACGAGTCACTGGGCATCCGGTGGTACTAATGGGTGATTTTAACCAACTGCTTGATAGCCAAGAGTTCGCCTGTTTACGTTCGACTCACCGTTTTCGCCAGCCGGATTCTTACCTGCCGCTCCTTCCCTACCATCTTATCGATAGCTGGGAGCTGTATTGCCATACGGGAAAGGTTCAGCGTCAGCCAACTCATTACACCGGAGCTTCAGGGCAAGTTTTGGATTACATACTGATGTCGAGCGAATTCGGCTTAGAGACAGACCGCAATATCGCCCAAGTCATTGATTTTCATGTTGAGGATCAGCATTTGGTCAACCCAAGTTTCGAGCAGGATAAATTCGCCAGTGACCATGCATTTGTGAGCGTCACGCTAGAATTACGCTCGTAAATGTTGCCATTGCGGATGACGGTCTAAATAGTGTTTTACGTAACTGCAAACGGGCACAATCTTAAACCCTTGCGTTTCAATCAGTGGTAAAACGCTTTCCATCATAATTTTTCCGTAGCCTTTTCCCTGTAATTCTTGCGGGACTTTGGTTGACGTTATATGCATAGCCTTATCGAAGAACTGATAGCGCACAACCGCGTAATGGTCACCTTCAAGGTGGACGCGAAAGCACTCGTTCTCTCTGTCGTAAATAACGGTATGTTCCATTTTTATATCCAAAATGATAATTAAGTCTTAATTTATAACCATGACGAATTGAAAGTCTGAATGCATCACCATAAAATCTCAACTCTTAAAAAAAATTATAAATTATCTTGTTGGAGATTATGGATGAGCTCGCCGCAAACAGCGACTAAAAGTACTAAAACAAATGTCGCGAAAGCGACTAAATCCGTTATCACCCTCAATAGTACCGACGCTCTTGCAATGGTCGAGCACGGTAGCGAATTGAAGCTGAATATTACCACTCCCGTCGGCACAAAGTTTATCTGTAGAACACCATTTATCGGTACTCACTCTGACACGTATCTTCTCGCTGAAATTCCAAATATCTCAGCCAGTGATATGAGCTTTTATTTTCAAGAAGGTTTTTGGATCAATATCCGTGCAATATCTTCGCGTGGCGAAGGCGCAATGATCCACTTTCGCAGTCAGTTATTGCATGTTGTTCAAGAGCCAATCCCGCTGGCCATGCTGTCAATACCAAGCTCAATGCAAGTAACTCAACTGAGAAAAGAACCTCGCTTTGACGTCAATCTGCCAGGCAGAGTGATCTGCGGTGAACACAAAGCCAGTGGCGAAGTTCGTGATTTATCCAAATGTGGCTGCCGATTTATCGCCCCACCAGTAGGTAAAACGTATCAAGTCGGTGAAATGGTCTCGATAGAGATATTTGCAGATCAACGTGGCACTAAAGTTTTTGCGCCATTAACGGGTAAAGTTTGTAACCTACAACGTTCCACCCACTATGCACGTTACGGAATGGAGTTTGACGAAGATGGGCAAAAGAACGCTAAGAATCTACTTAGTCAGTTAAAGTTCAACGGAACCAAGTTAACGTTGAACATCGAGCGCATTGCATAAAGCCTTAAAATCTCGATATCTCACCAAAACCTAGGAGTATGGACGTTCCTTTTTCGTTATACTCCTCGTCACTATTCTCATTTAAAGGTTTGAAATGAACTACTTTAGTACTTTCATTAAAGGAATGGCGATGGGCGCAGCGGATGTTGTTCCCGGCGTTTCAGGTGGTACCATCGCATTCATCACCGGCATTTACGACACTTTGCTGGAAAGTATTCGACGCATAAACCCAAGCTTGCTCGGCATTTGGAAGCGCGAAGGATTTGCCGCTGCATTCCAGTATATTAATGGCTTTTTCCTCATTTCGCTGTTTGCGGGAATATTCACCAGCATTGCTACTTTTGCAAAACTTATCTCTTGGGCATTGGTCACCCACCCTATCCCAACTTGGTCTTTCTTCTTTGGCTTAATCCTTGTTTCGGTGTTCCACATGCTCAAACAAGTGGAGCACAAAACCGCATCGCGTTGGGTATGTTTGGCTCTAGGTGTCGCCTTTGCTTATAGCATTACGATTTTGAAACCACTGAGCCTCGAACTTAGCAACATCAACATCATCTTTGCAGGTGCAATTGCTATTTGCGCGATGATCTTGCCGGGTATTTCAGGCAGTTTCATTTTGCTGCTAATTGGCATGTATGCAACGGTATTGGGTGCGGTGAAAAACGCACAAATCGACGTCTTACTATTGTTTTTATCTGGCTGTGTGATTGGCTTACTGAGTTTCTCTCACGTGCTTTCTTGGCTGCTTAAACGATTCCGTGAAGTCACCTTAATGTTCCTCACGGGTTTAATGCTGGGCACTTTGCCGAAAATCTGGCCGTGGAAAGAGACGATTTCATGGCGCACTAACTCTCATGGTGAACAAGTGCCACTGGTTCAGCACAACTTGTCGCCATTTGAGTTTGAAGCGATCACCTCTCAGTCTTCGCAGCTAGTGATTGCTGTTGTCTTTATGTGCTGTGCAATCGCATTAGTTTTGGGACTAGAAAAATACGCAGAGAAACACGACGTTTAATCGTTTCAGATTCCCTTAATAGGCGGCTTCAGTCGCCTATTCATCTCCTCAATGTTTGCTTGAACCCTTCCACATTTTGCCCTACTTTTCCTAAACTTAATCTCCGTTTATGCTAGGATGCGCACACCTTTCCTAACCATGTGTAAGAAAATGCGTTCAGCGTTAAAACTACTCTTCATTATTGCCGCACTTCTTGCTGGTTTCTTTGCAAGCGACATCATTAAGCTCTTCTCATCTGAGACAAAGAGCGCTGATCTGTCTCAGTACTGTGTATTGTCAACGACCCCTTGCTCACAACAGAGTATCTCAATGACTCTTGCTCAGGACAAAGTACATCCTCTGGTGGCAAATCGTCTCTCGGTTTCATGGCCTAACAACGATTCTGAGCAGCTTGAGTTGCGGCTACAAGGTGTCGAAATGGACATGGGAACCGTAAAATACGTGCTTAAAAAAGCAGAGTCTGGCAAATTTGAATCTGACATCATATTGCCCGTATGTACCAGTGACTCAATGACATGGGTAGGACAACTCACTGACGGTAAAACAACGGTTCTACCAGCATTAAGGATGGAACGATGAGTAAAAATTGGTCTTTAGTTTTAATCATGGCATTCGTACTTGGTTTTGGTACCAAAAGCTATTTTGATTCTCAGAAAACGCTAGAACAAGAAGAGATGCAATCCGCGTCTGATGTAACACTGTACGGTAAAAAAAACCAAGCGGTGAATATCTTTGATACGTCGGACAAGCGTATCCGTATTGTCTATTTTGGCTTTACTCGTTGTCCGGACGTTTGCCCAACTTCGCTTGCCATGCTGGCAGGGGCATTAAATCAGATTGATGATGAAACAAAAAAACAGCTAAGACCCATGTTTGTTTCGTTAGATCCAGAGCGTGATGATGCAGAGTCTTCTGCGACCTATGCTCACTACTTCCATGCAATGATAGAGGGCCTATCTGGCTCTCTGGATATTACAGCATCGTTGGCGAATCGATACGGCGTGATTTTTCGTAAAACCGAATTACCTAACTCGGAGCTCAAGTACACACTCGATCACAGCTCCTATTTTTATTTCTTAAAACCCGATGGCACTCTAATAACAAAAGTTCCACATACGCAGAACCCTGCGCCAATAGTGGAAGCGATAAAAGAAGTCACTCAACCAACAAAAGGATGAAACAATGAAAGGTAAAGCCCTGTTACTTATCAGCTTATTAGCAAGCCCTTTAGCCTACGCTAAAATGGACATCATGGTTCATAACCCCTACGCGAGAGCGACACCTCCTACCGCAGTAACCAGCGCAGTATTTGGTGACATTGTTAACCGAAGCGACACTGACCGATACATTGTTTCAGCAACCACACAAGCAGCCGGAAAAGTAGAATTGCATGACGTCATCAATGAAGGTGATGTGATGAAAATGCGTCAGGTTTCAGAGTTAAAAGTCCCGGCCAAAGGCAAACTGGAATTGAAGCCGGGTAGCTTCCACATCATGTTATTTAAACTGCCAAAACCATTGGCTGAAAATGAAGAAATCGATATTCAACTCACCTTCAAAAATGGTGAGCAACTCACTTTTAAAGCACCCGTTAAAAAGGTCATGAGTGGCATGAAAATGGAACATAATTAATACCAAAGCGACTGCAGCTGCGGTCCAACTTTTGTATTGATAAGACCATAAAAAAGAGGTGGGCATTCCCGCCTCTTCTGCTATTATTTGCATAGATTTAAACCAGAAATATTTAGGAGATTTTGATGATTGTACTTAAAACCCACCGCGCAACTTCAGAGAAGAAAGCTTAATCTTCAACTCTTTCTTTCCCTCGAATTGCCCGGTGTTCAACTAAACCGGGGTCACACCTTTATTCGGCCCTAGTCATATTTAATTGCGTTATAAGACAGCGTACCTACGCGTGTCTGGGGTAACCAAATGAGTTTAAACGAAACTTTATCACTTTCTTTGCCACAATTAGGATGGCGACCTGTTTACCAGCAACAATTAAGCTGGGATGAATTAGAAGCGGCAATTCCCGCGCGTATTAGTGAACATCACCGGACTGGCTACATTTGTTGGACAGAGAACGGCGAAATTCACTTAGATATTCACGCAAAACTGCCTCCAATGACCGTTGGAGACTGGGTACTGCTCGACCGCGAAACGAACCAGTTTGTTAAGTTGCTAGACCGCCAGTCGCTTTTTAGTAGAAAAGCCGCAGGTATTAAGTCTTACGAACAACTTATCGCTTCTAATGTTGATACCGTGTTTATCGTCTCATCGCTCAATCAAGACTTTAATCTCAGTCGAATAGAACGCTATCTGGCTCTTGCGAAAGAAGCTCAAGTAGAGCCTGTTATTGTGCTGACTAAAGCCGATCTATGTGACGATGCGGATGACAAAAAACAGCAGGTTCAGGCACTGAATCCAATGCTGTACGTGGAATCTATCAACGCGCTGTCCAGCGAAAGCTGTCAGAGTTTGAAAGCATGGTGCAAAGTTGGAAAAACGATAGCCGTTATGGGTTCTTCTGGTGTGGGTAAATCTACCTTAGTCAATACGCTGATGGGTAGTGACATACAAGAAACCAGTGGTATTCGTGAACACGATAGTAAAGGCCGCCACACAACCACATCACGTTCACTGCTTTCTATGCCTTCAGGTGCATTGTTACTTGATACGCCAGGAATGAGAGAGCTTCAAATCTCTGATTGTGAACAAGGCATCGAAGAAGTATTTGCAGACGTTGCCAATTTGGCGGACAAGTGCCGCTTTAGCGATTGCAAACACATTAGCGAGCCGGGTTGTGCCGTTCTAAAAGCGATAGAAAGTGAAGAGCTTGATGAAAGAAGACTGCGTAACTATCGCAAACTTCTTGCTGAGCAAGCACGCAATAGTGAATCGATTGCGGAAAGGCGTTCCAAAGAGAAAGATTTTCACAAACACGTCAAAAGCGTGATTAAGGAAAAACAATCTAGGGAAAAAGGATATTAATCCAGAATATTAGCAAAGGGTGATATTTCACCCTTTATTTTTATAAAATATATGCGCTACAAATACGCAACATTTCATCAAAAATGTGTCGAAATTCAACATCTCTGTTAAATATTATTCTATCTATAAATAAATCCTAGACACATTGTCCTGCAACGTTAATATTACCCCCCTACAGCAAGTACTGCTGTAAACATTACAATTCAAACTATTTATTCATTGCAGGGATAATTATGCAAAGCAACAATATTTTTGCCCGCTTCGCTCGTGGCAATCTGGTGCTTCAGATCCTCGTTGGTATCGTTTTAGGTGCTATCGTGGCGACTGTTTCTCCAGATTCTGCGCAAAGTGTTGGCTTACTTGGTAACCTTTTTGTCGGTGCTCTAAAAGCCGTAGCGCCAGTACTTGTTTTCATCTTGGTAGCCGCGTCGATTGCAAATCAAAAGAAAAACCAACACACATACATGCGTCCTATCGTAGTTTTATACCTACTAGGCACATTTACCGCTGCTTTAACAGCCGTTGTACTTAGCTTCCTTTTCCCAACAACTTTGACACTTGTTGCGGGCGCTGAAGGTGCAAACCCTCCACAAGGTATTGCAGAAGTACTGAACACCCTTCTATTTAAACTGGTTGATAACCCTGTGAATGCGCTGATGACAGCGAACTACATCGGTATTTTGGCTTGGGGTGTTGGTTTAGGTTTAGCGTTGCATCATGCATCAGCAACAACAAAAGCAGTGTTTGAAGATCTGAGCCACGGTGTTTCTCAAATCGTTCGCTTCATCATTCGCCTAGCACCATTCGGTATCTTCGGCCTTGTGGCGTCTACATTTGCGACAACAGGTTTCGGCGCATTGGCGGGCTATGCTCAGCTTCTTGCGGTTCTACTAGGTGCAATGGCAATTATTGCTCTGATCGTTAACCCATTGATCGTATACGTTAAGACAGGCGAAAACCCATACCCACTAGTTCTACAATGTTTGCGTGAAAGTGGTGTAACTGCGTTCTTCACTCGTTCAAGCGCAGCAAACATCCCTGTTAACATGGCTCTTTGTGAGAAGTTAGATCTGGATGAAGATACTTACTCAGTATCGATTCCTCTAGGTGCAACCATCAACATGGCGGGAGCAGCGATCACGATTACTGTTCTTACACTTGC
Organism: Vibrio sp. A1-b2; assembly: GCF_021726015.1. Taxonomy (NCBI): domain Bacteria; kingdom Pseudomonadati; phylum Pseudomonadota; class Gammaproteobacteria; order Vibrionales; family Vibrionaceae; genus Vibrio; species Vibrio sp. A1-b2. The sequence continues at coordinate 336,883 of NZ_JAKKCI010000003.1, forward strand.
TGCTGTAAACACGCTAGGCATTGAAGTTGATCTATTGACTGCTGTACTGCTAAGTGTCGTTGCTGCGGTATCCGCTTGTGGTGCATCAGGCGTTGCTGGTGGTTCACTGCTTCTGATCCCTCTAGCATGTGGCCTGTTCGGCATTTCAAATGACGTTGCGATGCAAGTTGTTGCTGTTGGCTTCATTATCGGTGTGATTCAAGATTCTGCTGAAACTGCGCTAAACAGTTCAACGGACGTTGTGTTCACAGCTGCTGTATGTAAAGCAGAGCACAAGAAATCTCAAAAATAAGCAGTAACTATAGTTACTCGCCGTTGTAAAAAAAATCCGCCTCATTGGGCGGATTTTTTTATGACTTTAAATCATTACTTCTTCGCAGCGACTTTAGGTTCGTGATCTTTCATCTCTTGAACTTTAGTCTCTTGAGCTTTCACTTCTTTCACCTTGTCTGCAAGTTCAACCACTGATTTGTTATCAGTGTTGTTTTCTGCAGGATGAGTAACACCATTGAAGCGGCCACCCTGTTCGATACTTAAATCGTCACTGTAGATGGTACCTGTGACCTTACCGCGTCTAAGGATTTCTATTTTAGCTGCGTGGCAAGTTCCTTCAAACTCGCCGTTAATCACAAGGTGTTTAGCGAAAATTTCACCAACAGCACGACCTGATTCGCTAATGATTAAAGTTTTATCTACGTGAATTTCACCTTCAACCGTGCCATCCACTTGCATATTGCTTTCTACCCGGAATTTTCCGTTGATTGAACAGCCCTTTGCAATGAGAGTGGTAGCTGAGTGCTGACTCTTAGCTCGACTTGATTTACCAAAGATTCCCATCGAATACCTTTAACCTCACTAAATATCGTCTCAAAGTTATTTATCCCCCAATGAACAAAAGGCTTGGGATCTAATGAACGGCCGACGAATCGAATTTCATAATGTAAATGTGGTCCAGAAGAAAGACCGCTGTTGCCCGAATATGCTATCAAGTCACCCTTTTGTACAAAGTCGCCACTTTTAACTGCGAACTTTTGTAGATGTGAGAATGAACTGCTGAATCCGTGCATATGCAATAAGCGCAGAAAATTACCCGAGCCTTGATTACTCCTACGGGTGATTTCCACAACACCATCTGCTGGTGCATAAATTGGAGTCCCAGTATTTACCGCGAAATCTTGGCCTCTGTGGAATGCTGTTTTACCCGTAACTGGATGAACCCTTTTACCATAACTAGACGAAATTCGTCCTTTTTGTACAGGAGAACCGCTTGGAATTTGAGTCAACATCACCATCCTGACCGATGATGTAATTGCAGCCGTATCTAAACGAGACTCCAATTCGGAAGATGTCTCTCCCATTCCGAGCACTTTCTCAAGGTCACCTAGCTTATCTGAAACAAGCTGTATTTTTTCTTCGCGCTCCAGCAAGTCTCCCTCTAAACTGGCTTTCAAACTTTTAAGGGAAGAAACTTCCTCAGACAGTGTTAATGATTTATTTTCCAACTCAATCTGCTTTAAGCGCGCAAAATATGCATCGTTTACCAGCTTATAAATAAATGCTCCTGTGGCAAGCACACTGGCAATAAGCAAATAACCAACACCTTTCAAGCAGTACCGATAGAGCTTCCCGAGATGGAAATGCCGTGTTCCGTTAATAGACGAAACGGAAACTATTACGTTCTCTTTCATTCACAAATTCTAGTGTCCATATTGAAAGTGGCGGAATTCTAGCAAGGAAATGCAACTGGCTAAACCACTTGGTTGCCGTAGTTGCTTCCAATTCACACTTCTTAGCGACTTTTTCTTGTTATTAATCATTCATGAAATGCAAATAGATATGAAACTAAGTGACTGATTTACTTTAGTGTTTACTCATATTAGTGCACATTTATGCTAATAAGAGAAACCCAAGATTAAGATTCTACCCACAAACGAATCAGAGCATGGCGTTAAGTTACCCCTGCAAACCTACAACTGATTGCTTTCTATTTAAACAAAAACATGAGGGCACAAATATACAACAAAGCACATAAATACCGCATGAAACTTGTCCGTTTCATTGCCAACTTGAGAATACCCAAAAACCAAATCTGGCTGCTTTTTGTACACCATAATCCCTGTATCTAAATTACAAATATCTCATTAATTATTTTTCCAATTTATTTCAAAGTGTGAAATAAATACACAAGCGTGATTATGATCACTCTAAAAATCTTACAAAGTCTTTAATTTGGCAAATATGTGACACGAGTCGACTTATTTAAAAATGATTTTTTACCCACAACGAGATATTGATCATTTAATATTTATTGACATTTTTTAAATGAACAATTTGTAACAAAATTACATAGTAGAAAAATGAAGAAGATCACAAAGAAATTATTTGAATGGCATCAATTATGATTGGTTGATCACAAAAAACCCGTTCTCAGAGCCAACTAGAAATTGTGTGGTAAATTTATTGAGTGTTATTCAATCAGCGGTTTTGGCGAACCGTTACTACAACAAAACTAATCAGAACATCGAACGGGGTAAACTTATGTTATCACCAGAAGCAAAGGTCAAGGTACAAAATTTTGGCCGATTCCTTTCTAATATGGTAATGCCGAACATCGGCGCATTTATCGCTTGGGGCTTTATTACAGCACTATTCATTCCTACTGGCTGGATTCCAAATGAAACACTATCCAGCATGGTAGGTCCTATGATCACTTACTTGCTACCGCTACTTATCGGTTATACCGGTGGTAAAATGGTTGCAGGCGATCGTGGTGCAGTTGTTGGTGCAGTAACCACTATGGGTGTCATCGTTGGTACTGACATTCCAATGTTCATGGGTGCAATGATTGCAGGTCCTCTGGGCGCTGTTGCTATCAAGAAATTCGACCAAGCTGTTCACGGTAAAGTGAAAAGCGGCTTCGAAATGCTAGTGAACAACTTCTCTGCTGGTATCATCGGTATGATCTGCGCAATCATTGCGTACTTGGTTATCGGTCCTGCAGTGAAAGTACTTTCTACTGGCCTTGCTGCTGGCGTAAACACTCTAGTTGAATCAGGTTTACTACCTCTTACTTCACTTTTTGTTGAGCCTGCTAAAATCCTATTCCTGAACAATGCGATTAACCACGGTATCTTCTCACCACTTGGTATTCAGCAATCAGAAGAACTAGGTAAGTCAATCTTCTTCCTAATCGAAGCTAACCCAGGCCCAGGTCTTGGTCTACTTATCGCTTACATGGTATTTGGTAAAGGTAGTGCTAAACAATCAGCGGCTGGTGCTTCAATCATCCACTTCCTAGGTGGTATTCACGAGATCTACTTCCCATACGTACTTATGAACCCACGTCTAATCATCGCTGTAATTGCAGGTGGTATGACTGGTGTATTCACTAACGTATTGTTCGATTCTGGTCTTGTATCTCCAGCATCTCCTGGTTCTATCTTCGCAGTTCTACTGATGACACCAAAATCTGCATTCACTGGCGTTATCCTATCAGTAATCTGTTCAGCAGCTGTTTCATTCTTTGTTGCATCACTACTGATGAAAACTCAGAAGCAAACAACTGAAGATGACGATTCTCTAGAGCAAGCAACTAGCCAAATGCAAGGCATGAAAGCGTCTTCTAAAGGTCAAAACCCAGTTGCTGCAAACATCGACATGGGTGCAGTTCGTAAAATCATCGTAGCTTGTGACGCCGGTATGGGTTCAAGTGCGATGGGTGCGAGCTTGCTACGCAAGAAAGTTGATGCTGCAAAACTAGATATCGAAGTAACAAACCTAGCAATTAACAACCTTCCAAACGATGTAGATATCGTTGTCACTCACCGTGATCTTACTGACCGCGCACGTAAACATGCTGCTAATGCTAAGCACATTTCGCTATCAAACTTCCTTGATAACGCTTTGTACGACAACTTAGTTGCAGAACTTACCACGGCTAAAGAGGGCGCTCTAAAAAAGCCTGAAACACCAGCAAACACTAACTCTAGTGAAGACAAAACACTAAAGCTATCCAATGAAAACATCTTCTTGGGCTTAACTCCGAAGAGCAAAGAAGAAGTGATCAAGTTTGCTGGTGAACAACTTGTAAGACTGGGCAATGTAGCACCTGAGTATGTCGAAGGCATGCTAGCTCGAGAGCAACTGGTGTCTACATATCTGGGTGAGTCCATCGCCGTTCCTCACGGAACTATCGAAGCTAAGCAATACGTTAAGAAAACCGGCATCGTCTTTTGCCAATTCCCTGAAGGTATTCAGTGGGGTGAAGACGAAGATGATGTAGCGAAATTGGTTATCGGTATTGCTGCGCAAGGTGATGAACATATTCAAGTTATCACTGCTATCACCAACTCACTTGATGACGAAGAAGCCATCGAGTGTTTGAAGACCACAACTAACCCTGGTGATGTTCTTCGTATATTAAATGGCTAATTAGCGTTTTGAGCCATGCTCCTACACGATGAACTTAAGGCCGGTCTCCCCCCGACTGGCCTTCTTTTAAATTTGAATTTTTGGAAGGTATGTTATGAAAGCGTTGCATTTTGGTGCCGGCAACATTGGCCGCGGTTTTATTGGTAAGTTACTCGCAGACGCAAACATTCACGTTACATTCACAGACGTCAATCAGGTGGTTGTAAATGCACTGATTGAACGAAAGGAATATCCTGTAAAAGTAGTAGGCGCTGATTGCGTTACAGAGATTGTAACCGGTGTCACTGCTATTAATTCTAATGACCCAGCGGTAGTCGACTGTATTGAAGAAGCAGATATTATTACTACTGCGGTTGGACCTACAGTTTTAAGAATCATTGCAAAAACATTAGCTCAGGGGCTTGAAAAAAGAGTCAAGAGCGGTAAGACTTCGCCTCTAAATATTATTGCCTGTGAAAACATGGTACGTGGCACCACTCAGCTAAAAGAAGCCGTATTTGAGCTTCTAGCAGATGATGTGAAGCCGCAAGTAGAACAGTTTGTTGGTTTTGTTGACTCAGCTGTAGACCGTATCGTTCCGCCAGCAGAAGACGGAGAAACCGATCCTCTGGCAGTAACGGTAGAAACATTCAGCGAGTGGATTGTCGACGAGACTCAGTTTAAAGGCGACATCCCTAACATTCCTGGTATGGAATGCACAGACAACCTAATGGCATTTGTAGAGCGTAAGCTGTTTACCCTGAATACAGGTCACTGTGTGACGGCTTATTTAGGTAACATTGCCGGCCACAAAACCATCCGTGAAGCCATCGAAGATCCTGCTATTCGTAGCGAAGTGAAACAAGCGATGGAAGAGAGCGGTGAAGTACTGATTAATCGTTACGGGTTTGAAAGAGAAAAACACGCAGCCTATATCGAAAAGATTCTAGGACGTTTTGCGAATCCTTACCTTGTTGACGAAGTGGATCGTGTTGGTCGCCAACCAATCAGAAAATTGGGGCCAAATGATCGACTCATTAAACCTTTGCTCGGTACCATTGAGTACAACGTAGCAAATGGCACTCTACTAAAAGGCGTAGCGGCTGCACTGAAATACACTAATGACAGTGACCCGCAAGCAGTAGAACTGCAAGCATCTCTTCAAGACGTGGGCGTGAAAAAGACTCTAGCGCATTACACGGGTTTGAATGAGAACAGCAAAGAAATACAACAAATTGAAGCTTTATACGCTCAACTCTAAAAGAAAGAGTGAACGTTATATAAAGCGACAACTTTAGAGGGCTGGCGTTCAGCCCTCTAGCCCAAAATTCGATTAGAACATTATATGGTAAACACAATTAACGAAACTGAAATATTAGAACGATTGAATGATGCTCCTTCCGTTCGTGGTTATTTCATTGCTGCCGTAGAGATATTCAGTGATGCCATAAACGATCTGATGGAAAGGATTTTTCGTAAAGATAATTTCGCTGTTCAATCTGTAGTAGGTCCACTACTGCACGATACAGGTCCATTAGGAAATCGTTCTGTCAGACTCAAACTGCTTTATGGTTTGGGTGTTGTTGCGGATGATGTGTACCACGATATTGAGTGCTTTATCAAAATTCGCAATCAACTGAATAAAGACGGCTCAGAGTATACCTTTACCGATCCAAACATCGTTGCTCAAATCAAAGAACTGAACCTAGTGAAAAAGTCGGGCATGGTTCCTTTTGACGCAATGGACCCAGACTTAGACATCGACTTAGACTTTTACCATCTGCAGCTTCAACGCCAGCAACAGATGATTAAATCCGGCTTATCTCTAGCGATCATTGAAATATGCAATGACCTCAACAAAGAGAGCCCTTTTTAAACAACTGTCTACAGTTAATGCCCTCACATTCCCACTTTTAAATCATGACACTACCGTTTTTTCATCAGCATGTTAGCCTTCTGACCATTATTCGTTAAATGAGAACGTGCAATGAAAATCGGTATTATTGGCCTAGGTGATATCGCACAAAAGGCCTATCTCCCTGTAATCACATCCATTCCTGACATCGAACTCGTATTCTGTACTCGTAACGAACAGGCGCTTAAGACACTCGCAAATCAATACCGCGTTTCTTCATACTGTCGTGATTACAAAGAGCTGCTTGGCTTTAATGTTGATGCCGTAATGATCCATGCAGCAACGGCCATTCATCCTGAAATCGCCAGTTTCTTTCTCAGCCACGGAATCCCGACATTTGTAGATAAACCATTGGCTGACAGCGCTCAAGCATGCGAAACACTTTACCAGTTAGCACAAAAGCACAATCAGCCTCTGTATGTCGGTTTTAACCGCCGCCATATACCGCTGTTCAATCAACATTTGTCAGGCTTGCATCAGGGTACTCTCGACAACTTGCGCGCCCTTCGTTGGGAAAAACATCGCTACAACTTAACGGGCGATATTCGAACCTTTATTTTCGATGACTTTATCCACCCCCTGGACAGCGTAAACCTGTTCGCAAAAGCCGATCTGCAAGATGTGTATGTCACGCATCAAATGTCTGGTAATGAACTGGCGCGTATTGATGTGCAATGGCAGCATGGCGAAACACTATTGCATGCATCAATGAATCGTCAATATGGCATCACAGGCGAACGTATACAGGCTCATTTGGTCAACGAAGCGTATGAGTTTGACTCCTTCGTTTCAGGTACTCGCTGGGCGAACAACCAACAAACCTCACTGTCACTCAAAGACTGGACACCCATGTTAGAAAGCAAAGGCTTTGCACACATGATTAAAGACTGGATAAGCGTTGTGGAGAAAGGCTCAATTTCAACATCCGTCATCGAGCGTAATCTTGCCAGCCACCAGCTAGCAGAAGCTCTTTATAATAAAATTCACAGTTCGCTCTAAAAAGATCTGTATCGCCTATACTTAACTCGTTGCCACTCTATTCCTAGACTGCACAACGGGAGGGTATATGGAATTAAGAAACAAAGCTGGGCAAGTCACTCAACTGGCTGACAACCTCACTTTAAAAGAAGTTCAGGATATGGGATTCACCATCGACTTATGTGATGAAGCCTACGACCCAAACGAACACTGGCAGGTTCAGCAAGATAAACACAACCAACGCCGAGACTATCCTGAAGAATAGCGAAAAACCGAGCTGCTAGGCTCGGTTTTCATCTTTATCCTTTAGAATTGAAACGGCACACGCTAATCAATTTGATTGATAAACCACGGTTTAAACTCATTCAGCACTTCTGAGTATTGAGGCATTTGCAAAGCCAGTGTGGTAATACACGGCTCAATGCTTGATCTGTTATAACTCAAATTCGCCAGTTTCTGCGCTAATAGCTCCATCGGCAGTGGGTCTAACATGTCGCTGAAGATCTTCGCTTCGAGGATAGTCCCCTTCTCTACATCTAGGTACACATCTACCCCACCCCATGTAAAACGTTCATCCAAGCGATGAGTAAACGGTGGTGTTTGTCCGAAATTCCAATCCCAGCTTTGTTGTACAGCGAACTTATCACTGAATGTTGGTAAATCGTGGAAGTTTTCTGGCGTGATCCATTCAGCAGTAACTGACTCGTCATAATGTTCTAAATACGCTTCGATAATCGCTTCACACACTTGCTCATGATTGATATCTGGCTTAACCGTATTGAGGTTGATTACACGAGATTTCACGGAAGTAATGCCCTTCGCTTGCAGCTTTTTCTCATCAGGATTGAGGTAATCAGCAAGGCGGTTCAAGTCTGCACTGAGCAATAACGTGCCGTGATGAAAACCTCTGTCTAAGGTTTCACGGTACGCCGACCCCGAGAACTTCTTAATTCCAGCTTCATCTTCTATCACCAAATCGTTACGACCATTCGCCACACCGTTAATGCCCAGCTTCGCTAAAGCTGCTAGCACGATGTTGGTTGAGATTTCTTTGTCATACTCAGGCTTTGCGGCCATAAAAGTAAAGTTGGTATTACCTAGGTCATGAAATACCGCACCTCCCCCTGTCTGACGACGAGCGAGCTTTACACCGTCTTGCTCCATTCTGTCTGTCTTACACTCCCTCCACGGGTTCTGTGCGCGGCCAATTACCACAGTATCGGCATTGCGCCAAAGGAACAGCACCCTTTGGTCAGAAGGCATAGATCGAAAAATGGTATCTTCGACGGCTAAATTAAACCAAGGGTTAGTGGAATCTGAGATTAGAATGCGGGTTTTGCTCATCAAGTTCTGTTCCTTCTAGGGGATAAGACTTCGCTATGATACTAACCAGATAGCATAAACACGAGCAGAGAATTTCGATAGCTCTGATTGGTAACTCATTACAATCATGAAGATTAAATAACAAAACAGCCTCTAATAGAGGCTGTTAAACATGACAATATTTCTCAGAAAACCAAGTAACTTATTACTCGAAACAGACCTTCGCCCAACGAGCGAGACCAGCCGTTACCGAACCGAAGTAGTTACCGCTGACCACAGGTATATTCGGCAGCACTTGTTCTACTGCGCTACGTAGGATTGGTGAACGAGCTGAACCACCAGTCATGAAGATCACATCCGGCATAGTCCCGCCAAGTGTTACCGCTTCAGACACCAGTTCCACCATTTTGCTTTTTGGCACTTCAATCGCTTCAATCATTTCTTCTAAGCGAATATCAACATCAATCAGTTCTGACAAGACCTTGAGCTGCGCCGTGAACACCTGTGAATCGGAAAGCGCGATTTTCGCTTCTTCTGCTTTCTTCACAAGGCTGTAGCCCAAAGTATCGTGGTAAACCGACAGTAACCGCGCCAGCTTTTCAGGTTCGGCCGCTTCTTTATGCAGATGCTTGAGATCTTTTAGGTTCTCTTTGGCAAAGAACTTGGCCTGAGCGCTAACATCGTTAATCGCAATCGGATTCCAGAACTGGGTCAGTGGCATTTCGAGCCCTGAAAGCGTTCTACTGCCAAAACCAAAAGGATGCATCAGTTGCTTGAAGGTCATATGAATATCAAGATCGTTACCACCGATACGCTGACCAGTATGCGCAATCAGGCTATCAGTACGGTCAGCTTTGCCAGCCCAAGACGGTCCCATTTTAATCAGCGAACAGTCGGTAGTACCACCACCGATATCCACAACTAACACGGTTTTGTCTTCGGTTAGTGACGCTTCATATTCTAAGCCAGCCGCAACAGGCTCAAACTGAAATTCAATATTGCGGAAACCAGCTCGGGTTGCCGCGCGGCGCAAAATAGTTTCCGCTTGTAAGTTAGAAGCCTCACCGCCTCTACCTTGGAAGTTTACAGGGCGACCAATTACCGCATCGGTAATCACTTGCTGTGCACTCTTTTCTGCTTGTAATTTGATATTCGCCATCATGGCGCAGACTAAGTCTTCGAAGAAACCCAATTGAGCCTCACGCAGCCCCATTGCACCAAGGAAAGATTTTGGTGATTTTACGTAATAGACTTCGTGTGGATCAGACAAATACAGATCAAGCGCAGCCTGACCAAACATCACATCATCAAACTGAAGATCAATATCTTCTTCGCGGTTTGCCGCAATGGCACGACGAAGACGTTGCTCCCCTGCTGCATCTAAAGGCGCAAGATCACGATGACGAAACAGATGCTCTGCAACCGAATCACGCGTAGGAGCGGCTAATGTTGAAGGGATGTAGAAACTGTCTTTCTCTAATAGGTGCAACTTCGGGTCGTTGCCATCCATACTTGCCACAGAGCAGTTCGCGGTACCGTAGTCAAAACCGATATACATCTTAAGCCTCCAACTTGAAAAAGGCCGGAGATGCTACCGCAAACGGCGATGTAAAAACAGCCTCAACGATGAAAAGAGATAAAAAAGGGGACAGATAAACCTCTGTCCCCCTTCGCTAATGCTTGTGTCTGTCTAATTCTTAAGGAATTAGCCTGTTAAGCCTTGCTTCGCCAAGTACTCATCGTAAGTGCCGTGGAAGTCATTAACGCCATCTTTCGTAATTTCGATGATACGCGTAGCAATAGACGATACGAATTGACGGTCATGAGAAACGAACAGTAGCGTACCTTTGTAGTTCTCTAACGCTAAGTTCAAAGACTCGATCGATTCCATATCCATGTGGTTGGTCGGTTCGTCCATTAGCATGATGTTTGGTTTTTGCATGATCAACTTACCAAACAACATACGACCTTGCTCACCACCCGAAATCACTTTTACCGATTTCTTTATGTCATTTTGTGAGAACAGCATACGACCTAGGATACCGCGAACAGTTTGCTCATCGTCGCCATCTTTTTTCCATTGACCCATCCAGTCAAGCAGGCTCATATCCTGTTCAAAATCGTGCGCATGATCCTGAGCATAGAAACCGATGTTGTTGTTTTCAGACCACTTAATCACACCATCCATCGGAGCCATAGCGCCCGCTAGCGTGTTAAGCAGTGTCGACTTACCGATACCGTTCTCACCGATGATCGCAATGCGCTCACCCACTTCAACCATCAGGTTAACGCCGTTGAACAGGATGTTTTCGCCATAGCCTTGTTTTAGGTCAGTCACTTCTAACGCGTTACGGAACAGCTCTTTTTCCTGTTCAAAACGGATAAACGGGTTTTGACGGCTTGAAGGCTTCACATCTTCAAGTTGGATCTTGTCTAACTGTTTCTGACGAGAAGTCGCTTGTTTTGCTTTCGATGCGTTTGCAGAGAAGCGGCTTACGAAGGTTTGAAGTTCAGCCATTTGAGCTTTCTTCTTCGCGTTATCTGCATGCAGACGATCACGCGCTTGTTCAGCGGCGATCATGTATTCGTCGTAGTTACCGTGGAATAGACGCAGTTCACCGTAATCTAAGTCCGCCATGTGAGTACACACAGTATTCAGGAAGTGACGGTCGTGCGAAATGATGATCATTGTGCAGTTACGTGATAACAGAACCTGCTCCAACCACGCGATAGTGTGCATGTCCAAGTTGTTGGTTGGTTCGTCTAGTAGCATGATTTCTGGTTCAGCAAATAGAACCTGAGCCAATAACACACGAAGTTTTAAGCCCGGTGCAATCTCACTCATTAAACCGAAATGTTGCTCTTCTGGAATACCCAGACCTAACAGCAACTCACCTGCGCGAGCTTCTGCAGAGTAACCGTCCATCTCAGCAAATTCAGTTTCTAGGTCGCCTACACGCATACCGTCTTCATCAGTCATTTCAGGAAGTGCGTAAATGCGGTCACGCTCTTCTTTCACTGCCCAAAGCTCTTTGTGACCCATGATAACGGTATCAACAACGGTGTATTTTTCGAACGCGAACTGATCCTGACCCAGTTTCGCCATACGCTCGTTAGGATCGACAGAAACGTTGCCTGCAGATGGTTCAAGTTCACCACCTAAGATCTTCATGAATGTAGATTTACCACAACCATTCGCCCCAATAAGGCCGTAACGGTTGCCATTACCGAATTTGATCGAGATATTTTCAAATAATGGCTTATCGCCAAATTGCATGGTGATGTTTGCAGTTGTTAGCACGTAAAATTCCTAAGTAGTAAACAAGAAAAAAGTTGGCAATTAGCCAACTTTTCAAACTGGGGCAATAGTAGCAGCTTTTGTGATAGACATCACCCCCAATAAGGGGCATTTGTTTCTACTGACTCGCTTTATTACTTGGAACAATATTGCTAAGAACCGTATTGCTAAGAACAAAGCAACTACGCAAAGCACCTTTGGATGAACTGAGCTGCGAGTATTGCGCCTTCGGAAGAAATCGTATGCTCTGTCTCTGGCTCATAACTCTCTTCAACATTGAAGTTTGACTTGGTAAGCAGCTTCGCCGCGTTCTGACTTTCAGTCCAAGGAATGACAGGGTCACTCTGACCGTGAATCAATAACACAGGAGTATCCGAATTCTTTGCATAAGGTTGTGGCGAAGAAAGCCGACCTGAAAAAGCCACCACTCCGGCTAGCGGGTATCTCGCACTCACCAACGCATCTAACGACATAATTGAGCCTTGTGAAAAGCCGACAAACACCACTTTGTCTGTGGCGAAATCTATGTTGTTTTCAGCAAGCAGCGCTTTAATCGTCTTATCAAATGCTCTTCTCGCCTCGACAATGCGCTGCGGGCGATTTTCCGCTGTCACGCCAATCAGACTGAACCATTGATAACCCACATTGGCTTGATCAAAAGCGAATGGCGCGTTAGGTGATAAGAACAAAGTATTTGGCAACAATGGATGCCAAAAATCCCCTAATGAACTTAAGTCTTCACCATTACTTCCTACCCCGTGGAGCAGAATTACTACTTGTTTAGACATTTTTAACCCTTAAAGCTGAACTGACTTCTTCATCTTAACTTAGAATATTTTGAAGATTATGTAGCGATTAAATGAATGATTAACAACATACGGGAGATAAAAGTTTGATGCCATTCGTTTTAGCTTATATCAAAGCATGTTCACGCAAACTCTTTTACCATGACTCAACATGCACCTCTCGACTATACCTATGAGCCAGCCAGACATCCTTAAAACCATCGCGAGTTTTACCTCTATCGAGCAGGCTCTCGATCATTTTGAAATCGAGTTTGACAGCCGTTTTATCGATGAATACCGAGTGCAGGTAACAAAGATATTTAACGGCTATTTGATCATGCAAAAACCCGAAGACTGGTTTGCGGCAAGACGCGCTTTGAAAAATGCCTACTGTAAAGTACAACGAGGAAGGTTAGATCCCCATACTCGCTCTGCATGCCGCGGCTGTACTTCTTGTCAGCGCCGTTAATCCTAGCCGCACTGTTCGCTCCCTTGCTAACTCGCTCATTTACATTGTAAATCACAGTTTCAAGCCAGCAGCGAATAACGGTGTTGAGCATTTGCTTTGAAGCTGATTGAATGGGCATAAATCACTGAAAGGAATTGCTATGTCCGACAAACTCTCCACTTCTGCGTTAGCGAAACTGCGTAATGTCGATGCGAAACAGCTATTTTCTGACCTATCCAAGGCAGGCTATCTCAGTCGCCATGAAGGTCAATGGCTGCTGACTGATCTCGGTGCAAAATTCGGTGGAGAATACGTTGAACATCCTAAATTCGGTAAATTTGTCGTTTGGCCGGAAAACTTACTTATCGACCTGATGGCCACAGGTGGCAACACCTTAACGGCAACCCAAGTGGGTGAGTATTTCAAACTTAACCCTAAGAAAGTCAATCAACTATTGAGCGAACTGGGTTGGATAAAGAAAGAAGATGAAGGCTGGATCGCTACCCCATCAGGCATTCGTGTTGGCGCGAAACAGCGTGAAGATAAATCGTCTCAACAAAAATTTGTGGTGTGGCATGACTCTATTCGTCACAACCCTCACCTGCGTCAGTCCGTGGTCGAGTTTCTAGGGCAAGATGCACAAACGCACGCAACGGATAAATCCTATTCCAGTTTCCGCCAAAAATTCGAAGCTAAACACCGAACATTAGACGGTCATTACGTACGTTCTACCGGCGAATTGCTTATCGATAACTGGCTTTATCTGGCAGGCGTGATACACGCATATCAACGTCCTCTTCCTATTGAAGAGCTTGTCATGAGCGACTTTTACCTGCCCTTAGGTAAGGTCTACATACAATACTGGGGAACTGATAGCGGAGAGATTTCTTTAAAACAGCAGGAAAAAACACGTCAGCTTTACGCTGCTCATGAATTCAATTTAATTGAAATTTCGGCAGATGAAGTCCATCAGTTGGATGATGTGTTGCCTGAGAAATTGCGCCAGTTCGGTATCAAAGCGTATTAACTGGCCGGATACCAAACTGACTATAACAAACTAGAACTGACTAACGGCGGCCGCCGTATCTTGCACCGTAAGCCACTTCTTTTGGCACAATCGTTTGGCCAATAGGAGCCAATGAAATTACCGCCAGTTTCAGATGTTGCAACGCGAACGGAATCCCAATGATGGTGACAAAACACGCCACCGCTGACAGCACGTGACCGATAGCCAACCAGATACCTGCAAGAAAGAACCAAATAACATTACCTATCTTGCCTAAGATGCCGGTACCAACATCTTCACGGAACGTCAGCTCGTTACGATAAACCGCTTCTTTACCAAACGGGAAGAATGAGAAAGTGCCGATAACGAAACATGCGCGTCCCCATGGAATACCAATCAGGCTGACAAACGCAATCAGGCCAACCAGCCACCACGCCAGTCCCATCACGACACCGCCACATAAAAACCAAATAATATTGCCGATCGTTCTCATTAAAACCTCTGACTTGAGACGCTATTCGCTAAGCTTCTGTGTCCAATAATGACTAAGGGCGATTTCACCACTCAGCTAGAAGAAGCAACACGTTAATAAGCGCCCCATATAAAAAAAGAAACCTCAGACCTTAAAGGCTGACCGCTAATGCTACTAGAGCCAGCAAGAAAAGACTTGCGGTTGGCGCATGAATCAGCGTTTTCCCATAAGATTTACTGAAAAGAGTATTGTCGAACCTTTCTTAACAGAAGATGAATTCCACTGAAAGATGCAGAACTGCAAAGGTATTTACATGAAGCTGCGCCAAATTGCGGTAGTACCGCTGATCACACAAAGCGCTAATGCACCGATACGAATTTTCTCTTTAGGCAACGCATGGGTTGTCTTACGCGCCAGTGCATAACCTAGCCAAGCGGCTGGTAACAAAGGAATACTCAACATGACATGATGCATATTGAGGAATCCCGCTGGCACTTGAATAACCAATGAGATGATCGAACTAAATAAAAAGAAAGCCGAGAGATTCCCGCGTAACTGATTCGCTTCTTGGTGTTGTAGCAGTAACGCCATTGGTGGACCGCCAATAGAGCTGCTGGTACCAAAGAAGCCAGAGAAGAAACCAGCAACAACCATTCGCCCCGGAGTTGGTTCAATACGGTACGGCAGCAAACTCACTAATACCGCAAACCACACCAATAGACCCAGCCACAAAGCCAGAACATCACTTGATACCATCACCAGCAAAATACCACCAGCAATAGAACCCGGCACGCGGCCAATCAGCGCCATTTTCAATCCACCAATTGAAATGTCCGAACGTAACTTAATGGCATTCAGCAATGAGATAAACAGCGCACAAATAACGATGGGGGCAGGCACGTAGTCAGGAGAAACCGAAAATAAAAGTGGCGCAGCCACGATGGCTAAACCAAATCCTATTGCCGTTTGAACATACGAACCAACAAATATCAAAAACATAGCAATAAGAGTGGTACTACTTAAATATTCCATCATGCTGCCTTAAAAGACCCTAATTGTGAGAAGCTTTGCCAAGATCGAACGATCCTATCGATGGTGCATTCTTACACAATCCGTCGAATTTGTAGAGTCACTCTTTGATTTGATTAGTAAACTTTGATTAGTAAACTTTGATTAGTAAACAAAAGCCGGCTAGCGAAAGTCAGCCCATTCCTACGCAAAAACCATGTTTGTGTAAAAACAAAGTCAGACCCCGTCAGCAGGGTGTCAGGATCCCACTGGACTGATCTGTTTCTGAACTTTCATTGGCTTAAATCCAGCCTCCAATTTATCGAGGTATTACACCAATGAAAAAAGCTCCACTGATAACATCGTTGTCTACTCTTGCATCTGCAAGCTTGATCTCCGCTAGCGCTGGCGCAGCTGGATTCCAGATCAATGAACATTCAGCGACAGGTCTTGGTCGTGCTTTTGCTGGTGATGCCGTTATTGGTGATAACGCTTCGGTGCTCAGTCGTAACGCAGCTGCGATGACGCTGTTTAAACGCGACGCTATGTCTATGGGTTTGACCTATGTTCGTCCAGATTCAACCATCAAAGATGCGCAATACCATTCAGCTCAAGTTGGTGGAAATATACATGCCGTTAATAACGGCACTTTCCTCAATCCAAGTCTATCTCTTGAGGTCACACCTTACGCGACCTCAACCGTCACCGATGTCGATGATGTTGAAGGTATCGGTAAGCAAGCTGTGGTACCTAATATTTATTACATTCATCGCCTGAGCGACGACTGGTATCTCGGTCTCTCGGCTTATTCAAACTTCGGTACGGATATCGAATTTGAACCGGATTACGCAGCGGCTGTGTTTGGTGGCACAACTAAGGTCACCAGCATGAATGCGGGTATCAGCTTGGCGTACAAAATGAATGACCACCTGAGTTTTGGTGGTGGTATCGATGTGATTTACGGTATCGGTACGCTGTATAGAGACATGGGTTTAGAGTTGTGTTTGAGCGCAACCGTGCCCGGCTCAGGCACCTCCGAACGATGCAGTGGCGTGCAAGGCAACGCATTAAGTGTTGAAGCATCAGGCGTGGGTGTGGGTGCGAACATCGGCATGATGTATGAAGTGAATGACAACAACCGTTTTGGTCTGAGCTACAAATACAGCCCTGAAATCCAAGCACAAGGCGACATTCACTACGTCGGCCAGACATTCGAAAACCTCTATTTAGCGCTGCCTGATATTGCTGAGTTTTCTGGCTATCACCGTGTACTACCAGAAGTTGCCCTGCACTACTCGGTACAATGGATCAGTTGGTCTAAATTTGATTCACTCAAAGCAGACGATGTCGCACTGAAAGAGTTCCAATGGCAGGACTCTTACCACTACTCACTGGGCGCAACTTGGTATGCTACCGACAATTGGGCCCTACGCACCGGATATATGTTCGACAAAACACCGGTCGACCAACTGGCATCGATTTCAATTCCCGATTCAAACCGTCAATGGCTATCTGCAGGAGCCACTTATCACTGGTCAGCCAATACCAGCATTGATTTCGGTATGACTTATCTGATTGGTGAAGATGTAGCAATCACTGAATATTTGGAAGAACACGTTGCTGTTCCCCGCATTGAAGCAACCACGCGTTCTGATGCGCTGTTGTTTGCGATGCAATTCAGCCACAGCTTCTAGTTTAAATAGTTTCAATAAGCCTATTTTCATCGTGTTGGATGGATCGATTCAACACGATGAAGTTCTCTATCCTTCTCGTTCTAAAACAGCTTTTCAATTATCAAAATTACTCTACAATAGCGACACTTCCGAGCGCATTCCAAACCAAGGTCTAGTGACCTTAAATAAGCAGGCAACTCTTTCATGTCGAATACCATTACGAGATCCATCATATTGTTGGTTCTCGCAAACTTGGTGGCATCGTTTTCCGATGTATCACTAAAAATACTTAACGGCGAAGTGCCTACTTTCCAATACGTATTTATTCGTCAATTCATTGGTACGATTATTCTACTGCCGTTGTGGTGGAAGCTGCCCAAAGAACAACGACAGCAAGGTCGCTGCAAAGTGGCCTTTACTCGTGCACAGCTCATCCTGCTCGGCAGTGCTTGTGCCATGATCACCATTACCTACATTCCGCTTGCGACTGCCAATGCGATTTTCTATGTCGGCCCAATACTGATGCTGCCGCTGTCTGTGTTTTTATTGGGTGAACAACCCGCACTAAAGCAGATCATTGCCACCATTATTGGGTTTATCGGCGTGTTAGTGGTGCTGCGTCCTGAGCAGTTTCACTGGGCAGGTATTGCGGGTTTGGGCTGTGCGTTATCGATGGGATTAGGCAACATCCTGATTCGTCGTCTGCCAGCGGATCAACCTTTGGTCAGCACTTTGTTCTGGACAAACGTTATGACGCTTCCACTGGCATTAATACTTGCGATTCCGGGTTGGTCGGCTATTTCTTGGACCCACTTAGGCTGGATAGTAATCATTAACCTATTGGTTCTGGCTTATCATGCCTTAGTCGTGATTGCGTATAAGAAGGTTGAAGCAAACCGTATTGCACTGGCGGAATACTCTGGCTTAGTGTTCGTCACTTGGTTTGGAATGATGTGGTTTGACGAAGTGCCAGACTGGCTGACCGCCGTTGGCATCTTACTGATTGTGGTTCCGATGATGCCAGTGAAGTGGTCAAAATTGTTCAGAGTGAAATCCAAACCGGCGTCTGTCGCGGCAGAAAATAGCTGATTCAAAAACCTTCTATTTTTCACACACCAAACCTTCCTCTATAGCCAGCCGTAGTTTGCCGCTGGCTTTTTTGTTTGGTCTTTCGTTACTGTCATACTGGTGATAGCAATTAAAGCATGTCGCATTCCATCATGCCTTCATCGCAAATCGTCATGACGACAAAAATACCTTCAATTAACCTCTGCAACATAATTTTAAAGACTCCACAACAAACAATCAGCATATAACCATTATTTAAAGCTGACTCACCCTATCTACTCGGAGTTTGTCACGAGATTAGACGCGGTCTCCTGCAACTCCGAGTAGGGCGGGTATTTAAAGTTAACTCACGAGGAAGAGAAGAACATGAGCCAAATGAAGTCAATCGCTATGCTCAACGGCAAGCTCACTGTAAAAGAGATCGACATGCCTGTTCCTGGTCCTGGACAAGTGCTTGTAAAAAGCTTGGCATGCGGTATCTGTGGTTCAGATTTGCACATTGCACGCCACACTAAAGACGTGATGAATATTTATAAAAAACTGGGAATTCTTGATGAGCAGGCAAACGACGAATCTGAAGTATTGCTTGGTCACGAATTCGCAGCTGAAATCGTCGCTTTCGGCCCTGAAACCAACAAAACTCTTGAAGTAGGCACTCGTGTCACCAGTGTTCCTGTTCTATTAAGCCAAGGCGGTGTGGGCGTAGGTGTAACACCGGGGGTTCATGGTGCTTATTCTGAGTACTTCATTGTTGACGAAATGCTTCTGCTGCCAATTCCTGAGCAACTACCTTCCGAAGCTGCCGCTATCAGCGAGCCTTTAGCGGTTGGTCTTCATGCGGTAAACCGCGCAGACATCGGTGAAAATGATGTAGCTTTGGTTGCGGGCTGTGGCCCTATCGGTTTAGCCGCGATTGCTGCTTTAAAACTGAAGGGCGTGAAACATATCGTCGCTTCTGATCTGCAAGAGAGCAAGAAAGAGATCGCACTCAAATTTGGTGCTACCGTTTTTGCAAACCCAGCGAGAGAAGATGAAGTAGCTGTCGCTGCTGAACTGGCGGGTAACAATAAGGTCATCATCATTGAATGTGTTGGCGTGCATAAGCTCATCAACAACTTCATTATGCGTGCTCCCGCAAAAGCACAGCTCATCATTACAGGTATTCACACCACACCGACAGAAGTGAATTTTGCTTACGCTACAGTGAAAGAGATGGACATCAAGTGCTCTTACTACTACTCACCAGAAGAGTTTGCACAGTCTCTGCAAAACATTGTTGATGAGAAAATTGACTGGCGCTTAATGCTGACGGGCAAAGTCGGTTTAGACGGCACACCAGCAGCGTTTGATTCGTTACTCCAACCAAACGAACACATCAAAGTTGTTATTGAACCGTGGCGCAATGGTGAGCTCGAAGCTTGCTAATAAGCGAACTTTTGAGTTGATAAACTCAAGTCCAAGAAACACAAAAGCGAGCTAACAAGCTCGCTTTTTCGTTTTTCGTTTTTCGTCAACAAGATTACTGGTCTTGGTTCTCTTGCTCTTCCTTCTGGCGCTTGTGCTTCGGCACATAGTTCAGAATAGAAATAGGCACAGGTTTACGAGGTTGGAAACCTTCCACTTCACGACGCTCAATCAGATGGCCTAAACGGCTCTCAATCATGCAAAGGTTCTTGAAGTTATCTTTCGATACGAAGGAAATCGCTTCACCGCTTGCGTTTGCACGACCGGTACGGCCAATGCGGTGAACGTACTCGTCTGCTGGGAAAGGTAAGTCATAGTTCACCACGCGAGAAAGCTCTTCAATATCGATACCGCGCGCAGCCACACCCGTCGCTACGAGGTACTTAATCTTGCCGTTTTTGAAATCTTCCAGTAAGCGTGTACGCACTTCCTGACTACGACCACTGTGGAACGCTTCAGCGGCAATTTCACGCTTTTCTAGCTGTGATACTAGCTTCGCTGCACCGTGTTTTGTCTCGATGAAGATCAAAGCCTGATCCCACTGATTTTCTTTAATCAGATGGCTGAGTAGTGCTGATTTCATGTCTTTATCGACGGTAATCAACCACTGTTCAATGTTCGACTTCGAAGCCTGATTCGCTGCGATTGAAATTTCATACGGATCGTTAACCGCCGTTTTCGCTAAATCACGAACCTTATGAGACAGCGTGGCCGAAAAGAGTAAACTTTGTGCATCTCTTGGCACACGGTCAATGATCTTGTTAATAGACTCGATAAAGCCCATGTCTAACATACGGTCAGCTTCATCCAACACCAGCATTTCGATCTCTTCGAAATACACTGCGCGTTGACCATACATATCGAGCAGACGTCCCGGTGTCGCCACCAGCACATCTACGCCATCAATCAACGCCTGCTTTTGCGCCTTTTCGTCTACGCCTCCGTACATCGCAAGCGAAGTCAGCTCAGTAAACTGACCGTATTCTTTTACCTTGTCTGCAACCTGAATTGCCAACTCACGAGTCGGTACAAGAATCAGTGCACGAACACGTTTTTTCTTCTGTGTTTTTCCGCGTTGTAACTTTTCCAATATTGGCAGCACAAAACTGGCGGTTTTACCCGTACCCGTTTGTGCAGCGGCGATCAAATCCTGCCCTTGCAAAATCACTGGAATGGCTTTGGTTTGAATAGATGTAGGTTTCTGATAACCAAGATCCGCCACTGCTTTTGACAGTGCTTCACTCAATCCTAGTTTTGCAAATGACATGAATCGACTCTGAAAAGATTAATTTACGAAAAAGATAGAACAGCTTTTGAACCTCTGCTCTAAGCCACTCTAAATTGAGCCGCGGATTCTAACACGAAGAGACAATAAAAAAACTTAACGGTGGCTGCTTTCTTGTTTAAATGCTCAATCAAAGACTAAGAGCTAAACATCCTGACTGCCTGTAAGTCTGCGTAATGTGGGAACGCACCAGCCACCGTTAAGAAACTGGTATTACTTATTACATTTATCGTTGGTTTAGAGATTTGACCGATATTGATAAACAAACCCAATTTGCCATGGATGGCAAATTGGAGCCCCAAGGATGGGTTTATGCGTGTTTGTGTTCAATATCGGTCACTTTCATTGCTACGCAAAAGTATCAGAGGTTCATCTCGGCACTAATTTGCTCTACCCAGCCTGCGATGCGCTGCTCTGTTAGGCTCGCTTGGTTGTCTTTGTCCAGCACCAAGCCCACAAAGTCATCACCATCCACAGCATTTGACGCATTAAACTCGTAACCTTCCGTTGGCCAAAACCCAACCATCTCAGCGCCACAGTTCGCCACGTAATCATACAGTTCACCAAGAGCATCGACGAACTCATTGCTGTAGCTCACTTGATCACCTAAGCCATATAACGCAACTTTCTTGCCTGTCAGATCCATATCAGAAAAGTTAGGAAGAAACTCTTCCCAGCTCTCCTCTTGGCAATCCACTGACAAGCCTGGAAGCTGCCCCTGCCCTAATGTCGGCGTACCGAGAATCAAACATTCGTAGCTAGTGAACTCTTCCACATCGACTCGGTTGATGTTCTTTGGTTTATCCGCAATTTCATCACCCAGTTGCTTTTGAATCAGCTTCGCCATTTTGCGAGTGCTACCTGTGTCGGTACCAAAAAAAATGCCTACTTTAGCCATACATCACTCCTTTGAAAAATATGTCCTGACCATTCCTAAATCGTTTCAGTGACATCGATTGACCTTTATCTGTAGTGCAATCGCCGTTCCTGAGTTGGGTCTATTAAATTCAATAGGTTATAAACTCCCTAAAACGTACAAACGACAAATTGTCACAAAGCCGACATCAATCGTCGTCGTCGTCGTCCTCGGGTTTCCATATCAGAGGACGATAAATTTCTACTCGATCACCATTTTTCAACGGTGCATCGAGAGTCGTGATCTTGCCAAATATGCCAACCTTCTGGCTGTCGAGTTCAATGGTCGGATACATTTCTAAAATCTTCGAACCATGAATGGCAGTTAAAACGGTCGCCTGTTCATCCACAGTCACGGGAAGCCACACTTGCTCAGTTGGCAAGGCATACACAACGCTTACTTTCATCCTTGCTCTCCTTGCATATCCAGTTTCTCAAGGCGATTGCTTTCTAAAACCGCAAGCAGTTTCTGCTTCAAAGCCAGAACCAAGCCCAGTGCGAGAAAGCCTCCGGGTGGCAGGATCACCAGCAACAAGCCGTGATAATCAGCAATCACAGTGGTTTCCAAAAACGAAAAACTCTTGCCGAGTAACAAGCTCGCATTACTAAACAAAGTGCCGCTACCAACTACTTCCCGAATACCGCCAAGTACGGTCAGCACCCAAGTAAAACCTAAACCCATGAACACGCCGTCAATAATGGAAGGCACTAAGGGAGAACGGCTGGCATAGGACTCAACCCGTCCTAAAATTGCGCAGTTGGTTACGATGAGTGGAATAAAAAGCCCCAGCACTTTATGCAGTGGATGCAGATAGGCGTTAAGTAAAGCATCGATAACAGTCACAAGAGTCGCGATGATGATAACGTTCACGGGGATCCGAACCGCTTTACTTATCACGCCTTTTGCTAGGGAATTGAGAGCATTCGAGAGCACCATCACCACCATTGTCGCCAGCCCCAAACCTAAACCGTTGGTGGCACTGCTGGTAACCGCCAGCAGTGGACATAACGCTAACGACTGACTGAGGATAATGTTGTTACTCCAAAGCCCTTGCTGAATGATATTTTTGTACTCACCATTTGACTTATTGCTTGAAGAACAATCACTCATGGCTAGCCTCCTGCTCTTGTGCTAATGCGAGTAGTGCTTTATGAACACCCTTCACCACACTGCGTGGCGTGATAGTCGCGCCACTGAACTGATCAAAGTCACCGCCATCTTTTTTCACCGCCCAAAGTGGAGTGCTTTCTAGTGAACGTTTGGCAAAACTCAAAATCCATGAGCTTTTCCCTAATTCGATTTTGTCACCCAGCCCCGGCGTTTCACTGTGGCTGATAATCCGAACTCCAAGAATTTCGCCTTGTGGTGTAGTCCCTACCAAGTAGCTGATAGGGCCGCTATAACCATCTTGCACGCCACGAATAACCCAACTGATCACTTGGTGTTGGCTATTCTCAACCGCAAATAAATCAAACTGTGAACCTTGATACTCAATGACTTTTCCGCTGGCAAACACATCGTTGCTGTACTCCTGACCCGCCAGTACTTCGCTCAGAAGCGCATTCTGATCTTCTGCGATACGCTGTTCGATCAAAGGCTGGGTAATCCACTGAGTCAGCACCAAAAATATGGCAGCCAGACCGCATGTCACCGCAAGCAAACCTGCTTGGTAGCCAACCTGTTCTTTCCATTTTTCAATCTGCTCCATCATGACGATTTCTCCACCGCAGAACGACGACCAAACACATTCGGACGCATGTAGTAATCAATGAGCGGACTGGCAGCATTCATCATCAATACCGCAAATGCCACACCCTCGGGATAGCTACCAAATGTTCGAATTAACCAGACTAAGAATCCGCAACCCAATCCATACAGCATCTGACCTCGAACACTGGTTGGTGATGTAACGAGATCGGTCGCGATATAGAACGCGCCGAGCATAGAGCCACCACTGGTCCATTGAACCCAAAACGGAAGGTAGCTCTCTGGAGAGATAAAATGCGCCACCAGTGCAGGTGCGCCCAGCCCTAACATAAAACTGGTTGGAATTGCCCAATGAATAATGCGGCGATAGAGCAGATACAAACCGCCAAGCAAGATAAACAGTGCGTTAGTTTCACCAAAACTGCCTGATTGCTTACCCAGCAATAGGTCAATAAATACGATAGGTTCGGTGCGCTCGGTGCTCAGAGCGGTCGCGGAAGTGACACCATCAAAATGAAACCAAGCATCGGGTACTGAAACCAAGTTATGGCTTAAATCAATGGGAGTTGGGTCTGCCCAAAGCGTCATTTCCACAGGGAAACAGACCAACAACATCACGCGCGCTAACATCGCTGGATTGAAAAGGTTTTGCCCTAATCCACCATAGATATGTTTACCCAAAGCGATAGCAAAAACAGCACCGAATACCCCAAGCATGACCGGAAAAGTGGGTGGCAAACTCATGGTCAGTAACATGCCCGTAAGCAATGCCGACCCGTCCATACAGGCAATTGGGTTCTTTTTCATCGCCATCAAACATAGCCACTCAGCGACCACAGCAGCAACACAGGTTGCCAGCATTAGCACCACGCTGTTTAAACCAAACTGAAAGAAGCCAAAAATGCAGGCTGGCAGCAAGGTCAAAATCACGGTGTACATGATACGAGTGCTGGAATTCGCATTGTGGGCAAATGGCCCTATCGCAGCGTCATACTTAATCATGCTTGCTCCTCCTTCGCTTGTCGTTGAGGTCTGGGTGGTCTTGCTGGGCGAACGGGCTTCTCTGAAGTTGTCTGTTCAGTATCTTTAACCGTGTCAGCCACTTGATTACGAGCCACTCTGGTAGGTCTTGAGGGTTTATCAGCTTTTGCTGTGTTTGAGCTTTCACAAGATGCAACCTTGCGAGATGGCCGTGACGGACGTGGTGCCGATTTCGCAGCAGCAACAGCAAGTGCCTCTTGTTCTAAGCGTTGCTTGCGAGCTTCATTGAGCGCTTTCACTTGCGCTGATTTTCTCTCTTGCTGAGCATTAGAATTAATCACGCCTTTGGCGTGCATAAAGTACTGCACTAAAGGAATGGAAGATGGACAAACATAGCTGCACGCACCACAAGACAAACAGTTTTGTACACCAAGTTCTTGAGTGCGTTTGAAATCAGAGACTCGTGTGTACGCGGCCATCTGAAACGGCATTAGATTCATCGGACATGCACGCACACATTGACCACAACGAATACACTCCTGATGTTTGTATTCATCGATCACTTCATCTTCTGTCAGAGCGAGAATGCCGCCGACCGTTTTATCTATCGCCGCCTGAAGTGACGGGATCACTTGCCCCATCATCGGTCCACCAAAGATCAAGCGTTCGGTACTGTCACTTAAACCGCCACAATAGTTGATCACATCATTGACGGGTGTGCCGATAGGTATATCTATGTTGCATGGCTGATCAATACCTTTGCCCGAAACCGTCACGATGCGCGAAACCAAAGGTCGTTCAAAACGCACCGCGTGATACACAGCGCGAGCGGTGGCAATGTTGTTAACCAGAATGCCGATTTGCGTCGATAATCCACCCGCCGGTACTTCATGACCAGTGAGGGTTTTGATCATGTGCTTCTCTGAACCCATAGGGTAAACACTTGGCACCAGACGGATCTCAACATCCGGTTCGGCATTCGCCGCATGGAACATCTCATCAAAAGCATCGCGCTTGTTGTCTTCAATACCGACGATGGCTTTTTTCGCACCGCTTGCGGTCATCATTAGCTTTATGCCAGCAATGATTTCAGCCGGATACGACTGCATAGTGAGATCATCACAGGTGAGATAGGGCTCGCACTCGCCACCGTTAATAATGAGTGTTTCAACATTCGCTTTGCGTGCAAACATCAGTTTGGCGGCGGTTGGGAAACCTGCACCACCCAAACCAACAATCCCCGCGTCTTTTACTCGCTCGATAATTGTTTCAGGGTCGAGGTTAGTGATACTGCCACTGGATGCTGGTTTTCCCCATTGGCGATCTTCGTTTGCACGAATGATGATGGTATCGCACTTCACTTTGGCAGGATGGGTAGTCAAATGCTCAGTAATCGCTGTCACAATACCATTCACTGGCGAATGAACCGGAGCTACCATATCGGTATGCCCGACTGCAATTTTCTGACCGCGATAGACGTGTTCACCCACAGCCACCAGCGATTTTAAACGTGCGCCATTGCGTAATTGCAAAGGCAAGAAAACATTACGAGGCCAAAAGCCAGTATCAATTTTCTTATCACTGGTTAGCTCTTTATAAGCTTTTGGATGGATCCCACCACGAAACGGATGGCCGCTTAAACTCAACATAATCTACTCCTACACCGCGACCGGTAATGTTGGTTTTGGCCAGTACCAACTCGCTGCATCTGGCTGAACTTCAACCATAGATAAACAGCCTTGAGAACAGGCTTTCTGACATAACTGACATCCGGTACACACATCCTTGATAACGGTATGCAGTTGCTTTGGAGCACCGACAATGGCATCAAACGGGCACGCTTTATAGCAGCGGTTACACCCAGTGCACTCGCTTTCTGCAATGTACGCTACTAACGGCTTATCTTGGTCAGCGACATCAATAGATACACCCAGCATTTCAGCAACTGACACTGCCAAATTCGACCCACCCGGAGGACACGCATTCGGATTGAGTTCACCTGCCACCATTTTTTCAGCCGCTTGTCGACAACCCGCCTCACCACATTGCCCGCATTGACCTCCGGGCAAAATAGCTTCAATTTGGTCAACCAATGGATTGCTCTCTACGCGAAACAAAATGGCTGCATAACCGAGTGCGATACCCAGTAAAGCCCCCAGACAGACAAAAAACACCAAAGCTATGATTAACATCGACAGTCCTCCTTGACCGCTACCTTCTTTGACCTTTACCTCGCTCAACAGCTACTTAAGCTTGGGTCAGACCTAAGCCATTCCTGAAAAGCCCATAAAAGCCATGGATAGAAACCCTGCGGTAATAAATGCGATGGGTGTACCTTTGAATGCAGCGGGAACACGGCTGAGTACCAGTTGGCTACGTAATCCTGCGAACAAAGTAATCACAATTAAGAAACCCGCTGCCGAACCGACACTGAACATCAAGGTATCGATAAAAGAGAGATCATCCTGAACAGCGAGCAGCGCAACACCGAATACAGCGCAGTTAGTGGTGATCAGCGGAAGATAGACACCCAAAGCCTGATACAGCGCGGGGAAACTTTTCTTTACGTACAACTCGGTAAACTGAACCACAGCAGCGATGACAAGAATGAACGCGATAATCCGCATGAATTCGAGCCCCAGAGGGCGCAAAATATAAAACTCCAGCAGCCAAGTTGAGACCGTCGCGATGGTAAGTACGAATGTGGTCGCCACCCCCATTCCCACAGCGCTACTTATCTTGCTCGATACCCCCATGAACGGACACAGACCGAGAAACTTAGCCAATACCACGTTATTGACGAACGCGGCACTGAGCAAAATAATCAATCCTTCAGACATAACTTCATTCCTTTTCTACTAGGGTCATTTGACCTCTCCCTAGCTTGGTGCATACGTTATGCCAGCCGTCTTTTTTGCACTAAATTGATTCACACAGCCCTGAAAATACAGATGTTAACGCGCGATTAAGCGCTATTTTTAAGCCCACTTTTTCTTTGTCAGGAAGGTGACAAAGTTCAAAATTTCTCTTTCGTTTGTCTTAAATCAAACAAGGAGGTGTTAGCTGAGCCCAACCATTCCCATGCTTTTTATATGGAATAAGAAATGCATTGTTGCCTATGACGAAGGACCAAACAGAGCAAAGGATGGCACTTATGGGACAAGTAGACACACTCTTAGAAGGCGCAACTCCGCCTATTTTCGATTATCAAGCATTTGAACAAATCGTCTCGCATGCGCCAGTCGCGATCAGCATCACCGACCACAAAGGCACTATTCTGTTTGTGAACCAAACATTCTCGGACATCACAGGCTACAGTTTTAGTGAGCTCATCGGCAGAAACTCTTCTCTTCTTTCTTACAAAGCCACACCAAGAAGCGTGTACGAAAACTTATGGAAAACCATATCGGAAGGGAATCACTGGCAAGGACAGTTGGTTAACCGCAAAAAATGTGGCGAAGCTTATATTGCTGAAATCTCTATCTCTCGACTATCACACCCTCATGGCGAAGTCTGTTACTACGCGATTCACAAAGACATTACCGAGCGTCACCAACTTATAACCGAGCAAAAAAACCAGTTTGCGATGTTTCAGGCAGTGCTTAACGCTGCGCCTATCGCCATCGCACTTGTTGATAGCTCACACCGTGTTCTGTTTAGTAATCAGAAGTTTATTAATATTGAAAAGAGCATTGGACAGTCTCCAATTGATGCTCTGCTCAACAGTTTGCTCAACGACTACGGGCATGACTCGGTCGCAGATTTCCTTGGTAAAAAGGACAACCGCTATAAAGGGGTTTATATCGAATCCAATGAACCCGTTCGTGAACGTTGGTTTGAGTACGCTTTGGTGAAAACACCAGTAGCAGCCAGCAGTGTGGATTCCTACTTCCTACCTGAAGATGACGACTATACCGTTATCGCAATTTCAGAAAGAACCCGTGAAAAACAACTGGTGGAAGAACGCCGCATTAACGCCATGAAACTGATGGCGCGCGATAACAAATACGTGCATGCCATGCAGGAAGCCCTGATGGGTACGCTGCATCAATTGCAAGGTCCATTCAACATGATTGAATCCGCGGTTCGTATTCTTAAACGTACCAACCCCGCTTGCCCAGGCTTAGTGGCGATGGATGAAGCGATGGATACTGCATTAGATGCAATGCAAGACATCAAACTAGCGATTCCTGAACGCACCAGCGAAGCGTTTCAACCGGTTAATCTCAATCAGGTAATTCGTGATGTCAGTGACATCAGCACCGATGAACTGCTCAAGTCATCGTCTAACTTGGAACTGATACTGGCTCCCCGTCTTTCAACCATTAACGGCATGTCACACCGACTGATTCTGGCACTGAAACAGTTGATTGATAATGCAATTGATGCGATTCAGGCGGCGAAAACCAGCGACCGAACCATCATCATCTGCACGTACGAAAGTGACGGTGAAATTAAGGTGATTGTCGAAGACAGCGGTATTGGTATTGAAGAGTCGCAACGACTCAAAATTTTCCAACCATTTTTCAGCACCAAACCAAAACACCAAACTGGCTGCCGAGGTATCGGGCTTTCGATTGTGCAGCAGGTTCTCAATGAACACTCAGCCACCATTAATGTCAGCAATAGTGAGCGCTTACGTGGCGCACACATCTGTCTTACTTTTCCCATCAGCCAATGGTGATCGACTATGACAGACGAAATGACTTTATTGAACTTGGAACGTCAATTGTTGGCGGCCATGTACAAAATTTCCAGTGTGCTGAATACCAGCCTCAACTATGTGGAATCGTCCGATAAAATCCTGCAAGTGCTACACGATGAATGTGCTTTGCAGTGCGGTATGCTGACCATTCTCGACAGTACACGAGACATACTACTGATCAAATCGGTTCACTCTCCGCAACCGAATTCGGCAGCGCAGCACAAGCAGGTGTCTTACAAAATCGGCGAAGGATTGGTGGGCGAAGTTCTACGCCAAGGCAGCTCCATCGTGCTGCATAATCTTGGCAGCGACCAACGCTTTGCGGACAAGCTGGCACTGTATGACTACGAAAAACCGTTTATCTGCGTCCCTTTGAAAGACGCCAATGGCAAAGTAATCGGTGCATTGTCAGCCCAACCGTTAAAGTTTATTGAAGGCGTGATTACCTTACAAACCAATTTCCTAAACATGATTGCCAACTTGATCGCCAAGAACGTTCAACTGGCATACAAGGTAGAAACTCACCAACAACAATTGGTGGACGAGCGCGACAACTTACGACGTAAAGTTCGCAATAACTACAGCTTCCGCAATCTGGTTGGACATACTAAATCCATGCGTCAGATCTTTGAGCAGATCAGGCTGGTCTCGCGCTGGGATTCTACCGTGCTTATTCGTGGTGAATCCGGCACAGGTAAAGAGCTGGTTGCCAATGCCATTCACTACAACTCGCCAAGAGCCAACTTGCCTTTTGTAAAACTGAACTGTGCAGCTTTACCAGATAACTTGCTTGAATCTGAGCTGTTTGGACACGAAAAAGGCGCATTTACCGGCGCGGTGAAACAACGCAAAGGACGCTTTGAAATGGCGGACAGCGGCACCATTTTTCTTGATGAAATTGGCGAAACCAGTCCGGCTTTTCAGGCGAAATTGTTACGAGTGTTGCAGGAGAAAGAGTTTGAACGCGTAGGTGGAACCTCGACCATTTCAGTTAACGTGCGCATCATAGCGGCAACCAACCGCTACCTTGAACAGGAGGTGGCGCAAGGCAATTTCCGTGAGGATCTTTACTATCGCCTTAACGTTATGCCTATGTATTTGCCACCACTACGTGAGCGTCTGCAAGACATCCCTGAACTCGCCGAGCACATGATGCAAAACCTGAGTAAAGCTCAGCAACGTAAGCTGACACTGAGCGATGAAGCGATTCGTCTGATGATGTCTCATCATTGGCCGGGTAACGTGCGTGAGCTGGAAAATACATTAGAGCGAGCTTCGGTGTTGTGTGAATCCGGCGTGATTGGCCCAGATTTGATTTCTCTCAACAAGTCTCAGCCAGTTTTCCAAGCGCCAGCTCAGCCTGCGCTTCACCATCCCGTTCATAACCATAGTCCATCCGCTCATCATACGGCTGCACATGCCTCGCCGATGAACGGATCATCAATGCCGGACTATCCTCATTCATCCCAAGAGATGCCAACGGGAGATGAAAGAGACATGGTGATTGATGCACTTGAGCGGTCAGGATGGGTAAAAGCAAAGGCTGCAAGGCTGCTGAATATGACTCCGCGTCAAATCGCCTATCGCATTCAGATCATGAACATTGAAATGAAGCAAATTTAGCGAGGAGAGCGAACAACCGCGGGGAGGTTTGTCTGCTTTCAGACATTGTGGCAGACAAACCACTCCAACCACTCTCCTAACCCTTTGAATATAAGTATTTTTACAGCGGAACGAAGCTTGCAGAACAACCGTATCGTTTGATTTCAGCAGTAAACAAGAGGTAGACATGGAAAGTCATTCTCGCGCTGTCGGGCCGCAACATTCAACCCAAGATAAGGTGCACCATTTCTTCACCAAACAGGTACAAGAAAAAATTCAGCAGCACCCTTGTTACTCCAAAGAAGCGCACCAGTATGCTCGGATGCATCTGCCTGTCGCGCCTGCCTGCAATATTCAATGTAACTACTGCAACCGCAAATACGACTGTAGCAACGAGTCCCGTCCCGGAGTCGTTTCAAGAGTGATGGACAGCAGTAGTGCGCTACGACAATTCAACGCAATTAAAAAGCGTGCACCAAATTTAACCGTGGCGGGAATTGCAGGGCCGGGTGATGCATTAGCCAACCCCAAAGCGACCTTCGCAACGCTTCGTTTATTGAAACAAGCTCAGCCTGATGTTCAGTTGTGTATTTCAACCAATGGCTTGGCTTTGGCCGATCATGTGGATCAGCTAGCGGAAGTAGGCGTTCACCATCTTACGATCACCATAAACACCATCGACGCTGAAGTGGGTGAGAAAATCTACCCTTGGATCTATTTCAATCATCAACGATTACGCGGCAGAGAAGCGGCGAAAACCTTAATCGAGAGGCAGTTGCTTGGTCTTGAAATGGCTGCTCTAGCGGGCATGCTGGTGAAAGTAAATACGGTACTGATTCCCGGTATCAATGATCATCACGTGGCGGCCGTCTCTGAAGAAGTCAAAAAACGTGGCGCGCTGCTGCACAACATCATGCCTTTGATTTCAGACCCAAGTCACGGCACCTATTTTGGTCTGAGTGGTCTACGGGGACCAACCGAAGAAGAAGTCGCACTTGCCCGAGAGCAATGCGGCGGGCACATGCCACAAATGACTCACTGCCAACAGTGTCGAGCAGATGCCGTCGGAATGTTAGGCAACGGTGAATCACCATGCTCTAGCGCTTCCCAATCGAATGATCACGATCAGGCGAATATGGGCAAGCTATCGAATATGAATAAGCCGTCGACCAAAAATACATTCCGTGTCGCAATTGCCAGTGATGGTAGCGAAAGTGAGCATATTCAACTTCATTTTGGTCATGCGACACGCTTTGAAATTTACCTGTTCAGTGAGCAATCACAGCAGTTTCTCTATCAGGAAACGCGTCATGTTGAGTTGTACTGTAATGGCAAAGATGACTGTGATGATGGTGGTGATATCGATAAACAAGCTCTGATTCAGTCCATCGCTGACTGCCAAATGGTACTGAGTGCCAGAATGGGGATCACTCCATGGCGAGAGTTAGAAAAACTCGGCGTTCAACCCAATGTCGATTTTGCTTTTCAGTCTGTCGCAGCAAGCCTGGACAGTATTGCGAAAGATCTTATCGCGAACCAAAGCAAGGAGGTGGACTATGAGCTTTGTCATCAGCAATAAATGTGTCGGTTGCCATGCATGTATGGTGGTGTGTCCAAATCAAGCCGTCTACCCAGATGCGGAGCTCGCCAATCAGTTCCATATCCATCCTAAACGCTGTGATGAATGCTCTGCGCATTACAACAATCCTCAATGCGCAAGCATCTGCCCTGTGGAGGAAGCGATTCTTGATAGATCTAGAAATCCGCTGAATCCGATAGGCAGCTTGATGCCTGCTATCGTTGCAAGTCAACTGTCACAGCAGCAAAGTATCGCTGATAGCTAACGTAGTCAGTCTATCTAAGAGACTAGAGAGGCAACGCATGATGGATAACGTCATTCAAGAGTATTGGCAACCAATACTAGAGAGCTATAAACGGGGTGAAACCGCCCTGCCTCTCTACATGGGTTTAAACCAGAACGGATACGACGCTCTATTGTTAGCCATGGGCTTAGAATCCCTTCCTCTTTCACGAGAGGCGGAAGAGAAACTCCGGCTACGATTAGAGCTGATGAATATGCGGATCGGTGAGTTGGAAGAACTAGAAAAGCTGTTAGTTGAGTCGCTTAATCCAGACGTTACTTTTGGCAGCGAAATGGTCACCGTCTTAGCCAGTGCTTGTTTGGGCAGCCAACATTTATGGCGAGATTTAGGCATGCCGGAACGTCCTCGCCTAACGGCTCTGTTTCGAGACTACTTCCCGTCACTTCATGCCAAAAACGTCAACAACATGCGCTGGAAACGCTTCTTGTATCGCCAATTGTGTGAAAACGGAGGCGACTATGTGTGCCGCTCACCAAGTTGCGAAGAGTGCGCCAGTTACTCAGAGTGTTATGATTTGTCCGCAAAGTAGATCAGCTTTCCGACTCGGTGCCGTTTCGATTCTCTATCGGCTGAAGACAGAACCATCTTCAACCTTTAGATGTGTGATAGTTAGAACTGAAACTCGCTTTGTCTGCGTGAAGGTTCGGCCTGATGCAGGTAACGAGTGAAGGTATCTTTCGGACGCTCAAGACCGTTCGCTGCCAATGTTCTGGAAGCCATACCTCTGTGATTACTGCCGTGTGTTAGCAAGTGCAAAAGAATTTCTTCCACCGTCAGTGTTCCTAAGTCACCATCAACAAATTTAAATACGACACTTCTCTCAAGCTCTTCAGGCGTCAGCGACTGAGCGAAATTCACTAGCCATGAATCATTCTGCTCCATTGTCTGACGAAGTTCTGCGATCGTAGGTGTTTCAACGGTATTATCAGCACTGTATTTCTCTGGCTCCCCCAGAATCCGACTGATAAAAAGGCTATCGACCACAGTGGTATGGTTGAGAATTCGGACAAAGAAAATCGCGTCATCTTGCGGTAGTTTGTCAAACTGCTGCTCACCTAACGCTAGTAACTCAGCGTTTGCCCATTGTTTGTATTGAAATGCTTTTGCTAGCTGCATTTTTGCTCCCGTAATAGTCCATTAAAAACGCGATTAAATTAGCTTCTTTCCACTCGCACGATATTCAAATTCTCATCGCTGGTTGGGGGTTCGAAATACTGAGTCACATGATGAAATACCGCCTCTGTATCGAACTGTGCTCTCTCAGGTTGCTCTTTTCGTCGCTTTGCTATTTGAGACAAACACTGACTGTCAGAGAGACCAAGTAAACCAGCTCATGCTCACATCCCAATTCTGAGCACATAGAACTAAACCATTGTCGCTGTCGGGCTGTGTTGGCTGGAAAATCCATTACCACGTTCGTCCCTACTTCCAAAATGCTTTGAATATGGATCTTGATGAAGGGTTTAATTGCCGTGGAAAACTGAATGTAGTCATCAAAGGTTTGAATTTGACTAGGATAATGAGCAGATAACCATTCGTCCTCGGAGACAAGTACCGCCCTGTTTTCAGCAGCGACAACTTTGGAATAGGTTGATTTACCTGCACCCATTTTTCCGCAGAAAAAGAACAGTTTTCCTAATGACTTCATATTGTCTCCATGTCGTTCTGTTGATGACTAACTAGACTATTTCGCCTGATGTTTTTCAATGAAAGGCGTCAGCTTTTCCAGCAATAAGTGCTGTTTATTTTGCGCTTCGTTCATACCCAACTGAGCGCCTTTCTGCGTCAACGATGGCGATTTCTCCACCAGTTTTTTTCCTGTTGGGCTTTCAAAGAAACGAATAACATCTTCCATTTCATCGACAGTAAACGTTTGTGCATATACAACGGCAATCTGTCTTTTGAGACCTTCTCTGTCTAAATCATTATTAAACCAATCGCGATAAATGTTCTTCAATTCAACCGTTTCTTCGTCATTGAGTCGTAGATTGTCAGCCAGTTGATTGACGATAGGAAGCATGCTTTCAAATCCACCCAACATTTGTTCATCTACTTTCATCGTGACTAACAATTTTTCTGCTGTTTCTATTTGTGAATCAGTATACGCATGCGCAAAACCTATAAACATAAAAGACAACACCAGTACGATTACTTTGTTCATTTCTCATTTTCCCTTTTAATAGTAAAAATTTAATATGCAACTCATTACTAATCAATGAAACCGACCATCGCACTTTCTCTGAAAGCAATCAATTTTATTTATAAGAAAACCATCAACCAGCAATAGTACTTCTGACCATTTAGAGCCATAATTCGACCAACTCGTGAGTTGTAAACTCTCACCTTAAGAAATCAGAAGTAGAAAGACAGTAATGACAACAGAGTCGACAGCCATTATTGGACTGCATAATCCTAAGAACCCAACCAATGTAGGCGCGGTATTGCGCGCAGCAGGTTGCTACAACGCAACTCAAGTTCGTTACAACGGAACACGCTATAACCGAGCTGCAAAGTTCCAAACCGATACCAAACATGCCCATGAGCGAATTGGATTGGTGGAGATGGAAGATCTCACTTCAGCGCTTGCTGATGATGTCGAGATCGTATGTGTTGAGCTGGCGCTTGGCGCCGTCCCACTCCCTCACTTCACTCACCCAGATAAAGCGATATACGTGTTCGGTCCAGAAGACGGCTCGTTGCCGCAAGAGGTCGTCGATAAAGCCCATCATGTGGTCTATGTTCCGACTACGGGCTGCATGAACCTTGCTGCGACAGTCAATGTTGTGCTGTATGACCGTATGGCAAAAACCATGGGTAACATCGATCACCACCAGCAAGTGTTGGCAAACCGAGACAATAAGAACAGATTGATAGTGAAAGAAGGTGTTTAGCTTCGTCTTCTGAGTTATACATCTTATAAGCGATTGATTTTGTGAACAAAAGAAGGGCTGCATCATGCAGCCCTATGTTTTTTAATACGTTTATATAAGTTGCTTGTTCAGCCGATTACCCACTGATAAACATGATATCCAGACGTTCAATTAGCCAAAATGTTGCTAGTGTTCCGATGCAATAAGCGGTAAACACAGGCGCTCTTTGTGGCAAGTCTCGGAATCGTCGATAAATCGCAATCAAAGACAACAACGCTCCAATAAACAACAACTGTCCCATCTCAACACCAACATTGAAAAACAGTAATGCTAATGGAATATCGCTCTGTGGCAGGCCGATCTCTTTCAGCGCACCAGCAAAACCAAAGCCATGCAACAAGCCAAAAGTAAAAGCCAGAATCCACGGCCAACGACTCGCCAGTGTCTGTTTCCCCTTACGGAGATGAATAGCTTCCGCAGCAATTAAAACAATACTCAACGCGATCAAAGCTTCAACAGGTGGCGGCGGGAGAGATACATAGTTTAATGTGGCAAGTCCCAGAGTAATCGAATGTGCAACAGTAAAAGCCGTAATGGTTTTAAACAACATCGGCCAACCACTGACAATCAACATTAATGCCGCAACAAATGCTAAATGATCCCAGCCTGCAAGTATGTGCTCCACACCTAAACGAGTGTAAGAGAAAACCAACTGCCAACCTGTCTCTGCTTTTGGTATTTCTGCTGAGTTCTCGCGAGGCTTTAACAACAAACTGTAGTGCGAACCGTCAAGTAATGAGATGTTAACCAGCGCGTCCATCGCAGTGCGGTTAAGGTTTTCGATGCTAATCGTAGAACCAGCAAGGCTTGTCTCCCCTGTTAAACGATAGCGAAACAGAACAAAACCATTAATGACGTTTTCGCCGGGCATCGGTGTCAACGTAAATCCCGCATCAAAAACCGGACGTATGTTCTGTACCATACCGTTGTTGGTTGGAACCTTCCAAAGTAGCTCATATTGGTTTGCGCTCTGTTCATCAATTTGCAAATAAGCAGGGCGAATCTCATGCGCGTGTGCAAATGGAATATACAAGGCAAAGCAAACCAAAAATTTAAGCATCATGCGTAAAATCATGGCTGGCCATACTCCTGCATTACTTGCTCAGGAACATTGTTAGCGCTGATTTGAACCTGATACTTATTCAACAACTCCTGAAACATATTTTTTTGAGCATCAATTACGGCGTAGTATTGATATTGCTGCGCTACATATTCTTTTATCTCCTCATAGGGCGCGACATGTGAAGGCTCATTCTCAGTCACTTTCACTAAATGAAATCCTAGCCCAGAATGGATAGGCCCCACCCATTCACCAACAGGCTGCTCCATTAGAGATGCAGAGAATTCACCACCAAATGCATTATCTAACGCCCGCACAGAAGTAAGCTGCCATTCAGCGGGAACACCCAGTTTTCTCAACCTATCTTGTGGTATTTCACCACCAGCATTCAGTTTGACCAACGTACTGTCCATCTGCTGTTTATTCGCTTCAGAAGGTAGATACAGCACTTGTTCAAACGCTAACGCCGAAGGCAAAGTAAAAAGATCTGAACGTTGCTTATAAAACGCTTTGAGATCATCCTCAGTCGGCGGCTTCATCAAAGTGCTTAAATCACTCGCAACGGCCTCCATTTTCTGAGCTAAACGAGTGCGAATAATGTCATCGTCTTGATCTAACCCCATACGTAATGCTTCACGATAAAAGACTTCTTGGCGCAAATGGCGATCAATAATCGCCGCCACATCTTCTGGCGCTGGATCTCGCTTCCACTGTGCCTTCCAAAGTGTCTCTAAGTGGTTGAGACGGCTTTGATCAATAACAATGGTGTTCTGATCATTCTCTGCTGAATCCGAAGGATTAACCCAAGACCAAGCTGAGAACAGTAATCCACCCAATACAACAAAGTGAACCAGCGGCTCTCTAATCATTTTTTTAATCATACTGCTGTTACTTTGCCTCATACCAAATTGGTGAAGCCCACGCGCGTTCAACAATCTCTCGTTTAACGTCGTCAGGATATTTCACACCTGAACGTAGCTCATCATATAAAGTCCAGCGTGCAGTTGGCAGTTGCAACACCCGTACGTAGTAAAATGCTTCCTGTTTAGGATCCCAGTTCGGGTCAGTCCATACAGTCATCAGCTCCGGATCACCTTTTTTGGCGTTGAATTCACCAGTTTTGAGGTTAATTGGAGCGTCAATTGGCGTTACCGAACCATCTTTTTTCAAACGTTTGCCAGAAGCAGCCACGTTATAAATGGTGTCTTTCATTTCACCATTTTCATACCAACCCTTGATAATCTGAATGCGATCTAGGTTAGGTCCAATTGGGTCTTTCATCGCCCAAACAAGAAACTGCGGTGCTTTTTTGCCTTTGTAATCACCACCCATAGGCACACCTTTTTTGTAGCCATCAGCAACCATCGTCTCATAGCTGTCATATTTGCTGGCAAAACCTTGACCGGCAAAGAAACGCACCTTCATTCTTGGGCCACTTGTGGCGTAGGTTTCTTTGGCTAACATTGAATCCCAGATAGCGCTTCGGGTATTCGATTCCGCCCAAACGGCGGTTAACGAACCCGGATTAGAGTCCGCAATCAACATCTCCCCTTCGAGCATCGATTTCGAACGAACTTCAGCGTTTCGATCTGCATAACCATGGCTACCCACGGTGTAGTTGTCTTCCTCAACATTACTTGGTGTACCGTTATGGCTGTCTGTACCACCAACAAAGCCGTATTTGAATGGGTTGATTCCCAGCTCAGAATTGTACTTAATGCCTCGCCCTAACCCATAACGAACAAAGTTTTCTTTCACATAGCCACGGCCATTGAATTTTTGGATTGAAGTCGCATTTTCAAAGTCCGCAAACTCATCGTTCGGCCAGAAATTCGGCACCACTTCGGAGTTGCCTTTCACCTGCATCATTTCGATTAGAGGTTCCATGCTGGCGCGCGTTTTCGCATATTCTTTGTTAATCGGTACGCCAGTTAGACTTGCTTCTGCGAACAATAACCCTTTTGATTCATTGGAGTTATGAGGAATAGCAAATACTTTTTTACCTTCATCTCGCTGGGTTTGCATCCACGCCCAAAGCATTTCCGGATCGGCACCATCGTTTGAGGAGAAGGGCATGTCCGGTACATTGGTATCACGGAAAAACACATTTCGGTGCTGGTTTGAACCGCCGGGAGCAGAAGTCCACTCATAAGCATGAATAGTGGTAAATTTGCCCGGCTTATAATTCTTCTCTGTCGCTTCGAAGTTTTTCTTCCATGTGGATTTGATCGCTTCAATACCTTGGAAGAACTCAGGGTGAGGGTCTCCACCGCCAGCTAAAGGAGCGAGAACATATTTGCCGTAAAGTTGTAATGCGGTTTCAAGATCAGGCGCTTCACGAAAAGCGACAGCGACCTTGTTGTCATAACCCGGAGCACCTTTGTTCATGAGGCTGAAAGCTTCACCCATAAATTCGGAGTGGTCAGTCACCGCGACAAAGTCCAACGGGCGCTTAATTTTATGCATGCTACCGTTAACCATGATCTCTTCGCCTTGAGCAAAGCGATAAGCGTCATCAGGTGTGAGTCTGTTTCCCGCAATAAAAGCATCCATAGAAACACCTGTGTGGACATGTTGTTCACCAAAATAAGCTTCTTTTAATGGATTCTTAGGAACGTCTTTTTCAGATATTTGAGCTGCAGCGGTTGAAACGAGAAATAAAGGAGTAATGCAGCCAGCCGCCATGGCAACTGCAATTTGGGTTAACTTCCGGGTGTTCATTCAATAATCCCCCGATTATTTGTTAATCAATGAAAACACACACAATGAATGCAAAAAAATGCATATCTAAAAATGGCACTTACTGGCATGTAAGGCAAGTTTATAAAGTGGAGTCTCAACGTTTTTATAAAAAAAATGCCAACGGTTAAGGTTGGCATTTTGGTTTCTGTATTTATTGGATTATGGGCTGCGTAGGAGCAATTTCCATATCCACTTTCTTGATAGTACCGCTAAACTTGAACGGTGCTTTTTCAGTGTAAACAGGCATAACAGGAGCACCTAAATCAACACCGATATCCAGTGTTTCAGTAGCAGAAAAACGAGCTGGAACCACTTTTTCTACTTTGCCTTCACCCACTTTCTTATCATTGATGTACAGTTCGACTGTGCCACCATTGAAGTCTTTCAGGAAGCGGAACGGCTCTTGTTTGTAAACTGCAGAAAGTTTTACATCGCCAGTAGGAATCGAAGAGCTAGACTCGATGGTGTAGTAACCTTTACCAAAGAAGTTATAGCCGTACACTAGCTTGCCATTGTCAGTATAGAATGACAGACCCGCAGAGCTTCCGCCCATAGCCAGTAATACACCATCCGCTTTCTGACCTTTTGCTACATTTACGTAGGCATCAATGCGGTGATCACGTTGGTATACATCCGGAGCAGAACCTTCAGGAATACGGTTTGCACTCGCTGTATAGCTGAACTTTGTTTTACCCTTAGTCAAAGAAGGGCGTTCAGAGTTAGACACACGTTCTGCAAATCGGTCATCCAAAGGATACACTTCATTGATCTCAGCTTGATGGTCGAACTCTTTGATCATCTGTTTCAACTTGTTAGGCATCTGTTTCGCTAGGTCATTCGCCTCAGAGAAGTCTTCCGCGACATTGTAAAGCTCCCAGGTCGAGTTTTTAAATCCGACCGAACCACTTAGCTGCCAAGGCACACCGTGGAATGATGCAGCAATCCAACCATCTTTATAGATAGCGCGGTGGCCACCTGTTTCAAAATACTGAACAGTACGATGTGACTTCTCTTGTGGATTGTTGAACGAATAAACCATGCTGGTACCAGCCATTGGTTTTTGCTCTACACCATTTACTGATTTCGGCGCTGGGATTTTTGCAGCTTCAAGAATTGTTGGCGTGATGTCCACCACATGGTGGAACTGACTTTGAATCGCGCCAGTGTTCTTGATTTTCGCAGGCCAAGAAACGATTAAACCGTTACGTGTACCACCGAAATGAGAAGGTACGCGTTTCATCCATTGGAAAGGCGTTGAACCTGCCCATGCCCAACCCACAGGGTAGTGGTTTTCATGCTTCTCGTTACCCAACTCGTCAATATATTTAAGCTGAGATTCAACAGTATCTGGCACACCATTTTGTGTCATTACGTTATTGGTTGTACCCGTTGGCGTACCTTCAGCACTCGCACCGTTGTCGCCCACAATGTACATAATCATGGTGTTATCAGCATCTGGCATACTTTCGATTTTGTCGATCAAGCGACCAACTTCATAATCAGTGTATGCAAGGAAGCCTGCGAACACTTCCATATGGCGAGCATAAAGTCGTTTCTGATCTGCACTCAAGCTATCCCATGACTCGATCTCTTTTGGTCGTGGTGTCAGCTTAGTGTCTTTAGGGATGATTCCCATTTTTTTCTGACGAGCAAATACCTCTTCACGGTATTTATCCCAGCCCATATCAAACTTGCCTTTGAACTTCGCTATCCACTCTTTAGGCGCGTGTAACGGAGCATGAACTGCACCCGGAGCGAAATAGGTGAAATAAGGTTTGTCTGGGTTGATCGATTTCTGTTGGTCAATCCAGTGAATAGCGTTATCGACTAAATCTTCATTCAACTGATAGCCATCAGACGGTTTCTTTGTTAGTTCAACTGGCGTTGTATCGTTAAATAGTTGCGGCTCCCACTGACTGGTCTCACCACCATGGAAACCATAGAAGTGCTGGAATCCCAAACCCGTTGGCCACTGCTCAAATGGACCTGCGGGTGAAGTTTCCCAGTCAGGCGTGTTGTGCCACTTACCGTATGCACTGGTGCTATAGCCATTGTCTTTTAAAACTTCTGCAATGCTGGCTACTGACTTAGGCCAAATTGTACTGTATGCAGGGAAACCTGTTGAAAGCTCAGTGATGGTTCCGAAGCCGACTTGGTGATGGTTACGTCCCGTCAGCAACGCGGCACGAGTTGGAGAGCTGATCCCCGTAGTGTGGAAGTTGTTATAGGTCACACCGCGTGCAGCTAATTTGTCGATGTTAGGTGTTGGAATTAAGCCACCAAAGCGTCCGGCTTGTCCAAAACCTAAATCATCCAACATGATGACCACTACGTTCGGCGCACCTTCCGGTGCTTTGATCGGTTGAGGATAATCAGACTTAGATTGATCGTACGTTTTGCCTATCTTGCCGTTAAACTCCGCGGTTTGCTGAATAGGTAAGACGGTTCTATCGATAGTATGTGCAGGGGCAGCGTAGCTTGCTGATGAAATCAACAAACTCGTTATCGCCACTATCGGCTTTATTTTTGTTTTCATTAAGTTTCCTTAGGCACTTAGACGTTGTTGGAGAGAAATCTGGCTATTCACTACTTTGGCGTAGAATTTTTTTAGACCAGGGCATAAATAATTGAGTCCAGATTCTCCTTGCGCTGTCTTGGTAAAACGGTTTTTGGGGCATTCACCAAAACACAAAGAGAGGAAAAAACACTGACGACAATCCGAAGGCAAATCCGATGTTTTCGATTTACCAAAAGCTTGCTGTTTGTTTGAAAACACAAGATCGCCCATATGAGTCTCAGCGATGTTGCCGAGCTTATATTCGGGATAGACAAAATGGTCACAGGAGTAGACGTCACCATTGTGTTCAATGGCTACCGCCTTTCCGCAGAACTCAGCTGACACACATTTCTGTGCACCAAAGCCGAACATTTGTGAGATAACATTTTCAAATTGGTCAACGAACACTCGTCCGAAATCTTGCTTGAACCATTCGTCCCAAATCGTGGTCAAGAATACGCCCCATTGACTCGCACCGACTGACCATGCCGTGAGGTAGCTAGTTTCATTCTGTGGTGCAAGGCTCTTATTACCAATTTGGATGAGATCTTTTGACTGCCATTTATTGGGAGCAGTAACGGTAAAATCTTTGGGTTCAACACAGGGAATAAACTGAATAACTTGCGGCTGCACTTCATCACGCAGAAAACGATAAACTTCCAGAGGAAAAGCTCCGTTATCTTGGTTAACAACACACAGAGCATTGAAAGGAATTTGGTATTTTTTAAGTAGTTCGATCGCCGCCATAACCTTATCAAACGACGATTTTCCAGCTCTATTTACTCGGTGGATATCGTGCAGATGTTTTGGACCATCAATAGAGATACCCACTAAAAATTGATGCTGTTTGAGAAATTGACACCAAGTGTCATTGAGCAAAATTCCATTGGTTTGCAGATCATTGAGTATGGTTTGATCAGGCTTTTTAAACTGATTTTGAAGCGCAATCACTTTTTCAAAAAATGGCAACCCCATTAGACTGGGTTCACCACCTTGCCAAGTAAACACAACCTCATCACCAGTTTGCGCTTCAATATACTGCTTAATGTATAACGCCAAAGCCTCATCACTCATACCAGCATGTGACGGTTGCTCTAAAAGCGATTCTTTATGTAAGTAAAAACAATAGCTGCAGTCTAAGTTGCAGCGAGACGCCGAAGGTTTAGAAACCGCATGAAAGCGGTAGACATCATTGTCTAACTTTGGGAGTTGTAACTTTGGAGATTCTATATAACTAAAATTAGCCGATTCCGTTGCCATAGCCGTACTCATCTACATAAAAATTATGAAATTAGTGTAGACTGTGAAAATTAATCATGCATGGAATACTTGGTGTGACAAAATGGAAAACAAGGTAAACCTCAACCTAATTAATACGCTGATATTATTAAAAAAACATCGAAGTATGCGGACAGTCGCAAAAGTTTTGGGTAAGTCTGAAAGCGCAGTGAGCAAAGATCTGTCCAAACTGCGAAACGAATTTTCAGATAGTCTTTTTATTAAGACGCAAAATGGCTTCGAAGCGACTCATTATTTAGATGAAATCTACGACGATTTGGAATCAGCGTATTTTCAGCTAGTGAACGTGGTCAATAAACCGATTGAGTTTCAGCCACATCTTTATCAGGACTTAATTACTATCGCGATTGCCGATGCGGAATATGACCATATTGTTTCTCATCTCTACCCCAAATTAATGAAGTATTTCCCCAAAGCAAAATTCAACTTTGTTACTTGGAAACAGGAAAGCCTAGAGAATTTGCTTCAAGGAAATATTGATTGTGGTGTGCACTTACAAAACGACAGCTATTCCAAAGACTTCTATCAGAAGACGTTAAAAGTGGACCAAATTGTTACCGCCGTTCACAAACAATTTGGCATAACGCAATGGCAAGAAACCAAACAGCTTCCTTTTGTGTTTATTGATGTTCCGGGCTGG
The DNA here is from genome assembly GCF_021726015.1 of Vibrio sp. A1-b2. NCBI lineage: Bacteria > Pseudomonadati > Pseudomonadota > Gammaproteobacteria > Vibrionales > Vibrionaceae > Vibrio > Vibrio sp. A1-b2. The sequence goes on from NZ_JAKKCI010000003.1 coordinate 381,038, forward strand.
AATGAATTCAGTTATCGATTTGAAGACATTCTGCCGAAAGAGCACAAACAGGACATCACTTATTGCGTGCGGGTAGACAAACTGGCTTCCGCGCTGAGTATCGCTGCAAATTCGCGTACTGCAATACAGTGCCCCACTCGCTATCTGGATGATGACTTCTCTGTTATCCCTTATCCCAAAGGTGTGAGTTTTGATGTAGCTTACTCGTTCTACTGCTTGCAGACTAAACGGCATAGCCCGTTGATTCAGTTGTTACATCAACTGATTAATGAATGCTATTAAATTGGGTGGAACAACAGGTAAGCCCTTGTACCTATTAGATGAGTAAGCTTGAAACTGTGCATAGAATACAAACGCCAAGCTCTTAAACTGTCAGGAATAATTCTATAACTAATGCTCCAGTCGCTAACGAACGGTTTGTTGAATCTTTTCTGCTTGTGCTTCGAAGATCAGTTTGACGCTTTGTTTGTTGGTTTTGGCAATCGAAATCCACTGCAAACCTGTTTCATCAGAATGCTCAAACTCCACTTGCAATTCGTATTTCCTCACCGATAACAGAGCCAAAACCATTCCCGCAAAAATCGAAAACGGCCCTGCGTAAATACCGAAATAATTGGGAGTGACAATCCAAACCACACTGGAAGCAATCAAGCCAAATATAATCAGTCTGACAACATGATCTTTTAGCGTATTCGTTTTCACTCTGGAACGTTTTATTTGCGCCAGCGGGTATTCGTCGTTATTAAATTTAAGCGTGGTGCTATTAATGTTGAAACTACGCGCAGTAATCATATTGCTCTCCAACTCTTGCAACGTCAGCATCATCTACCGCTCATAGCAAAGTTTGAACTTAAATAAATACTGATTTCCAACAATGAGAAATGGGCAGAAATTCAATGACTTTTTACTGACAATTTAATTACTCAGGAAAATAAAATCAGAAAATTGCTTATTTAATAACAGTTGGATAACCGTTAGACTCTTTAGAACTAGATGCTCTTTTTCCTCCATAAATTCTAATAATCGACTCAACTCAACGCAGGTAGGCACCTTAGGGATTTTTAATGACAAACCCGCTACGTACTTTCACAGCACTATATGGCACAACACTTCTCACCGTTTTGGCGAGTGGCTTACTCACAACCTATTTAGGTCTCAGACTTTCAGCAATGCAGGTCCCTGAATTATGGATTGGGGCCATGATGTCTGCGTATTACGCAGGGCTAGTTGCAGGTTCTAAAATCGGGCACCGATTGGTTGCTCAGGTTGGCCATATCCGTGCCTTTGTCGCCAGTGCAGGCATAGTCACGGCGTCCGCTCTTGGACACGCATTGGTGGACGACTTATCAATCTGGATTATCCTCAGACTGATCGTCGGTGTCGGGATGATGTGTCAGTACATGGTGTTGGAAAGCTGGCTCAATGAACAGGCAGATAATAATCAACGTGGCGCAGTATTTGCGAGCTATATGATTGTTTCTTACTTAGGTTTGATTCTCGGCCAAGGCGCGATCAGCTTCTACCCAGATCTAGGCTTAGAGCCTTTGCTGCTTATCGCCATCTGTTTTGCTTTGTGTATTGTGCCAATTGCGTTGACCAAACGAATTCACCCAGATCCATTGGTACCTGCGCCGCTGCAAATTACTTACTACTGGAAAAAAGCGCCTCAGGCACTGACCACAGTAGCGATTGGCGGAATGATTGTCGGTTCTTTCTATGGTCTTGCTCCTGCTTACGCAAGCAACCTTGGTATGCATCCAGATCAAGTCGCCACCTACATGACCACCACCATCATGGCGGGTTTGTTGGCTCAATGGCCTATGGGTAAGCTCTCAGACATGATTTCCCGTAGCAGCCTGATCCGAATTAACTGTGTATTGCTCGGCGGCTTAACGGCGGCTATCGCGCTTCTGCCACATCAGGATCATTTATCTCTGGTGATGACTTTCCTGTTCGGTATTTTGGGATTCACCTTATATCCTCTGGCAACAGCTCTGGCAAACTCCCGTGTTGAACAAGGTGAGCGTGTGGGATTGTCCGCCACTATTTTGCTGACATTCGGTCTTGGTGCCTCTATCGGGCCATTAATTGCTTCCACCATCATGCAGTGGTTTGGCAATGAGATGCTTTACGGCTTTATGGCTGTGTGCACCTTGGTAATGTTTTTCCGTTTGCAATACATCAACTCTCGCCAGAAAAAGGCCGAAGTATACGTATCGGAAGACTACATTATGGCAACGGGTGACTTAGTGTCCTCCCCTCTTGCGGTAGCACTTGACCCTCGTGTTGATGTGGAAAGTGTTCAGGAAGAAATGACACCTTCGTTTGAAGCAGAAGAAGAGAGCGAAGAGGACGACAGCAATTACCAAGACGATGAAATTGACGGCGACCATGATGACATTGTGATTGTCAACGCCGACATTGAGGAAGAACTTAAATAGACACGTTTACATTCTGTATTGTCATCGGTTGGAAATCCCCCAAGCTCAACAGCTTAGGGGATTTTTTATTTTAGGCTACGCCACCAGAGCCAAACGCTTCTGCGTATATTTGAGTCTCTGGTACACCGAGTTGACGAAGCTGCGTCATGTAATGAGACATGAATGCCATTGGCCCACACAAATAGTAATCTGCTTGAGTAACGTCTTTAGGCAGAACTTGTGCTAACTCAACCGGAGCTTGTTGTACGCCGTTGTCCTGATTGGCTCCGTGATCATAGAAATAGTTCACCTTCATCCCTTTTTCAGCAAACTCATCGGTGACCGACTTAAATGCATGAACTTGAGGGTTGCGAGCACTGTGAATGAAATGCACTGAGCCTAAAGCATCTTTCTTATTCAGATAGCTGCTCATTGCCATCATAGGCGTAATACCCACACCGCCACTTAGCAGCACGATTGGACGCTCGCTCTGTTCATTCAGTACAAATTCGCCATACGGCGCAGAGACTTCAATTACATCACCCTGTTGGATTTCACCGTGCATATGGTTAGACACAAGCCCAGCAGGTTTGTGTTCTGCCGCAGACTCTTTTTTGATTGAGATTCGCAATGTCTCCTCATTAGGAGCTTGAGACAAACTGTACTGACGAGGCTGATACAGCCCCGTTTCTTTGACAAACACGCGAACGCTGATGTACTGCCCCGGTTTGAATACCGGTAGTGTGCCGCCATCTGTCGGCTCAAGATAGAAAGAGGTGATTTCTTCACTTTCTGCCACTTTGCTGCGCACGCGGAACGGACGCCAACCTGTCCAGCCTTGCGCCTTTTCTACAGACGCCTGATAGAGCTTAGATTCCACGTCAATAAACAGATCGGCCAACTGTTGATAGGCCGCAGCCCAAGCATCGATCAATTCATCGCTTGCAGCATCACCCAGCACTTCTTTGATTGAAGCTAAAAGGTGTTTACCGACAATGCCATACTGCTCAGCTCGAATGCCTAAACTGGTGTGTTTGTGCGCGATACGCTCAACAACCGACAATAATACGGAAGGATCATTAATGTTTTCAGCATATGCGAGCACAGCCATAGCTAACGCTTGAGGCTGATTGCCAGTTTTTTGATGCGATTGATTGAAGACGTTTTTCAGCTCTGGATTATGTTTGAGCATCCGTTGATAAAAATAGGTAGTCAGTGCGACACCACTCTCTCGTAAAACAGGAACGGTGGCTAACACTAATGACTTTTGACTTTCTTTCATTTGAAATTTCCTATGCAATTTCTTTTTTAATTATCTATTTATTAATAATAAGCAAGTTATAGAACTTGAGGGCTCAACGTTGAATAACAAACGCATCAAGCCATTAGTCGTATTGAAATAAGAATAGTTGAGCAAGACTAATGGCTATGAACGTTTGTCTGTTGATGGGGTTATCCTGGGTGGCCGTCAGCGCGTGGGCGTAACAGCATGGTGCCAAATTTCAGGATGAATAAAGTGAATGCGATGATCCAAAGCGCTGCCGCGATATCCACCATCAGCAACATGTGCTGCGGCCAGAAAGCGACACCAAAACCTCGCACAAAAGCAGCAAGCACGATGGCTGCAAACGCAAGCCACATGTTTGGTCCTTGATAAATCATTCGCCCTGTATGACCCATAGTCACACGCGAGATCATAGATAAGATAAGCCCGCCAATCGCTCCGATAGCGATCACGTGTAACATATTGTGGGATACAAACAGGCCGTTAGGAATCCAATTTAATTCCGCTAACGCTTTGATAAGCAGCCCTGAAGGAATACAGGCATAAGTCAGATGCAACGACCACACTAACGGCTCTTTTAGCGTTGTCCATGGCTTCCAACGTAGCCAACGAGCCAACTGCATCACCGCTGCGAATAACATGATAGCTGGGCTAACTTGTTCACTGGTTAACGGGAAAAAGCTTAAAGCAAACAGCATAACCAACGGCGTATTGGCAGCGGCATCCAACCAAAGCAAAGTGTTCGCTTTCTCGAAGTTAAATCGACGTGCGGTGAAAAACGGAATCACTCGCCCGCCCATAATTGAAATAAGCAGTACAAACCACCACAGCATCGCCTGCCAGACCGCAATTGAAGGGAAAGGAGGCATACCCTTGATGGTTGCGTAACTGGCGTAGTTCGCCGCAATGGCCAAGACAAAAAATGGCAAGAAGATCAGATTGCGGTAGCCTTTGGCTTTCACCACTCGAAACGAAATCTCATACGCAACTAAAGCGAGAAACAGCGCTTCAATGGAAGAGGTAAGCCAAAGCGGAACGTCTGTCCAAAGCAGCACTCTCGGCAGTATCCATAGTGTAACAAGCACGCCTAACCATTTGTCTTTGGTGCCATTCACACCTGTCCAGTTCTGCACGGCGGTTAGTAAGAAACCAGCCACAATCGCCATGGCAAAGCCAAAAAACATTTCATGAACGTGCCACCACAAAGCGGGAACTCTTAACTGAGCGGGCTGACCGTGTTGAAAGGCATATACCCAAATGCCAATCGCGATAACTGAATATACACTGCCAAATAAAAAGAAAGGTCTGAAACCTAAGCGCAGAACGGGGATGATTTTATCTTCTGCACTCTTATCGGTGATGTTGAGCATAAACGCGCGATTCCTAACAATACATCTAAATAACGAAGTAATAGTTATTGCACGAATCAAGCCAACTTTAACTTATTGATTTTTAATAACTTACATTTTAAGCGCTTGACAACTGCGTTGTAATAAACACATCATCGGTTCGTTTTTGTCTTAACGTAGAAGCCCAAATGGACACACATGTCATCAAACCATCCATAGAACAAGTACTGTTGAACATTGCGGTAGAGCTGAATATGGGAGAGCCTTCCACTCAGCACTACCAAAAATTGATTGATGCCCTGCAACAACTACTTCCCTGTGATGCCAGCGCTCTATTTACACTCGACAACGAAAAGCACTTAGTACCGATTGCCATCAGCGGTTTGTCATCTGAAGTATTCGGACGCCGCTTTCTGCCTGATGTCCATCCGCGTTTGGCAATGATCTTAGCCAACCGTAAGCCGGTGCGTTTCCCTGAGAATTCAAGCCTGCCAGACCCTTTTGACGGCTTACTTAGTGAAGATATCCACCACAGTATTGATGTTCACTCTTGCATGGGGTGCAGCTTATACGTGGGCGATACTTTGGTTGGCGCGCTAACGCTGGACGCGGCAAAACCCGGAGCTTTCAACAGCATCCCAGACAAAACCATTGAGACCTTTGCAGCGCTTGCTGCGGGGATCATTCGCAATATCAGTCTGTTTGAAGCATTGAATAAAGCCAATCGTCAGCAACATTCCGTGAATCAATTGCTGATTGACGAAGCGAGAAGCAAAGGCGGAAAACTGGTTGGTGTTAGCCCCCAGATTAAGCGACTCAGAGCCAACATTGAGATGGTCGCGCACTCGAATTACGCGGTTTTGATCAGCGGCGAAACGGGTACAGGCAAGGAAGTGGTTGCTCACCAAGTTCACGCACAGAGCCTACGCAGTGACAAGCCTATGGTTTATGTAAACTGCGCGGCGTTACCCGAATCCATTGCTGAAAGTGAACTATTCGGACATGTAAAAGGCGCGTTTACCGGTGCCAATACTTCGCGTGCGGGTAAATTTGAACTGGCCGATGGTGGCACCATTTTCCTCGATGAAATCGGTGAACTGCCGTTACTATTACAGGCCAAACTGCTGCGTGTTATTCAGCAAGGTGAAGTACAACGAGTGGGCGCAGATAAAAACCACATCGTAGATGTTCGTGTCATCGCGGCAACCAATCGAGACCTCGCTCAAGAAGTGGCTGAAGGACGTTTCCGCTCCGACCTTTTCCACCGTTTAAATGTATTTCCTATTCAGGTGCCTCCCTTACGCTCTCGTGAAGGAGACATTCCGGTTTTAGTGGGATACATACTGGATAACATTCGCCGCCAGTTCCACCTGAAAACACTGCACATTCATCCTAAAGCACTGCAATTATTAGAAAAACAGTCTTGGTTAGGTAACGTCAGGGAGCTGGAACATACCTTAATGCGTGCGGGCTTACACGCCATGAGAACACAATCAGAGCTGATTGAACCTCTCCACTTTATGAACGATTTTGACTTGTCTGAACAAACCGCAAATGGAAAGACGAAGAGCAATACTTCGCCTCAACTTCCCAACTCTTCAGTACCCATGCGTGAAGCGGTAGAAGCGTTTCAAAAGCAGCTTATTGAACATGCATTGCAACTGAACAACGGTGTTTGGTCTCAGGCGGCTGCATTTTTGCAGATGGACAGAGGTAACTTGTTCAAAATGGGTAAAAAACTGGGCGTACAAGCCTGTGAATCTTCCAAATAAATGTGAGTTGTTGTATTAAAAACAACGTTCGATGTATTTATAACAACAACAACTTTGTTCACAAAATAAAAATTATTATAAAATCAATAAGATAAAAACTGGCATACTCTCTGCAATACCAGCGATGAAATTTAAAGGCCGCTTAGCGCACCCTTCGCGTTAAGCGGCCAATTTTAATACTTATCACTGGAGCCCCAACTATGTTCTGTATTCAATGTGAACAAACCATTCAAACCCCTATCGCAAAAGGTTGCGCGTATTCGCAAGGTATGTGTGGAAAAACAAGTGATGTTTCTGATCTACAAGATATTTTAGTTTATACGCTACAAGGCGTTTCATTCTGGGCTCAACTTGGCCGTGAATATCAAATTATCGACACTGAAATCGACGAGTGGGCACCGAAAGCCTTCTTTGCAACACTGACTAACGTAAACTTTGATGAAAAGCGCATCGTTGAGTTCGCAAACCAAGCTTATCAATACAAACAAAGTATAGAACAGCGAGTCAGAGCCGCAGCAACGTTAGCTGACAAATCAATTCCTGAGCTTTCCCCAGCGGCTCAGTTTGAACTTCCAACGGATCGTGAAGCACTGTTAAAGTTTGCACCTTTAGCCGCAGTAAACCGTGGCCATGAAACTGTTGACCCTGATGTGATGGGTTTACGTTTACTCTGCTTGTACGGCTTAAAAGGCGCAGCTGCCTACTTAGAACACGCCCGTGTTTTAGGACAAAGTGATGTAGAGATCCACACTGAATATCATCAAATCATGTCTTGGTTAGGTACAGAACCACAAGATCTCAATGCACTGCTTAACTGCTCAATGCAAATTGGCCTAATGAACTACAAGATCATGGCCCTATTAGATAAAGGCGAAACGGAAACTTTCGGTCACCCTGCGCCAACGCAAGTCAACGTAAAAACAAAGAAAGGCAAGTGCATTCTTGTGTCTGGACATGATCTGCATGACTTAGAAAAAATCCTGCAACAAACTGAAGGCAAAGGCATTAACGTCTACACCAATGGTGAAATGTTACCTGCTCATGGTTACCCAGAATTAAACAAGTATCCTCATTTAGCGGGTAACTACGGTAGCGCTTGGCAGAACCAGCAAAAAGAGTTTGCTAACTTCCCGGGTGCAATTGTGATGACATCAAACTGCTTACTGAATCCAGAAGTCGGTCAATACGCCGATCGCCTATTCACTCGCAGCATTGTCGGCTGGCCGGGCGTATCTCATTTAGAAGGTGATGATTTCTCAACAGTGATCGAATGTGCATTAGCTCAGGACGGATTCCAGCATGATGAAATTGAACAGATGATCACTGTCGGCTTCGGTCGTAATGCCTTAATGGAAGCGGCACCGGCTGTGATTGATCAAGTTAAGCAGGGTAATATCAGTCACTTTTTCTTGGTAGGCGGTTGTGATGGCGACAAAGCAGAGCGCAACTACTACAACGAATTTACCAAACAAACGCCAGAAGACAGCCTGATCCTGACTCTCGCTTGCGGTAAATTCCGCTTTAACAAAGAGCAACACGGTGAAATTAACGGTATTCCTCGTCTTCTCGATGTCGGTCAATGTAACGACTCCTACTCAGCGATTCAGTTAGCATTAGCGTTGGCAGAAGAATTCGACTGTGGTGTCAATGACCTACCACTGACACTGGTATTATCTTGGTTCGAACAAAAGGCTATTGTGGTTTTACTTACCCTACTCGCTTTGGGTGTGAAAGGTATTTACACCGGCCCAACTCAACCAGCATTCCTTACTGACAACTTAATGGCCATTATTCAGGACAAATTCGACCTAAGAGCCATCTCGACTGTTGAACAAGATCTTGCGCAAATCCTTGGCGAAAAAGCCGCTGCGTAAATGTGTTTAATAACAGGTGGGTATCGCCCACCTGTGCTTATTGAAGAGACGACTATGGAACAATTTCAATGGCCGAACCAAGGCGCTGCACGCTTAATCTGTAAAAGCAGATGGCAGGAAACGCCGGATTGCATCAGTTTTACCTTAACCAGCGAAGAGCAAGACAAAACCTTTAGTTTTATTGCAGGGCAATTTGTGACTTTAGGGGTAGATATTGATGGCAACACTGAGTACCGCGCGTATTCTCTCAGCTCACTGTCAAACCAGACCGAAATGCAATTTACCGTGAAAAGGGTTGCTGGCGGTAAAGTATCGAATTATCTCAATGACCATTTACAAGTGGGTCAATCATTGCAGGTACTTCCACCCGCTGGACAATTTCACATTGAGCAGCCCCATACCGATAAGATCTTGTTGCTCAGTGCGGGTTGCGGCATAACACCAGTTATGTCGATGTCGAAAACACTGTTAGCAGACAGCCAAGATCGCACAGAAATACATTTCATTCACGCAGCAACCTGTGCCGAGCAGTTAATTTATCACGCTGAACTACAGCAAATGGAGCAGCACCACCCTCGTTTCAAACTCGACATTATGTTGGAGGATGCAACCAATACTGATTACTTGGAAGGACGTCTAACCCAAGCGGCGCTTGCCAATTACTGCCCGGATATCGCTTCTCGCACGGCGTTTTTGTGTGGCCCTGTGGGCTTTATGCAAGCGATGAAAGAGAACTTAGCAGCGTTGGGCATGGATATGACGTTGTTCTATCAAGAAAGCTTTACGCCTGCTGAATCAACGCAACCAGAGGTTGAAGACACCAAGAGTAAAGCTGCGGCATTGGCGCATGCCACCGTATTTGTGCCATCGTTTGGTACCGAGACTAAAATCGTGACAGGAAGCCTGCTTATTGATGCGTTAGAAAGTGCCAAAGTGCCTGTCATTGCGGCTTGTCGCAGCGGTATTTGTGGCTCTTGCAAATGCAAAGTCACCAATGGTGATTTCACTCGCACCAGTAGCGAAACCTTAACGGAACAAGAAATAGCCGAAGGATTCGTACTCGCATGCTCCTGCCAAATTCATTCCGATGTTGAAGTGTCTCTGAACTAGTTATCACTCAGAGCCCTAACTCCTCTCCACATGACTTTTCTCCTTGATCAGCAGGGAGAAAAGTCATTCTTCATTTAAGACAAAAAAACTGCCTCGTGAGGGGATAGATCTTTATGACAAAATTGTCATATTCCTGAAAGGGGATAGTCAGAGGCGATATAGAATAATGCAGTCATTGAAAACAAATCGTAAAGGTAAACAACATGAAAGCAATTAAAACCGCCCTTTTTGTTACAGCATTAACAATGACTAGCGCTTCAGCATTCGCACAACCACTTTTCCTCGGAGGGAACTATATCTCTCGTGAGGAGGTAAGAACGGTTTCTGTCGCACCAGCAACCTCTACTCAGCAGGCTTATCAGGAGGCTCTGTCAGAACTCAACGCTCTTAAACAAATGCCAGCAAATAAATTGAACAAAACGCTGAATCTCTCCCGTTTTGATACTAGTTCGAATAACACTCATCTAAAAGAAGGTGGATACATCACAGTGCAAGAACGAATGAACGAAACTGGTCAGCTCGAATACATAGGCAGAGTGAACGTAAAAGTGCATTACGCAGAGCGTGATAGCAATAACTAAACAACGTCGCGCAATAGAAAAGAGTATGACGCTATTTGCTCATGCTCTTTTTTCGATCTTGTACCACCCAACAAAATAGGTGATTACGCTTGAAATTATTAATAGTTGAAGATGAACGCAAAGCTGGAGAGTACCTGCAAAAAGGGTTAATTGAATCGGGATACATTGTGGATTTAGTGCACAACGGTGTTGACGGACTTTACCAAGCAACAAGTGAAGAGTATGACCTAATTCTGCTCGATATCATGCTACCTAAACTGGACGGCTGGCAGGTTCTTAATACTCTACGTAACAGTGAAATTTATACGCCCGTTATCATGCTCACAGCCAAAGAGCAGGTTGAAGACCGTGTACGTGGTTTTGAATTGGGCGCGAATGATTACGTAGTAAAACCTTATGCATTTGCTGAACTACTGGCGAGAATCCAAAATGTATTCCGCCATCATGTAAACTCTCCCTCGACCAACACCTCCCAAACGCTCCGTGTGGCAGATCTAGAACTCGATATGGTGAAAAGAGTCGCCACGCGCTCAGGGCATTCAATGTCATTAACGGCGAAAGAGTTTACGCTGCTCGAACTGTTGATGCGTAAACAAGGTCAGGTACTGTCACGCACAACCATTGCCTCTCTTGTCTGGGACATGAATTTCGACAGTGACACTAATGTTATCGATGTTGCTATCAAACGTCTGCGGAATAAAGTAGACAAGCCATTTGACAGGCCACTTATTCACACCGTCCGAGGCATGGGCTACAAACTGGAAGATGCTGAGAATGCTTAAACTGTCACAACCTTTTTCGATGAGAAATAAGCTTGTATTGATGTTTATCGGCACAACTTTAGTGACTTATTTTTCATTCGCATTGGTACTGCAATACGCTATAGAGCGTCATTTCTATAATCAAGATTTCAGCTATGTCTCCAGTAAATTCAATGCTATCGACAGAGAAATTAATCAGTCACCACAAGCCCTATTCGAACAATCGAATAACAGCCCTCTTCTGATGTGGGTGTTTGAAAATGAAAATATCATTTATCAAAATTCGAATTTAACCCTCCCGAAAACACAGCCCCTCATCCCAAATTCACCACAAGCCTATAACCCAAGCAATGCCATCGAATGGGATGAAGACTCCCTAGCGCTTCGTGCATTTGCGTTCAATACGGGCAATTATTTAGTCGTGCTTGGATTGAGCATTAATCATCATCTTTTGTTTTTAGACAAACTGAACTGGATTCTTTTTTGGTCACTCGGTTTTACTTTTCTCATTTCGTCCGCATTTAGCAGCCTGATTGTGCATCGAGGCCTCAAACCTATCGCGGTACTCAATGAACATATTCAACAAGTCTCTCCAGAACAGTTGGATATTCGTATTAAGCTAGAATCACTGCCGAGTGAACTGCGAGGTCTGGCAAACACACATAATGCAATGTTAGACAGGCTACAAATGGGGTTCAGACGATTAAGCGAGCTCTCTTCAGATATCGCTCATGAATTAAAAACGCCGCTAACCAATATTACGACGCAAAACCAAGTCATTCTTGGTGCATGTCGTACGCCGAAGGAATATCAAGAGGCCATTGCTTCCACTCTGGAAGAGCTAAATCGAATCACAAAAACCATCAACGACCTGCTTTACATCGCCAAGGCCGAGAACAAATTGATTCATCGTAATGATGAAGTGCTTGATGCGGGAAAAGAGCTCTCCCATCTGATTGACTACTATGAAATATTGGCTGACGACGCCTCAGTTAAGCTAGTGAACTCGGGAGAAGGGAGACTCTACATGGATAAAAACATGTTTGAGCGAGCCATTGGCAACTTACTTTCTAATGCGATTAGACACGCCTATGTTGGGTCGACAATACAAGTTCAAGTGCAAGAACTCGACGAGCAGATAACGATCTCTGTAGTTAACCAAGGCGACACTATCCCTGAGGAAAACATCGCGTATCTTTTCGACCGTTTTTACAGAATAGATAAATCTCGCCAGCATGTCGGGAGTGTCGGTGCGGGGTTAGGACTATCAATCACTCAATCGATCGTCCAAGCCTATAATGGTGCCATCAGTGTGACATCGAAAGACCAGCATACTGAGTTCAAAATAACCTTGCCTTGCGCAAGATCTTTGGACCAATAGGCTATATTCAAGGAAACCTTAAGGCATGAATGGTAACGCCATTCATGCCCTTTTGCCTGATATCAGAGTATCTGTGCTTCTGTTACAAATCAGGCATTAAACGACCTGCTACTGTCAGTTTTTAGCTCTGATTTCTCTTGTTGAATAGTATTTTGCTCACTGTTGTTAAGCTCACTCTCACTATCGGAGGCTTTATCTTTTGAACAATCTGACATCATGAACTTCATCATCAGTCCATGCACAAGCAAACACAAAATCAGAGGAATTAATGCTGAACCCATCAAGGCAAAACTAAATACATCCGTCGAATCGGAATAACTCAAGAAAACGACACCCAGCATCACTAATACGCATACCAGCATCATCCAACCATGCCCTTTATGCCCTCCATGATTAGAATGGCGAGGGTTGCTTTTGTTTTTAACCGTCATAACTTTTTCCTGCCTATAGTCTTTTTAACTGACACTCATCTTATACTTCTGTTTCTGTCAGTAACTGGGCAGTGATGATGACAATTTTGTCATGTTCATCTGTAGAGGCTCAAAAACCTAGTTCTAGAACACCAAAGGAATTCAGAACTTGATAATTGGTTAAGCTGGATACAAATCACAGCTGTGATAAACGAGGTTAATTCTCTCGATGAACCCAAACAACATCTTCATCCGGTGTCGGAATTTCAAACCAAGACCAGAATAAATCCAACATCTCCGGCGTCATTTCGTAAGACTTACCTTGCAACTCCGAGTTACGGGCGGTCGCTCTTTGTTTACATACCTCAAAGGGAACATCCAAATAGTGCATTTCGCTCTCAACCCCTAGGCTCGAAGCCCACTCGATAAAGCTACTGCGATCAGTATTACGCCAAAAACCGAAATCGAAAATCACGGGTACACCAAGCGAAAATAGCTGCATCGCGGAGCTCTTAAATAATTCTTTCAGTGTTGCTAAACGACGATCAAAGACTTCCCTCTCCATATGTTCGCCATAAAGAGGAATCATCCATTCATCAATTGAAAAGCGAAAGGCACCATGGGCTTCAGCAAGCTGTTTGGAATAAGTGGTCTTGCCTGCCCCAATGAAGCCGCATACAAAATAGATTTTGCTCATAATTTCTCTTTAGTTCAGTACGGCAAGTTATGCTAAATCTCGCCATATCCAGTTCGAATGAATAGCACTTCCGGGCCCATAGCGGCGTTGTTTCATCTCCAAAACAGCCCAACACTCTTTTATTTCCAGCTCGATATCGTAGGTAACTTTATAGAATTTATAAACAAAATCAGGATCTTGATATTCAGAACTAAAAGGACAACGTGATCGTTTTATCAAATCAATACTAACGATACTTCCGCCAATCGAACGAATTTTGTTATTGATGACAGCCATTCTTTCGCGTTCAGACTCTTTGGAAACTCTCATCAAGAGCCATACGGATACCCCGCCAGCGATGAAGGTAAGCAAGAAAGCGAGTTGTAAGCTCATACTAGAACCCCAGATTATGTGCACCCGAATGTAAGTATAGGCGGGGTTCTAGAGCAAAAAGTCCACTTACGTAACACAATAAACGTATTTACAGCTTTTAGCTCTTTATCTCTCAAAATTGATGCCTATCGACAAGGCAATCGCCCTATTTTAAGCATCAACATAATTACTCCCTACAAAAAGCCACAAACGTTCAGCAATTTGTGGCTTTTTTACAATGTCATCTTTGAACGATGTTCGCGATATCAAAGTAGCGCGACCAGCTGTATTTTAAGTAACCTATTGTCCATCTTCTGCCCTGAAAACTAGGGCATAAAATATCGGTAATACAACCATAGTGAGTACGGTAGCGAAGACCAGCCCACCAATGATAGTGATTGCCATAGACACAAAAAATGCATCGAAAATAAGAGGCGTCATTCCCAAAGCAGTGGTGAGCGCAGCCATTGCGACAGGACGCAAACGGCTCACACAGGAATAAACAATCGCTTCCATCAGGGCTTTCCCTGCTCTGGTTTCTATGTTGATCTCTTCTACTAAAACAATGGCATTCTTTATCAGCATCCCTATTAGGCTTAAAAAGCCTAATAACGCCATAAAGCCGAATGGCTGATCCGTTGCCAATAAACCAACGGTCACACCGATCAAAGCAAGGGGCACACATAACCATATCACTGCCGTTTGTCGCAGCGAGTTAAACATAGTAATGGTCAGCAATATCATTGCCAGAATGAACAGCGGTATGCTTGTTGCTATCCCAGCTTCGGCTTTATTTTGCTCTTCATACTCACCGCCCCATTCCAATTTATAGCCTTTGGGAAGCGGGATAGACTCCACTTGAGGGCGCAATTGAGCAAAGAGTTGACTGGCATTTCCATCGACTGGGTCAGCAAACACTGTAATGGTTCTTTCTCTGTTACGACGAAGAATTAAGCCATCTTCGAAAACCAATTCAAATGACTGTACTACTTGCCTTAAAGGGATCATTCGCTGAGCGAAAGGGCTCCAGATCTGAATATTTCCCAAGCTACCAATATCGTATCTAACACTATCGTCTGCACGAACAATAATGGGCAATAGCAGATCATTTTCTCTGAATACGCCTGTCGTTACTCCCTCGAATGACTCTTTAATTGCTTCAGCCACCATTGTTCGAGATATACCATTAAGATTCGCCTGCTCTTCCAGCAACACCGCTTTGACCACTTTAATCTTCTGTCGCCAGTCCGTGCGGATGGCTTTTGCATTAGGTGCAGATGAAAATATCTCCGTTATTTGGTCAGCAATGGTTCGTAACTGCTCCGGATCCGGCCCACTAACTCTCGCCTGTATTTTGCCCAAAGCTGCGGTACCAAGTGCAAACGGAGAGGCGTATATCAAAGCATTGGGATATTTCTCGGCTAGCTGTTGTTCAACTCTTGGAATCAGTTCTTTGATCGCTCTGTAGTCATCAACGTCTACTAAAAACTGAGCATAACTCGTATTAGGCTGTTGAGGTTCATAAGTTAACAAAAACCTTAATGCGCCTTCTCCAGTCATCGTGGTTACATGAGTGACATGAGATTGCTCTCGTAAATACTGCTCAATTGAACCCGCATTTTGCTTGGTATCGTCAATGTGCGTGCCTTGCGGCAACCACATATCAACCATGAACTGCGCGCGTGTTGAATCAGGGAAAAAGTTCTGGCTAACGAATGAGAAGCCCCAAAGAGAAACCGCAAATATCGCCAAAACGGATGCGGAGCTTAAATATCGATGACGAATACAGTGTTTCAACAGTCGTTTGTATTTGGAATAGAATCTTCCTGCGTAAGGATCGTTTAATTCCGAGGCTTGCTTAGGCGGTTTTAAAAAAAGAACACACAGCAATGGCGTCACCGTCACTGCGGTAACCCAACTTAGCAACAATGACACCATCACTACCTGAAACAATGAACGGCAGTACTCTCCCGTGGCATCGTTTGATGTGCCAATTGCCGCAAACGCCAAAATTGCAATTAATGTCGCCGCCAATAACGGCCAAGCCGACTGACTAACGACGATAGGGGCGGCGCTGCGTGCGCTTTCCCCCTTCTGCATACGTATCAAAATGCCATCAACGATCACAATCGCATTATCAACCAGCATACCCAGAGCAATGATGAGAGCACCAAGAGAAATCCGCTCTAACGCCACCCCCATAGGATCTAGAAATAGGAATGAACCAGCAATGGTAAGGACGAGGATAAAACCAATTAGTAAGCCACTACGCAATCCCATAAAAATCAGCAATACCGCGATTACGATGGCTACCGCTTCCACTAAACTCGCGATAAAACCAGAAATGGCTTCTGTTACCGCTTCTGACTGCAAAGAAACGAAGCCAAACTCAATTCCCGCAGGTCGCTGACCTTCTAGCTCAGTCAATTTGCTCAGGACAGCTTCACCCATATCGACGACATTACCGCCCGTTACGGTTGAGATCCCTATACCGATACCTAACTTTCCATCAAACTGAATAAGTGCCGACGGTGGGTCAACGTAACCTCGCTTTATTTTGGCAATATCACGAAGGTAGAACTGTTTGCTTGAACCGTCTGTAATCAACATCGATTCGAAACCTGCGACGGATTCCAAACCTCCCGTCGGCGAAATAGCAACGTAGGAGGAACCGATCTTGGCATTACCTGCGTCTACCACAACACCTTTACTACTCAATTGTTGTGCAATTACATTCGAAGAGATGCCTAGCTGCGCTAATCTGTCTCGATTAAACTCAACGAAAATCGCTTCCGTACGCTCGCCATAAGTGTTTATCTTGCCAACACCGTCAACGAGAAGAAGTTGCTGTTGAAGATCATCGACATATTTTTTCAATTCACCGTAACTGTATCCGTCACTCGTAATGACCATGAAGATACTGTAAACATCACCGAAATCATCAATAACCAAAGAAGGCCCAGATCTGGGCGGAAGATATTGCTGAACATCACCCACTTTTTGCCTAAGTTTGTTCCAAACCTGAGGTAGGGTTTCTTTGTTATATTTGTCTTTGATTGAAACCGTGATCGTAGAAAGTCCGGGCTCAGACTTAGAAGTGACTTTATCGAGTTCCCCTAATTGCTGAACTGATTTCTCTAGTAATTCAGTGACTTCCTGCTCCACTTCTAGAGCAGTCGCCCCTTTGTACGGCGTAACAATCAGCGCTTCTTTTATCGTGAACTCTGGATCTTCTAATCGGCTCATATCTTTGAAAACCATAAGACCCGTAATCAACATAACGACGGTCAAGACCAGTGTAACAACTCGCTTCTCAATTGCGATAGACGCTATATTCATCGATTCAGTCCTCCAGCGGATACACGGAATAGCCATCGAATAAACTGTGAACACCTGATACAGCTATACGGTCCCCTTTCTTTAACCCAGATTTCACCAAGACTTTCTTCGCTGTAATGTCGCCCAATTCTATTGTTTGCTTTGTAACAACACCCTTATCAGCTTCGTATAACCATACGAAAGCTTTATTGTCTGAGTTACCAACAATCGCCTCTATCGGAACATATATGTTGGCGTTCTCCGTTGATTTGGGTTGATACAATACATGACCACTCATACCCGAACCCAATGAAATATTCTGTGGCACATTAAACTCAACGGTGACTTTGTAAGTACGAGTGATGGGATCAGCAACGCTAGAAAACTCAGTAATGACGCCTGGGAAACGTTCATTCGGTAAGGCACTTACGGTAACAAATAGCTGTTCTGAGAGATTAATGTCTTTGGCTGAAGCGACTCTTCCTCCTTTTACCCAATCAACCTCTGGTACATCGACAACCATCTCCAAAGCAGAGTCGCTATGCAGTTGAATAACCGGTTGTTTTGCGTAGACAGTGTCAAACTTCTCAATGTCTTTACGTGCAATTCGACCAGAAAAAGGCGCTTGTAACGACGTATCTTCCAATGCTTTTTTTGCTTGTTTGAATGCAGCTTGTGCTACTTCCATATTACGCTTTGCCTGATCGAATGCCTGAGGTGTTACAGCATTGGATTCTAGGGCTTTTTTATATCGCTCATAATCCTTGTGACTGGCATCTTTTTCAATCTTGGCGCTTTCAAACTGAGCTTGATAATCTCTGGGATCAAGTTGGGCTAATACTTGCCCGGCAACAACGAGATCACCTTCCTTCACTTTTATATCAGTGACTTTACCCGGCACCTCAAAAGCCAGAGTCGATTTATTTACCGCAGTAACACTGCCGGGATATTTGTATAAAATCTGAGGCGTATCACCACCTAGCGTATAAAGCTTAACGGGTCTAGAAACCTTTACGCCCTCGTGTGGTTGTGGCTGATCGCATCCCGCCATAATAAGCGCAGTACTCAATACAAGCGCGGTCCACCTTAAACGTTGGCACAAGTCATTCATGTATTCCTCCACAATAAACTGACAGTTACTGGCGAATACATGTTGCTGTTTAAATTGTGTACTTCGCCTTGATTAAGGGGATTCTATTACAAGATCATTAATTAACACAACACCTGTTATATTAATTATTAATGAACTATGAACCATGAAAACGAGTAAGGAATAAAAATGACAAACAACAAAATTATCAATTTAAAATCATGAAGTTAACGAACACCCATAACTAAACAGAAGAATTCAATTATCCATTAGTGACTTAGCTCAACATCGATCATCGGCACAGATCAACACATGACTACCCTTTTTTAACAACACCTGTTACTTTAATGAAAAATTACAAACTAGCCTGTGTGGCAAAACCTAAGCAACGAGTGGACACCTTTAGATGAGCAAAAGTGATCAAGAACCCAACAATGCCATTGCGAAACAAAAAAGAGGCCGCCCTGTTGGTGACCATGATTCAAAACGAAATGAACTTGTTAATGCAGTGATTGAGCTACTGTCTGAGGAAGGATGCCAAGGTATCTCTTTTCGCAAAGTAGCCGCCAAAGTAGGTTGTACAACTGGCGCTGTGACCTACTACTTTGAAAATAAAGAAGCGATGCTGATTGCTGCTACTGATTATTTATTTGGTCAATTTGAACTCATTTTGGCAGGAGAAAATGGGGATGTGAAAATTGTATTAGATAACTGGCTTAATTGGTCTCTCAGTGAAAGTTCAGAGGTTGCTCCAATCGTCGCTGAGTTGTTCGTTTATGCAAGACAAGACCCTAATTACGCCCAGCACCTGCAAAAGTGGTATGTAAGAATGAGAAGCTCATTAACCGCAACTTTAGAGCAAGGACAAGCTCGTGGCGAAATTAGAACCGATATTGATGCTGCATTTCTCGCAGATCAGTTGAGTGCCCTCGTCGATGGATGGATGATCATATCGCCGATAGAACAGCAACGTTATGATCCCCAACAGACCAAAGCATTTTTTGATATAACCTTAAAACTACTCGCTCCATAAAATAATTGAATGAGTAGTATGGTGTTGTTCATAGCATCATTAATGCTAAGCCGGAAAATAAAAGCCATCGCAAAAATTAAACCGTACTCACTTTAAGTTCGAATGCTTTGCTCAGGCGTAACATTAACAATACAGCTATCGCCATAACCATTGAAGCAAGAAAGAAACCTAACTGAGTAATACCAAAATGACTCAAAAACGCAATCGCAACGTAGCTGATGCTTTGTGCTAGGGTCGCAAACATTTGCAAGCCACCATCCGCTCGGCCACGTTGGTGAATACTGATACTGTGATGCATCCAGTTTGTCCGAGCGATACGATTTAAAGCGTTAAACGTGCCAAAGAAAAAGGTGAATATCAGTAATACTAGCGGTGTCGGTGACATGCTCATTCCAAAAAGCATGAGCGCAGCCAGACCCATTGCGCCAATCATAATTCCCTGATGAGAACCCAGCCCTAACAGTCTGCCAACCATCAAACCCGTGATTAACGATCCCATGCCAAACGCGATGTTATACCCAGCAAACCAGTCGCCAGAGATACCCGTTTCAGCAAACCAGATCGGCACAAGCTTAGTCAGGAAGGTCAGAATGGGGTAACTCAACACAGAGAGCATTAAAAAGGCGTAAAAATGGGGTCTTTGAGTAAAAATGTCTCGGCTCTCTTTCATTTGTCCAACAAACGACTCAGAACTAGACTGTCGCAATTGTCGGCGATAAGGCGTCAATATGTAGCTAATACTCGCGATAGCAGATGCTATTGCCGCGAATGCTGAAAACTCCAGCATTCCCCACATTTCGAGTAACACAACGCCCAATGCACCAGAGCCTAACGTCGTACCCTGCATAATCACTTCCTGTTTACCGGAAATGACCGCATATTCATGCTGATGGAAGTTCTCCTGAGTAAACGCATTATTGGTTGCCCACGCTAGATTACTGGACGCCCAAAACACCAATTGCGCAGCCGCCAGTAGCCAATGTGACTCATATCCAGCCCCATAAAACACCGCAACAAACGCAGCCGTCCCTGCTTGCACAAACTGTACGAATACCAGTAGCTGCTTTCTCGAATGTCGGTCAATCAAGGTGGAAAAAATCGGTGTTAGGAAAAACGAAATTGCCGTACATGCTAACGCCACTATCGCGACGAATGCCCCCATGTTGGGAGTTGACAGCATTGCCCAAGGTAACGCCATCATAAACAGCCCTGACGACACGCCATCAAAGAAGCGCCCTGTTAGATAAGCGTTGGCACGCGTTTTTTCTGTTGCTTCCATATTTCTATTCCATCTGCTATTAATTTGCAGTCAGGTTAATACCTCAAGTTAACTTTAGGTAAAGCGTTATTTGCCTATAATTTAGATAAATAGCGAGAGCAAATGGAGAGTTAGATATGGAGATGACTGTCGGTGAAGTGGCTAAACGATCTGGAGTGAATGTCTCCACTCTGCACTTCTACGAACAAAAAGGGCTGATCTTCAGTTGGCGTAATCAAGGCAACCAACGCCGCTATCATAGAAATGTTCTGCGAAGAATTGCCGTAATTAAAGCGGCGCAGATGGTCGGCCTGACGTTAGAAGAGATCTCTGCCTCGTTGGCAGATTTACCGAAGCATCAGGCACCCAGCCGTCAACAGTGGGAGCAAATGGCTTCGAGTTGGAGTGCTATGCTCGAACACCGTATTCAACAGTTACAAGCATTGAAAAACGATCTTGGTGGCTGCATTGGTTGCGGTTGTTTGTCGATGGAGTCGTGCGCCATTTACAACCCACAGGACATTCGAGCAGAAATCTTTGAGGACAAAACTCGCCTGACCAATCCTGAAGAGTGGTCTGGTGAAGTAGAGAGACCAAACTGTTAGCGATTTATTCATCAAGGGGTGGATGATTGTTCATCCATTCTTCAATGGTTAAATAGGTCTTGCCGCCACTTTCAACAAATGGGCTGGTCTTATCGCCGTTGACCAAAGCATCGTCGGCGACGTTTGCCATCGTGAACCATTTGGGTTCTGTTGTGAGATAGACAAATCGGCTGCTACCCGCTCCAGGAAGATAATTTGCATCCGCAAAATCCCCTTTAGAAACAGAGCTGGTCGACGTTGGATAATAATCGACACCAATACTCATCAGCAGTTCGGCATCCGCATCTGCACTATCAAGCCAAGCTTGCGTACGTACAAATACACCAAGAACATTATTCCCATCGAAAGCGACTTTACTGCTTCCACCATGCAAGATATCCGGATGCTGAAACTCGTAGTAGCCAGAACTGTCATCAGGTAACGCACTGCCCTGCCAAGTCACAATATCGGAGTCGTAATACGAAGCCCATGTGGTTGGCGTGACTGCTAATTTTTCCCAAGAAGCATGGTTTACATCGCTGCCTTTGAGCAGCCAAACTTCGAAATCGCTGTAGTAGACCTTTACGTTGTGATCGATGTTGTTTACTGATTCAAATACAGTGAACCAGCCAGTGAGAGCATTCCATGAGTCAGATGTTTTCAGGCTGCCATCAAGTACAGAATCTGCCCACCATGCGGGTGCAGCATCTCCTCTAGGTAGCCCTTGTGTAATATGTCCCGTTTTCGACCAACTGGCATCTGCAGAAGCGTTTAACAAGGTAGCTTGGTTCGCTTTAGTCATGCTATCCACAACATCCGTTGCAAAAGTGGAAGTTGTCGTGGAAGTATTCATATCAGGAGAGCCTAGCTCTTCGCCACCACAGGCTGAAAGCAACAGTGATAAGGCCAGAGATGAGATAATTTTTTGCATGAGAAAGCAGTAACTTATAGGTGAGGAAATACACCGCTAGATTACCACTAATAAAACAGTAAACTCTAATGTACGTAGGCTGATTAAGCCAATACTGACAAACAATTAAGCTCTTCTTTCACCGACTTCGATCAGTGCTTCTTCAGATGTTGCCAACGTTTCAATATCGTCTTGTTCAATAATACGGGTTTTCTTCCAGCTTCCACGCGCATACCAAGCCACAGCGACCAGCGCGACAAGTATGTTAGTGACAGCAAAAGACCACCAAATGCCCTTTTCAGCTAGGTAGGTATGTTTAGAAAGAATATACGCCAGAGGGAACTGGAATACCCACTGAGTGAGTAAAGACAGGATCATACTGTTGGTCATATTTCCCGAAGCACGAAACGCCGACATGATCGAAAGCTGAACACCAATGAAGCCCCAAGATAAACACATCACTTTGAGGAACTCGGCACCTTGTTCAACCACTAGTGGATTGTCGGGAATGAAAAATCTCACCACGTTTGGTGCTAATAAATACGCAAACACACCGAAAACCGTCAACATGGCAAAGCTCCAAACTGAGCCAATAACGGTAATTTTCGCTGCACGATCAACACGGTTTGCACCTAAATTTTGTCCAACAAGAGTAGAGACCGCCATCGCTAATCCCATCGCAGGGATCGTGATCAACTGAAGGATATTCGAACCCACTCCATACGAGGCTATCGTTACAGTCCCGAAACTCGCTACTAAGAATGACATAGTAATCAGCCCCAGAGCCCGTGCTGAAAGCTCTACCGAACCCGGAGCACCTAAAAAGAAAGCGCGTTTGATGTAGGTCCAGTCAGGCGATAAATCTCGCCATGTTAAGTGAATGCCGTGTTTGCCTTTGGAAAGAATATAAAAACCAGTGAGAGCAGCAAGAGCTTGAGTGACAAGCGTTGCCAGTGCAGCGCCGGATACACCTAAGCCATCGAACTTACCGATACCAAAAATAAACAATGGGTCTAGCACGAAGTTAAGCAGCACCGTACCAAGCACGATATAAAGCGGTACTTTGACTTGCCCAATGCCTCGCATCAACGCTTGAAACATGTTGTAGACAAAGACAAAAATCACACTAACAAATGAGATGCGCATAAAGCTGAGAGCATTGGTGTATACCGCTTCTTCAACACCCAATAACTTCAAGAAGTAAGGTGAAAGCAAATAGCCAAGAAAGCCCAAGACAACGGAGGTGATAAACACCATCAACATGGTTTGCCCCGCAACATGATTTACCTTGTCGTACTGCCTTGCTCCCATGTATTGAGCGGTTAGAGTCGCGCCAGCCATTGCAAGCCCGGCACCTAAAGCAATCACAAGGAAAGTTACTGGCATACTCACTGAAACGGCAGCCACTTCGTTAGCGCCCAAACGACCAACCCAGAAAGCATCCGTCAGTTGATATGCTGACTGTAAAAGTTGACCGAAAACAATGGGAATGGCGAGTGACAAAAGCGCTTTATTGATAGGACCTTCAATCAACTGTTGTGTTTTTGCCATGCTAATGCCTCTACTTCAATCTATTTCTTCAATTCATGTCACGTTTATCATAGCTCGACATTTAGACAAAAAAGACAGATTAACGAAAAGAATGAAAACTTTTTAGTAATGCTAGGAATTGAAAATTAAGGGGATTTGGTACTAGATAGGTCAAAATTGAAATCCGGAGACTGAAAATCAATTTTTAAGGAATCGCGATGGCATTCAAACTAAAAGCATATAAATGTTTTAGCAATAGAATTCCATCCAACTTACGCGGCAAATTTAAGAAGTAGTAATAATGTGCAAATTTAAAGATTGAACAATTTTTCTTGTTCTCTTTCTAACAAAATATCTTCAATTTTTCTTCTTGTATCATTTAACGATGGTTTTTTATCAACAATTGATTCTTCTTGAATTTTTTTCTTAGTTTTCGTCTTAGTTTGTTTGCTTTTTTTCATGCTTCTTCTTGCTCATCAATAATTAGTGAACTAAAAAAGTTCCTAATTGGTGCCCTTGGCTAGAAAATATTTCACCTTCATTTGTTGTTTCACAAAATGAAAAGTGAAGATCATCTTCGAATGTTTGGAGCTTAATTAAAGTGTGTCTCTTTAACACATCGCTATTGAGCTGATGAATCTTGGCAGACCACTGTACATTTTCTTGGTGCAAGTGAAAATCTATTTTAAACAAACGGATATGCATCCTTAGCGGATTTCTTATCGCGCTTGCTATGGTACCAGTAAAGCTGGCGACTTGTTCTTCTAGTCATAAAATACTTCAGATAGTGGAATAAAAATAGGAAGGGATCTTTGGGAAAGAAATAGGAGGTGATGGCGACACCTCCTACTTTAAAACTTATAGTGGTGATACGTTAGCAGCTTGAGGGCCTTTGTTGCCTTTCTCAATTACGAAGCTAACTTTTTGACCTTCGTTTAACGTTTTAAAGCCTTCAGCAGCGATAGCGTTAAAGTGAACAAATACATCAGCGCCGCCGTTATCAGGAGTGATAAAGCCAAAGCCTTTAGTTTCGTTGAACCACTTTACAGAACCAGTTGTTTGGTTAGACATATATATACCTCGATAAAATTAATTAAAAGTCGTAAACAAAAACTACTTTATGGAATATGAAGAAAAGTTATCGCAGGAATATGACGAGAAAATCGCAAGAGAACTGAGAAGAGACTTGTACTTAATGTTTCATTAATAGCTCATGCTTAAGAGCTGCAGCTACTATACACCTTGTGTGCTAAATAAACAGCGTTATTTTCATATATTTCAAATATATTTACTTCATCAAACAGATCTTCTCCTTCATTATTACTCCCCAGCCCATGCTGCTACTCAATTCTTTCGTATATCGACGCCATAAAAATTAAGCATAAATGACTGACAAAAACACCCAATAAACTGGCTCAATGAGTATAATCAGGTACTCAGAGATTTTGTCGAACAGGCAAATAGCTTCAATTACCACGTTCAAAGAGCTCAAAGAAGATGAATAATTTTACTTACTTCAACCCCACTAAAGTCCACTTTGGTAAAGGTCAAATTGCGACTCTAAAGCAAGAAATTGCACCGAACAGCCGAATCCTTATGACCTACGGTGGCGGCAGCATTAAGAAAAACGGTGTTTACGACCAAGTCATCGATGCGCTTAAAGATTGCACCGTATTTGAATTCAGCGGTATTGAGCCAAACCCACATTATGAGACGCTGACTAAAGCGATTGAACTGGCTAAACAAGAGAAGGTAGACCTGATCCTTGCTGTGGGTGGCGGTTCAGTGATTGACGGTAGCAAGCTTATTGCTGCAGGCGCTTGTTATGAAGGTGACTACTGGGACATCATTACGACCGGTGGTAACTGCGTGAAGAAAGCACTGCCATTGGGCTGCGTACTGACGCTTCCGGCGACGGGCTCAGAGATGAATCGCAACGGTGTGGTAACGCGTGCAGCGACTCAGGATAAGCTCTCTTTCGGCTCGGATTTGGTTCGCCCTGCGTTCTCAATTCTAGATCCAGAAACCACTTATTCTCTCCCAGCTCGCCAGATCGCTAATGGTGCGGTAGACAGTTTTGTTCACATCATGGAACAGTACATGACCTACCCTGTAAACGCGAAAGTCTCTGACCGTTTTGCTGAAAGCTTACTGCTGAATATTCTAGAAGATGGGCCGACTGCACTAGAAAAGCCAAACGACTATGAAGTGCGTGCGAACCTAATGTGGACGGCGACAATGGCTCTGAACGGCACATTGAAAAATGGCGTTCCGTCAGACTGGGCTACTCACGCTATTGGCCATGAACTCACTGCACTATTCGGTTTAGATCACGCGCAAACACTGGCAGTTGTAATGCCCTCACTGTGGCGTTACAAAAAGGAACAAAAGAAAGGCAAACTACTTCAGTACGCAAACCGAGTTCTAAATATCACTTCCGGTAATGAAGACGAGCAAATAGAACTTGCGATTCAAAAGACGGAAGAGTTCTTCGTACTAATGGGCAACCCAACCACGCTTTCTGCTTACGGGTTGGATGAATCAGCCATTCCAGCGGTGAAGCAAAAGCTTATCGAACACGGCATGCTAGCGCTCGGTGAACACGGCGACATTACTCCCGATGACGTGGTAGAGATCCTCAAGCTCGCACTGTAATACCTTCAACCTTCTTCGGGTTTAATAGAAAGAAGCGGCATAAGCCGCTTTTTTACTGCATAAAAAAGCGCCTTTGATTTCTCAAAGGCGCCGCTATTTCATTCCTATAGGGGTGAATGAATCAGCTTAAATCGATGTCTTTGCTACCGAAGAAGTAAGTGCTCAGGAAGCCGACAATGTAAGAGATTACCAAACCAGTGACGAACACCATCATGCCGGTGAAAATGCCGTGGTGAGAGGTCATCAGAGGAATCGCGACAATGCCCGATGGTCCAAACACCGTATTCAAGCCCACTGGTAATCCTAGGTAAGAGACCAAACCAATAAAGAAGCCGCCAGCTGCACCACCAATACACGCTGTCACGAATGGTTTCACGCGAGGCAGTGTCACACCGTAAATCAACGGTTCGCCGATACCCAAGATACCCGGGATAATCGCACCTTTAATCTGAGTACGCAGTACCGCTTCTTTCTTAGCTTTCACATAAAGAGCCAGTGCCGCACCAACCTGACCGCCACCAGCCATAGCTAGAATCGGGAACAGAGAGTTAAAACCCTGAGCTTCCATCAGCGCGAAGTAGACAGGAACAAAGCCTTGGTGAATACCAAACACAACTGATATCAGAAACAGACCCGCCAAGATTGCAGCGCCAAGTGGGTTGTCATTCAGATTCAGGAATAACCAAGACATGCCTTTAAATAGCTCACCACCAATTGGCATGATCACCACATAAGTCACTACACCCATGATAAGCAGAGTCACCACTGAAGTTAGGATCATATCCAAATCATCAGGCATATAACGACGAACTCTGCGTTCAACCTGAGCACCAACAATTGCAGCCAGCAGAACACCGATGATGTTGCCGCGCGGGTCGATGGTGTAACCGAAGAACTCACTCATTCCCGAATAAATGCCAGAAGTCGCTTCTGGGTTGTAGCCCAACACAAACAATGAAGCGAGAATCGCACCGTTGACGCCTGAACCACCAAAAGCTTGCTGAGCGTTGTAACCAATCAGAATACTTAGGAAAGCAAACAGACCTTTACCAAACACCTTCATGTAGGCAATCAAGTCGACCATAAACTGGCTAGGCTCTTGCCCAATAACAAAGATTTGCTCTAGCAAAGTCGCGAAGCCAAGCAGCAGACCAGCTGCGATAAAACCAGGGATCAGTGGAGTAAAAATAGTCGCAAATTTGCTTAGAAAACGTTGCACTGAACTGGTTTGTTTACTTTTAACTTGTTTCTTCTGCTCTGCGGCAATCGAAGATAAGTCTTGATGTGCTGGCGCTTCACCGCCAGCGGTTAAACTGTCAATCAGCTGATTCATCAAATCAGCCGCTTGTTGTGCTTTCCCAGGGCCAAGGATGATTTGGAACTGCTCATCACTTTCTACTACGCCAAGCACGCCCGGAATTTGTTTAATCGCAGCTTGCTCAGCAACCGCATTGTTTGCCAGAGTCAAACGAAGACGAGTCATGCAGTTGCCGCATTTGCTGACATTACTGCTACCACCCACCGCAGAGAGGATCTGCGATATCATTGTTTCGGTAATCTTTGCCATAAAAGAGTCCTTAATTAGCAGAGAAGATTATTTATCGTTAAGTGCAGCGCGAATAAAACCCTTGTGCTGCTGAAGTTTGGCGGCTGCCTTTTCGGCATCCAGCCCTGCAAGAATCATTAGAATGGCGGTTTTACAGTGACGGCCACATTCGTTGAGTGCTTGTTCCGCTTCTTCACTCGATGCGCCTGTCGCTTCCACCACAATGTTGGTTTGGCGTTGAATCAGTTTGGCGTTGGTTGCTTCAACATCCACCATCAGGTTGCCAAACACTTTACCGCTGCGAATCATCGCGCCTGTTGTCAGCATGTTCAGCACCAGCTTTTGCGCTGTACCCGCTTTCATGCGTGACGAACCTGTCACCACTTCCGCACCAACGATAGGAAGAATCGCAATTTGCGCCGCGTCTGCCATTGCGCACACAGGATTACACGCCACAGATACCGTGGTTGCCCCAACTTGTGTCGCGTACTCTAAGCCACCCAATACATAAGGCGTACGGCCACTTGCGGCGATACCTACTACCACATCTTTGTTGGTTAAGTTCAAAGTTTTTAAATCACTTTGTGCCAAATCTCGGTTGTCTTCTGCGTTTTCTACTGCTTTTAGAATCGCTTGATGACCACCAGCTATCAGACCGACAACCATATCCGGAGATGTGCCGTAAGTCGGAGGACATTCACTCGCATCCAAAATACCCAAGCGCCCTGAAGTGCCCGCGCCCATGTAGATCAGTCTGCCGCCTTGGGCAAATGCTGCTGTAATCGCATCGACAGCTTGAGCAATCTGCGGAAGTACCGCTTCTACTGCCAGAGCAACTTTTTGGTCTTCTTGGTTGATCACTTTCAGCATTTCTGTGGTTGAAAGGGTATCAATCTCAGCGCTTGCTGGATTACGGCTTTCAGTGGTCAATCGACTTAAATCAATTTTCATTCGGTATTACTCACTAGGTTTATCTGAGGGCGATTCTATGGAATAAAATATTCCTTTAAGGTGACAAAAATCACAATTGAGGTTATTCTTTAGCCTCTAAAACTGTGGAATAATTGCTGTCAAAACAATGGATAACCGTTATTGAAATAGAAAATATTTACACAAAAACATAGAGATATAATCAATCAACATTATTTCTGACTTGGAATAATTTATTCAAAATAATTGAGTTTATGTTATGTCCGTAAGCAATAAAATCATCGCGAAACGCAGTCAACTTTCTCAAAGTGGTCGTCTGGTGGCTGACTGGATTGTTGAAAATGCCGAAAAAGCTGCATATATGACGAGCCAAGAAGTGGCTCAAGAAGCACAGGTGAGCCAATCAACGATCGTTAAGTTCACTCAGCGCTTAGGTTTCAAAGGATACAGTGAGTTTAAGCTTGCACTATCTGAAGACATTGGTCGTAAGCAGGCAATTGCTTCGACACCGCTGCACAGTGGGATATTTGCCGATGACCCTCTTGCGGTCATTGCACAAAAGCTGATCAAAGCCAAAACCGATGCCATGATTCAGACCACCAATGCACTCTCTTTTGATGCCTGTAATCAAGCTGCGCAATGGCTTAGTGATGCTCGTACCGTACAAATTGTCGGAATTGGTGGCTCTGCCCTGACAGCGAAAGATCTCGGTTACAAACTCTTAAAGTTGGGCATCACAGCCTTAACCGAACAAGACAGCCATGTGCAGATTGCAGTTGCTCGAACCCTGACTGAAAAAGATGTGCAGATAGCCATCTCCTTTTCTGGAGAGCGCAAAGAAATTCTGGTTGCAGCAGAAGCGGCCAAAGAACAAGGCGCAAAAGTAATTGCACTGAGCTCACCCAATAAAAGTAAGCTCAGACACATCGCGGATATCACATTCGATACGATAGCCGATGAAGTGGAAAACCGTAGCTCGGCTATTGCATCTAGAAGTGCGCAGAACGTGATTACCGATCTTCTGTTCATCTATCTGGTTCAGCTTCGAGATGAAAGTGCCCGACAGATGATCAGTGATATTTCTTCTGATATTCGTCAGATTCTTTGATCGCTATGTCGAAGGGTTTGCAGACTTAGCCACAAACATTTGTTTGTAAGATTTGAACTCTAGGTCACTTTCAGTAAGCCCAAACTGACTCGCTAAGTTCAGCAGTTCAACGCGGTAAGTTTCGAGTTTACTTTCATCATCCGTCATGATGGCAAATTCTACGAAGTCGCCAATACCGTCCAGTGAATCCACAGTAATATGAAAATTGCCCACAAAGTAAATGCTGCGCGTTTTCATCGCCTGCAAGCTGACGCGATATCCCAGATTCTGCAGCATGCTCTTCGCGTTGTCGGCATCGGTAATATTGGTCGCTTCACATCGGTCTGCTTCAGGGCCTTTGACTATCCATAACTTGATACCTGAAGGCTCCATAGTACGGATGCATAAGCTTTTGTTCTGCGCTTGGAGCGCATTGTCAGGCGTATCGAAATACCAGTCTCGCTCAGCGTTGTCTTCTAGCATAGTTTCATGAGGAAGCCCCTTGAGAACTTCGAGAAACAATGCTTTCGACGAGATTCTGAACTTCAGTTCAACTTCGTATTTACCTTTAAAGTGTTCACTACTCATTAGAAATACATCTCCGAACAAAAAAACATACTAGCACTTGAGCCTCAACGATAAAGCACAGAACTATCTTTTTTAACTACTTAGGCGACTCTGAAGGAAATCTACCAACACTTTTAACTGGTTTGGAATGAATCGGGACTGCGGGTATTGAGCCACGATTTGTCCCTGATAACGACTGAGTATTTCCCACTCAGGGAACAGTTCTACTACCGCCCCAGACTGAACTAGTTTAGCGATTGAGAACTGAGGAAATATCGAAATACCCATCCCCCGAAGTACTGCATCTTTGCGAATATGGGTGTGGTTCACCGCCAGTCGCCCATCGACCGATACGCTGCGAATCGTCTGGTCTTTGCGGAACTCCCACTTGCGGTCAAATGTAGACTCTCCCAAACGAATGCATTGATGGTTTGCCAACTCTTCAGGCTCAGTTGGGTAACCATGCTCATTTAAATATTCATGACTTGCACATAAAACCAATCGGTTTGTCCCTAGTACTTTAGCGACCAAACCTTCTACAGGCTTTTCTGTAATGTGGATGATCATATCCACTTCATATCCTACCGGATCGATAAAATGGTCTTCGACAACAAAGTGCACCGTTACCTTCGGGTATTGCTGGAGAAAATCCAGAATGATGGGTGACAGAACTTGGCTGGAAAAGGCTCTTGGAGCGGCAATTCGAATCTCTCCAGATACTTCATCCTGTGAGGAATAAGCAGCATCCGTCGCCAAGCGCGCAGATTTGAGCATATCAACACACAAACTGTATATCTGCTCTCCTGAAGTACTTAAACGCATATTGCGAGTCGTGCGCTCAAGCAGCTTTTTGTTGAGCGAATTTTCCAATTTGGCAATCGAACGACTCACCGAAGAAGGAGCAACCCCCAGCCTATCTGCCGCTTTTGAAAAACTGCCCTCTTCAATCACCACCACAAATATCGCCATTTCCGGCAATAAGGTAATGAGCTTATTCGTGTCCATAACGCAAAAATCCTTTGCATATCGTCATATTGTTCCGAATAACGTACTAGTGGATAGTGATTGAGTCAATTTCGAACTGTTTTAGAAGGAAGGAAACCATGTCTAGCTTAGCCATTAAAACGAGAACATCGTTTGTTACCATGCCAGAGCTTTTGCTGCTGATGGTTGCGATTGTTTGGGGCACCAGTTACGGACTAACCAAAACAGCGATTGCCTATACCAGCATCTCAATGTTTATTGCTATCCGATTCGGGCTGACGGGTTTTCTGCTGCTTCCATTAGCTTTAAAAGATTTTAAGCAAGGCAAAAACAGGGACTGGAAAGTGGCACTACCAACAGGTGTTATCTTGGCGCTGATTTTCTTTTTCGAAGTGTACGGCGTTTCGCAAACGACCGCGTCGAATGCTGCCTTTCTTATCAGTTTAAATGTGATATTTACGGCCTTAGTCGATAGCCTGCTCAGCAAAAACAAACCGAGCCAAAGCCTGATGTTGCTATCGGTGATCAGTACTGTTGGTGTGCTGCTTCTGACATACCATCAAGATTTGGGTATTTCACTTAACAGTGGCGATCTCTGCATTCTCACTGCCGCCGCTTTGAGGGCCTTAATGGTGACCATGACCAAGAAACTTACTGACAATAAGGAGATAACCAACACCACATTAACCTGCATACAAGCTTTCGCAGTGGCGGTAAGTGCTTATTTAGTTGGAAGCTTGATAGCGCAAGAGCCGTTGTATCAATTCCCTACGGATAGAGAATTCTGGCTTGTGACTGCATTTTTGGTTCTGTTTTGTACTTTGTTTGCGTTCTACGCACAAAACTATGCGGTGAGGAAGATTTCACCGACCAAAACCTCACTACTGATGGGCAGTGAACCACTGTTCGGCGCGCTGTTCTCGATGATGTGGCTAAACGAAACACTGTCAAACATTCAGTGGATAGGCGCAGCTATTTTGCTGTTCTCGGTATTGGCAGCATCCGTCAACAAACCCAATAAGGTTTAAAACTTAGAGCTGTCTGTTTCGCTATACACTTTGGGACATTCTAATCAGATCCCAGTTTTTCCCTTTAAAAAAGCGCAAGCCACTGATCGTTTCATAAGGCTTAAAGCCAAGCTTCTCATAGCAAGAGATAGCAGACTGATTGTGAGCGAAAACCGCTAAAGAGAGTGATTGCGGCCCCTCTGCCATTTTGGCTTTGGCAATAGCCAACTCAAGCATTGTGGTCGCATAACCTTTCCCTCGGCATGTCGGGTGAATAAAAACTCGACATAGCCTTTGTTCGCAATCCGACACTTTAAATAACTCAATAAACCCCACCATCTCGCCATTCACTACAAATAAAAACGGTGATGGCGCTTGTTTTCCATAGTGCGTATCAAGTTGCTCAACCGTTAGCGGGTATTCGAACTGAGGTCCTCCCCAAAGGTAATTCAGCTCGTCTGAATCAATCCATTCCATCAGTAACGGATAGTGCTGGGACTCAAATTCAATCAGTTGGGCGTTTAGGTCGCATTGCTGTTCTGTTTCCATTTTGCATTCTTACTCAATGTTCCATATGAACCCTACACTATTGGAGTTCTAACAAAATGCAAGTTGAACTGACATCAAGACAGCGCGACCGATTTCACCAACGCCCATACTTTTAAGCCTTGGGTGAGGTTAAGTTCGTGTAGCGATTTAAGGGTAATTTTGGATAGCAGGCGCTGTTGATTTTCCAGCTCTAACACCACCAGCGCCTGTCCATCTTCAGCAAGAGTGGTCTGAATATCGATAATGGTTGCACGAAAGCGGTTTAGCACAGTGGAGAACTTAGGCTCTTCAAGAGAAAGCCCTACGTCAGATGCCAGAATGCGGCAGCGATAAGTGACACCCTGCTCTGCAATGTAGCCTACCGCCCATATGGTTAAGCCGTCACAACCCAGTTCAGTCATCCGATTTTCATACATCGCAACCACTTTGGTATCAAACACACTGCCAATTTCATCGCCGAACAGTGCATCGAATTTAGGGTCAGACATAATGCTGTAGGCACTGCCACTCGCCAGTATCGAACCCTTATCAAACAACACAATGTGATCAGCGAGTCGTGCCAGTTCTTGCATCGAATGAGTTACATAAAGAATGGGTAAATCCAGCTCGCTGTGTAGACGTTCAAGATAAGGTAGAAACTCCTGCTTTCGCGCTTGATCCAGAGCGGATAGTGGTTCATCCATCAACAGTAACTTGGGGCTTGTCAAAAGAGCTCGCCCTATCGCAACGCGCTGCTTTTCCCCACCAGAAAGCTGAGCCGGATAGCGATTTAGCAGCGGAGTGATACCCAGAAGTTGTGTCACTTCATCAAAACTGACGTGCCGCTTATTGGCCGAAATACGTTTTGCACCAAACTGCAAGTTCGCTTCCACCGTTAGATGGGGAAACAGGCCCGGCTCTTGAAACACATAGCCTAAATCGCGCTTATAAGTAGGCACAAATTGTTGGCTATCACTGCACTGCCACACATCTCCCGCAACAGATACTTTGCCCTGCTCCAGTTTTTCTAACCCGGCAATGGCTCTGAGGCAGGTGGTCTTGCCGCATCCTGAATGACCAAAGAAAACGGTAATACCCTGCGCTGGTAGAGTCAGGTTGGCGTCTAGGCTGAAATCCGCATAACGAATATTTAACTCTGCAGTAATGTGCGACCTAGACCTAGAGACGGGCATAGACATCTACCCTAGCCTTTGTTGATGTTTTTGGTTTAACCAATGAATCAGCAACAAAGCGACAAATGAAAATGCCACTAGCCCGCCAGACAAGATATGCGCATTAAGATATTCCAACGCTTCGACATTGTTATAGATTTCAACCGACATAACCCGAGTCTGCCCCGGAATATTCCCGCCTATCATTAACACCACGCCAAACTCGCCGAGGGTATGACAAAATCCCATGATGGCAGCGGAAAAGACACCAGGCCAAGCCAAGGGCAAGGTGACATTGAAAAAAGTGTCAATTGGAGAAGCACGAAGTGTCGCGGCCACTTCCATAGGTCTGCGACCGATCGCCATAAACGAGTTTTTAAGCGGCTGAATAACAAAAGGAAACGAATGTAAGGTACAGGCGATGGCAATGCCTGTGAACGTAAAGGGCAGTTGGGCAACGCCAAGTTGATTTAAAGTTCTACCAACCCACCCAACCGGTCCCAGCAACAAGAGCAGATAAAAACCTAGAACCGTTGGTGGCAAAACTAATGGCAACATCAACACAGCTTCCACCACACCTTTCACGCGCGAAGTCGAATGGCAGAGCCACCAAGCGATCGGGACACCAAGCAGTAGCAGTGTCACCATAACCACAAAGGCTAGTTTGAGTGTGGTTGTTATCACCACCGTATCGACGACTAACATAGCGCTTTGCCTCTGCCTTCAGTGCCGCTTAATTCACTACTGCAAGTAGCCAAAGCTAGAGACAATTTTCTGTGCGCGCTCACTTGAGTAGTATTCCAGAAAAGCATTGATTGCTGCTTTATCAACACCGATTTTAAGTGTCACCGCTGCCTGTTCAATGGGCTCGTAATCCGATACTGGAACCTCCCAGAATGAACCGCCAATGTGCTGACCGTTTTTAAACACTTGAGATTTCGCCACCATCCCTAATTGCGCGTTGCCTGTGGAAAGGAACTGAAAGGTAGGATTCAAGCCTTTGCCCATCACGATTTTCGGCGTCATGCTCTCCCATAAACCCATTTTGGTTAGCGCTTGTTGAGCCGCCAAGCCATAAGGTGCAAGCTTAGGGTCGGCGATCGCGAAGTGGTTATAATCACCCAACAACATATGCTCTTTCACGTCATAGTTAGCTTGTTTCGACCAGAGCACCAATACGCCTCTCGCATAAACAAACGGCTCGAAACCTAATCCTTGATTGACTAACTTTTCTGGGCGGACAGTGTCGGCTGCAAGAAACAGATCAAACGGCGCGCCATTGACGATTTGGGCATACAACTGTCCCGTAGAACCTGTGCTGACACTCAGTTGAAAACCAGACACTTTGGCAAAGTCATCCACCAGCATTTGAATTGGAGCATAAAAATTATTGGCAACCGCTAAAGTGCCATCTTCAGCCTGAACAGAAAAAGAGCCCAAAATCAGGCCAACCAAACCAAATGCATGCAAAATAAAACGCAGCAAAAAACGATGAAATCCTTTCATTTATTTATCCTTACCTAACATCAACAACACGGGTTCAACGACACAATGATGCAGAGTGCAATAACTGGCTAATCCACTGCTTTTGCAAAAATTGGCGCGCACGTTGCTCATGCTTTCTTTGCAAAAACGGATAAGCCTCTTCAAACGTAGCGGTTCTAGCGCCCTTATGTTGATGCACTCGCACCAGATGAAAACCGAGCTCGGTCTCAATCACCTCACTCACTTCGCCGTTGTTCAAATCCAATAGACTTGCAGCAATTTGTGGGTAGAGTTTGGTCTCTTCGCACCAGCCTAAATAGCCGTTAGACATGGCACTCGGGCATTCCGAATACTTCAATGCCAGCGTGCCAAATGCTGTGTACTCACACTGCTTTTTTACATCATGGATACGACGCCAAGCTTCATCGCGATGATTTTCTGAAAACTCGTCGTTAACCGTGATAAGGATTTGGCTCATTTCCCAAACATTACTGCGAGAAAACTCCTGTAGGTGAGTGTTGAAGTATTCCATAGCCGTCGCTAGTTCAAGCTCTGGAATGTCTTGAGAAATAAGCTCCATGACTTTTTCACACTTCAATTCTTCGCTTAAAACCTGCTTAAGCTGACCTTCCGTCAAATGCTGCCCCTGCATTGCGGCTTTGAATTCGTTGTAGGATTGATACCCTTCTGCCAACTTGTCAAAAGCGGTTTGGATATCTTGTGCCGATACAGTAACGAAATTTGCTTCACTGCTACCCAAGATGGCTTTTTGTACCCGAAACAGACGTTCAACCTGTTCATCCACTTTGACCCTTTGCATACTTGAAAGCCATTCAGGGTTAAGTTTGTACATATCGGTGGCGATTTTAGCGGTTAAATAATTGCGTTGATAAGCTTCCATGCTTTCCTCCCTAATTAAGCGACAGGCTCCAGCCGGGTTGAATCGAGTTTGACTAAGTGAGCACCAAATTTAACTTCGAAACTCACAGTGCCATCGTCTAAGTCTCGATAGACTCGGTGAACCTCAATCACATCGCCCTTATTGGCTAATGGTTCACCAAACATACGCAGGCTACAAGTCAGTTTGGCTTTGTCTAATGAGCGAAAAAGACATGGAACCCAAGCCAATTCAGCATCGATCACTTCGCTATCTCGTACTCCGATCACCCGATTTTGCGTGGGAATAAATACCTGATAGATCACCTGAGTTTGCAAAAAATATCCGTAACGTCGAACAATGCCGACGCTTCCTGCTTCCACTAACAAATCCCCTTTAGCAAAGTCCTGAAAGCTGCCGTCATTACGGATATTACGCACAATTCTGACTTCGCTTCCTGGCGCAAAACGTACAGTGTCGGAGCCGTAATCCATATCCATTTCGTTCACTCCTATTCACCAGATTCAGTACAATCGGAGGCACAACTCGCGCAACCACCGGCCGAGATAATAGGCTCATGCCCCAAGCTTATTTGCTTATATGCTAAGCGAAGCGACTTTTGATAAGTGGCGTAATCAGCTATTGGTTTGCAAACCAATAGCTTCTGAAACAAGCGCAGTAGTGGTATATGTTTTTTCTCCACCAGCTCAGGGTCGTAATCCACAACGAAGTAGTCGAGAAAATCTTCTGCGGTTTCCAACAACGCCAGTTGCTCGGTGAAATCACTCTCTAACTCTAAATACATACCTGTAGCCCTACGCGATTTGCTGGTGATGAATGGCAAACTCAAGCAGATCGTCAGTGGTCGGAACGCTTTTACGCCGCTCAGACCAAACACGAAGCTGCTGCTTTATCTGCTCGCACTGCGACTCAGTGAGCACTATCCCCATATCGCGATAGATACGCATGATGGCACTGACACCAGAATGCTTGCCTAAGACAAAGTGATGTTCGCGCCCCACTAATGAAGGCGAGAAACCCTGATAGTTATTGATGTCTTTCAGCAAGCCATCAACATGAATTCCCGACTCATGGGTGAACACCACATTGCCTGTTATCGCTTTTTGCGCTGTTTGAGGTCGCCCAGAAGCCAGATGTACGTAATTGCAAATGGTCGGTAGCTGGCGCAAATCAATGTTGCTCGGTGTCTGCTGCAACACGGTAAGCGCAACGGAGATCTCCTCCAATGCAGCGTTTCCCGCACGTTCGCCTAATCCATTTACCGTAGTATTCACTGACGCAGCACCAGCACGAATGGCGGCTAAGGAGTTCGCCGTCGCTAACCCAAGATCGTTGTGCGCATGCATTTCGATCTCAAGATCCGTATGGGCATATAACTGAGTGATAACGTGGTAAGTCGAAAATGGGTCGAGGATGCCGTTAGTATCCGCAAAGCGGATTCTTCCTGCTCCGCATTTTTCCGCCACTTCTGCAACCCGATAGAGCATATCGGCGTCTGCACGCGAAGCATCCTCCATTCCCACGCAAACCTTCAAACCTGCATTTAACGCTTGGCTAATCACTCTTTCACAGCGTTCAAACAACGCTTTAGGCGTCAGATTGAGTTTGCTGCGGATCTGCTGACTTGAGACTGGAATAGAGAGATCCACCCAATTTAATCCAAGACCGGATGCGCAATGAACATCATGCTCCAGCATCCGACACCAGCCCATAGTTCGCGCAGTACTAAGAGAGTGACACACTGAACTGATGACGTATTGCTCTTCCGCTCCCATTGCGGGAATGCCCACTTCCAATTCAGGCACACCCGCCATTTCAAGCAGCATCGCAATATGCATTTTCTCTTCTATGGTGAACGCCACACCAGGTCCCTGCTCACCATCCCGAAGCGTGGTGTCATTAATAATGACTGACCTATGAATGGGTTCTGCTATCCCTGTAACCATACATGTACCATCCCTTTGCTCACTGATATTTACTCACTACAGGGAATCCTTCCCTAATCACAGCACACCTTTATCAGGCATACGTTGGAGCAAACTCTTCAACGTTACCCGCATTGGCGGCGTTATCCCAATAAGGAGACATCTGGCGTAAGCGATGCACAATCGGTGGCAGTTGCTCAAGCACATAATCGATATCGTCATCTTTGGTAAAACGAGACAGCGAGAAGCGCAAAGTGCCATGTGCTGCAGTGAATGGAATCTTCATCGCTTTCATCACGTGTGAAGGTTCTAATGAACCGGATGTACAAGCAGAGCCAGACGACGCCGCGATACCCACTTGGTTCATCATTAATAAAAGGGCTTCACCTTCGATAAACTCGACCGCAATATTGGTGGTATTGGCGACACGTTGTTTAGGATTACCGGTGACAAACGTATTCGGAATGCGCGCAAGCAAACCCTGCTCTAAGCGATCACGCAGCAGTTTGATGCGATGGAGCTCGGTATCAATAGCTTGATAAGCCAGCTCTGCCGCTTTACCCATCGCTATTGCAGATGCTGCATTTTCAGTTCCTGCTCTGCGACCACGCTCCTGATGACCGCCGCGCAGTAATGGACGAAAACGCGTACCACGACGCAAGTACAAAGCGCCAATCCCTTTTGGAGCATGGAACTTGTGACCAGAAATCGACAGCATATCAATTTCGGTTTCATGCACGTTGATCATGCGTTTACCTGCCACCTGTACCGCGTCAACATGCATTTGTGCGCCGACACTTTTCGCCATCATCGCCATTGATTCCACAGGAAACAGAGTGCCAGTTTCATTGTTTGCCCACATCATCGAAACAATCGCGACGTTTTCACTTAATGCTTGGGCATACGCTTCCAAATCGATATTGCCTTTACCGTCGACACCAATCCAATGCACCTTGTAGCCTTTACGTTCAAGGTTTTGACAAAGTTGTAAAGTAGCGGGATGTTCAACCACAGATGTTACGATTTCTCTGCGTTCGGGGTTGGCTTCCAATGCAGACAAGATAGCTGTTGTGGTCGCTTCAGTAGCACAAGAGGTAAATACCACTTCACTTGAGTGCTGCGCACCAAGAAGCTGCTGAACTTGCTCTCTGGCTATTTCCAGAGCCTGCCCCACGCGAGCACCTAAGCGGTGAATGGATGAAGGGTTGCCATAAAATTCATCAAGATAAGGAATCATGACGTCCAAGACTCGTGGGTCAATGCGAGTGGTAGCATTGTTATCTAGGTAAATAAAGTTATCTAGATAGGTCATTGGTTGGATATTAGACATTGTAAGTACCCTCTTTCTTTACCGTCATTTGTGGATCTTCTTGTACCGGAAAAACGGTATATGATTCGCCCAGCGCTCGGTTGATCTTATGTTCCACATTAGCCAGAGTGAGACCCGACAAGCCGCATCCGGTACACGCACCTGTTAATGAAACAAACACAACATAATCTTCCACATCGACTAAGCTGATATCCCCGCCATCCGCTTGTACCGCAGGGCGAACTTCTTCGATAATTTTCTCAATCAGCGCAATGATCTCAGGGCTTACTGACGCATCAACTCCAGAGTCTTTGCTTGCTTCAACCGGTTTTATGGCTGGTTTCACGCTAGATTTATTAGATAAGGCAGGGGCTTTTGCTCTTTCTGCCAAGCATTCTTCCAACACCCATTCGATCTTTTCGTGGCAAGAGGTACAAGCGCCGCCCGCTTTGGTGTAGTTGACCACTTCCTCTAGAGTGGTGAGATTATTGGCGGCGACCACGCGTTTAATCATCAGGTCATCAATCGCGAAACACTTACAAATCAGCTCACCTTCTTCATGATCATCTTCCAGTGTTTCTCCGCGATAGTTCGCGACTGCTGCATGCAATGCTTCCATCCCCATAACCGAACAGTGCATTTTTTCTGGCGGTAAGCCATCAAGAAAGTCGGCAATGTCTTTGTTAGTGATAGCTAACGCTTCATCAATGGATTTACCAATGATCATCTCAGTTAATGCAGAAGAAGAGGCGATTGCGCTGCCGCAACCAAAAGTTTGAAAACCTGCATCCTGAATAATGTCTGTTTCTGGGTCGACTTTGAGAGTCAAACTTAGAGCGTCTCCACAGCTCAGCGAACCTACATCGCCTCGTGCGTTAGCCTCTGCTACCAACTTGGCATTTCTTGGGTTAAAGAAGTGTTCTTTAACTTTCTCTGAATAATCCCACATAACCGCTCCTTCGTTTTTCCGACACCCGCTTCCATTGCGTTGGTTTGGTGCTTGACTGAAACCGTATTGTTACAACATCAACTTTTTCATAACGTCTTCATTGGCTAATCCAGTGCAATTACTAATCCAGACCACCGCCCTCGCTAACAGGTTGATTTACTATATAAATTTGAAGAAGGTCACAAAACGACCAGAGATAAAACGACAATTTGTCGCTTTGTTTGTCGGCTTCCGAACAAACAACACCGACAAAAAGCGACAAAAGACGAATCAGACAGATGAGTGAGCTAGCTGACTAATTTAAGAGGGATGAATCCAGCAAGAGTGAAGAGACAGGAGCAGTATGACCCAGAGGAGAGTTATAAAAAAAACTCCCTGCCACATTCATGACAGGGAGCGGTTTCGATTCAAAAATACTGTTTTAAGTACTTTCTATGGCACACCGTGGCCTTTAGAAGCAACCCAAACTCGGTACCATTGTTCACGAGTCAGTTCTAAGTCCAGTGCAGCCACTGCCGATTGAACACGTTCAATCTTACCTGAGCCAACAATTGCAAGTGGCTTAGAAGGTAGGCGACGAACCCAAGCGTAGATCACTTGGTCGATGCTTTCAGCACCAATCTCTTCACGCAGTTCTTCTAACACGTTACGAACACGAACAGCTTGCTCTGACTGACCTTTAAAGATTTCACCACCACCTAGACATGACCATGCCATAGGGCGGGTACGCAGCATTTGTAGCTGGTCTAATGTACCGTCATCGGCAACATTAAAGTTAAGCGGGTTAATCTCTACCTGATTGGTAACCAGTGGTTTGCCCAAACGAGATTGAAGCAGTGAAAACTGAGACGGTGTGAAGTTTGAAACGCCGAAGTGTTTCACCTTACCGACTTTGTGAAGCTCAGCAAACGCTTCTGCCACTTCATCCGCGTCAAGCAAAACATCTAAACGGTGGATCAACAAAACATCAATCTCGTTGACACCTAAGCGCTCAAGTGAGTTATTCACCGATTGGTAGATATGTGCAGAACTGGTGTCATAGTGATTAATTTTGCGTTCTGGGTGCTTGTCGCTGCGCAGTTTGATATCACACTTAGTAATGATCTGCATTTGCTCACGAAGAGATGGTTCTAAAGCCAAAGCTTCACCAAACAAGGCTTCACATTCGTAGTTACCATAAACGTCTGCGTGATCAACAGTCGTGATACCTAACTCTAGGTGCTGTTTGATAAACGTCAGGCGCTCTTGAGGAGTCATTCCCCAATCTGCCATTCGCCAATACCCTTGAACCAGTTCTGAAAAGTCTGGTCCTTGCGGGGCGATTGTCACTTTTGCAACCATAATATTACTCCTTAATCCGACGGGCTCATCCTAAGCTTGTTTATTCCTCGCCTCAACAGATAAACTATAGAAGTTCGAACTGGAGTACGAAGTTGTGACTTTTTCTACACGTTTACAAGAATTGATTGGCGAAGAAAGCATCAGCGGGTTTGCGCGACGCGTTGATCTGTCTGAAGGCCTGATAAGAAAATATCTAAAAGGTAGTGAACCTAGCTTAGCAAAGGCAAATCAGATAGCGATTCGTGCCAACTGTTCGCTGGAATGGTTAGCAACCGGCTGTGGGTATCTGTATCGCAAAGCAGAAGTGGTGGATATGGAAGCTTACTGCCTCGCACACAAGTTCGTCACCGGCGAAACCTTAAGTCAGGATAAGCAACATCAGCAGCGACAGATAATTGCGGGTTATCAGTATTTGCGGGCACATAAGAAAGCCGATGGGTATTTAGACGAGACCTCAATGGCAAACTTTCTTCAACGCCAACCTTCAGCGATTACTCCGAACGAGTAAACTGAACTTCAGCGCTTTTTCCGTCCGTGACAAGCTTTGCCATAACCTTTTCTTTCTGCCAGTGAAGGATTTTAGGAAAAGAGTGGGCATTGCGATTAATGAACAAAACTAAGGCCTTATCAACTTCTCGGGTCGACTCAGTCTTCAATTGGTCACGGATTGAAAACTGTTGCTCTCCGAGTTGGATGCTTTGCAGTTGAAAACCATCTTTACGCAAGTTCAATTGCAACAGACTCCAATCGTTGGTCGAATAAGCACCATGCAGAGTCAGCGTTTTGATACCCCCATCTTGGTCGCCTGTGACTTCCGGCCAC
Organism: Vibrio sp. A1-b2; assembly: GCF_021726015.1. NCBI lineage: Bacteria > Pseudomonadati > Pseudomonadota > Gammaproteobacteria > Vibrionales > Vibrionaceae > Vibrio > Vibrio sp. A1-b2. Next base: position 423,957 of record NZ_JAKKCI010000003.1, read on the forward strand.
ACTCGCAAGGTATAGTAGTTAAACTCATCACCACACCAAGAGGTGATAAAGATATTTTCACTGCACTCTAACCATGTGTCGGTTTGGCGAAGTTCTTGCTGAGTGGGCCAAGGCTGCTCACCGCTGATAAATGGCTGCAAAAAGCTTGGGTGCGCAGCGAATGCTACCCCACTCCAAAACATGATCACGAACCATTTCCACATACGATTTCCTCTCTTTCCTGCCCTTAGTGTTAGCCTTTTCATCACTTTCTACAAGTGCCAGAAGAACTACGCCCCCAAATTCTCTTTTGTGAACCACTTCAAGCTCTTAAGGCGTAGGGCGAGGAATGATGTGCTTAGTCTTTAATCGATTTATCCTAAAGTCTGTTTACCTAGAGGGACTATAAGATCCCATATGGACGTGACGATGAAACTAAAAACTGTAACCCTTGCCTTATGTGCCATTATTCCAAGTGCCTTTGCGGCGCCAAACCTGACCATAGCCACGACAACCAACAGTCGTGACTACCCATTAGACAGCCAAAACCCGTTAGTAATTCCATTGACCAAAGATGACTACACACTAACAGTTACGGGTTTGGAAGGAAGCTGTCAGGCCGGTGAAACATCAAGCATCAAATTTAATACTCCTGTAGCTCTCAACTGTGCAGGAGCGACCACGCTGCCACTTAAAATTCGCTTCACCGGCGATTACGCGTTTAGCTATGACGACAAAGCACAAACGCTGACATTTGTTCGTCAGGCGAAGAAAACAGCGAACAGTGAGTTCAAACGACCGATTCCAGATGTCACCTGTGAGAAATACTCTGGCGGCGAAGTCACTGTCAAAGTCGGTGACACTTTCACAAACGGAACGCAATTAAGAGATGCTTTCAGTGGCAAGGTGGTGACAGTCAAACAAGGTGCCGTGTCATTACCCCCACAAGCGAACAGCGGCGGCTTAATCTTACTTGAGCCTGTTGAAGCCAAACCTCAGCCATTCAACTACCGTAATGCCAATATCTATTTCGTCATGGTCGACCGTTTTAACAACGGCGATACCCGTAACGACAACAGTTATGGGCGAAGAAAAGACGGTAAAGTTGAAGTCGGCACCTTTCATGGCGGTGATCTCAAAGGCGTAATTGAAAAGCTAGACTACATCAAAAGCCTAGGTACAGATGCTATTTGGCTTTCTCCGATTGTGGAACAAATCCACGGGTTTGTCGGTGGTGGAGAAAGTGGCTCATTCCCATTCTATGGCTACCACGGTTACTGGACTCGCGATTTCACTAAAATCGATGAAAACTTTGGTGTCGATGAAGATTTAAAAACACTGGTTGAAGAAGCCCATAAACGGGGCATAAAAATTCTGCTAGATGCGGTTATTAACCACTCCGGTTACGCGACACTGGCTGATTTACAAGTCGATAAAATCAACGTTGTAAACGGTTCACAGCTGCCAGCAAAATGGGCGGACTGGGCACCATCAAGTTCTGCTGGAGAGAACTGGCACAGTTTCCACCAGTTCATTGATTACAACAGCAATAACTGGAAAGACTGGTGGGGAGGCGACTGGGTCCGCACCGGACTACCGGGTTATCCGAAACCGGGCTCTGGTGATATCACCATGACGCTGGCTGGCCTACCCGATTTCCGTACTGAATCGACTGAATTTGTTAAACCACCTAAGTGGCTGCTGGAAAACGCAGGAACAAGAGTGAAGGCGCAAGATAACTTCACCGTTTCTGATTATCTGATTGAATGGCAAAGCGACTGGGTGAAACGCTTTGGAATTGATGGCTACCGTGTAGATACGGTGAAACACGTTGAAGGTGAAGTGTGGAAACGTCTGAAACAAGCCGCCAGCGATAATCTGAACCAGTGGCGCAAAGCGCATGGCAAGCAAGGCGAACCATTTTGGATGATGGGCGAAGTGTGGGGACATGGCGCTTATCGCAGCCCGTATTTTGATGACGGCTTCGATGCGCTGATTAACTTTGATGTGCAGAAGAAAATGGACAAAGGTGCAACCTGCTTTAGCCAGATGGAAAGTGTTTATCAGGCAAACGCGAAAACGCTGCAACAAGAAGCTGATTTCAACGCTGTGAGTTATATGTCTTCACACGATACCGAGCTATTTTTCAGCCGTTTCAAGTCGTTTGAAATGCAACGTAACGCAGCCAACGCCCTGTTGCTAAACCCAGGAGCTGTTCAGGTTTATTACGGAGATGAAGTCGCAAGAGACTTAGGCCCTTATGCGGATGATTTCCATCAAGGAACCCGCTCAGACATGGTTTGGAAACTCGATGCCGAGCGTGAAGCGTTGCTGAAACACTGGCAAACCGTTGGACAATTTAGGCAGCGTCACCCAGCCATTGGTGCGGGCAAACACCAAGTCATAACACAAGCGTCGTCAAAACAAGATAGCCCTTACGTATTTTCTCGTACCCTAGGAGAAGACAAAGTTATCGTTGCGTTTGTCGGTAAGTAATTACTCACAATCAAGATAGAAAAGGACAAGGGCACATCTGCGCTTGTCCTTTTTTTGGAAGAGATGAAAGCTAAGCAACACACTCCTGCAAACTTACCGCTTGAGGGGCATAATCGCTAATGTTGATGACTTTATCCGCAATCGCATTAATCAAATCAGGGTCATGGCTGACGATTAGCAAGCTGCAATTTTGCTCACGTGCTAGCTGTACCAATTGCATCGTCACTTCTTTGGCAATAATAGGATCTAAACGCGACGTCGGTTCGTCAGCAAACAAGAATACAGGCTCCATCAGCAAAGCACGTAAAATCGAGAAGCGCTGAAGCTCGCCACCGGATACCTGACTACTGTTACAAGTAAGCACCTGCTCACGCAAAGCGAGTTTTTTCATTAATGGAGCAACGCGACTGGCATCCAACTTGTGCAGTGCAATCAAGTCATCCAACATTTTTCCTAGAGTGGGATGCTGAGAAAGCGAAGTAAATGGATCTTGATATAACTTAAGCCACTTAGCTTTACCCTGAGTTTTTTGACGAACAATCTCACCCGAAGACACTTTAAGATGCCCTAAAATCGCATCACCCAAACTGCTTTTACCACAGCCACTGTCGCCAACAATGCCGACAATCTCACCTTGCTGAACGTTAAACGTCAGCGAATCAAACAACTTTTGTTTGCCGCGTTGTATTGCCAAGTTTTCTACACTCAAGATTCGCTCCTGAGCAATATATTTACTTCGGCTTTGTGCCCAATTTTTCGGTGTCGAATGAATCAGCTTTTTAGTGTATTCCTGCTGCGGATGAGCAAGCACTTGCTGTGTTTGCCCTTGCTCGACTACCTTTCCATAATGAAGAACCAGTATTTGTCCGCCTAGGCGCTGCGCAACTTCGACATCATGCGTTACCACAATCAGGCCATCGTTTTTGGTCTTATCACGCAGCATGTCGACAACATCATCACGTCGACTGACATCCAAACCCTTGGTTGGCTCGTCTACAAGAATGATGGAAGCATTGGCGGCAGTTGACACACAAATCGCCATACGTTGAGCCATACCACCTGAGAGCTGCCCTACACGCTTTTGATAAGCCTGCGCTAAACCATAACGCTCCAGCTCTTGCTGTGCCATGAGACGTGCTTGTGCCGCGGAATATCCTAGGACAAATCTCGACACTTCTGCCACTTGCTCACCCGATATCATCAAAGGATCAAGCGTCGACATTGGCTCTTGTGACAGCATTGCCATTTGTTTACCCCAGAGAGTACGGCGCTGCATCATATTCATCACCTCTCCGTGAACAGCAATCTCACCCGTGCACGATAATGCAGAATCAATACTCGCCATGATCCACTTAAGCAACAAGCTTTTACCTGACCCTGTTTGACCAAGGATCACCAGCGGTTCACCTTTATTCACCGCTAACGACACATTTTCCAAAAGAATGCGCTCACCCATTGAGATATGCAGATTCGAAACTCTCAGCAATTCACTCATCGTTTCTCTCCTGCAATCAAATGGAATGCCAATACAATTAACGCCAGCATTGTTAGAGGTTGAAGCAGTAACCACGGCGCATCACCGTAATATGGGAAAAGCTCAACAATCATTTGTCCGAGTTCACTGGTTGGCGGTTGAATACCCACATAAACAAAGCCAAGAGAAGCCATATAAAGCACAGCGTTAGCGGCACCGAATGCGGCCATAGTCAACACAGGTGAACGTAGTGTCGGCCATAAATGATGGCGAAAAATATAAACACGGCCAAAGCCCAACAACAGAGCGTTTTGAATTTCAGGACTGTTGGCAAGAGACTGAGTCAGCGAGCGACTTACACGGAAATACTCTACCCACTGTACCAGCGCAATCGCGATATAAATGGCGGTAAAAGAACCGGGTACCAACGCTGCAAACAACAGCACGAAAACCAAACCAGGCATAGCCAGAAGTATGTTGACGATAATATTGAGCCCATTGTCGAGCCAACGACCGTACCAACCTGCAATCACACCTAATATGCAGCCAATGGTACTCGCACTTAATACGCAGATGATTGCCAGACTCAGTGATAGACGCAGAGTCTCACTTAAACGGGCAAACATATTGCGACCATAGTGATCGGAACCTAACCAGTATTCGGCACTAGGTGGTGTCAAAACCGCAGACAAGTTTTGCTCTGCCGGATCGACGTTCATAGCCCAGCCAATCATCGACATCGAGATCAACACACACAGCAGCAACACACCGAAAAGGCGCGATCTGTTGCTATAGAGTTTTTTGTTATCGAAGGCTGCTAGCATGTTATTGCTCCTCCTTAATTCGCGGGTCTATCCAGTAGCACAGAAGGTCAACAATCGTATTCAACATTACAAACATCACACCTAAACAAAGCGCCGTGCCCTGAATAACAGGAATATCGCGGGCAAAAATCGCATGAGCTAAACCGTGCCCGACTCCCGGCCATGAGAACAGAGATTCGATCATTACTATCCCTTCAATCACGGTAATAAACTGGATACCGATAAACGCAACAACAGGCAGCAAAATATTGCGAACTCCGTGACGCTGAAAGGTTCGTAAAGGTGATAGCCCTTTCATCATTGAAAACTGATAAAAAGGCGCACGTAAAACCTGACGAGTTGAGCTCGCGACAATCCGGTTTGAGGTTGCAGCCAACGCTATAGCCAGAGTCAGGGTAGGCAGAATCAAATGCTGAGGTGTGTCAAAACCAGCAACGGGCAACCATTGCCAATAAAGCGCAAACATCAGAATGAAAATTAAACCAATTACAAACACAGGAAGCGCACGAACTGCGATTGAAAAAACAACAGCGACAGGCTCAAACCATTTCTGCCATTTCACACTCGCGAGACCGAGCGGGAAAGCAATCAAAACGGACAAAGCAAGTCCAGCAACTGCAAGCATTAAGGAATGGCCTAACTGATGACTGACAATATCACTGACTGGCTGACCACTGACCAAAGAGTTGCCCAAGTTAAACTGCGCAAGATCGATTAACCAAGAGAAAAAAGACGAGATCCCCGATTGGTTCAAATTCAACTCTTGGCGAATATATTCTGCCGCTTCCGCGCTAACGTTATCCTGACCGTAGCGGCTAGAGGCAATACGGAAAGCCATATCCCCCGGAAGTGAACGCATCAAAACAAACGTCAATGCGCCAACGCCAAATACCACAGCCAAAAGCTGCAAAATGCGGTTATAAATTAACTGCCCCACGAGAATCAAAACTCCAAGTCGCTAAGATAAAAATTGCGGCCAAATGGATCAAAGTGGAAACCTTTGAGACGTTTGTTCACTGAGACTTCTTCTGTGTAAGCGGAAACAGGGATCACTGGCAGTTCAGTAGCAAGAATGGTTGCCGCTCTCTGAGCTTTTTCACGATACTTGTCTGCATCTAATGTGTAGTTAAGCTGCTTAATCAACTGATTAAACTCTGGGTTGGACCAATTCATTGCGCCCCAATCCCCACCTTCCGCAGAGAAGTCATTACTTAATACCACCAGAGGGTCTGCAATCACGCCATAGTTGCGCGCAATCAATGCCACTTCTAAAGAACCATCCTGATGACCGGCGGGAATCGAACTTGAGCTTGTAATACTTACATTCAGTTTTACACCCAGCTTTTTCCACTGTGCTTGAAGCGCTGTGGCTACATTCGTCAGCTCTGGACGGTCAGCGTAGGTAATCAATGACAACTCAAACACTTTATCGTCTCGCTGCAACAAACCTTGGCTGTTTTCAGTCCAACCGAGTTCTTTAAGCATCGCTTTAGCTTTCTGAATATCAGACTCTGGGTGTGCAAAAGACTCTAAATACCAGTCGCTCATTGAGCGAGGCAACAGTTGCGCGGTTCCTGAATCTGGAGTGCCTAGCACAGCGCTAGCAATGCCTTTGCGATCAATGGCAAGGCTCAACGCCTGACGCGCTTTAACGGAATTTAGGAACGAATGAGCATTGTTCAGTTTTAAAACAAGAGTACGCGGTAAAGAGTAAGACTGAACATCGGTTTGCGGATTCATTTTTAAACGCATAATGCTGGCTGGCGGAAGCTGAAGCGCAATGTCAGCCTGACCACTTGTGGCTTGTAAAACGCGACTTTCACCGCGATGACCAGTCAGATAAGTGGCGTATTCAATACTCGCTTTCTTACCCCAATAACCATCAAATTTCTTAACAGTAATTTTGTGCGGCGGCGTAACCTCAAAAAGCGAGTATGGGCCTGTGCCAATCAAGTTCACCACTTTGCCATCTTCCGCATAAGAGGCTCGGCTTAAAATTACATTGGAATAGTTGGCAAGCACCGCAGGTAGGCTTTTGTATGCTTCAGAAAGTTCGATAACAATCTTATTTTCGCCTTGCGCTAAAATGTTTTTCACTGGCACTTTGCCTAGCGAACCATATTTGCTCAGCGCAATGTTTAAACTGTTCACCACTGTATCCGCGTTCATCAGTGAATCATCGTGGAAGCGAACGCCGTCACGCAGTGTGATTGTCCATTCAGTTAGCTCATTGTTTGGCGTCGCTTCTAACGCCAGACCTGGGAGCAAATTCCCCGAATTGTCCACATCAAAAAGCGTCTCAATGACCTGCATCCTAGTAAAAATATACCCACTTGATGATGGGTCAACGTTAGCAAATTCAAACGCCGCACTGATGGTAACTGTGTTTGATTTAGAAGGAGGAGTGTTCGCATTTGCTTGAAAAACAAACATTAATGCCAACAGTGCTGTTGTAAAAATTCTCATAATTATAACTCTACTGACTCAAAAGTGTTTTGTTATAACATAACATTAATTTGAGTTTCAATTTTAATGAGAATAATTTTCAAAACCAAATAGGAAAACGAAATGCAAAACTCGTTAATCCGTAATTTCTAGTTCTCTCTCCAACTTCTTAGATAGCTTGTTAAACAAGGTTTCCCTGCGTAGGTCGAGTATTTCCTGAATCAGTTTCTCTTTGGCTGATAAACCAAAATGCTTGGCGTAGTTTTTAATTTTCTGAATCTCTTCCGGCTCTAAACGGTAAACTTCATTCTTTAAGTAAGCTTCCGCTTCTTTCTTGATGAAGCCCTGCTGCTGCAGTAGTTCAATAATCAACACATCAAAATCGTGAGTTACTCTTGCCATCATTTCCTGCTTAATTAACCACTTAGTTCTCTGGAATTTACCCATGAGCACTATTTTTAAGACCGGCATAACCTACGCAGCGAACATTAAAAATGGGTTACAGAAAAAAGGCTATTTGATGACAAAATTCCGATATGCCATTCCGGTTTGAATTCGTATTTCTTACGCTTGAATTGGGCTTGATTTTGATCAATCAAACTTCAATTTCCCCTTCACTTGACGCCACAAGAACTACAATTAGTGAGGTAGCAAAAGATAGAAAATGGGAGGTTATGATGAGCTTAATTCCTCGTGATTCATGGTCTGATTTCTATCGCGTATTTGATCATGCATTCCCATCAATTCGCACTCGATTTGATGCGGAGGCTTTTTCACCTCGCGTTGATGTGATTGAAAAAGAAACCGCATTTGAAATCATTGCCGATTTGCCGGGAGTGGCTAAAGATGATGTGATCATCACCTATAAAAATGGTGCGCTAACAATTGAAGCCTCCACCAGCAAAACCGAAGAAAATACAGATCAGAACAAAGTCATCCACAAAGAACGCTATGAAGGAAAAATGGTTCGCAGCTTTTCTTTAAGCGAAAACGTAAATCCAAAAGACATTTACGCAGAATTTGAGGATGGCGTGTTGGTTGTGGTTGTTCCTAAGCTAGAAACGCAACAAGTGGAAGACCACCGCATCACCATCAGTTAGTTGAATCTTACTAATTGATAGCTCATTGATGTGTACAACCAAAATCCAAAAGGGGCGAGATGCCCCTTTTCTTCATTTGCTTCTCTACTGGCTGGTTAGATAAGCCAACCCAGACACGCCGTTCAGCTCAGTTCAACATTTACTCCAACCAGTTCAAAGCCGCATTACGCTATTTTTCAGCGTTTTCTGATAGGACATGAATGCAAATGGCTGCATTCAGCTGGGAAATATTTCGGCAAAATGGCTCCCTTGTAACGTTATGTCTACCACGTTTGCAACTTCACGGAGGCGGCTCTTTTTAGCGCCACTATGGAAGTTGGTATTGATCTGACACTAGGGACAATTGAACACAGAGAGCCAATCACGCAAAGGTGACATCGAGAAATTTTGAGGTAAGAAAAACAATGAGCACTTTGCATACGGATACTTTAGTGACAACCGTTAAGCCAGTTGATGGCTCAGAGCCCAACATAGTAGAAAATGAAATCAAACCAAACGAAGACGCAAAGCAACCCGCTGACGCCACAACAACCGAAGAGCTGATAACCATAGAGCCTGTTGCCCCTGCATTGCCTAATGTTTCAACCACAACAGTGATTGAAGCGCCTAACGCAGTTTCAAAATCGCAAACAACTGAGAAAAACGCGAAACGCGAGGAAACAGTGACAACAAAAAACATCAAGACCACTTCACCTGAAGCTGAAACCAAGGTAGACGCTAAAGTGGAGAGCACTGCGCCCAAGGCCACCGCAGTAGAATCGATTGTTGCCGTTTCAGAAAGCGAAAACCGAACAAGTTCGGATACAAAAACTCCGTCTGTTGAGGATGCAGAAGTATTGATTCTAAAAGATTCACACCACCAAAATTCTGTAAGCATTAAACAAGACAACCAAGTTGCTACCACAGTAGAGTCAGCTAATCAGCCCGTGCATTCAGACACTGTCATGGCTTTTAATACTGATTGGATACTGATCGCGGTTTTCATTTTAACCTCGATCATTGTGCTCATTACCAATCGCAAGGCGATCAAGAGAGCCACAGCACTGGCCAAAGAATCTTCACGCCCCGTGATGCCGACAATCAATCCAGCTATTGACGTTGATTTTGAAAAAGCAAAAATCGTGGCAGAAAGCAGACAACAGTGGATTCAATCGTTAAGAGCTGAAATTGCAGATTTCGTCTCCGCAACTAACGCAATCTGGGACTTACACAAAATCAAAGATGGCTTTGAAGATATTCTTACTGAGATGAAAGATCCGCAGTTTGCAATGAAAGAGCTCCATCAGTGGTCTTGTACCTATAACAAAGCCTTGCAGGACACCGAAAAACTGTATGCGAAAATTCATTTGCTGATTAATCCAGATGAAGAACATTCTCAAACGCTTTCAAGCTTGCTAGACAAGACCATGGTGGCGATTGAAGCGAAGAAATCACCTTCAAAACTGAATGATGAAATCGTCGCTATCACTCAAGTCATTTTGAAACAGGAGTGGCAACGAGTGAAAACGTTCAGCTGATAACACTGGCAGTATCTAAAACGAACAAAGGAGCGATTTCGCTCCTTTTTCTGTCTCAGACTCTTTGCCGAATCCTTTCTATCATGGATAACACCTTTTCATCGTCACAGCCTAGTTTGTGGTAGATACCAACGTTACCAAGCTTGTTTTCATCAATGAAAAGAGTCTTAAACCCTTTCTGCATCATCCACGCTGACAGCTCACTGCTGTAGGGCATAATGGCATCACTGCTGCGTAATATATCTAGGCTGGCTGAAAATGAGTCCACGTTATAAGTGGAACGCACAACATCCGACGATATGCCCATCTGCGATTTCATATGATCCGCAAGCACTACGCTGTGCCGTGCATGATCCGGCGTGACACGAATCAGAGGATAGCTCGCATCTACCTCTGATATTGACTGCACGTTACGCTTAAGCAGTGGATGATCACCTCGTACATAAACGGCTTCGCGATCTTGCAGCAAAGGGACAAACTGCACCCGACACCTTTCATGCAAATGACGAATTTCATGTCCGACAAACAGGTCGATTTCCCCTTGCACTAAGTGGTGCATAAGAGACAGGTTATTACCAAACTCAAGTTCAATAGACGACTTTGGCGCTTGTTTTAGGTGTTGGCTCACTGCTTCTCGAACAAACAGTTCCCACCATGTATCACCCGTGCCCAGCTTCAACTTACCGGCTTCTCGCTGATGCATGTCATGCAGTCGATGCAATAGCTGATTATGCTGTTCCTGCTGCTGCTGAACATGCTCTTTAAGCATTTTGCCGTATTCCGTCAGCTCCATCCCTTTTGAACGACGATGAAACAAAGAAACACCAATATCACTTTCTAACTTTTGCATAGCAGATGTCAGTGAAGGCTGACTAATATGCAGTTGTTCCGCAGCCTGTTTGATACTGCCTAAATGAGCAACCATCAGGAAATAACGATAGTTTTTATGCATAGCCAACCAACAATAATTATTGATATCACACTTTAAGAAATGGATTTTTCACTGTTGAAGACCATTAAAACCGCAAACCAGTATCAACTCAATATGATATAGCCAAATTCTATATCACAGTAAATCTAATCAATTGTTCTTTTCCCCTCTATCTCACTATATTGCTTAGAGTCTTGTTGGAATTTGGGAGAAAGTACTATGCAAAAACAGTGGTGGCATGATGCCGTTGTCTATCAAATTTATCCTCGCAGCTTTTGCGACTCTAACCACGATGGTATTGGCGACCTGCCGGGCATCATCAGCAAACTCGATTATCTTAAAAATCTGGGTGTAAACGTACTCTGGCTGTCACCCGTTTATCAGTCACCTATGGATGATAACGGCTATGACATTTCAGACTATCAGGCTATCGCTGCTGAGTTCGGTACCATGGAAGATATGAAATGCCTACTTGATCAAGCAAACAGACGAAATATAAAAGTGGTGATGGATTTAGTCGTCAACCACACCTCAGATGAACATCCATGGTTTATTTCAGCGAAATCATCAAAAAGCAGCCCATATCGTGACTTCTATATATGGCGCGATGCCAATGCTGACGGTTCACCGCCCAACGATTTGGGCTCCATTTTTGGTGGTGGCGCGTGGGAGTGGGATGCGACTACAGAGCAGTATTATTTCCATCTGTTCTCTAAACGCCAGCCAGACCTGAACTGGGAGAACCCGAAAGTTCAGCAAGCGGTTCACGACATGATGAACTGGTGGATAGAACAAGGTATTGGTGGTTTCCGCCTTGATGTTATTGACCTTATCGGCAAAGAGATCGACAAAAAAATCACGGACAATGGCCCACGTTTGCATTCCCTATTACAGCAAATGAATCGAGCTACTTTTGGCGATAAAGATCTTCTCACCGTAGGTGAAACTTGGGGTGCGACACCGGAAATTGCAAAACTATACAGCGCCCCAGAACGCAATGAGTTGTCGATGGTATTTCAGTTTGAACACATCACGCTCACTTGGAAAGATGGCGACAAATGGCAGCCGATTCCGTTAAAACTCAGTGAGTTCAAACAAGTTTTAACCAAATGGCAAGTCGAGCTAGAAAACCAAGGCTGGAACTCACTGTTTTGGAATAACCATGATTTACCGCGCGCAGTGTCCAAATATGGCGACGACGGTGACTACCGTGTCGAGTCAGCCAAGATGCTGGCAACAGCACTGCATTTCTTAAAAGGAACGCCTTACATCTATCAGGGTGAAGAGCTGGGTATGACAAATGTAGAGTTCCATTCACTGGATGAGTACCAAGATATTGAGACGCTGAACTTCTATAAAGTACGTACCGAAGCGGGTGTATCCCATGAAGAGATGATGGCGGCGCTGCATGAAAACAGCCGCGACAATGCCCGCACTCCGATGCAGTGGAATGATCAAGAATATGCTGGCTTCAGCACGGTTAAGCCTTGGCTCAAAGTGAACCCAAACTATGTGGACATCAACGTTGAACAAGCACTCGCAGACAGTGATTCCATTTTCTATCACTACCAAACGTTAATTCAGCTACGAAAAACCATGCCAGTGATTGTGTACGGTCACTTCACGCCTGTGTGCGAATCTCATGAGGCCGTGTTTGCCTATTTACGTGAACATGAAGACGATAGAATTCTAGTGGTAAACAACTTCAGTAAAGAGCCTCAAACTCTTTCACTATCAGAGGTGGTAGGGTTAGACAACGTTGAACACCTGATTAGTAACTACCCGCCAAGAGATAACCTCAACGGTGAACTGACACTGCTTCCGTTTGAATCGTTTGCCGTAAAACTGCAGCGATAGAACAAAACTGTAGCAATAAAACCGACAAAGGAGCATCACTGCTCCTTTGTTTTCAAATCGAATCCATATATTGGATTATTTGGCGTTCACCGCTTTAACAAACACTTCTTGAGCATCTTCAATACCCAGAGCTTTAGCTTCATCGAGTAGGCTTAGAGCTTTATTAATGTCATTGTCTGCCACTGCCTTTTGAATTGCGTTTAGGTAGAACGTTTTTGTCTCTGGCTGAGCTTCAATCACAACAGCCTTCGCTTTTACTGGTTCTGCAACTGCCGTTTGTGAGTTCGCTTTAAAAGGACGAAGTTTCAGTGTTTCCACCTCTAGCCCTAGTGTTCCACCAAGTTGATAAGTGTAGGTTGGGTCTACAACCATTGGCATAGCTTCGCCGAATTCTTTAGCTCTGACCTTTGCTGGGTGATCAACGGTAATTCGTTGACCTAAAGTCTCAGCAGACGTGTAAACGATCATGTATGGCGTTTTCGCCGCGTCAACTCTGAAGCGAGTAACGTATTGAGTACGACTAAAAGCATCTGCCGCTTTAGTCTGGAATTCTTCTAATGAATATTGAGCTACGGGTTGAAATGCTTCGTTCAGCAATATGACTTCTGGAGCAAATACGGAATCATTCACAAACTGACTCGATAATGTCAGCAGGATGTCTTGTGAACGGTCGCTAAAGCGAAAAGCCGCAAAATGACTGTTTCCAGATGGAAAACTACCCACAGGAGAAGCCAAATCGATATCAAATTTAATATTCTCGTTGTCACCAAGCTGTGCAAAAGGGAACTGCGCATAGCTTGAACAGCAAATTTCAGTATTCGTCGGGGGATCGATGTGCAATTGAGTCTGGGACTGAGTCGCACAACCAGTAAGTAGAGCACCTAAGGAAACAGCAAGTAAGGTTTTTGTTCTTGTCATTATTTTATCTCTCTAGTGATTGCGCAAAAAGGCAGCCTAGGCTGCCTTCGCTAATGGTATCGGGTTAGAACCAGATTTCAGTGTGAACACCGATAACAGTTTCACTCTTACCATCTTTGATACCGATTTGTGAAGCACTCGCTTCATCATCAGCAGAAATGTAGCTTACGTAAGGTTTAATTTGAGGACGACCAAAGTAGTCAGCATTCACTGTAAACGCAGCAGCAACTTCTAGGTTTAGAATATCGCTTTCTACTGCATCGCCAGAACGCCCCCAGTAACCGTCAGCACCTTCTTCATGTGCGTAAGAACCTGTCATTTCTAAACGTAGGTTGTCGTTCACTTTGTAAGAAGGACGAACAGCAACAATATAACGTTTTAGGTCTTTCGCAGTAAATAGTTCATCTAACGCAGCGAAGTACGTCATTTCAGAACCCATTTGCCAGTTTTCAGAGATGTTAAGAACACCGTAAGAAGTGAAGAAAATTGATTCTTGGTTCTCGTCGCCGCCAGACCAACCACCGAAGTTCACACCACGGTTTTGAGCAACACCTTTACCGTATGCGATAGCAGTTTGAGTCCAACCATCTAGGCCATAGTAGCTAGAGTTCAAGGTAATTGCAGCGCCGAAGCCATCTTCTGCGTTGCTGTCCTTATTCGCTTGCTCCATGTATTTGAAGTCAAAGTCTAGGCTACCGATACCAGCGTCTACACCGTAGTAGTAGAAGTCATAAGAAGTCAGCGTTGTACGCTCTGCATCATGAGTAGCATTGCCCGCGTCTGGGTCTGCTACAACGATTGCGAAACCTGCAGTGTTACCCGCTAGTTTAGATTGAACACCAGCACCAACACCTGAAGATTGTTTCCAGAACTCACCAGAAAGCAGGCCTGCAGCACGGTTTAAGAAACGTTGACCACCCCAGATAGAAGTATCTTGACCTAGGAAGTCAAAACCACCGATTTCAACGAACGTCTCTTTAACTTCAAATTGTGCTTCGTCATTTTGTTTTTGACTACCAGAAGAGCTGTAAGCATAAGAGTTGCCGTTGCCGTACTCAGTACGTACGTTGAAGTTAGACCAAACGCCATTTTGGTGTTCAGTGTGCTTCTTAATTGAGAATTCTACTTGGTTGGTACTCTTACCGTGAGTACCTGCAGTTTTGTAGTCTGGCTTACCAAACTCAGTATCTACCGTTTCACCATCAACCATACGGAAGTTCATAGAAGCGTAACCGTGAACTTCCCAACCATCTGTAATAACTTCTGTTGGTTTTTTAACCTCTACGTTCATTGCACCTTCACCAGAAGTTACATCTAGTGCTACTTCGTTTTCAGCTAAAGCTTGGCCAGCGAAAAGAGCTGTTGCCACTGCGGCAGCAATTACACTTACTTTTTTCATTTTTAACTCCAAATAGGATTTTATTTTTAGTTCCTTAGTTCTCTTTCTACTTGGAGCCGAAAAGGCAGAAATCCGGCCAAAATAAAAAGAGGTAAGACGGGACAAGTCCCCAGTTGTTTCAACGCTATTTAGGTTAATCAAGTCGTATAGGGATGACTTCCTCCACCCTAAATTAATTTGAGGGGGATGATTAGGGAGGAGTTTTTTTCATGTATGGTGTTTTTAAAACGTTGATCACGCAATTTAGGGGGAGTAGTGATCGAAACCTTTCAGGTTATTGGAATACAAAATGCATTAGATCACTATTTGGCGATAAATTATTCATAAAACTGTAATGAAATTACAGAATATATTTTATTAAAGGGCGCTTGACCTAAGAGTCCCAAAGCTTTTTACTTAATTCAGTGGGTAACTTAACTCTAACTATAAGAACGTAACTTACGATGACTACTACAGCTTCTCGTCCGTATCCTTTAGGTGCAACACTTGATCCAAATGGATGCAACTTTTCTATCTATGCGCCTGCCAACGATGATTTGGTGCTTGCCTTGTTCAATTCTGATGGCAGTTACGAAACACACCCTTTGGAAGGAGAGTATGCTGGAATAAAGCACACCTACATGGCAGGCATCAAAGCAGGCCAACGGTATGGTTTTATCTCTCATGAAGACGACAACAGTTTATTGTACGTGTCAGACCCTTATGCCAAAGCGTTAGATGCTCCGCTTACTTATACTCCTCCATTTTCTGAAGAAGACAGCTTTGAGCTCGCGAAATGTATCGTCATAAGCGATGACTTCGATTGGCAAGATTCACACAAGCCTGCTATTTCCCGTGATGAAATGGTGCTGTTTGAAACGCACGTCAAAGGGCTAACTCAACGTCACCCAAATGTGGATGATACCGTTCGCGGAACCTATTTAGGCTTGATCAGCGAGCCAATGTTGCAGTTTTATCGAGATCAACATATCAACACCTTGCAACTGCTTCCAATTGCAGCGTGTATGCATGAACCTCATTTGTTGGATATGGGTAAAGTGAACTATTGGGGGTACAACCCTTTTGTGTTCATGGCACCCGATCCACGCTACGCCGTTAAAGATGCAGTAACCGAGTTAAAAACCGTCATAAGAGAACTGCATAAGCAAGGCATCCAAGTGATTTTAGATGTGGTGTACAACCATACCGCAGAAGGTGGGCAAGACGGTCCAGTATTCAATCTCAAAGCGCTCGATCCAAACTACTACCTGAGACACGGTTCTCATTACGCCAATTTCACTGGATGCGGCAATACCGTTGACCTCTCTTATCAGCCCTCGTTAAACCTTGTGATGGATACCCTTCGTTACTGGGTAAACGAGTACAAAGTCGATGGCTTCCGTTTTGATTTAGCGGCAACGCTAGGTCGTCGAGGTGATGATTTCAGCAGCGATGCCGCGTTCTTCAAAGCTGTGGCTCAAGATCCAATACTTCGAGAAGTGAAGTTGATTGCTGAGCCTTGGGATATTGGTCCTAACGGCTACCAAGTCGGTAATTTCCCTTTTGGCTGGAACGAAACCAACGACAAACTGCGCGACATTACCCGCAGCTTTTGGCGTGGCGATCAGGGCTATCTAAAAGAATTTGCAACGCGTCTTATGGGCTCACGAGATCTCTACAGCGCAGCTAACTGGCCATATAAGCTAACCGTCAACTACATTACTTACCACGATGGTTACACCCTTCAGGATCTGGTGTCATACAAGCACAAACACAATGAAGCCAACGGTGAACAAAACCGTGATGGCCACGGTGATAACCGTTCTGATAACTATGGTGAAGAAGGTGAAACAGATAACCTCGTGATTCAGGCAACCCGTGAGCGCCAAAAGCGTAACTTCATGGCAAGCCTGCTGTTTGCGTTTGGTATACCGCATATTCTCACCGCAGATGTGTTATCCCATACCCAGAAGGGTAACAACAATGCTTATTGTCAGGATAACGAAATCAGTTGGATAAACTGGGAGAACACCGAACGCAAAGGCATCTTCAAAGAGTGGCTCGCTCAAATGGTTGCCGCTCGTCAAACCTATATGGTTCCGTTTATTCGTGCCTTCAGTGGTGACGAACGCAACTTCAATCGTATCTTCTGGCGACGAGTCGACGGTGAATTGATGGAGCATGATGACTGGAACAGAGTCAGTGCGGTTGCCCTACACATGGGCATCGGTGAAGATGAACAAGAAATGCTGTATTTGATCAACCAAACCAACGCTCCGGCAAGGTTTAAACTGCCTCATGATCGCGGTCAGGACTGGAAAATTATCTGTGACACTAACCTGTGCCATATCCAGCCAGGTCATGCTGAAGGAGAAATACTGCAACTTCCATCTTCAATGGCGATTCTTCATTTCCAACCGAAGAAGAAATGCAAATCCTAGGTCGTTCAAACCAATCGATGTAAACGATCACAAAGCAATGAGCAAATGCTCGTGAACAATAGATATCGCAGTCAACAAAACGGGAGAGCCAATAGCTCTCCCGTTTTTATGTTGCTAATCATTCAGCGGAATAACCACCGCTAATGGCTTTGGCAAAGGTTTTTTCAATGATTGCTTCATAAACGTCAACCAAGGTAGCGGAAATCTCCGAACTCAGATCAAACAACTTAGCCTGATACTCTTCTGTATGTTTATGCTCGGTCAAATATTGTTCCAGCTGTGTCATACACTCATTCAAGTCTGGATGGTAATCCGAATACACGTCACTCACTTTCACCAGTCTTGAATAGAGAACATTCGCTTGTTTAGCGAGTAGTGCCGGTTTTAGATTCATGTTCATCGCCATGATTCCTAAACGGTACTGAGTCAATGCTTCAATGCCAGACATTACCGCTTGCCACTGATCATTGTATTCTCCTGCTAACTCCAGCTTGTCGGCTTTATCAAGAGAGATAAGGATCTGGCTATCGACCTGAAAAATCAGTTGGCGAATCACTTTACCGTGCACCACCAAATTGTTCGAAATCGAGCGATTCTTGTAGCTACTTGTTAATTGGGACAGCTTGTTTTTCAGTGCGATTCTTTCGATAGAATTACCAACGTAACGGTCACTCGCTAGCTTGGTAATTGCTTTCGTCATCTCCTCATCCAGAGCCGCAATTTTCTCTACAACCTCTTGTTGATGATTAAAAAGAAACTGGTGAGTGAGCGATCGATGCTGTCTCACCATATCAATCATATCCAGTAACTTGGTAACTGAAGCCTGATGCTTTAGCAAACTACGACGTGAACCTTTTGAAACTAATGTAGAAACTTCACCGACCAAACCAAGAATAAAGTTATTGCCAATCATTTCCATGTCACTGATCTCCTGCATACCTGTCTATAGCAAGGAATTGCATAAGCAGTGCCAACTGTTAACTTATTGATATCAATAGATTTACACTTATGTGAACTTAACAGTCTTGCACAAAAATGTGACCAAGCGCACTTTTTTGGTGATTTTGTGATCGGAGTGGAATTATTTTATTACGTAGAAATAGTCAACTTTGAGAATTAGCTTAGGCTGCTTTGAGCCTTGCCCAAAACAACTTCTGTGTCATCTTTCTGTCCTAATTTATTGGCTACCTTAGCTCAACAGTCATGAACTTACTGTTCGGATCCGATTTGTAGTCCGCAAACGGTTCACAATAATTAAAGCCAAACTTCTCATATAAGTTTCGTGCCGCAAGAAAGTACTCTTCCGAGCCTGTTTCTAGGCTTACACGTTGATACCCACGTTCCGTTGATACGTTCAAAGCATGTTGCAGTAGCTGAGTCGCTACCCCTGATTTTCTGGCGTGACGTGAGGTGCGCATCGACTTCAGCTCAGCGTGTGATTCGTCCAGCTGCTTTATCGCCACACACCCCATTAACTGCCCATCTCTCCAGCCGCTAAAGAAAGTGATCTCGGAAGATTTGAGCGCGTTAACATCGAGAGCATGCACACTCTCAGGTGGAGAAGTGGCGTACATATCTGCTAAATGCTCTTCCAAGAGTCCTATAACTTCTCCGCCTTCTAGGCTATCGATAATGATGTCCATATCTCAATTGTCCGTCTTATATGTGAATGAATATTATTCCCTGAAGTTTTTGGTTATATCGAATATTTCAACCAACTTAAAGGTTTTGTTCTCATACTCATATTTAATCACACAGCAGTTCGGGATCGGTCCTTTCAGCACATCATCTAAGTCGTGCCATAGTGACAAAAAGTGTTTACATGCACCTGAATGCGACACCGCCAGAACCGTGTTATTACCTTCTTGCTCCATGATTTCAATGCAAGTTTTCAGTACGCGATCTTTCAGTTGCTGGCGAGACTCACCGCCAAACTGCAAATAATGCGTTTCACGGGCTTCGTAACTTGGATGGAGATCTTCACTCTCACCTTCATAAGTGCCGAAGTTCATCTCTTTCAACCCTTTCAGGCGGGTTAAAGGCATTCTGTTGCGGGTCACGATTTCAGCGGTATCGCTGGCGCGTTCAGTAGAAGAGCTGTAGAGGCGATCGAGTTCAATATTGTCAAAAAACTTGGCGGCAAGTTCTGCCTGACGAATACCCTTTTCAGTTAGTGGTGAATCACACCAACCTTGGATTTTTCTTCTCACATTAAACAGCGTCTCACCGTGACGCATCATATAAAAGGTTTTAGTCATTGAGAGCCATTTGTTTCAATCTTAAAAAGCAATACGCCATTATAAACAGATATGAAACCAATGTAGATCTTTTAGAAACAGACAACAGTTTGTGCTCGGACTCACGAAACAAGGCCAATAATTGAGATTTAGGAACGCTTCAGATAATGCCACTTATAATTAGTTTATCTAATAAATAAGGTTGGGCGTTGAAATGGCTAGCATATTACACAACCCATTAAACAATATAGAAAACTCGCTGACGGACAGGCTTAAAGATCTACATGACAGGATACTAGAGCGCTCACCAGGAGTGTGCCGTATTGCTTGCGCACTTTATGACCCGCAGACCGACCTTCTGAAAACCTTTATTAACAGTACTAACTCAGGGCACGCCATTAGTCGTTATGAATTTCCACTGAGTAAAAGCTATCAACTGCAAAAACTGAGAGAAAGCGGTTCGTGCCGAGTTATCGACAAAATTGAAGAAGAGATTGGAACAGGAACCGCCCACTCTGACTGGCTTCTTGAACAGAAATACCGCTCCTCTTTTACTATTCCAATGATGACAGACAACCATTTCATTGGTTTTATCTTTATCGACAGTGAGATAGAAGGTTACTTTGACGAGCAGGTGCAAAGAGATCTGGTACTACTCACCAAACTGATTACCCTAACTATCGTCAGTGAGATATCAACAGTTCAGGCACTGTTAGCCACCGCTCAGGCTGCGAGAGACTTCGCTCACCTGCGGGATTTCGAAACTGGCATGCATCTGAACCGAATGGCACTGCTGTCACGCATGATAGCGAAATCGATCGCCGATCAATTTCAGTTCACCGATGAGTTTATCGAGCATCTCTATTTGTTTAGTCCATTGCACGATATCGGAAAGATAGGGATTCCCGACAAAATACTGCTCAAACCCGGCAGGCTCACTGAAGAAGAGTTTGAGATTATGAAAGGCCATGTCGATAAAGGGATCAAAATCATCTCTAAAGTATTGGATGACTATCAGCTCTCCCACCTCAGCGATTCACAGTTAATGCTCAACATTGTGGCAGGCCACCATGAATACCTTAATGGCACAGGTTATCCGAAAGGTTTGGTGGGCGATGAAATTCCGATAGAAGCGCGAATTGTCACCGTGGCAGACATATTTGATGCACTTACCAGTAAACGCCCTTACAAGGAACCTATGTCAATTGAAGAGTCCATCAAAGAACTGCAAAAAATGGTAGAGATTGGCAAGCTTGATCCTGTTTGTGTTAACGCACTAATTGAAAACATCGATCAAGCTGCCGATATCGTTACCCGATTTAGAGACGATTAGTTTCTTCTCTATAAACCTGGACTTAGAGAGTATGGCTGCGGACTGGCAAAAATACTTCGCCCAACATACAACGAACACTACCGCCACCGATGCTTTCGATGGTTTCAACATTGATAGGCAGTAGCTTACCGTGGCTGGAAAGCTGAGTGCGTTGCGCTGGAGAAAATGCCTCATAAGCCGATTGAGACATCGCAATAACCTTGTCACCATTGACCGTTTCGAGTTGCAAAATGTTGCCACAGAACCGGTTCATTTGATCCAGTGAAATGGAAATCACCTGTTTGTCTTTCGCCAGCGACTTCAGCACAAAGCGGCGCTCGTATTCAGGGATCACTTCATCACAAATTACGCAGAAGCTTTCTCCAATCGCCATCATCACATTGGTGTGATAAATCGGCTGTCCTGAAGGCAAAGCCGTTTGGAAAGAAACCACACGCTCGTAGCCAATGCGCTGAGCATAATCTTCAAGAACTTCACGATCACAACGCTGGGAAAGTGCAGCATAAATAGTGCGGTTGATATGGTCGATCACCATAACACCAGTGCTTTCCAGATACGCATGTTGCTTTTGGTATTCCACCAGCGAATCTTGGCGAGAGACGGTACGGCCTGCAAAGGAAAGTTGCTGAATCAACTCATCTGAACGAACCTCATACTGGCGATTAGTACAAGCCATAGGAAAGATATAGAAAGCGCCGTCAGTGGTGGTACTGAACCAGTTATTTGGGAACACCGCATCCGGTGTCACCACATCGCCCAACGGATAATCGAACACAACTACCTGAACACCTTCTTTCCGTAACTTGGTGACCATTTGATTGAATTCAGCCATTGCATGTTGAGTGATTTGTTCATCAGACAAGGCAGATTGATTCTGAAATTCGTTGTCTTGAGCCGTCTCCGCATTGAACTTAAACTCTTTTGGCGGAACCATAACAACACAGTTGGCATTCTGCACAACACCTGAGTGACGTTGGGATAAATTTTGCGCTTGTAGCATGGTTGAAACACATCCGTTTGTTCAGCAATGTTTTGGATTGTAAACAGTTTGTTATAATAACTTTCACTGAATTTTGGCTATCAAATGCAAGCAAACCTTCTCATTTACTGCCGTTTTAATTTATATCAGTAAATATTACTGACTATTTTTTAGCTGAGCGGCATATATGCACTTTTTATGCAACAAGTGTATAGGGTATTCAATTTAATGAATGAATACCGAACGAGCCGCAGCGTTTTATACTGGCGGATATTTGTACTCTTAATAACCTCGGTTTAGAGATATACTGCTGAGCATAAAGCATTCAATTGCATATTTTCGTTGGCGGCACAGTAAGCAACGAGAAAATTATCCTGCTTTCGCATCACAACGACTTCTGCCTATTTGTGATGTGGTGAATGAATAAAAATAAGGATCTTCAATGTATAAAAAATTTGAAAGCTTCACCGAAGCGTTTCCTCAAAAGGAGCCAGACAGGCCACCCAATACACTCTTAGCATTCTGTCTGCACTACACAAAAGGCTTTGAAAAACCGCTGATTTTATTAGCGTTAATGAGTACCACCATCGCCATAATTGAAGTCTCACTGTTTGGCTTTATGGGTCAGTTAGTCGATTGGTTATCAGGTAGCAACCCAGAAACATTTTTGGCGG
The DNA here is from genome assembly GCF_021726015.1 of Vibrio sp. A1-b2. NCBI lineage: Bacteria > Pseudomonadati > Pseudomonadota > Gammaproteobacteria > Vibrionales > Vibrionaceae > Vibrio > Vibrio sp. A1-b2. The sequence continues at coordinate 446,540 of NZ_JAKKCI010000003.1, forward strand.
ACAACAAAGATACTCTGATGGGGTTATCCGTACTTATTTTGGTTGTGATGCCTATTTTGATCGGCTTCTATTCGTTGGTGATACATCAGACCATGCTGGGCAACTATCCGATGTCGATACGTTGGCTGGCACACCGTTACCTGCTGAAACAGAGCTTATCTTTTTATCAGGACGAGTTTTCTGGCCGTATAGCGACCAAAGTGATGCAAACCTCGCTGGCGATCCGAGAAACCGTGATGAAAACGCTGGATGTCTTTGTCTACGTCACCGTTTATTTTACCGCGATGGTTGTCATGCTGGCTCAGGCAGACTGGCGTTTAATGCTGCCGATGCTGATTTGGCTGGCCGCGTATGTCGCTATTCAGCTCTATTTTGTGCCGCAACTTAAAACAGTCTCTTCTGAGCAAGCTGATGCTCGCTCGCAAATGACCGGGCGCATTGTCGATAGCTACACCAATATCGCCACTGTGAAGCTGTTTTCTCACAGCAAACGCGAAACCAAATACGCAGAAGAAGGCATGGGCAGTTTCCTGGATACCGTGTATCGACAAATGCGTTTAGTCACTGGCTTTAACGTTTGTGTTGAGCTTGCCAACTACATTCTGGTGTTCGTGATTTCCGCTATGTCTATCTACTTGTGGATGCAAAGTGCAATATCAGTAGGCTCGATTGCGATTGCGATTGCACTGGCACTGCGTATTAACGGTATGTCGAAATGGATCATGTGGGAAGTTGGCGGTCTGTTTGAAAACATGGGTACTGTAGTTGATGGCATGCAGATGCTGTCTAAACCAATTGATATCCAAGATGACAAAGACGCCAAAGATCTGGTGGTTACTCAAGGTGCAATTGAATTTAACGATGTCAGCTTCCACTACGGCGAGAACAAAGGTGTGATTGATCACCTTAATCTGCATATCAAAGCAGGCGAAAAAGTCGGCTTGGTGGGGCGTTCTGGCGCGGGTAAGTCAACCTTAGTGAATCTGCTTCTGCGCTTCCATGATGTGGAGAGCGGCGAGATTAAAATTGATGGTCAGAATATTTCTAAAGTCACTCAAGATTCACTGCGTAGCGCTATTGGTATGGTGACGCAAGATACCTCATTGCTGCACCGTTCAATTCGCGACAACATCTTGTACAGCAGACCTGATGCAACCGAAGAAGATCTGCTCAAAGCGACCAAACAAGCGCATGCTCATGAGTTTATTACTGACCTGACCGATCCACATGGCAACGTCGGCTACGATGCTCAAGTGGGCGAGCGCGGTGTGAAACTGTCGGGTGGTCAACGTCAGCGTATCGCTATTTCACGAGTATTACTCAAAGATGCGCCATTGCTGGTATTGGATGAAGCGACCTCGGCACTGGATTCAGAAGTGGAAGCTGCCATTCAGGAAAGTTTGCTTGAGCTGATGCACGGTAAAACGGTGATTGCGATTGCCCACCGTCTATCAACGATTGCCGCTATGGACAGGCTTATTGTTTTAGATGACGGAAAGATCATTGAGCAAGGTACGCACCATGAACTTATCGAGCAGGACGGCATCTACGCCCATCTTTGGGCTCATCAGACTGGCGGTTTTATCGGTTGTGATGAACTTGAAGAAGAGAACGTTGCCTGAAGCAGCAGTCTCACTAAGCAAAACAAAATAACGAATAACAACTAAAGTTAAAGAGCCAACCACACAGGAGCCATCCTATAAAGGTTGGCTCTTCTCTTTTCACTGTGGTGAATTTCTCTTAAAATTCCGCCAACTTCTGTTTCAACATAATGAATTTCATCAATCATGAATAAAAGTCTTATCACCAACCTTATCTCTCTCGTGCTATTGGCTGTGGGTTATACCACTCAGAATCAGTTTGCTCTGTACGCAGGTCTGTTCGCTTTTTCGGGCGCAATTACCAACTGGCTAGCTATCCATATGTTGTTTGAGAAAGTACCCGGTTTATATGGTTCAGGTGTTATTCCAGCGCGATTTGAAGCATTTAAAAATGCAATTAAGACCTTGATGATGGAGCAGTTTTTTACCGACACCAATATTGACCGCTTCCTGAATCAAGAGCTCAGTGGCAAACAACCACTCGACTTAACACCGATTATCGCCAAAGTCGACTTCAACCCAAGCTTTGACAAGTTAGTGGATGTGATCGCGAACTCTCAATTTGGCGGTATGCTGGCAATGTTTGGCGGCACTGAAGCACTTCAGCCAATGAAGCAACCATTTGTTGAGAAGATGCAAGAATCTATGGTGGAAATCAGTCAGAGTGAATCGGTAAAAAATGCCCTTAAAGAGCAGCTAGAATCACCAGCAATGTTAGATGAAATCAAAACCAACATTGAGGGCATTATTGACCAACGCTTGAGCGAGTTAACGCCTCAGCTGGTTAAAGAGATGGTGCAGAAAATGATTAAAGAGCACCTTGGCTGGCTAGTTGTTTGGGGCGGTATCTTCGGTGGTGTAATTGGCCTTGTGTCTACCTTTATCGCATAACATGTCTACACCTCAATGATGACTGATATTGAACATAAACACGCATAGACCCATCCATGGAGCTCCAGCGTGCCTTCCTTGGCACGCAGGGTTTACTTATCAATATCAGTCACAACTTCTTTCATTCACTACGCTTTAAGCGCCAATCCTTTAAGCACCGATGACGCCGCCATCTTCACGCGTAATCATCATGATGGTTGAACGAGGCTTAGAAGAACCACCCGCAGGGAAGTTCGACGCTTGTAACTCTTCACCCGGATGCTGAACGCCAATAAACATGGTTTTCTGGTCTGGAGAGAAGGTTAACCCTGTAATTTCACAAGCTACTGGACCAGTTAAGAAGCGGTGGATTTCGCCAGTGATTGGGTCGCCACACAACATCTGGTTGTTACCCTGCCCTGCAAACTCGCCCTTGTTTGAATAGTTACCATCGGTTTGAATCCACAGACGACCTGCTTTATCAAAACCAATACCATCAGGGCTGTTGAACATATTGTTGGCATTGATGTTTTCACTGCCTGCGTACAAGTTACCTTGGTTTACTGTTGGGTTACCCGCAATCAGGTATAGATCCCATGCAAACATCTCTGCGGTGTGGTCGCCTTTTACTGGCATCCAACGAACAATCTGACCGTAGTTGTTTTTCTCACGCGGGTTAGGACCACCCACTGGCTGACCTTCTTTACCACGGTTCTTGTTGTTGGTCAGAGTACAGAATACGTATTCGTTATTTGGATGTACCGCTACCCATTCAGGGCGATCCATAGTCGTGGCGCCCACTTGTGTTGCGGCGCGACGAGCAAAAATCAGCACTTCCGCTTGGCTGTTAAACCCGTTTTCAGGCGTTAAGCCGTTTTTGCCGAAAGTCAGTTCTAGCCAACGACCTTGACCTTTCAGCGCTTTGTCTTCCATATCGAACTGAGCAACATACAAGGTGCCTTCTTCAAGCAAATTGCGGTTCGCTGCATCATCACCTTTCTGGTATTTGTTCTTCGATACAAATCGGTACAGATGCTCACCACGCTCGTCGTCACCTAAATACACCACAACGTGGTTGTCTTTGTTAATGGTTAACGCCGCATTTTCATGTTTGAAACGACCAAGAGCAGAACGCTTAAGAGGCGTTGAGTTCGGATCATTCGGGTCAATTTCCACTACCCAACCGTGGCGGTTTGGCTCGTTCGGGTTTTTCGTTACGTCAAAACGTTCGTCGAATTTATGCCACTGGTAATCACTTGGCTTAGCAGAAATGCCGTAACGTTTTTGGTCTGCATTAACACTGCCTTTGGTATTTGCACCAAAGAAGCTGTTGAAGTTCTCTTCACACGTTAGGTAAGTACCCCAAGGTGTTTGACCGTTTGCACAGTTGTTAAACGTCCCTTTTGGCATAGTGCCCGATGGATCAGCTGCCGTTTTTAGCAGTTCATGACCTGCTGCCGGACCCGTCATCTTCATTTGTGTATTGGCAGTAATACGGCGGTTACGTTTACCGTTACGGTCAATCATCCACTGACCATCTTTACGTACGATTTCGACAATGGTGTTACCTACTGCCGCCTGTGCTTTCAGCACATCGTCAGCAGTCATATTCTTGCCTTGGTGATCAAACAAATACTCGTAGTTGGTGTATTCGTTGTTGATTGCTAGAACTGCGCGATCATCGCTGATCGGGAACAAACTCATACCATCAGTGTTGTCACCAAATTGAAGCGCCTGAGCGGCAGACTCTTGTTTTCCACTTGGATCAAAGTCAGGAGCATTGGGGAAAATTGGGTCACCCCACGAAATGAGCGGTGTTGCTTTGTAGCCTTTAGGAACAACAACTGTATCAGCGGTTGAGGCTGGCACTGGCTCAAAATTCAATAGTGACGATGTCGGTTTTGCTGCAACCGCTTTTGCCACTGGATTAAGCGCTAAAAAAGCACCCGCACTCACTGCTGCTGTTCCAGTTAGGAAACCACGGCGAGACAATCTCGCTTCGATCATTTCACTGAACTGAGAATCTTGCTCATCACGATTCCACATTGGAGACTCCTTGACTTTACTCATTATAGTTATTGCATCATTGCAACTTAGATTTCTAAGATTCAGGAGCTTATCTTTCAAATGTGACTAAAAGGTGAATGTAATGTTTCTAACTAATGACAGCAGTATAAAAATTTGAGAGCCCTATCCGTTCACATTTCCTTTCTATTCCTTATACTCAACAGCAGTAACCACATTTTTATTACCGTTATTTCTGTTACTGAAGCTGTTGCGGCATGAGCAACGTTTATTTGTTTCCATTACATAGTTGTTTATCTATGAATCATCTATGCAAATGGAGACTTATTTACTAACTACAAACCCGTAACGCCCAGTCATTAGAAAGCTTTCTACGATTGTTTATAGCAATGCTAATCAGAAAAAAATCAGTAGAAACTCTGCATCGTCATCCTAAACCAGTGACCACAGAGCAAGCGGAAAAAGAAACGACACAACAATGAGAACAGAAACCAAGGGCCTGAGCTTAATTCATTAACAGGCCAACTTCCTCCTATGGGAGTTAATGAGGGTATTATGAACGTGGTTATCAATGGTGTTTCCTATGCCTATGAGGCAGGGAAAACCGTATTTCAATTTATTCAATCTACTGGGATTGACGTCCCTAGCCTGTGCGCGGCCAGTCATCAGCAACAAAAACAACCTTGCGGACTCTGTGTGGTCGACATTGACGGAGTCGGTATCGTTCGTTCTTGTGAACAAGAACTGACACCGAACATGCGTATTCAAACCCACACAGAAACTTTGCAGCAACTTCGCCATCAGGCTCTGAAACGCATTTTGTCTGACCACAATGCCGACTGTGAAGCACCTTGCCAAATCGCGTGCCCTGCCCATGTGGATATTCAAACTTATTTGCACCACATCGCCCAAGGCGAACCGCAAAAAGCTATCGAAGTCATTAAAAAGCACCTGCCACTTCCTGCCTCCATTGGTCGTGTGTGCCCAGCTTTTTGTGAAGCGGAATGTCGTCGTAGTGTCGTCGATGAACCTGTCGCCATACGCCATTTAAAACGTCATGCAGCAGACATTGATTTAGACGCAGCACCTTACCAAGCTGCAATCCAGCCAAGTAATGGCAAGAAGGTGGCGATTGTCGGCGCAGGTCCCGGTGGATTAGCGTGTGGCTACTATCTGAGCTTATTGGGTTTTGCGACCACTGTGTATGAAGAGATGCCGAAAGCAGGCGGCTGGTTACGTTACGGTATTCCTGAATATCGCCTACCAAAAGATGTGCTCGACAAGGAAATTGAACTGCTCACCCAAACGGGCATGCAAATTCACTGCAATCAGAAGATCGGTGAGAATTACACGCTGGCACAACTGGAACACGATTACGACGCAGTTTGCCTTGCGATTGGGGCAAGTCTGGCAGTGAGCAGTCCCTATCCCGGCAGTGAGTTAGCAGGCTGTTATCTGGGCGTCGATTACCTCAAAGATGCCGCAACAGAACGCAAACTGAAAACAGGTAAACGAGTGGCGATTATCGGTGGTGGTAATACCGCCATCGACTGCGCCCGCACTGCTTTGCGACTTGGCGCTAAAGTAACGCTGATTTATCGTCGCACCATGGCAGAAATGCCAGCAGAAGAGTATGAAATTGAAGAAGCCAAAAACGAAGGTGTGGCATTCCAGTTTCTAGCCAATCCAGTAGAAAACCTTGCCGATAAAAACGGGCATGTGCGGGCGGTGAAACTCGAAAAGATGATGTTAGGTAAGCCAGACTCATCCGGCCGCAGGCAACCGATTCCAACGGGTGAGATTGTCGAGATGAAATTTGATACTGTCATCTCAGCCATTTCACAACGCTCAGATACGGTGATCATTGCAGGTGCTGACCTACCACTAACTCGTCGCGGTACAGCAGATGTCACAGAAGAGACCATGCACCATGCGCGAAATGTGTTTTCAATTGGTGATTTCCGCCGAGGACCAGCCACAGCGATCGAAGCCATAGCCGACGGAAAACTCGCCGCCGAAGCCATTGCAGAAAAGCTGCTGCTCGGTGGTATTGCTCCTAAACCTCATCAATTCAGAAGCAGAAAAGAACCATCACTCAGCCGAGTTAAGCAACTCGAATATCGTTTAGAGGCGGTGAAACGCAGAATCCAATTCCCGCATTTGCCAGAATCAGAATCGACCACCAGCTTTAACGAAGTAGAACTGGATGCGGGTATTGAAGCGTCAATGCAAGAAGCTCAACGCTGTCTGGAATGTGGCTGCCAAGCAAGCACCCAGTGCGATCTGCGAGATTACGCTAGTGAGTATCAAGTCAAAACAGAAGAAGTCGATTGTGCATCGGGTAAACATCGTTTCCCAGTGGACAAAAGCAGTGAGTTCATTGTGTTTGATGCGAACCGTTGCATCAGTTGTGGCCTGTGCGTACAAACTTGCCAAGAAGACACACAGCATGGCGTCCTCCAGTTTACACAAGGTTCATTACGCCCTCATTTCGCTAACGGTGAATCAATGGGCGGTTCAAGCTGCGTGCAGTGTGGCGCTTGTGTTCAAGTTTGCCCAACGGGTGCACTTGCAGACAAACGCGACAAGTCTTACTCCCGAGTGGAAATACTCAAACCCGTAAAAACCGTCTGCACCTACTGTGGCGTAGGTTGTAACGTCGTACTGTATGTGGATGAAAAAGACAACAAAGTTCGTTATGTCGAAGGCGATAAAAACTCGCCAGTTAACCAAGGTATGCTGTGTGTGAAAGGCCGTTTTGGCTTTGACTTCATTCATAGCCCAGAACGCCTAACTCAGCCTTTAATTCGCCAAAATGGTAAGTTAGTACCCACTTCTTGGGAGAATGCGATTGAAACTATCGCTAAACGCTTTACTGAAATTAAACAGAAACACGGCAGCAATGCGCTCGGTGGCTTCTCATCCGCGAAAACTACCAACCAAGATAACTATCTGTTCCAGAAGCTGATTCGTCGCGAGTTTGGCACCAATAACGTTGATCACTGTGCAAGGCTTTGTCATGCCTCTACGGTTACTGGTCTGGAAGCGTCAATTGGTAGCGGTGCGATGACCAATGATATTGCCAGCATTCAGCACTCGGATGTGATTTTTGTGATCGGTTCAGATACAACATCGGCGCACCCAATCATTGCCTCACACCTCAAACAAGCAGTAAGTCGTGGTGCGAAACTGATTGTGGCAGACCCGAAACGTATCGGCATGGCTGATGTCGCAACACTGCATGTTCAACAGCGTCCGGGTACAGACGTAATGCTACTCAACGGTATCATGCAGCAAATCATCCAGAATGCTTGGTATGACAAAGAGTACATTCGCGAGCGTGTTGACGGCTTTGAAGACTTGATGATGGAAGTAATGTCCGATGCTTATTTACCGGAAAAAGTTGAACTCGTCACTGGTGTCAAAGCACAAGACATTAAGCAAATGGCAGAGATGATCGGTACAGCCAAAGTGACCGCCGTCTATTACGCTATGGGTATTACCCAGCACACCACAGGGCACGATAACGTTCGCTCCATCGCCAACTTACAAATGCTGTGTGGCAACATCGGCGTTGAAGGTGGCGGTATCAATCCACTGCGCGGTCAATCCAACGTTCAAGGGGCTTGCGACATGGGAGCCTTGCCAACGGACTACCCTGGTTATCAGAAAGTGTTGAGCCCGCTGGTGCAAACCAAATTTGCTAAAGCATGGCAAGCAGAACACTTATCCACTGAAAATGGTTTAACCCTAACAGAGATGATTGATGCGGCGCATCGTAAAGAGCTTCGAGGTTTGTACGTTATGGGTGAAAACCCTGTACTCAGTGATCCGAACCAAGCCCATGTGATTGAAGCGCTTAAAGCGCTCGATTTTCTGGTGGTGCAAGATATCTTCTTATCGGAGACTGCCGAACTAGCTGATGTAGTGTTACCTTCGGCGTCATTTGCAGAAAAACGCGGGCACTTTACCAATACCGAGCGACGTGTTCAGGCACTTTCTCCTGCGATTAAATCACCGGGCGAAGCGAAACAGGACTGGTGGATCATTACTCAGATAGCGAATGCAATGGGTGGCAACTGGCACTATCAAAACATTGAACAAATCAATGCTGAGATATGCGAAGTGACACCGCAGTACGCAGGCATCACATGGGAGAAAGTGGGCAGCCAAGGTGTGCAATGGCCATGTAACGACCAAGCACCAAACGGTACACGTATCATGCACCAAAGCACATTCAAACGTGGTCGTGGTGAGATGGTAGCAGTACCTTTCATCTATGCTGCTGAAATGCCAGACGAGAAATACCCGTTAATTTTGACTACTGGGCGTTTGCTGGAGCAGTTCCATACTGGAACCATGACTCGTAAAACCCAAGGGCTGGACAAACTCGCAGGGCCAAGAATCATGATCAGCGTTCAGGATGCAGAAAAACTGGGTATCAAAAACAGTGAAATGGTACGCCTATGCTCTCGCCGAGGCATTATCGAAGCGCCAGCTTTTGTCACCAAACGAATGCAAGAAGGTGTGGTCTTTGTTCCGTTCCATTTTGCGGAAGCTCCCGCTAACAGACTGACATCTGAAGCAAGAGACCCTTATGCCAAAATACCGGAGTTCAAGGTTTCAGCGGTAAGGTTAGAAAAATTAGGTTTAACTAATAAAAAGATATCGAAAGTAGCTTTGAAAGAATAATCTGTGTCTATACTTAGTGTGGAAACAACCTCCATCAACTGGCTCTAAAAAGCAAAAACCACTCTTTTAATAAGAGTGGTTTTTTTTCATCTGCCGTTTCAGTTGCTAATGTTGCAGTCGCTAATTAAGCAGCATGAATAATGTCCGGAGAGAGCGAACAAAGCTCATCAACAATCTCTTTGGTTTGTTTTGAGTAGATCAACTTATCTTTCGAGCCAACCAACTGAACCATCTTCACTTTTTTAGACAAAATCGCATGTCTTAAAATACGCAAAACCATCTGATTATCGAGCACGTCATCATCGGACAACCCAGTACTTGGCACCAATGACGCCAAATCGATATTCACCACCAGTTGATCGCAGTGATCCATAAAGTGGTTAAGCTGGTTTTTCAACTGTGTGCGATGACGAAAACTGCATTCGTCAGAGCTTAGCCAATCACAACCGAGATCCTCGGCATACTCCAATACTTGAGAAGCAGTACGCTTGAGATCTGCGCCAATAAAGAAAGCTCTGGTATTTTGAAAACGCGACAACATAAAGTGAAACGCAGAGCCCAAAGTTGGCTCAAGCGATTGCTTCAGCTCAAATCCGTGACCAATATGAATCACACCAATCTCTTCGTTATCCAACGCAAGCACTGGCATCGCTTTGAGGATCAGCTCATGGCAGTTTGCCAAAGCCACCGGGACAGAGCACAACGCAAAGTGTCGGCTGAGCAACTCTTGATAAACAACATCCTGATGATCTTGAACCACGAAATGACCAGCATCACTGTAGTTAAGATTAGATTGCTGTTTGTAAAGCCACTCTGAAGACAACTCCAAACTCTGCTGAGCAAATTCAAACTCTACCTGTGTCATAGGCTTTACACGTTCACAAACGGTTAGAAAAGTGAACGGAGAGAATGTATGCACCGAACTGCGGTTCATACGGTAACGTTTGAATAAACTCAACATGATGATTACCTCTCAGGTGGCAACGCGCGAGCGGCCTGTAACACATGCAAAATGATTCGCTGTTTATTAGCGTCAACGCGATGGGCTGGAGCCATAACTGTAATCGCGCCAATCAATTTGCTTCCTTTCATCACCGGAGCACTGATCCCAGAAACGCCCGGATCAATCTCAGAAGTACTCACGGCATATCCTCGTTGCCGAATTTTCTCCAACTCAACTTGCCACTTGTCCAATTGCTCTTCTTGCCCGAAGTGTCGCAATATCTTTTCACAACGCTGAGTTGGCATAAAAGCCAGCATAGCTTTGGATGAGGCGCCACGAAGCAGGGGTTGACTTTGACCCTGGACGTAGCTGCATCGGAGCGCCTGCATACTTTCTTTCTGGATGACACACAGTGCTCTGTAACCTACCGGCACCATGAATGCAGCCATTTCACCTGTCTGTTTTTGCAAGCGTGTTAACACCGCATCAACTTCGTCTAAATTGTGTTGGCTGGTCTCGTAACTATGCATTAACAGCAAAGCAGCCGGACCGATGATCAAGGTTTTGTCGTATGGACTTTCCTCAATCAAACTCCACTCTTTCAGCAACTTTAAGTGTCGGTAAAGACTACTCAAAGGGACTTGCAATTGTTCACTCAGCGTTTTCGCTGAAACAGGTTCACTATTCACCGCCACTTGCATTAATAGCTGGAGTGACTTTTCGTTGACCTGATTCGTAGACAGTTTTAATTCATTCATGGGATTGTTTTAGCCTTTATCAGTAAACGCCTCAAACTCAAATTCTTATATATCGAGAATCCCACCCAAATTAAAGCATTACATTCTCACTGAGTGAGAATGTTGCAAAATAAATGCAGATTTATAATTAATCGCAATTCTTATGTTACTCACAGATGATGACTTGCATTTCCCGCCATCTATCGGCACCCTCTATATCCTTCCTATTTGAATGTACAGCGATGCCAGCGGCGTTCCTCGTTATTGGTTCTGCTGTTACTGCAAGTAGTTTGCGTATTTCCGCAAGTTGGCTTCAAGGACAAACAAAATGAAATTAATCAAACCACTCTCGTATATTCTCGCCCTCGCTTTTAGCGCGTCAGCGGCCGCTAAAGTCACCATCGAAGTTCCTAGCTCTGTTGATTTACTTGTTGTGAATGGTGAAAAACCGGCAATGTCTGGAAGTTTGTTTTCTTCAACCAAAAGCGTTGAATTGGAAGATGGACAAAATCAGATCGTATTCCGTTTTGAACCCTATTTTACGGAAGGTGATGACCGTGTAGGTGTGGCGAGCGATGTTGTGATCGCTAAATTTACTGCACAAGATAAAGAATTGGTTTTCTCATTGCCTGAGTATCGCGATGCCAAAATGGCGCAAGAAAAGATTAAATCTTTTGACTGGTCTTTGGTGGATAAAAGTGGCTCAGCAATCAGCATTGACCAAGATCGTTTAATCAAAGAAGGTATGCAGCTCGGCCGCAATTTCTATCAAGAAACCAAAGAATACAACCAAACAGGTGCCGTGGCTTCTATTGCTGATAAAAGTGCTGCTTCAATGGCTATCAGCCAGCCAATAGCCGCAGATTCGACAGCAGAAGAAATGCTGCACTTCTGGTACAACAAAGCTGACGCAGAAACTAAAGCACGCTTTAGAGAATACGTTAAGGGGCACTAACCCAACCAGGCGAGCTCTCTTGAATAGAGAGCTCGTAATACTCTTTCTCGTTCTTCACCAATACATCCAACACTTTGCTGTCCAATCGCCCGCAGCTCACTTCGTGAGACATAATTTGCATCACTTCTTCAAGGGTCATTCTTCCTCGGTAAGGCCGCGCTTGAGTTAAAGCCTGAAACACATCCGCTACCGCAATGATACGTGAAGGTAAATCAATTTCTGCGCCTTGCAAACCTCTCGGGTATCCCGAACCATCTAAACGCTCATGGTGATTCGCCGCCCATTCACAAACAGCAGACTGTCCAAACATCATTTGCAATGTATAGCGTGAATCCGTTGAATGACGCTGAATACAGAGGTATTCACTCTCATTGAGTTTACCCGGTTTATGTAGGATATCCTCCGGCGTGTGTAGCTTGCCAATATCGTGTACCAGCCCTGTTAAATACAGCGCTTTTTGCATCTCAGAATTCAACCCCAACTGCCGAGCCAAACTGTGACAAATCTCGGCGACTTTCTGAGAGTGATAAAAAGTGAACTGGCTCTTCGCATCGACGATATTTGCCATCAGCATTGCAATCGCCACTACATCGCCTACTTCTAACTTTTGCTCGAAAAATGGCGTTGAAGGTAGACTTTGGCTCAATGCTTCGATGTGATGATACTCCATCGAGAACCAGATGAATTCTTTGCTCAACAGGCTTTGCATTTGACGCACCAAATCCCTCTCAAACAAGGTGCCACTGAGCCGCCCAATTTCAAGACACACTTCATTACGAGCTTCCTGAGTGACATTGCTGAACTCATCTCTTGGGTAGAGCTCTTTAAGATAATCGACCCGGTCGGCGAGAAATATCAGCGCAGCAAAACGCTTATCTCTGTCTGGGATATCAATGTGCTTTAACTCTTCCCAAGGGGTATGGTGGTACAAGATAGTATCGGCAAAAAGAGCCAATGGTGGGCATTGAGAAAGGAGTTCGTATCCTCGCACACAGTGCTGACGAACATTGTCGGGCTGCATATTCTCAAGCAAATTATAGAAATCACGTTTTTGCGCGACACCGCAGTCATGAATTAAGCCAAGTGAGAATACCAACTGGCACTCTTCTTCACTCCATTCCATCGCTTTAGCACAAGCGTAGGCCATGTAGCCTACACGATGACCGTGATTGATATCATCAATACCAATTGAATCTAGCGCTCTCGCGATACAAAAGAATGTTTGCCTTAAGTTAACATGCCACTCTATTTTGACAGGACTCATCATATGCAGCTCGTTTCTACTGTTTCAGTTGAATACTACAACCCTAATGAAAATATAGTAGAACAATGGCTAGTGGTTAAACTTAGGTTCGATCACTTTTCACCAACTGTTAAGGCTGGCACATAATCGATAATTTCGTCCTGTTCGCCAATAGATAGCTGATAACACTCGTGAGAGTGGCGTTCCAGACACTCAAAAATTTCTCTATCTAACTGATTATTATCAACGAGTGAACGAACTATCCCCAAAGCTTCTTCCAACGGCATTCCCGCTCGGTAAGGTCGTGATTGAGTGAGAGCTTGAAACACGTCCGAAACAGCAATAATCCGGCTTGGCCTATCGAGTTGATCTGCCATTTTACCTAACGGATAGCCCGAACCATCCAAACGTTCATGGTGGTTGGATGCCCATTCGAGAATACGCTGAGAGCGGAAAATAGCTTGCAGGATAAAGCGTGTGTCCGTGGCATGGCTCTTAATGCAGGTATACTCTTCGGAAGTCAGCTTACCTGCTTTGTGCAATACTGGATCCGGCGTATAAAGTTTTCCGATATCGTGCACTAATCCTGTCAGATACAACATCTTCTGCACTTTAGGAGAATACCCAAGCTGCTTAGAGATGAACTGAGCCAGCTGAGCCACTTTCAACGAATGCTGGAAAGTGAAAGAGCTTTTTGCATCAACAATTTTTGCAAAAAATTCAGCGATCTCTATGGTGCCATCCAAATCGACGCGGCCAGAAAAAAACGGCACAGGCTGCATTCGAAAGTACATTTCCTCAATGTACCTTGGCTTCATTGCAAACCAGAAATCGTCTTTATCCACCAGCTCCGTCATGTGCTGGACCATATTCGGTTCAAACACAGTATCTGCATGATGGATCAGCTCATCACAAATCGCTTTTTTCTCGACAGCGGAAAGATTACCAAATTTGTCTTTCTTATGAAGACGGTAGAGATGATCTAAACGGTTGGCTAAAAAGATCAGAGAAGCCAGTTGTTTATCGGTATCGGATAACGGCAGATTTCTCAACTCTTGCCAAGGAGTATGGTGGTATAAAATTGGCGTGGCAAAACAAGACAACGGCTGACACTCTTTCAGCAACATATAGCCTTTTTCACAATGGCGGGAAAAACTGCCAGTTAAACAGTGTGGAAACAGAGGTAAAAGATTAGTCGATTGTGTGCCACCACAGTCATGCATTAGCCCTATTGAAAAAGCTAACTGAGCCTGTTCTTCATCCCACCCCATAAATACCGCACACCGATAGGCAATATATGCCACGTTGTAGCCATGGTAAGGGACTTCATGCTCGATCGCGTCTAACGCTTGAGCAATACCTAACAAAGCCTGACGCAAATTGACTCTTGCATCGTCACCTGACATATCCATACGAAAACTAGCAATCTCACCTAAACTATAAGGCTAGAAAATATAAATGAATGTCATACTTTTGTCCTTGATATAATCAGGGATATCGACGGATCACTTAAAAAATGTGACCCATAATTTTCGCAGAATGACATCTTGTTAGATTTGAAAACGGGATGGATTTTAATTCGTGATCGAAATCCAACTTGGTGCATATTGTAAATGTCTGGTGTTGACTAAGTTTTAAGTAGCTAAGGAGGGTAAGGAACTGGCATTCTTTACCCTTGAAAGCCTGCCACTAAGCATTGGCAGCAGCGAAACTCTGACAGTTTTTCGGACACACTTTTGAACAAGCTTCGCAGCCAATACAATCTGCTGCATTTTTCAGCGTCATAACCATCATCACTTCATCGTCGTCAAAATAATCATCGTCTTCGTCAATATCTTCGTTTTCCACCAGATCAAACACATCTCTTGAACAAACCTTGTAGCAGCGTCCACAGCCGATACAGTTTTGTTTGTCGATGGCCTGAATGAATTGCGGTACCCATTCATCACCGCCTTGGGTATAACCTACTCTATTGCTCACCATTCTCTTCCTTGTTGATATTTAAACATTCCTGTTCATGGCTTATTACATCAGCCATTGTTACGTCAGCCATTGATTTCAAATTTCAGTGCCTTTACCACTCTTCATCCATCAGTTGGGATAAACGTTGCTGACTGTTTTCAGCCGTTTGCACATCTTCACGTTGCTTCATTGCCCTAGCCAACCAGCCAGAAGGCCCTTGCTGCAACTCTTGTTGCATTTCTGACAAGAGCTGATGAATGTCGTACCCTTCGCGCACTTTGATTGGCTGAATGTTTTGCTCAATCAATTGCCGGATCGCGGCTGCGCCACATGCGTTACAAAACACCGCAGAACAATCCGCAAGATCATTGATTCGGCTTGGTAGTTTGTCGTGAACACGATCCGATACTGAATATTCAATGGCTTCAATCAAATGCCAGTCTTGTTCGCAGATCCCGTAGATCAACATTCCCAGAGAACTGCCAAAGTGTTGATCAACGGTCTGTCTATCATGGGTCGCAAAGGCGACTTTCACTTTGAAGCTACTGTCATCTAGGCTAGGTTCGACGTGTAATCTGCGTTTGTTTATGCTCATCGCGCCTCCTTGGAATCAAATCCAGCCATCTCGTTTTGCATGACTTCATGCGCTTCAAAGCGGTAAGCGCTGACATGAACAGGGACTTCATCTTTGTGATTACGTAATAGCAAATTGGCTAATGCAAACAGGCGCTCACGAATTCCCTCATAGCCAAACTGACGTATGTCCATGTTTCCGTACTGATCGTGACAAGGATAACCAGCACGCAAAACCGGAACTTGTGGTTCACACATCTGCGCAGCATGAGTGTTACTTATCACCGCTTTCAGATGTAAGTTATTCAGGTCAATCGCAGAGAGGTCGCCTATAACAATGTCATCGGCATCGATATCCGATAGATGAGGCGCATCAATTGTGGTGATCAGTTGAGAAATTCGACCACCAACGGAGAGAAGCAATTCAGCGTAACCTTTGGCAAGGTCGGGTTCTAGCGCAATCACATACTCTTCTCGACTGAGCAGAAAATGCGTATCTAACATTGCATCTTGCACCCGTTGTCTGGCTCGAGTCATCCAACTCGGTACATCGTGTCCACTGATGCGGGATAAGGTCATCACGAGATCATCCACCACATCCATATTCATACCCATGCCAAACGACTGATAAGGAATATCAAAACGCTGCTTTAGCCATTGGGCAAGATCAAGCAGACCATCACCCAGCACCAAAGTCATGATGCTGTCAGACATCAATTCCACTTCCATCACTGACGTACCACCAGTACTGGTTGCGTTGTATTCCGCTTCGTCCAAATGTCCATCAAGTGACAGTGATAAATCAGGTACGACGACCGCATCAAGCCCAAACGCTTCGACATATTGCTTGATGGTTTCAATGTCAGCTGCCGTCATCCCCAACGAACAGAGCACATTGACCTGTTGACGCTGACGAGGACGCAAGGTTGGAGGCTGAACAAGCTGCTTTACCACGCTGCGAACAGCTTCGCAAAAACCGGTTTGCATTGAGCCCACAAAATCCGGCGTAGCCATTGAGACAATTCGAGAGTTAGCAAACTTAGGATGGTTATGTTTGAAATCCGCAATCACTCGAAACACATCACAGCCTTGCATCTCTGTCAGACCTGTCGTCATTACTGCAATAAGCTCTGGGCTTTGTTTTTCACACAACAGTTGCAAAGCTTCGCTGAGGTTATCATCTCCGCCCATCACCGCTGATACTTGGTCAATAGCGGTGTTTTGCAGAGGTATGGGCTCGCGCAAATGTTGAATCAAATAGACTTTGGCAAAAGCACTGCATCCTTGAGCGCCGTGCATCAACGGAATAGAACGATGAAAACCGAGTGATGCCAGAGTTGCCCCCGTTGCAGGGCTGGTTTTCAAAGGCTGAGAAACCAAAGGAGAATTCACTTTTCTTACTTTCGCATTTCTTTCAGTCACCATTTGAATCTCCTTACTTGGCATTCACAACAGCATTAGATGAGGACACGCTAGCCGATGATGTTTGCAGCGACCAAGGCGCTTCACTGCGAACTTTTGACCAAATCGGCGCTTCTAAAGTGCGACACAATTCCTGAGCAAGAGTGATCATGCCTTTATACCCCGCGTAGGCATGTTCACGCTCTTGGTTGATGTCGAGAAATGGCAGGCGCGCTTTTAACGCGGTGTACATGTTGCGGCCACCCGCAATCATGATGTCAGCGTTGTAACGATGATAGGTATCTAGAAGCAGTGATGCTCCACCTTCATCAAGCATTAGCGCCTCCTCGCCCATGATATCCATAATGCGTTTCTTATCTGACTGAGTGGATTTACGCGTACCAGTTGCAACACATTCCACGCCAAGCTCTTTTAGCGCACTAACGACCGACCAGGATTTCACCCCACCGGTATAAAGCAGTGCTTTTTTACCGTTAAGGCGTTCAACATAAGGCTTTAATGCTTCTCGAGTTTGGGCTTCTTCTCGGGCAATTAAAGCCTCCGTATCTTCGATTAAACGCTCATCTTTGATTAAACGCTCATCTTTGATTAAACGAGCAAATGAACGCAGCGCTGCCGATGTATCTTCAATGCCGTAAAAGCTGCCTTCAAACCAGGGAATATGCCACTTTTCTTCTAGTTTACGGGCAACGTTGACTTGTGCTCGGGCGCAAGCCACCATCGCCGCATCGGCGCGATGCATGGTTTGAATTTGATGAAACTGAGTGTCACCAGCTAGGCAACACAACACTCTCAAACCGAGCTGTTCAAACAACGGAGAAACATGCCAAAACTCACCGGCGATGTTGTATTCACCAATCAATACAATGTCGTGCACGTGACGTGTCGGGTCATGCTTCATCAACGGTTTCGCTGGTGGCTCTGCACTGCCGATGACCCGTTCAAACATCACATTGCCCGCAATACGGTTGCCAAGATTTTTATTGCCATAGAAGCCTGCGGCATCAACAGGGATGACAGGTATATTCCAGCGATCTTTCGCCAACTGGCATATCGCTTCAATGTCATTGCCCTCGAGAGCAGGAACACAGGTCATGTAGACAAACACGGCGGGCGGAGCGTGTTTTTCTATCAACTGTTTAATCGCATGAAGCAGTCTCTTCTCCGCGCGCCCCATAATCACGTCCTGCTCGTTCAGATCCGTGGTGAAACCATAGCGAAACAGATTTGTACCTGTTGCCCGTGTTCCTCGATTGTTCCAACTGTTACCAGCACAGCCAATCGGACCGTGGACAATATGTCCAACATCGGCAATCGGCAACAAACTGATTTGCGCACCGTCGAAAGTACAACCACCAGCCGTGGCACCCGGTTTGGGTCGACTACAGCCACTCTTGCTGCCTGAGTTATGCTCACAGGCAGGTTCATCTTGTAATTGCTTGATTTCGGACTGCTTCATGGTGCCTCCAACTGGCTACATCTGACGATGTTGTTACATTCAATCCCTGAATGTCGTATTAATCAGTGGAATTGCAATTAGAAAGCCAAAAATAACTTATTGATAAATTGAGTTTATTTAGGAGATGAAATGAACAATTGTCGTAAAACGAACAAAGTGAAATAGAAGATACGACAAAAAAGAAATGAACATGCACCTTTGGCTATGCTACCGTAAATCCGATTTTTAACTTGATGGAGATAGAGGATGAGCGGCAGTTGGGCTAACGTCTTTCCGTACTTTGCTGGAGCGTTGAAGATAATTGTATTAGGCATTGGCGGTTACTTAGCCATTAAGTGGCACTTTGACGAAGAAGCAAGGATAAGGGAAGAAGAAGGCGTTGTATTTGATAGATCAGGCTACATGAAAAAGATGGCGATGATACTAGCCTTTCTCGTCACTCTAGTGATCGTAGTGATTTATGCGACTGACTGGCTGCTCTACTAACGGGCTCTATTGCTAACATCTATGCTTGGCAATTTCCAATCGTTCAATCAAAACGTCACCTCCTCGAACACTCGCTTGAAGAAAACAAGGTGAAGCGGACAAGGAGGTTGTGATGAAACGATCCCACACTTCATTCATCGCGAAGTGCAATCACAAGACCACTGCATGCGGCTAAATCAAAGGTCAATGAACTGCAGCCCGACAAGCTGTGCGAGACTAAATGTAGATCAAAGTGGTTCGCTTCAAGATACGCTTCACGAGTTCCCATCTCCTGCTCAAAACAAAGAGTAAACCGCAGTTCAGGATAGCTTAGTTTCAAGCTATCCAACGTTTGCTGATTGATGTCGGACTGTGCCTCAAGCTTGGCAACGATGTCCGACAATACCATCGGAGAAAGATACGCAAGCTGCATTGGTGCAGAAGCCTCTATCGCTACATCACTCATAGCTCTCCTCCAGCTCCAATTGCGCAAACTCAACGGCACTCTTTTCGAAACCAAGAATTCGTTTCACCCATGGTGGTGGATTGGTTGCAATCACTTGCGAGAGATCCTTCAACACGGCAGAAGCCTCTACAGGCGCAGTTTTCTTGATGGGATGGATATTGGCGCGAGTAACGCGCGCAGCAGCAGGCCCACCAATCGAAAGGGTAAACAGCATATGGCAATCGCGGATTCTATCCAGCATCGCAACGGCTCGCTCCTCGCCTGTTTTCTCGGTCGGCATTTCACGCACGTCAACCAGTTGATGCTGGGTTGCATTGACTTCATAAATCAGAACACGCACACACGAACCGTAATGCCCATTGACCATCTCGCCTTGGTTGGATGTCAACGCCACGCGCAGTTTTGGTCCAGAGATAGACTCTTGCAAAGAGACTTCTGGCGCTGAAACATCACTGATGTCTGGATTACAAAGCACATGCAAAGCGTTAGAAACGTCTTTGCGAGTTGGTCCTGAACCTAATGAACCAACCATTAAACGAAAAACTTTCGGAGACAAACCGACTAACTTGGTTTCGGTCAGAGGCTCACCAAGGTGCTGAATCAACAGCCCTAATAGCGAGCGCAGTTCGATATTGGGCAACGACTTAGACGCTAAAGCAATGCGTATCGCCGCTTGGTCGGAAATGGTATTGTCCATCATCATATCGTCCTCCTAAATCACGCTGCTTGTAGTCGTCTGGCTTTTACCGTGATTGGCAACTTAGGTTTTGTTGCCATTGGGTCAATGTGATAGATCGCCCCGTTGGCTAAACGCACTTCGCCACCCCATTTGCTGTCGCTATCAAACTCAAAGTAAGTGATCACTTCTTCTAAGTCTTTCTTTGGTAAGTAAAGTGAAAGCGCACCATTTTCGTTGTACTGAATCATTACATTCGCCATAACCTTTTCCTCTGTTAGGCTGATAAAGAAAAGGCCGACAGAACACTCCGTCGGCCATTGTCACTAGCGAACCAAGTCAAAACCAAGGTCAGTTTTGCCTAAGTCGCTTGTTTCACGATCCAGCTTCGCCAGAACCTCATTCACCAAAGTGGTTAAGATGGTCATTGCACCTTCGTAGCCGAGAGTAGACTGGCGATGAAGATGATGGCGGTCGAAAATTGGGAAACCGATACGAACCAAAGGAACTTCAAACTCAGGACCTTTCGCTTTGGTATCACGTTCGATGAACTTGCCGTATGAGTTACCAATCAATAGATCCGGTTTGTCAGTAAACATCAGAGAACGTAAGTGCCATAAGTCTTTACCCATGAACACTTCTGCGTTTTGACCATATGGCGTTTCAGCAAGCTGAGCTTCCATTTGTTTGCGCCAACGCTTCGCACCGTTGTTACAAAGCACATGCTTAATTTCGCAACCAAGCTCGGTTAGGAACTTACACATACCCAATAGGTAGTCAGGATCACCGTACAGTGAAACTGTCACGCCGTGCAGCCAAGTGTGGGAGTCAGTCATCATATCCACAAGACGACCACGCTCTTTGGTGATTGACTCAGGAATAGGTTTGCCTGTGACTTCAGATACTTTCATGATGAAATTATCTGTCCACTCCAATCCCATAGGGATATTCAGTGCTGGCACGTCTTGTTTCCAAGTACCTTCAATGAATTTCTTGGTTTTCACAAGTTGATCAGGTTGAAGTAAGAAAGTGGCTTTAGAATTCGGTGCATCTTTAACTTCTTCGATTGGCGTACCGCCTGAATACATACGGTATTCACCGTCTGCTGGGGTATCCAATACTTCTGATGGGTCACAAAGGAAAGAGTATTCCACCTGCATTTCGTCCAACATACGACGAATGACGCGGTAGTTGCCAAGATAGGTTTCGAACCCCGGAACAATGTTAATTTTGCCATTGCTTCCAGTCACTTTGCCTTCCATTCCATTGATAGTGAAATAGCGCAGAATGCCTTCGAACATGTTATCCCAGCCAGTCACATGGCTACCCACAAACGAAGGAGTGTGCGCGAATGGAACCGGTAAATCCGCTGGAATATGTTCATTGTGTTTGGCGTTATTGATGAAGGCGTTTAAGTCGTCACCGATAACTTCCGCCATACAGGTGGTAGAGACTGCTATCATTTCAGGTTTGTACAAGGCGTAGGCATTTTTAAGTCCGTCAAACATGTTCTCCTGACCACCAAACACCGCAGCGTCTTCTGTCATTGAGTCAGAAACACACGCAATTGGCTCTTTAAAGTGGCGGTTGAAATAAGAACGGAAGTAAGCCACACAACCTTGTGAACCGTGCACGTAAGGGAGTGTTTTTTCGAAACCGAGAGAACACAAAACGCTACCGAGTGGCTGACACGCTTTCGCTGGGTCAATCGTAATGTGCTTACGGGCAAAGTTAATCTCTTGGTATTCTTTCGTTGTTGTCCATTCAAAGGTTTCGCGAACCTTCTTAGCATCAACGGCATTTTCAAAAGTTGCGCGCTTGTTGGCCATCAACTCTTGATACTCTGGTTGCTGAAATAGCGCATAACCAGTTTTAATGTCTTCAACTTTTTGAGTCATGAGTATTCTCCTACCGTGCCACTAATCTGTGAACGCCGGCTCGGGTTACATTAATTGGAAATCCTTTCCAACTCACTTTAAGCAGATTTAGCTAACGCTTCGTCTGATGCTTCTTCCAACCAAGGTGCTTTCATGCTCTTCCAGCATGGGTTGTTCAGCGTTAAATCCATGTCGCGAGCGAAGATAGCGAAACCATCGACACCGTGATAAGGACCGGAATAATCCCAGCTGTGCATTTGGCGGAATGGATAGCCCATTTTCTGGAAGACATATTTCTCTTTCACACCAGAACCGATTAAATCTGGGTTCAAGCGTTTAACGAACTCTTCCAACTCATAGGCACTGGCATCATCGAATAGCAAGGTTGAATCTTTGACATCTGGCGTGGTTTTCACGTAGTCATCGTTATGAGCAAACTCATAACCCGCACCGACGATTTCCATACCCAAATCTTCGTACGCACCAATGATGTGACGAGGACGCAAACCACCGACATAAAGCATCACCGTCTTGCCTTCTAGGCGTGGGCGATATTTATCAATCACCGCTTGCCATTGCTGACGATATTTCGCGATCACTTCTTCAGTCTGATGCTTAATTTTGTCGTCAAAGAATGCGGCAATTTTACGCATAGACTCTTCGATCTTGGTTGGACCGAATAGGTTGTACTCCACCCAAGGAATGCCGTTTTTCTCTTCCATGTAACGCACGATGTAATTCATTGAGCGATAACAGTGAACAAGGTTTAACGCCACTTTAGGTGTGTTTTTCATCTCAGGTAATGTGCCGTCGCCTGACCATTGAGCCACAACGCGCAGCCCCATATCTTCGAGGATGATGCGAGAAGACCAAGCATCGCCACCGATGTTGTAGTCACCGATGATTGCAACATCGTAAGGTGTTGATTCAATAGTGCTCTCTTGTGCGGCATCCAACACATAGTCGCGAATAGTATCGTTCGCGATGTGGTGACCCAACGATTGAGATACGCCGCGGAAACCTTCACAACGTACAGGCACAATGGTTTTGCCCGTTTCAGCACTCTTTGTTTTCGCTACCGCTTCAATGTCATCACCAATCAGACCCACCGGACACTCTGATTGAATCGAGATGCCTTTCGATAGCGGGAACAATGACTCAATCTCATCAATAGCGGCAGAGAGTTTTTTGTCGCCACCGAATACGATGTCACGCTCTTGGAAGTCAGTGGTAAAGTTCAACGTACCAAAAGAGTCAACACCCGTTGTACCTGAGTAGTAGTTACGACGACCCGCACGAGAGTACTGACCACAGCCGATAGGACCGTGAGAAATGTGAATCATATCTTTCACAGGTCCCCACACTACCCCTTTTGAACCTGCATACGCACAACCACGAACCGTCATCACACCTGGCAGTGTTTTGCGGTTTGACGTGATACAAGTGCCTTCAGCAGAGCTATCACTGATCGCAATATGCTTCTTGCGATCTTCACGCGCTTTCTCAGGATAGACATCCAAAACTTCATCTATCAGCGCCTGTTTTTGTTCTTTGTTCATAGACATAAGTGAATCCTCATTGTCTTTAACCAAATAAGAAGAATCAGTGCTTAACTTACGCTGTTAGCTCTGCCGCTGTTTTACCTATGATGGTTTCGTCTTCTTCTTCAAGAATGCCGAATTCCATCAACAATTCTTCCAGCTCATCCATGGTGACTGGCGTTGGAATCACAAACATTTGGTTGTTGATGATCTTGCTTGCTAGAGCACGATACTCGTCCGCTTGTTTACACGTTGGGTCATATTCGATAACCGTCATACGACGGATTTCTGCACGTTGTACGATGTTGTCACGAGGAACAAAGTGAATCATCTGCGTACCGATTTTGTCAGCCAGCGCCATGATGAGTTCATCTTCACGGTCTGTGTTACGAGAGTTACAAATCAGCCCCGCTAGACGCACACTACCTGTCGCCGCATATTTGCAGATACCTTTAGAGATGTTGTTTGCAGCGTACATTGCCATCATCTCGCCAGAACATACGATGTAGATTTCTTGCGCTTTGTTTTCACGAATTGGCATCGCGAAACCACCACACACAACGTCACCCAATACGTCGTAGAAAACGAAATCTAAGTCTTCTTCATACGCGCCCTCTTCCTCGAGGAAGTTGATTGCTGTGATAACACCGCGACCTGCACAACCTACGCCTGGCTCTGGACCGCCTGATTCAACACAACGAACATCGCCATAACCGACTTTCAATACATCTTCTAATTCGATGTCTTCAACCGTACCGGCTTCCGCTGCCATTTCCATGATGGTGTTTTGTGCTTTTGAGTGCAGGATGAGACGAGTTGAGTCCGCTTTAGGGTCACAACCGATAATCATTACTTTCTTACCCGCTTCAGCCAACGCTGCCACTAAGTTCTGAGTGGTAGTGGACTTGCCGATGCCGCCTTTTCCGTAAATTGCACATTGACGAATTGCCATGGTCTATCTCCTTGTTAAATTAGACTCACGGTCGTTATTGCGATATTTGTACCATCAGAAAATCAGCTATTTTTCATGCAGTTAGTTCTTGGTGTGAGAAGCGACAATCAAACATTGTCTGCTTTGCAACAAGCCTTTGTCGGCTGATTGTAGGAGGGGTTAATGGTGAGAATGATTGGTTAGCGAAGTGGCTATCGAGAGTCGATTAAAATGAAAAAGGCGCATAAGCGCCTTTATAAATGAGGTAGTTAGAACTAGAGCGTAAAACTAGCGAATTAAGAAACGATTAAGCAGATACAGAATCGATTTACGATTGCTCAATATCCATGAACTGCGTGGTAACTTACTCCACGAACGCACCACCGTTTTAGCATGGGTAAAGGTCTTGAAGCCTTCAATGCCGTGATAGTGCCCCATACCTGAATCACCGATACCACCAAATGGCGCAGAATCAGCAGCAACATGCATCAAAGTATCATTAATACACACTCCGCCACTGTGCGTGTGCTTGAGAACATATTCAGCAATATCGTTATCATCAGTCATGAGATAGAGCGCTAACGGACGAGCGTGGGAGTTCACTCTCTCAATTGCCTCTTCAATGGTTTTATAACCAATCACAGGCAAAATTGGGCCGAAGATTTCATTTTGCATTAGCCACATATCGTCAGTGACATTCGTGACTAGACTTGGCGCCATCTGCGTTGCTTTCAGTTCAACCGACTGCTTTACAGTGTAAATCTGCGCGCCTTTCTGTTTGGCATCTTCAAGATAGCTTTGCAGACGTTCTAACTGCGCTTGATTGATGATACCCGCACAATCCAATACACCATGTTTGTTGATAAAACGTTTAGCAAAACGCTTCAAATACAACTCAACAAACTGCTCAACCTTGTCGGCGGGCAACATCACGTAATCTGGTGCAATACATATCTGCCCAGAGTTAATCGCTTTGCCTTGCATGATGTTGTCAATACTACGAACCAAGTCTGCATCCGGTGCGACAATTGTCGGCGATTTACCACCCAGTTCCAGAGTGACAGGCGTTAAATTTTTTGCCGCCGATTGTGCGACGATTTTGCCCACCGGAGTTGAGCCAGTGAAAAGCAGATGATCGAAAGGCAAAGAGCTGAATGCTGTTGCTATGGTTAAGTCCCCTTCCACACACACCGCAATATCACCCAAAGAACTGATGATTCTCGTCAGCACCTTGTTGGTTGCAGGCGTGTATTCACTGAACTTAATCATCGCTTGGTTACCTGCCGCGATAGCAGTAACAAGCGGAGACAAGCTCAGCATTGCAGGAAAGTTCCAAGGAACCACGATTCCGACTACACCTAAGGGTTGATAGTGCACTTGCACTTTCGAAGGCAAAACCAATAACCCCGCATGACGGCGCGATGGTTTCATCCACTTTTTAAGATTCTTTTGGGTGTACTTAATCTGGTTGATAACAGGCAGTACATCACAGAAGGTGCTGTCAAAATGCGGACGGAAACCGAAGTCTTCACTGAGCGCTTCCACGAGCGCTTTTTTCTCTTTTAACAGTGCAGATTTCAACGCTGAAAGGCGTTGTAGTCTCTGATCGAAACTGGGTGACGGGTCATTAGCGTATTGAAGGCGAAGACGGCTGTATTGCGCATGCAGTACTTCTAGCTCAGTCACTTGTAATTTTTGCCACTGAGCTTCTACAGCGGATACTCGATTCATATTATCTCCTACCAGACAACGTTATAACGTGGAAAGAAGTTCTGGGTTAATGCCAAAGCTTGTCTTGTGTTCTTCAATCACAAACTCACTTCTTGTCTGAATCACGCCCGGCAGTGTACCTAATCGTCCGGACATAAACGCTTGGTACGCTTTCATGTCTTTGACGCGAACTTTAATCATGGTATCGAAGTCCCCCGACAAAGAATAGCAAGATTCAATCTCTGGAATATCTTCCACTGCGCGAGCAAAGCGTTCAAAAATAGAGAAGCAGGTTTGGTCTAAACGAATATGAATAAATACCTGTACATCCAAGCCTAATTTTTCTGGATTTAACTCAGCGTGGTAGCCTTTGATGTAGCCTTCTTTTTCTAGTCGCTTAACTCGGTCAGAACAAGGCGATGTAGTAAGGTTCACTAACTTCGCCAGTTCAACCACTGGCAGTCTGCCTTTAGTATGTAATATGCGCAGGATTTGTTGATCCACACGGTCTAGATTCATAGCTCAATACTTTTTCAAGAGTCATTGCGCCATACAATACTGACTAATAAGGGCAGGATGAACCTCATCATTATGTGTTGTGAGCATAGTCACAATCAAAAACAAAGGGCATCAGATGATGCCCTTTATTGAGAAGAAAATTCTTAGTTTCATTTGTAGTCTGTGATAGAAGGCTAAACCTTAACGGTATTGGAACCTGAGTATTTGTTACTTGTCACTACCAGCTTATGATTGCATTCACGGCAGAACATTTGTTGTTCCATCGGGTAGTAATGTTCGCCGTTAAAAAGCTTTGAAAGAAAAGCATGTACAGCTTGCCAACCAGATTCCGATTCCGTAGAACAACGTCTCATAACAACTTTATGCTGTGTGGTTTTACGGCAACAGTTACAAAACGCTTCTGGCATAACGGGATCCTCTCTAATTGGCTAAAATGAAAACTCGACGTTTATTTAATCACTTTCGAGCAAACACTCAAACATTTCATTTAAATGTGTGATAAGGATCTAAAACATCCTACATACACTCTAAGTAAATTCTGCTAGCAAACGGTTTTAACATAGACAA
Organism: Vibrio sp. A1-b2; assembly: GCF_021726015.1. Taxonomy (NCBI): domain Bacteria; kingdom Pseudomonadati; phylum Pseudomonadota; class Gammaproteobacteria; order Vibrionales; family Vibrionaceae; genus Vibrio; species Vibrio sp. A1-b2. Next base: position 473,774 of record NZ_JAKKCI010000003.1, read on the forward strand.
AAAAACCCCACAGCGTGGGGTTTTCAGAGAAACAGTGAACTTTTAACCTAGTCTAGGTCAATCAATTGCTTCTTGTATGTTTGATGCTGAGATTTCACCGCTTGTTCAGGTTCACCTGTCAGTAGGCTTACTGCCACAATCGCGATTGTAGATAGGATGATTCCCGGTACGATTTCGTACACGTCATACCAACCGCCAGACAGCTGTTTCCACACTACGATAGTGACACCACCAACGATGATACCAGCCAGAGCGCCATTGCGGTTCATGCGAGACCAGTACAGACTCAGTACTAGCGCAGGACCAAATGCCGCGCCGAAACCAGCCCAAGCGTAAGAAACTAAACCTAATACAGAGCTATCTGGAGTCATTGCCAAGATAAGTGCAATAACAGATAGGATGATTACCGCTAGGCGACCTACTCGCACAATCTCTTCTGAGCTTGCGTCAGTCTTGAAGACTTGTTTGTAGAAGTCTTCAGCCAGAGCAGAAGAAGAAACCAGTAACTGAGAGTCCGCTGTACTCATGATTGCTGCAAGAATTGCCGCTAGAAGAATACCAGCGATAACCGGGTGGAACATCGCGTTCACTAATAGCATGAAGATTTTCTCACCGTCTTCAAGCTGCATGGTCCCGTGGTTCGTTACGTATACCAAACCAACGAAGCCTACTAACAATGCGCCAAACATTGACAGACCTGTCCACAAAACAGCGATACGGCGTGCAGTGGTTAGATCTTTGTTTGAACGTGAAGCTTTGAAACGAGCCAAAATATGTGGCTGACCAAAGTAACCCAGACCCCATGCAACTAGAGAAATGATCGCGATAGCAGACAGTGGTTTGCCGTCAATACCATTCCAAAGAGTAAGAAGTTCAGGGTTAATTGCCGTTAGCTCTGCATCCAGCTTACCGAAACCACCGTCAAGAGCAGCGAAAGGCACGATAAGAAGCGCCGCTGCCATTAGAAGACCTTGCACTAAGTCAGTCCAAGATACCGCTAAGAAGCCACCAAATAGTGTGTAAGAAACCACACAGATTGTTCCGATAACTACCGCGATGGTGTAATCAATACCAAATACAGTTTCAAACAATTTACCACCAGCCACTAGGCCTGAACTGGTATAGAAAAGGAAGAATAGAAGGATAAAGAAAGCTGAAATTGTTTGAATTAGCTTAGATTTGTCATTAAAGCGACGCGATAAGAATTCAGGCAGTGTAAGTGCATCTGTCGTTACGCTGTATGTACGTAGACGTTTTGCAACTAATAGCCAGTTTGCCCAAGTACCGACTAACAGGCCACCAGCTAACCAGAAAGCTTCAAAACCCGCTGCGTATGCATAGCCAGGTAGGCCAAGTAACAACCATCCGCTCATATCAGATGCACCCGCAGAAAGCGCTGCAGGCCATGGACCTAAAGATCGGCCACCGAGGAAATAATCCGATGAACTTTTCGTTCGCTGATATGCGTAAACACCAATCGCCAACATCAGAATGAGGTAGACGATAAAGGTGGTCGTAATAGCAAAGCTATTTTCCATTGTGTAAGTCCTCTAAATATAAAATATCTTCCATGCCCCCTCCCTCAAAGAGAGGGGGAGAGATAAAAGATCTAAGGTCTGAAGATCTTTTAAGGCCATCAGACCTAGTGAGATTCGCTTCCAAGCTCTAGCAAGGTCGCGTTACCACCCACTGCCGTAATATTAATTGTACGAGTACGTTCGGTAATAAAGCGCAGTGATAAGTGTGGATCGTGTGCCACAGGAAGGGCATCCAAATCCGTTTCTGATACTAAGCTAACGATAGCACCTGTGCGTTTTGCCAGTTCGCGGTTAAGACGACGCTCAACCGACGTTTTACCAACATAGCCCACAGCGCGAACATCCGATTCCATCAACTGGTGATGCGCGTCAAACGTCGCAAATTGCAATACGTTCGCAGGTAGAGTTGACTGCTCGAAAGCAGACTTTAGTGCTGAAAACAATTCAGCATCATCACTGCAATAAACTGCGCTGTTACCCGCAACTAATGCAGCTGTTAACTGAGCAATAACGGCTTTTTTCGCAGCAGCACTATCATCATCTTGAATGATCAGTGCAACACCACGACCCGCCGTATACAGCTCGTTAGTTTCTCCGGTAGGACCAACCAGTTGGTGCGTATGCGCCAGCAAGGTCGCTGCCTGTTGAAGATGGTAAGAAATCACTTTCGCAAGTTGCGGAGAAGAGCTTTCTAAATTTGATTTCAATGAAAGTAAACACTCACATTTAGAATCAAAACTTGTTAAATTCCAGTTTTCCCAAGCCGAAAAAGCGTCAGAAAAACGAGTTACTTGATGAACCATGTTTGGTCTCCTTCGCTTAGTCGATTAACGGTATTGAACCTGAGAAAAACGGTATAAATAGTGTGGACCACCAGCTTTCGGGCCAGTACCCGATAGCCCTTGACCACCAAACGGCTGAACACCAACCACAGCACCAACTTGGTCGCGGTTGATGTAGCAGTTACCAACACGTGCATGTTTTTCAATCCAGCGATAGGTCGTTTCGTTGCGGCTATGAATACCCATAGTCAGACCAAAACCTGTCTGGTTAATTTGATTCACCACATCCGCCAGTTCACTCGCTTTGAAGCGAACAATGTGCAGTACCGGACCAAATTTTTCTTCCGTCAGACATGAAATATCTGCAATCTCAAACGCTGTCGGTGCAACAAAATCACCGTGTTGGCAATCTTCACCCAGACTAAGCTCAGCAACTTTCTTCTGCGTCTTCGTCATGTGGTCAATATGCTCAAGCAGTGTTTGTTTTGCTTTCGCATCAATCACAGGGCCGACATCAGTAGTATGCAAATAAGGAAGACCAATCGACAGCTCTTGCATTGCACCTTGGATAAGCGTGGTAATGCGGTCGGCAATATCTTGCTGAACGAAAAGAACACGTAGCGCTGAACAGCGTTGACCCGCAGAAGCAAACGCTGAACGAAGAACGTCACGAACCACTTGCTCAGGTAGCGCTGTACTGTCTACGATCATTGCGTTCTGACCACCGGTTTCCGCGATAAACGGAACAGGATCGGCATCGCGCTCAGCCAGTGTTTGGTTAATACGTTGCGCTGTTGCGGTAGAGCCCGTAAACGCCACGCCCGCGATACTTGGGTGAGAAGTAAGCGCACTACCAATTTCTGAACCTTTACCCGGAAGTAGTTGAATAACTCCAGCAGGGAAACCTGCTTCAAGCATCAATTCAACCGCGCGAACAGCGATTAAACTGGTTTGCTCTGCTGGTTTTGCAACCACAGTGTTACCAGCAACTAGTGCAGCAGAGATCTGACCTAGGAAAATTGCCAGAGGGAAGTTCCAAGGGCTGATACAAACGAATACACCACGACCTTCACGTTGTACCGTACGCTTCTCTCCATCAAAGCCATCCACTGTGAATTCGCCTAAGCAATCCACTTGTTTGGCGTAGTAACGACAGAAATCAACCGCTTCACGAACTTCATCAATGCTGTCATGAATGGTTTTACCCGCTTCGTGATGACAGATTGCGACTAACTCAGCCAGATTCGCTTCCAATAGATCCGCAAGCTTCTCTAACTTTTCGCTACGAACAGATGCAGGCTCTTGGTTCCAGCTCGCAAATGCAGCTTGCGCAGATTCGATCGCTTCGGAAACATGATCATGGGAAGCAAAGTACGCTTGACCCACTTCGATACGACGATCATACGGTGCTGTGACCACTACAGGTTTAACACCATCCTTGATCATGCTTTCGATCTTTGAGCTGCCATTGATGATTGGCGCAGCTTTCCACTGATGACCAGCAAATGACTCAACTTGCTTTTCAAATGGTTTAGCTTCGCTTTCGATATCTATGTTCACACCATAAGAATTACGGCGCTCCGAGAAGATAGCTGGCGGCAATGGAATTTGAGTATTGTTGAAGGAATCAAACTCAAGCAGCATATCGACCGGATGCTGAATCAAAGATGAAATCGGGCAGCGTGCATCAACTAAACGGTGAACAAACGAGCTGTTTGCGCCGTTCTCTAGAAGACGGCGCACAAGATAAGGCAACAGGTCTTTATGGCTGCCTACCGGAGCATAAATACGCACCGATTGCTTGTACGCTTTCATTACATGGTTATAAAGAGCGTCCCCCATGCCATGTAGACGCTGGAATTCGAAGTCTCTGTGTGTTGCCATCACAGCAATAGAAGTGACTGTTTGCGCGTTGTGGCTAGCAAACTGCGGGAACAGATTGCCACGGACAGATTCACTGAGTAGAAAACGCGCACACGCCAAATAAGAAACATCGGTAGATTCTTTACGAGTATATACAGGGTAGCCAGTGTAACCCGCTTGTTGAGACCACTTAATCTCACTATCCCAGTACGCACCTTTTACAAGACGAACAGGAATTAGGTCGCCCTGATCTTTTGCCAGCGCTGTTAACCAAGCCAGAACTGGCAGAGCACGTTTTGAGTAAGCTTGGATTACTAGACCAAACTTGCCCCAACCTTTTACAAGTTCACTGCGGTAAACTTTTTCAAACAGTTCAAGAGAAAGTTCTAAACGGTCTGCTTCTTCAGCATCAATCGTGATAGCAACATCAAGCTCAATTGCTTTCTCAAGCAATTGCATTAACGTTTGGTACAACTCACTCATTACTCGATCGCGGTTTGCCACTTCGTAACGAGGGTGTAGTGCAGAAAGTTTGATAGAAATAGACGGAGCTGGGCTGGTGTCTAAACCATATTTGTCGCGCCCTACAGCTTCAATGGCTGTTAAGTAGTCTTGGCAGTACTTTTTCGCATCAGCAGTGGTTAGCGCCGCTTCACCTAACATATCAAAGGAGTAGGTAAAACCTTTGTCGCGCATCTTACGGCCATTTTTTTGCGCTTCAGCAATGTTACGACCAAGAACAAACTGGTGACCCATGATCTTCATCGCTTGATGCATTGCTTTACGAATCACAGGCTCAGTCAACTTGTTCACTAAACGGTTAACCGCTTGGATAGGGCTGGTGCTATCTGCGTCAGAAAGACCAATCACTTTACCTGTAAACATTAAGCCCCAAGTTGAAGCGTTAACAAATACAGAATCTGAATTCTTAAGGTGCGATTTCCAGTCTGCAACACCGAGACGATCTTTAATGAAGGCGTCTGCAGTTTCCGTATCGGGAATACGCATTAGAGCTTCAGCGAGACACATCAACAAGATACCTTCTTGAGTATCTAAGCTGTATTCAAGCAGAAGCGCATCAATCATTTGAATCGACTGCTTGTCTTTACGTATAGTCTCAATCAGTTCGGTTGTTTTAACCGCTATCGCTGACTTTTCATCTTCAGTCGGCGTTGCTAGGGGTAAAAGTTCCTTTAGCCATTGGGATTCATCCACCATATAGAGTGGAGAGATCTGCGACCACAATTTGTTTAGCGGTTGCTCTACAAATTCGGCTTTCAACACATCAGTTGCTGTAAACACGCGTTTTCCTCAATCTCATACCCGTTTATCCAATACGGGCTTCCTACAATGGCAGCAGTGTATTTTGAGCGCACGAGGATTACTTGTCAAAAACTCCGAGCTTTTTGCTAAAAACTTGGTTTATTAACAAAGCGAAAACAGAATCACATCATTTACAACAAAAGAATATGCTAATTTTTTACCAGATAACGCAAATAAGTAACCTTTAATTGACTAAATCACGCTTTAAAGAAGAATAATTATCATTAATTAAGGCGAGTAATAGTGAAGATCGCTATGGACAAATGTTAGCGAACGTAGAAAAAAACAAAATTGCGGTGTGATTTCTTAATTTGGAAGCTTAGTTGCGACAGCTTTTCTTGAATTGCGAAGGTGAAATACCCTGCAAACGAGAGAAAGTATGGGTAAAGGTACTTTGGTTTGAAAACCCTGTCAGTTCTGCAATTTGACCTAGATTTAAACGACCTTGTTCTATGAGGGATTTCGCCATATCAACACGCTTACCCAACACATACTGGTGTGGTGTGATACCAAGCTGTTCTTTAAACAGGCAATGAAATTGGCTTTCTCCAAGAAATACGCTGCCCGCTAACTGCGCGACAGAAATTCGACGACTTAAATGCTGTTCGATATAGCGATCGACCGCTTCTAAGTCGAAGCGCGAGTCTTTTCTATGAGTAGAAAAGCTGGATATGTGTCTCTGCAATAGAGCTGTCACTGTATCGCTACAAGCGCGACTCAAAAGTAAGTCATCGGGAGAAGATTGCATTTCCAACACTAATAGTTGAATCAGTTTTTGAATTTGGCCATCGAGTTGGAAGTACACATCACTGCGAGAAAGATCATTTATCTTTTGCAAGGCTAAAGGGTCATCGTCAGAAGGAAGAGGCAAGTTCAAAACCAAGATATCTGACTGACCGACAATGCCGCCAAAAGCATGATCGGTTCCGGAGGTAACAACACAACCCTGCCCCGGTCCGACAACATTGCCACTGCCGCACACTTCAAACTCCGCTTGCCCCTTTAGGCCAATTACAATTTGCGTGTAGTTGTGATCATGGCAATCCATATATGCAGGCAAAGTAATTAACTGCGCCGGGCGAGGCGACAAAACTTTGGCTCTTTGCTCTGTATAGGCAGAAGTTGTCATACTTTGCTCACTCAAGACCATGTCATTTTTTGAAATTGGCTCTAATTTTATACCAAATTTCCCCTCAGTGATAATGCTGTACACTTTTCAATCACCAATAATCAACAGTGAGCATATGCGATAATTTATGGTGATGAAATGAGGGTTATTCATCTAGTCGGAACAATGATCAAGTGCACATAAATTACGGTCAATGTGTATTCAATCGAAAAACAGCGCTGTGAATCAGAAATCGGTGCTTGCATATTTTATGAATCTGCTCAAAATGGGAAATGCACATTTATAAGATTTACAAAATCAGAGACCTAGTAGCAGGTTTCAGTAAGTTTTAGTGCTTTGAAGCTAAAAAAGCTACAGAGTTTGCATTATGAGTCGGCTTATTTAAAAGCTGTCAAAAGATTGTCTTTCCCACTATTATCAGTGGTTAAATGTTAAATTGTTGCAGGGACCTATGATCAAATATCGCATCCCAGCGCTATTGCTTGCGCTAAGCCCTCTTTGGGTAACTGCATCGGTGAACGCAGAACAAGTAACACAGGCTGATCCTGTGGCGAGCATCGATGAGAAGATAAGTATCAAACAAAATGAAATTGACACGATTTCTTCAGACTATGAAGCGGAAGGTGCCAAACTTCAACAATTGAAAAATGAAGAAGAACGCCTCCAACGCGAAGCAGATGAATTAGATGCGAAGCGTAATAGAGCAAAATCAGCTCTAGATAAACAATACTCACGTCTATTGGATGATCCTGAAACTGACCTGATTACCTTCCAAAAGAAATACCAAGAAACTTGGGCTGCGGTAAAACAGAATCAGTCTGAAAAGTTAGCCAACGAACAGGCTGTGACAGAAAGCGAAATGCGTTTGTCTCAGATTAAGCAGAAACAAGCTCGCTTAAAAACTGAATTTGCCAACTTGGAAGAAAGCCGTATTGAAGCGCGCGTTAAGCGCCTTGAAGCTGAACTTCGTGAAAGCAGTGTTTTAGAAACAAGCTACAAAACCGCCTGTTCTACAACGATGACGCTTGGCGAATGTGCTAACCAAGGCAAATACCTGACTAAGCAAAAAGCTGTTAAAACGTTTCGTGCTAAGTTGCTGGACGGTGTGACTGAATCTACGCTTGTTAAGCAAAACACCAACGGTGTTGAACTCAACATTCACGTTCAAGAAAGCCAAATCATCAAGAGTGGTTTTGAAGGCAACAACGATTACACCACTCAAATGCAAGCTCAGTTACAAGCGAAACCTGAAGCAGTCGCAGCGTGTAAGTTGCTGAATGTTTCTACTCGCTACTGCCTACAAGGTGCAGCTGACGAGAGCGCAAACAAAAAGAACGATAAACAGTGGGCAAATGTCACTGTTCGTTCAGACCAATATAACGATTCTGTGACCATCAATGGTATTAACTATGGTAGTACTCCTGTAGAAATCGTTCTACCAGCGGGTCGTCATCAAGTTACTGTGTCTAAAGACGGTTTTGAAACTTACAACCGTGTTATCACTGTGAATGGCAACGATTCTATCTGGGTAAAACTAAGACCAAACAAAAACGGCTAGGCGACGGAATACAGTGATTTTTCTGTGATGATTCACAAAGCTGATAAATAAGGCTATGTTAAAACGCCATTTTGTTACCAAGTTATTGAAAGATAACTTCTGACAAAATGGCGTTTTCGTTTAGAATAGCCAAAACATTTTTTAAAACTTAACTGAAGTAGACAACAATGCGACAAGGTTTATCCGCTCTTCTAATAGCACTCTCACCTTGCTTAATGGCGACATCGACGTTGGCAGAAGGAACGCCTTCCTCTGTAATGGCCATTGATGACGCGCTGTTCAGTAAACATTCAGAGTTGCAGGATGCAAAAAAGGCAACCCAGTCCGATCAGACTGCTGTCGACAATCAACAACAAGAATTGGATCGTCTTAATCAACTGACAGTCAAACTCGATGCGAAGCTAAAAACAGCGAAAGCAAATTTGGAGCGCGACTATCTCAAAATGATAGATGAACCGGATCTTGACATAATGCCTTCGCAACAGGCGTATCAAGATGCGTGGTCTGAAGTGAAGCAGAACCAAAAGTCTCGCTTAGAAGCTGAACAAAAGCTACAAGAACTGCAAACAGCCCTGGCTCAGAAAAAATCTGCGCAAGGCGTTGTTGAGCAGAACATAGCAGGTTTAGAGCAAGACAAACTTCGCGCTCGTGTGGAACGTTTGCGTGAAGAACTAAAACGCACAGGCGAACAAAAAGTCAGCTTTACCAACACCTGTAACGCGGACATGACATTAGCTCAATGTAGCAGCCAGACAAATGAACTCGGGCTACAAAAAGCGGTTAAACAGTTCCAGAACTGGCTTGTGGACGAGACCAGCGAATCAGCTATCGTCAAACAATACCTATCTGATGTTTCTCTCAATATTCATGTTCTAAAGCACTCTGTTGTTGAATCTGGCTTCTCAGATGGCAGCAAATTCCGCACCGTGATTTCAGCCCAGCTTGATGCTCGTCCTGCTGAAAATGCACCTTGTAAGCTTCTTAACTTAGATTCCCAATACTGTTTTGCACCGGGTGAAGGTAATCAGACTGGTGAGAAGCAAAAAGAAGTAGCTTGGGTAAGCCTTTCAGTACGTTCAAATCAATATGCAGACAGAGTCATCGTTGATGGCGTTCAATATGGCAGTACGCCTGTAGAAGTGCTGATGCCCGTTGGTAAACATCACATCATCATTGAGAAAGAAGGCTATCGCTCTTTCAACAGTGAAATTGAAGTTACAGCAGACCAGACGCTACGTGCAGTCCTGAACGAATATGAAAACGTTTTGAAACCGGGTCATAAGTTTGCAGATTCATTGAAGGGCAATGCAAAAGCCCCTGAGATGATCACCATGATAAAAGGTGAATATCTGCTGGGTGATCAAGCTTCAAGACAAATTCGCCTTGATCATGCTTTCGCATTGAGTGCGACACCAATTACTGTCGGTCAGTTTGAGACATTCGTGAATCAAACCAGCTACCAAACAGATGCAGAGCTTAAAAACATCTGTATTACGGTCGACAATTCTGAAGTGACTCCTATAGCCGAAAGTTATTGGCGTAATCCAGGCTTCAAACAATCTGCTCAATCACCTGCCGTCTGTATCAGCAAAAATGATGCGGTCGCCTACACACGTTGGCTTTCTCAACAAACGGGTTTCAAATACCGTTTACCAAGTGAAGATGAGTGGGAAATTGCCGCTCGTTCAGGTAGCCAGAACGGCTACTGGTGGGGCGATAACTTTGGGTCAGGTAAAGCGAATACTGGTTGGGGTGGTACTCAGTGGTCCAATAAGAGCACGTCTCCAGTGAGAGCATTTGAACCTAACCGTCTAGGCTTCTACGACATGGTGGGTAACGTGTGGGAATGGACCAACGATGAAAGAGGCATGGCTAAAGGTGGTGCTTGGATCTTCTCACCTGAGATGGCAAAAGCAGACAAACAGCTATTTATAGGACCTTCTACTGCAGCCAACTATGTGGGTTTCCGTATCCTACGTGAGCTGGAATAAGCAATATACGAGCAACAAATGTGACAAAGGGGGAATATATTCCCCCTTTTCTTTTGCTCAAATTCTTTTAGCGAAAGTAACAAACTAATTATGGTGCTAAACGGTCAACCGTCCACGTGTCGTTTGTTTTGCTGAATAAGAAACGGTCATGTAAACGATGTTCCCCACCCTGCCAAAACTCAATGCTTTCAGGTCTGATTCGATATCCACCCCAGAAACTCGGCACTGGAATCTCACCGTTGGCGAACTTCTGTTTCAGTTCTAAATATTTACCTTCGAGAATGCCGCGAGCCGAAATGCGACTACTTTGATGGCTAGCGATAGCCGCAATTTGGCTGTCTTTTGGACGAGAAGTGAAATACTTCATATTTTCTAGTGCGCTCAGTTTTTCTGCCGTACCAGTAATATGAACTTGTCTTTCTAAAGGATGCCAAGGGAAATGGATACTGACTTTGTTGTTATGTTCAATATGCTGCGCTTTTCTGCTTCCCAAGTTGGTATAGAAAACGAAACCATTTTTATCTAAGTTCTTCAGCAGAACAATACGTTGAAAAGGCTGACCATTTTGATCAACGGTCGCAACCGTCATCGCTGTCGGGTCAGTTAATTTTGCATCAATCGCTTGTTGTAACCATAAGTTAAATTGGTCAATGGGATCGGCAAGCAAATCCTTACGTCTCAAACCACCTCGGATGTACTCACGGCGAATATCTGAAAGATCCATTTCTACTCCTCGTAATTTTTTGCCGATTGTCCTCTGAACTGTTACAGAACTCAAGCGATTCACCCGCAGATAGTAATAACGGCGAGAAATTATGAACTTAACTAAAGTTAAGAAAAACAGCTCACAGACCAAATAAGCACATTAACAATTCAACAAATCTATCGAAAAAACGAATGAATTCAAAAATTAAATGGAAATAGCTATACGCATTCCATAATTAACATTTATTCTTATAGGTAAATCAATAAGCGATTAGTTACGAACCGCAATATCAAGGAACACCATGAGCAAGAGTAGTTACAATAAGCTCTCCGCGACAGAACTCGAGTATGTCGACGACCAAACAGCCGCACTGCTTCTAAACACTCCGAGTAGTGCGAGGGTAATGCTTTGGGTGATGATCGCTTTTTTTATCGCTGCTTCCGCATGGGCATCTTGGGCCGAAATCGATCAAGTCACTCGAGGCCAAGGAAAAGTCGTTCCTTCTTCTCAAGTCCAAGTCATCCAAAACTTGGAAGGCGGTTTGGTAAAGCAGATTTTGGTTCGCGAAGGCGAACAAGTTCAAAAAGGCCAACAACTAATCCTAATTGATGACACTCGCTTCCGTTCAGATTTCCGCGAACGTGAACAACAGGTAGCCAACTTAACAGCAAACGTGCTGCAGCTCTCCGCGACACTTTCCAGTGTCACTATCGACGAAGACTTTTCTGAGAACAATTGGGAGAACAGTGTTCGTATTGATTACAACAAGCTTGCCTTCCCTCCCTTGCTCAAGGATACACAGCCTGAGCTGGTGGCTCGTCAACGTGCAGAATATCAACAAGATTTGGATAATTTGAGAAACCAAATTTCTGTAATGACACAGCAAGTTAAGCAGAAGCAGCAAGAGCTGATAGAGATTCAAGCGCGAATCAAGAACCTTCGACAAAGCTATGATTTTGCTAATAAAGAATTGGAAATCACAAAACCTTTAGCCGATGAAGGCGTGGTGCCACGTATTGAGCTGCTGAAACTGCAACGTCAGGTGAACGACACCCGTCGTGAACTCACTTCCAGCGAACTAAAAGTGCCGGTATTGAGGTCAAACATTCGCGAAGCGATGTTAAGCCGAATTGATACCGCACAGAAATTCCGTTCTCAGCAGCAACAAGAGCTTAACCAAATTCAAGATAAGCTCTCTTCGATGACAGAGTCTGCGGTGGGATTGGAAGACCGTGTAAACCGAACTGTGGTTGTTTCACCGGTTACAGGTACTGTGAAAACACTGAATGTAAATACCGTGGGCGGTGTTATCCAGCCGGGTATGGACATCGTCGAGATAGTACCGACAGAAGACACACTGCTTGTGGAAGCACAGATAGCTCCTCAGGATATCGCATTCTTACGCCCTGATTTACATGCAATTGTGAAATTCAGCGCTTACGATTTTACTAAATACGGTGGTTTAGAAGGCACTCTAGAACATATCAGCGCCGATACCACCCAAGACGAAGAAGGCAACAGTTTCTATTTGGTTCGAGTGCGTACCACTGAGACGTCGTTTGGTCACGATGAAAATCTGCCCATTATTCCGGGAATGACTGCATCGATTGACATTATTACCGGCAAACGAACAGTGATGGAGTACCTACTTGAACCGATTCTTAGAGCAAAGACAAACGCCTTGCGGGAATAATACCGAATGCTCAACCACGAACTGACCCATTTAAACAATAGTGATTGGGATACGCTATGAAGCGCTGGCTAGCTGCAACGCTTATCCTAATGACATCATCCATATCACTGGCTCTCAGTAAACAGGAGCAACAGTGGATTGATGCTGTCTCTACGACTTATGGTCAAAGAGCAGGTAAGCGCGTGGCGACTTGGCGTTCAGAAATGACCCGTTATAAAGGCTTGTCAGAAAAAGAACAATTAACTCAAGTGAACCGCTTTTTTAACCAGCTTTATTTCGTTAACGATATCCAGCTATGGGGTAAAAACGATTACTGGGCAACACCGTTGGAATTTCTCGGCAGTAATGCAGGTGACTGTGAAGACTTCACGATTGCGAAGTATTTCTCTCTGCTTGAACTTGGCGTATCGGATATCAAACTGCGCCTTGTGTACGTTAAAGCCATTGAGCTTAACCAGTTCCACATGGTTCTTGCCTACTACTCAACACCGAATGCAGAACCGTTGATTTTGGACAACATCAACGGGGAAATAAAACCCGCTTCAACTCGTAGAGACTTGTTACCTATATACAGTTTCAACGGTAAAAACTTGTGGCTAATGAAATCTAAGAACGGTCAGCTTGCTGGCGACTCTTCACGTCTTAGCCTTTGGAATGATTTACGCGCTCGAGAGCGCTCTCTTAAACTGAATAAACCACTAATCAGTTACGATGAGTAGGTACTATGACACTATATAAACAACTGGTCGCAGGGATGATAACTGTATTTGTTCTGCTGTTAGCTTCGGTATTCGTTATCGAATTTAACACGACTCGTGACAACTTAGAGCAACAACAACGCTCTGAAGTGAGTAATACGATCAATACCGTTGGTTTAGCTCTCGCACCTTACCTTGAGAAAAAAGATACCGTCGCGGTTGAGTCTGTTATCAATGCGCTGTTTGATGGAAGTACCTACTCGCTAGTTAGGTTGAAATTTCTCGACGACGACCAACAGATTGAACGTGCCTACCCTATCAAGCCTAGTTCGGTTCCTGTTTGGTTTACGAACCTAAATTTATTTCAACCGATTACTGACCAACGCGTCGTCACCAGTGGCTGGATGCAACTTGCAGAAGTCGAAATCATCAGCCACCCTGGTGAAGCTTATTCACAGTTATGGAATGCGCTTATTCGTCTGAGTATTGCTTTCGGCGCAATCTTCTTTGCTGGTTTGGTGGCGATTTCCATCATCGTCAGACGCGCACTTCGTCCATTGCAGATGATCGTCAATAAGATGGAACAAGTGGCTCGCAACTATTTTGGCGATCCGCTTCCACTACCAAAAACCAAAGATCTTATTTCTGTGGTGGAAGGTATAAATAGTATGTCTGCGCAAGTTGAAAAGTCTTTCAAAGCGCAAGCACAAGAGGCTCAACAACTTCGTGAGCGTGCTTATATTGACCCTGTATCTCATTTAGGTAACCGTGCGTACTACATGAACCAACTTAATAGCTGGTTGGCAGAAAGCGCAATTGGTGGCGTGGCCATTCTTCAGGCTCAATTCATTAAAGAGTTGTACGATGATAAGGGCTATGAAGCCGGAGATGGCATGATTGGTAACTTAGCTGAACATTTAAAAGTCACGCTTTCCGCACCAAACACCACCATTGCCCGTATCTCTACCGATGAGTTTGGTTTCATCTTGCCAAATATGGATGAGAACGAGCTGAAAATGGTTGCAGAGAGCATTTTCGGCTGCGTTCAGGATATCAGTGCAGACCCTACAGGCATGACTCAAGAGAAAGTCTATCTGGGCATTGTGCATAACCAGAGCAAGAAAAATTCAACACAGATACTTTCGTTGCTAGATAACGCAGTCGCGGCTTCTAAAGCCAACGCGGAAGTGAAATATGGCTTTATTCAAGCCGAATCAGACCAAGTCATTATGGGTAAACAACAGTGGAAAGCACTGGTTGAAGAAGCCATGCACAACGACTGGTTCCAATACCGCTTTCAGGCGGCGAATGATGGCTGGGGTGAGACCTTCCACCGTGAAGTGTTCTCTGCGATTGATAACGGTGAACAACGCTATACCGCCAACCAATATCTGTTTGCTCTTGAACAGTTAAATGCAAGCCACCAGTTCGATGAATACGTCATTGATAAAATGATTGAGAAGCTAGAGGCGAACGAGTTTAACGCGCCACTGGCGATCAACATCGCTCAAAGCAGTATTGAACAGCCAAGCTTTATCCGCTGGATCACGCAAAAACTGGCCAAACATAAAGAGGTTTGCGCCCTGCTCCACTTTGAGATACCAGAAAGCTGTTTTATCAATGCGCCACATCATACGGCACTGTTCTGCAACGCGATTCGCTCTGCGGGGGCTGAGTTTGGTGTCGATAACTATGGACGTAATTTCCAGTCTTTGGATTACATCAACGAATTTAGACCTAAATACGTGAAGCTGGATTATCTGTTTACTCACCACTTAGACGATGAGAAGCAAAAGTTCACTTTAACCTCTATTTCAAGAACTGCGCATAACCTAGGTATTAAGACCATCGCTTCTCGCGTTGAAACTCAGGCTCAGTTGGATTTCCTATCGGAACACTTTATTGAAGTATTCCAAGGTTTCATCGTTGATAAATAAGGATAAAGGTCAGTTTAATGCAAGATACGCTACTTAATTCACTGGTCTATGTGAGTCGTTATTATGGATTGGCGAATTCACCTGATGCGTTAATCAATGGATTACCGCTGACAGATGGCAAGCTGACACCATTTCTTTTCCCCCGCGCTGCTGAGCGTGCGGGACTTATCGCTAAAGAAAACCGTTCAACCCTAAAAGAAATCCCTCGTTTAGTCTTCCCTGTTATTCTTCTACTGCGAGGAAATGAAGCTTGTGTTCTCAATAGCATTAATGAAGAGAAACAAGAAGCCGAGATTGTTACTGCTGAATCCGGCATGGTGCCGATTGCGTACCCGTTAGAAGAGTTGAATGCCCGCTTTATCGGCCGTTACTTCATGGTGAAAAAGCAATTTCGCTACGATGAACGTTCACCAGAAATTCTCAAGACCCGTGAAGGACACTGGTTCTGGGGCACAATTTGGCAATCAAAGCGCATTTATCGTGATGTGATGTTCGCTTCGCTGCTGATAAACCTGTTTGCTATCGCGGCACCGATGTTTACTCGGTTAGTGTATGACAAAGTGCTTCCTAACCTTGCTTTTGAAACCTTGTGGGTTTTGGCCAGTGGTGTGTTTGTCATATTTCTGTTCGACTTCACATTGAAGATGCTTCGCAACTACTTTATTGATATCGCAGGTAAGAAATCGGACATCCTCATCTCCTCAAAACTGTTCAGTAAAGTGATGGGGATTCGCATGGAATCTCGTCCGCCATCAGTGGGCGCATTTGCTCGTCATCTTCAAGAGTTTGAGTCCATAAGAGAGTTCTTCACTTCAGCGACCGTTTCATCGCTAATTGATCTGCCGTTTTCGATTCTATTTCTGATCATTATTTGGTTAATGGCTGGCGATCTGGTTTACGTACCGATTATCGGTGTGTGTGTTCTGATCATATACTCTCTGCTGATTCAGGCACCTCTACGTCGGGCGATTGAAGAAGGCTCACGCCTTGCATCTCAGAAATATGCGAACCTGATTGAAAGCTTAGCTGGTCTTGAAACGGTGAAACTTTTTGGCGCACAAGGCCAGTTCCAACACCGTTGGGAAGAAGCCATTTCCCATATGGCAAACTGGAATATCAAAAGCCGCCGAATTACTGATGGCATTCAAAGTACAGCTGGTCTGGTTCAGCAGGCATCGAGCGTTGGGATGATTATTTTGGGTGTATACCTAATAGCCCAAGGAAACCTGACGATGGGTGGTCTTATTGCGGCAACGATGCTGAGCGGTCGCGCCATTGGCCCTATGGTTCAATTATCTCTATTATCGACCCGCTATAACCAAGCGAAAGCTTCTTTGAAAATCATCGAACAAGTAATGGCACTGCCAGATGAGCAAGAAGAAGGTAAGCGCTATATTCACCGCCCAATGATTCAAGGGAAAATTGAACTGGATAAGGTGACGTTCCACTACCCTGACTCTCCGATTGCCTCGATTCGTGATTTGAGTCTGACCATCAATCCGGGTGAGAAAGTGGCAATTATCGGTCGTATTGGCTCAGGTAAAACCACGCTAGAACGCTTAATCATGGGCTTGTATCAACCGACTGAAGGCCATGTACGCATTGACGATACCGATATTAAGCAGCTCCATCACATCGATATTCGTCGTAATATTGGCTGTGTGCCTCAAGAGAGCGTTCTGTTTTACGGCACTATCAGAGATAACATAACCCTCGGTCGCCCGCTGGTGGACGACAGAGAAGTCATGGATGCGGCAAACCGAGCAGGTGTGACAGTGTTTACACAGCAAGATCCTGCCGGCTTAGAGCGCCAAGTTGGTGAAGGTGGTTTGTTATTATCTGGAGGTCAACGCCAGGCGGTTTCTATCGCACGAGCCCTGTTGGGGCGTCCTCCGGTATTACTAATGGATGAACCAACCAGCGCGATGGATAATCGTTCTGAAATGCACATTAAGAATCAAATGAAACAGCTCACACCAACTGAAACATTGATTCTGATAACTCATAAAACATCGATGCTGGATGTGGTTGACCGTGTAATTGTCATGGAAAAAGGAACCATCATTGCCGATGGGCCGAAATCTATGGTTCTTAACGATCTTAAACACGGCAAGATACGCGCAGTGAATTAATAGCAGATACATGAACAAAGGGGGAGCGAATGCTCCCCTTGTTTATTCTTCAGCCTTGTTTATTCTTCAGCCTTGTTTCATTTTCAGCTCTAGATTTAAACCCCAACGTCTTCATCTTCCAGTTTTGAAGACACTTGGATTTCATATTGATTGAATGAAAATATGGATGGGCCACGAACTCGCTTAGTCACGACTTTCTCCTCACCAAACTGAACCGTAACATGAGTAAACACTTTGCTTTTTGCTTCTACTGTATTGGCTGCCATAGCAAGTTCGAACTCTTCATTCAGCAAATCAAGTGAGTTCTTAACCTTCTCTAAACGTTCATTAGCTTTTTCTTTTCTCTCGTTAATTTCGAGTTCTTCTTCTTCCGTACGTTCTGCTTTAGGACGTTTCTTGAACTCCAGTTCTTTACGAATGGCATCCATCGTACCTTCTTGAGCCTGCTTGTATTGGTCTTTGTGACTGGCAATACGTTCTTTAAAGCGGTTAAAATTGGCAAAGGCTTCAAGGTGAGTAACGGTATCGCCTTCAACGCCTAAATTAAGACACACGACTTTCCCACCCACTTTGGCTGTGCCTCCACTTAATGTCCCCTGAGTCTCTTTCTCATCAAGAACAATTAGGTCTTTAGCGCAGCGAATAACGTTCCCCATGCTGTGAACGGCAAGATGAATATCTTCCCCAGCCTGCAGTTCTGCATATTGAGCATAGTTTGCTTTTATCGTGCTTCCCGATTTAACAGTACAGCTCTTTTCTTCACCTTCGGTCGCAGTGTGACCAATGATGCCTTTACCTACTTCAATATTACCCTGCGCCTGAACATCGGCTGATTCAATAAAACCACCGACAGTCACTGAACCTGTAGCACGTACAATCATCCCCGGCTCAATATCACCAGTGATAACCACATTGCCCTTAAACTTCACATGCCCTGTTGCGACACTCACGTTATTCAGACAAATCGCATTTTCTACATCGATGGTTTTATTTCTAAATACAGGCATGCCGTTAATCGACGCCAGCAATAGATTAGGATTGGTAGGGCTAAGATGAGTGCCGTTACCCGCAACCAGAGCAGCATCGACACCGGGTTTAGGAAGTAGAATTTTGCCTTGAACGGTAAATCCAGGTTCACCTTTAGTCGCGGGTTGGCGGCGCATTACTGGATCGTTTTCGCTGACCGTAATGGTTTCGCCCAAATCACGCATATCTATTTTGTCTTGACCTTTAACCGACTGAGGCGCAAGAATTCGCTTATTTACATCTTCAACGAGTGGTAAGAACTTCGCGTCTTTACCATTAATCGCTTCTTTACCTTGTGCGACAGGCTGAGTAAACGTCTCGCCGCCAGCCAATTTGTTACTAACAACAAAGACTTTTTTTAGTGCGGCTTTATTTATACCTTTAATTACGTTTGCGTCCGCCAAAGCTTGAATAATTTCACTACTTTGAAGCCCTCGTCCACCATACGCGCCAGTCACGACCATGCTCGCAATCATGTCATGTTCGCTAAGCACCACGAGTAAGCTTGCGTTACGTTTTTCCGCGATGACAATACCTTCGTACGCTTCACCTTTACCTTCACTGGCACAATTAATGAAACGCGTTACTTCATCTTCCATTAGATAGAATTTGGAAGCATCAAGATGTTGTAGCGCACTCACCAAGCTTTCTTGAGTGGCCCCATTCTTGTCGAATTTACCATCCGTTAATTTAGCGACTACACGAGTTTTATCTCCCGTGAGTGTAATGACATCCTTCCACATACAACTAAACCTTTACGGTACACATAACGTTGATTTCCAGTGTATCGAAACTGAGACGTATACCAAACATCCATATATTCAAATTAAGGCGTGTATCACCCTAAAAGTTATACCCGCCAACTACGCGCCTTTACAGTGTAAATTGTAGCTGCTGTAATCATTTACACTAGCAATACAAGAACCACCTTATCTATAAGTTTTAAAACAGGCAACTACTGGATTTACCGGACGAGATGAGGCAACACACCATGTTAATGATATTAATGTAATTGATATAAATCATGTAACACATGTATTATGATGCTTACCGTACTGTAAACGTAAGCATTCAGCGAGAGAAAGGATATTCCTTGATATGGATGAATTGATCCAAAGACGTTTTAACAACATGTTTAATTCAGCCGTAGAAGGTTTATGGATGATGATGCCTGATGGGCAGGTCTCCTTCTACAATCAACGTTTTTATGAACAATTCGACATTGACTGCCAAACCACTCTTGATAACTGGATTCAGCTAATACACCCAGAAGATAGAAAACCCTTCAGCAGTAATGTGACAACTCACGTTAAAGCAGTGGGTGATGACAGCCGCGTCATTACCCAATACCGAGTAAAAAAGAAGGATGGCAATTACATCTGGATCGAAGGTACCGGAATCAACCAAGTGGATGATTCCGGTGAATATATGGTCGGTAACCATAAAGATGTCACTGAACAAAAGAAGCTGGAAGAATCAATTTGGCAATTGGCCTATTTTGATAAACTAACAGGCCTGCCAAACAAGGATAAGCTCACGTTAGATTTATCGAAGCGTACCTCCAGCGTTACCATGATAACCATTCATGTCTCGGGCATTAAATCCTACGTCAGTCAATACAGCGAATTCATCCTGACCGATTTCATAGCAAGCTTGTTAGAGTGTTTCCACCTATTTAGCCGTTATGAGAGCCAGTGCTACAGAAGCAGTTTGGATACCTTTTCCGTACTCATCGCGAAAGACCTACCCGACGAAGAGCTGGGAAAATTGGCCGACGAATTCATCCAGCAGTTCAAAACAATTGCACGCAATAACGTTTCTTACTTTGGTGATGCTTATATAGGTATTTACGTTTGTCGAGAATGCGAGCTTTCTTCAGAAGAAATTATTAATTCTACCTATCAGACATGTGAATATGCAGTCGAAAAATCCAAGAAGAATTGGGTAATTTATAACGACCAAGTAAAACCTGAAGTCGACAAATACTTTTATGTGGAAAACCATATAAAGCAAGCGATCGAAAATGATGAAATAACGATACATCTACAGCCTATCGTTGATGCCAAAAGTGGCCAACTAAAATCCTTTGAAGCGTTAGCTCGCTGGGAAACAGAACAATTTGGCTTTATACGTCCCGATGAATTTATTCCTGTCGCAGAGACTCTCGGCCTTATTTCTTTACTCGGTAATAAGATATTTTCTAAGTCAGCTGATTTCATCGTGCAATACAATCAGGCTTGGAACTGTAGCCTAAAAGTGCACGTCAATATTTCAGCACTCCAATTGCTGAAAGAGGCATTTCCAGAAAAACTGTTGAAATTAACTCATGATAAAAGAGCCAAGCCTGAAAACTTAGTTTTGGAACTTACAGAATCAGTTCTTATCGATAATAACCAGCAAGTTTTGGAAGGACTCTATGAGTTAAATGCCATGGGGTTCCCTTTGGCTATGGACGATTTTGGTTCTGGATATAGCTCTATTACTTCTATCTTCAAGCTACCGTTCAAAATGTTAAAAGTGGATCGAGAACTTGCCAATCAGTCTCTCATTGAAAACGAAGCTTTGGGCTACCTTCAATTCCTATCGACTTTATGTGAGAACAAGCAAATGGAAATGACCATCGAAGGTATCGAAAATCGAGAGATGGTTGAAACGTTCGCGCAACTCAATGTAAGTTCATATCAAGGTTATTTGATAGCAAGGCCAATGCCTGTAGAACAGGCAATGCTGATTGATGGCTTAAATCCTTCGGTTAATTTAAACCTATAAAAATCAAATAGATAACATAAATTTACAGTGTAAAACATACAATATCTAACATTACCACCCCGGTTTACACTGTAAATCGTCGATTAGAATAAGTAGCTCTTTTCTGATATTCGTTTCAACTTGCTTTCTTCCTGTTAATTGATGTCGTTCGGCACATTCCTTCCACGACAATCGCTGAACAACTTTCGATACGAACAAATCCGAAAGAGTGTTTACTTGTTCCTCACCTATCGATAAAGCGAATGACCGTAACCAAACAGCGGCACTTTCATAGTTTGAGCCACCAAGCGCATAATTGTGAACAAGAGCGATTGGCGGTCGAGTATCAGAACACAGGTTTTCGCTCAGCAAAGTTTTAACTAAATTTGGCTCCATCGCCTGTAGCGAATCAGATAACTCAAAATCAAAATGCTGTGCGTGCTTCTGCTTAGCCAGCTTTAGCCAATCGACGTTTTCTCCTTTCACCATGAGAACAGAATAACAACCACTTGCCTGATCTCGCAGTGAGCCAACCTTTATGGTTTGAAAACCGCATTTTCGCCAGAAATTTACCAATGCACTGGAGGCGCCAAAACTCGTCGAAAGGTAATCACAGGCATTCTGCAAAGCAAAGTGTTTTACCAACTCATAACCAATGTTTTTATTTTGCACATCAGGGTGAACCGCTATACGCATGATTCGTTGACTTTTTGCTACAGCAGCTTCTGCGATTCCAAGTTGGTTAGCAATGGTGATGGGAGACAAGTGACCTTTAGGTCTTCTTTTCCCAAGTTGGATATCTTCAATTAAAGCTTTGTCCAGTGCGCCCTCTTCCACGGATAGAATGCACCCCACCAAAACATCATGATGTGTTGCTATGTATACAGACATTTTTTCATCACCTAACAAATGAAATAAATCACTCGGTGATGTTTGATAATGAGCATTGACCAGTAAACTGAAAATGCTATGAAGCAATGCTGGATCATCCAATAAGTTCGTTTTAGTCACCCAACTGAATTGCAAAGCGTCAACCGAAACCTCAACACTGATTGGTTGAAAATCAAAATCAAGTAAAAAACTCTCTCGATGCCATGCTTCCAGCGGATCGCCTTGGCTCCAACGAATTGGCTGAGTCATGTTTTGTAGCTTCATTTCCGGACGAACGTCCTTTAGCCACGACTGAAACTTCAAAGAGAAACCTCGACCGCAACCTTCATAACCATGAATGGTTGAAGAAAACACGGCACGGTGATAACAGCTCACCATCTCTTTCAACATAGGAAGAGGCAAAGCAGCCGCTTCGTCAACCAAGAGTAAATCACAATCAAGTCGACTTCTTAATAACTCATCTGGCGCAATAAAACGCAGAATAGAGTGCTCGTATTCAACCAATCCTTTCTGACCAGATGAACCAACCAACAATTTCTGCGCAAAATGAAAGACCGGGCTGACAGAGGCCAGGCTTGGAGCAGTAACTACAATCCGAATATTGCGTTCTGACATCAGCTTTGCAGCGGCCATTCCTAACGCACTACTTTTACCTCTACCTCTGTCTGCAGTTAAAATCAGAGGTCGCTTTCGATGTCCAGTAACCACTTTGACGATGTTATCTACCGCTAGCTGCTGCTGAGAATAATCAATCTTATGTGCTTCAGAAGACACTGAGGGTAGGGAAGGTAGAATGTCAGGAGACATGACAATCAAATTGTCTAAAGCTCTTTTTAACCACACTTCAGCAGGGTTTGCAGAAACAGTGTTTGCACCTAACACAAGCAAAATCCCGCCTCCGATAAGCGTACCCAGTGCAGCGCTAAAACTGTTTGCATCCCATCCAGTGGATAAATCGCAAATCAGAAGATCGCACTCTTGCCCTAACAATTGTTGGCCTTTATTAAACGGAACATATCGCACGCCATCAAAAGCATCACCACCAACTTGGAAAGCGGTATTGCTGTTTGAATCCTTCAGCCAATGCTGAATCAACGAGTAGTTCCATTCTTGACTCCCTTGCAAAAACACACCAAAACGAAATTGGTGCTTGAGTGCAAGCTGACGTAGCGAGAATAGATAAGATACAAATTGAGTGGTTTCAGAAGACATAAATTTACGCAATCAGTGAAAGTAATCGTATGGTAACACACCCCAATAATAGACAATAAGCCCAGTTAGAACCTGTCTATAACACCCTGTAGGCTCTTACTATTTAAGGTCAAAAAAATTTTCCCTGACGACAAATTATATTTGCTTTATTGAGCAAACAATTTGCCTAATTATTCATTTGAACCCCAGTATGGTACTGGCTGTCAGGACATGATTATTAATGAATACTTTCATCAAAGGATTGGTATTAGCTGCAACAATTGGATCTGCTCAAGTAAGTGCAGAAATGCAGACGCTAAACGTTTATGCGTGGGGCGGCTATCTGCCAGAGGCTTCGCTAAAACAATTTGAAGAGCAAGAAGGCGTAACGGTTAACTACTCAACATTTGAGAACAATGAGTCAATGTATACCAAACTCAAGCTTCTTAAAGGCACTGGGTATGACGTTGTTTTCGCATCCGCTTATTTTATTGAGAAGATGGGCCGTGAAGGCTTGCTTGCAGAACTAGATCATAACCAAATTCCAAATATGAAAGATGCTCTGCCAGCGCTACTAGGTCAAGCTCATGACCCTGAGAACAAATACTCTCTACCATACATCTTCGGTGTAACAGGTTTGAGCTACAACTCTGCTGCTCTTCCTGAAGGCGTAACTCGCTGGGCTGATCTATGGGATAAAAAATACGCTCAACAAGTTATGTTGATTGATGACATCCGTGACGTATTCGGTATGGCGCTAAAACTGAATGGCTATAGCATCAATACTAAGAATGAAAAAGAGATCGAAAAAGCGTATCAATCTCTAGTTGAACTTAAAGATAACGTTCTACTGTACAACTCAGACGCTCCACACGTTCCTTACGTGTCTGGTGAAGCCTCTGTAGGTATGCAATGGAACGGAAACGCATATCAAGGCCAAGTGGATATGCCGGAACTTAAATTCGTGTTCCCTAAAGAGGGTTCTGTATTGTGGATGGATAACTTTACTATCCCGTCAGGAAGTGAACACAAAGCACTGGCGCACAAGTTTATTAACTTCATGTATCAAGCAGATAACCAGGCTGAAATCGTTAACAGCTTGGGTTACGCATCGGCAACAACGACTGGTCGTGCGCTACTACCGGATGAGCTACGAAACAACACAACTATCTTCCCAACAGACGAAGATATCGCGAACGGCGAATTCATTAACGACGTAGGTCCAGAAGCTCTAGCGATTTACGAGAAATACTGGCAACGCCTAAGAAACTAATCCTGTTTTAAACATGCATAGATAAAAAAATCCCGCGAAACTCGCGGGATTTTTTATTAGTCGATTTTACTTTCTAAAAACTCGAGAATATCCGTCATCAAAGCATCGTCAATTTTCTTCAGGTTCAAGGTCAGATTATTGCCTTTACGCGCATAACTCACGCGTCCCTTAATCAAGTCAACATTGTTGTTGACAGCACGTTTTGGCGGAACCAAATCGTGAATCCATTCTTCTAAAGTTTCCGTCACTTCTTTTGTGATTCGAGCAACACCTTGTGACTGACAACGCTGCCAAACAAAGCCTTCTTCTTCGTGGCACTTGTTTAACAGTGCAGAACGTTGCTTGTCGTTTAGCTCATTAAATTGCTTATGCAGTTTAACAATAGTAGGGCGTCCCAGTTCAACCACGTTAGGGTAGGCTTGCAATAGCTCTAGAGGTAACGCCGCAGCTTTCAGAGCGCCACTAACAAGAGCTTCACTGCATTGGAACATCTTTGCCAGTGCTTTTTGATCTTCCGCTTCACCACTATCCAGCTTAGCTTGCATCTCTTTACCCTTCTCATAAAGAGAAAGCGGCTTATGAGCATTCGCTACATCAGACAAAAACTTCGCATGTTCCGCATTAATGTCATCCGCAACGTAAACAAGGAACTCTTTTTCAGCCAGAATACACGACATACGACGACGACTACCATCAAGAACTTCGATGGTTCCATCAGCCATACGGCGACCAACAGCGGGATATTGCTGCCCACGCTCACGTAACGTGCTTAGAATGTCAGAAAGTGCGTGCTCATTTAAAAAGCTTTGCTCACGAGCATTTGCTGCGAATACTTGCGTTTTCGCTTCGACCTCTGCAGCCGGAATCCGTGTCAGTTCAAACGTTACCATTTGTTCACCAGCAACGGCTAACTCAATAATTTGCGCCTGATCTTTTGCTGCTGACTGAGCTTCCTTGGGCGTAGTTGCACGGCGCTTATCAACTTTACCAAACAATTTTGCATTCAGATCAGATGTCTTAATTGCCATAACTTACTTACCCCTGATTTAATGAAGTCCAGTGACTGTGAAGAACACGCTCAAGCTCTAACGCGCTTTTCTGAACAGAATCTTGCGCGGTTGCTAAGGTTTTCTTACCGCCTTCAAAATCGCTCACAGTCAAATCAAATACAGTACTATAGGTATCTGCACACGTTTCAAATGCACGGCTACGTGGAATCGTCGCCATCATTACTTGGTCACCCAACAGATAGTTCATTTCCGTTAACACCGAAACCTGCTTCTTGTTGTCATCTTCAAACATGGTCGGCATTAAACGAACGAATTCCAAGCCCTTCCAGTCATCAGGGAACATCTCATAGACCGTTGGCAAGTGTTGGAAGAAGTTAACCGTTGAAGCCCAGTCTAAACGCTTAGCTGCACATGGAATAAGAAGGGCGTTTGAGGCATACATAGCGTTCCATACAAGGGGGTCAACGTGTGGACCGGTATCAATCATGATGACATCGAAATCATCGCCAATTTTATCAATCAGTTTATCTTTCAGTAGACGAACGATATCAAGCGACTGATTTTGAGATAGATATTGCCAAGCTTCCGCGTTGAACATCGCATCTTCTGGGAACGCTGAAATGGTCTTCAAGTTCGGATATTGGGTTGGAAGCAGTACATTCTTATGCAAGAACTCTTTATCCACTTCAACTTCTTCTGGAACGTTGTCCAGCATGACATCCACTGCAGAGTAGATATTGCTGTGCTCAGTCACACTAATCTGTGGATTCAAGAACAAACGAAGTGAACCTTGTGGATCCAAGTCAATCAGACAGATACGGTAACGTTTATCCAAATTCAAAGCCAAACAAGCCGCTAAATGAACGGCTGTCATTGATTTACCCGTACCACCTTTTTGGTTTTGTACGTTGATAATCCAAGGTTTGTTTTCTGAGTTCTTCTTACGTTCATGGAACTTCGGCACGCCCGCCGCATCCATGAGCATATGTGCTTCAGATAAAGAAATGGAGTAGTGGTTAGCGTTATTCTTCGTGAATTGGTGGCCAGCTTCTTCCATTTTCGCTATCGCTTCGTCTAACTTACGACGAGTTAAACCTGAGCGCGTCTCCATCAAAGCTTTTGACATCGGAGGAAAATGCTCATCACGACGTTCTTCTAAAACAATCTCAATACGGTCAGACTGCACCTGTTGTGTTTGTTCGGCGAGTTTGTAGAGATTATCGATTGTTTGTTCTCTTTTCATAGCCAATTTCCGTTATTAGTTTCTTGCAAAAGATTGTACAGCATTGAGCTTACTTTACAATAAAAAGGTGAACAATCACTTTTAGATAAAAATCACATTAAAATGACAAAATAGTATCATTTAAATGAATTAACGCTGAAATGGTAAAAAATGAGCCTGATAATAACGTTTATTAACCTGAATAAAGTTAGGGAAAGCTACAAAGATTTTAAATATTACAGTGTCACTTATTTACAATGTAAACCGGAGATTGACGAACAAACCGATTCTTACTCTCTCGGAACGATTAAACAGTCCGAATAAATTACGGTAGGTGTAAATTCAACTGAAAGATAATCAAGCAGAAACAAATTGACAGAAAAGCAGGGCAACTCATTGAGTCCCACAATTACTAACACATTTATCAAAATAATTAAGGAAGCATGATCAAGGTAGCTATGATGATCATCGTTCCGAATATTTCTGGGACAATAGGAACGATGATCAAGGATTCAGGTTCTCACTTTTCATCTACAAATATGTTTGATCTGAAGATCCATTTTCGGATCAATGATCAAGAGATATACATCGTTCGGAAGCATGAAAAAAATCGACCAAACTACGGTGCATGTCAGTCGTAATAGGGGATTTAGTGAAATCTGGCAGTAAACACACTCCTTTCAATACGAATTAGAACGACAATAGGGAAATACTCATTATTCCATGATCATGCTTTCATGAAGTACCCCGTAAATACGGCTTGCGCACTAAGTGTTCATTGAAGATGCATTTCTATCTGATACGATTAAAATTCGTTCAATAAGTCGCTTTTATTTGAAATCCTTGATCATGCGTCCGAAGTGATTTTCCCTAAAAACCAAGGAGTGAAATGATTGGACAAGCAAATATAAATTAGAATTGTGGATAACTTGTGTACCCACCATGATCATGCTTTGAGGTTTGCTTTGATCATTCATTCGAAATCATCATGATCATAGTTCTAAATAATATTGATCATGCTTTCAAAGAGTTAATGATCATGGTTTCGGGAACTCTATGATCATGCTTCTGAAAGTGAAAAAAATATCTATTGTAAATACAATTAGTTACAAGTAAATTCTCACTCAGATCATATGATCACTCTAATCACTATTAATCATTATAATCAAAAAGATCAGTTATTTAAGAGCAACAACTTTTTCTTTATTTATGATCTTTTTTTCTTTATTCTTTTGGAACTATAGCGATATTACGGTTAGTGTGGGATAGATCTAATAATGGCATCAGAAGAAAAAATACTGATCAAAGCACCAAGAAGCCACAAAGATGGACATCTTTTTGCCGTTTCTGAATCTGCGATCGATTGGATAGAGCAGTATCAACATTTTAAAGGTGTGACGAAAAGTATTATCGAACTGCTTAATCTTATCTCACTTCGTGGCTTTAGCAGTAAAGATGGATTGGTTTCAACAACAGAATTGATAGATGCAACAGACGGTCAGCTGACACGAGCAGCTATCCAGCAAAGATTGCGTGCAGCAGTCAGTATTGGTCTGTTTCAACAAATCCCAGTGCGATTTGAAGAAGGCCTAGCTGGTAAAACCATGCTTCACCGTTTTATCAATCCAAACCAGCTTATTTCTGTATTAGGCTCCACAAGTTTAGTGACTGAATCTGTTAAGCAATCAGAAAAACAAAAACGCTCTAAAGCGCTTGCTCAAACACAAGTCAATAAACGACTGCTTAATGAACACGGACTCAATACGCCACCAGCGATGAAAGATGAAACCGAGCAGTTCGTTGTTTCGCCAACAAACTGGGCAGGGATTATTGATCAAGCGTTGGCGCCACCAAGAACAAGAAAAAGCTACCAAAAATCAATGGTTTCTATTTCTGGTACCCGAGCGGTAATCGAAACGCGTTCATCAAAGAACATCATGACAGTTGATGATCTTATGACGTTGTTCGCTCTGTTTACGCTTACAGTGCAATACCATGATCATCACCATGAAGATTATCAGCTCAATGCCAGTCACGTGCCGAACAAGACACCGCTCTACATCACAGACATTCTTTCACTGAGAGGGAAGAAAGACAGTGGCCCTGCGCGTGATTCCATTCGTGACAGTATTGATCGTATCGAATTTACGGATTTCCAGCTGCATGAGTTAACAGGACGCTGGTTGAGCGAGAACATGCCTGAAGGCTTTAAGAGTGATCGATTCCGTTTCCTAGCAAGAACGATCACCGCTTCAGAGGAAGCCCCAACGGAAGGAAGTGATGGTGAAATCAGGATCAAACCGAATCTGTACATTCTGGTTTGGGAGCCTTCATTTTTCGAAGAGTTGATGACTCGTGATTACTTCTTCCTGTTTCCACCTGAAATCCTGAAGCAACACACGCTGGTCTTCCAGTTGTACTCGTACTTCAGAAGCCGCATGTCACGCCGACATACAGACGTGATGATGTTAAGCGAACTTAACCAGAAGCTTGCGCGTAATATCGAGTGGCGTAGATTCTCAATGGATCTGATCAGAGAGCTGAAACGTCTCTCTGATGGCAAAGGTAATGACGATCTGTTTGTTGTTAACCTGTGGGGTTACCATCTGACGATCACGACCTCGATCGATAAAGGGAAGGTTGTTGATTACCAAGTAGATATCAAATGCGATGTTGAAGAAGTTTTACGATACTCACGAGCGAAAATGACGAATGCCGGTAAACGTAATATGGCTCCAACCTTACCTAACCCGCTTCGCCATGAAATGGTATCGAAACAGAAGTTGGCTGAGCTCTCTGAGATCATTGATGGTGAATTTGAACCAATCCAACGTAAATCACCCTCTCCAAGAGGCAAATTAGGGCGTCGGGTAAAACAGCGTAAGCACTTAGTTGAAATTAATGCTGATGAGATCACCATTACGTTATCTAAGTACACCTCGTCAGAAGCTCTAGAACGCAGTATAAGCGCGTTAGCGGCAATGACCGGGCATGCCCCTTCATCAATCAGAGAAGAGTGCTTAGAGTTGATTGACAAGCTTGATTGGCTACGAGTGGATGATCAAGTCATACCTTATGAGACTTTGAGTAAGATGATCGAGCTGTATAACACTCAGAATGAGAACAAGCACCTTTCGATCGAACGTCTGATCTCTGGCCTAGCGGTAAGAAGAAAAGTGTGTAAGCAGGTTTTTGACGGACATCTGGATGAATCTGTGTTCAGAGCGCTTGATGAAGTGGCTATTGGGATTTAACTCAACAAATGAACAGACTTTGAACATAACGCTGACATATGTCTGACATTATGTCCGCGCTTGTTGGCTAAAGTTACAACCGAATAGACAACCTTTTGCCCTATCTGATGAATTTAAAGATTGGCTCATATTGTTACATTCATTCTGAATACTTTTTATCGAGTTCTCCCCAAGGACTCGATTTTTTTTGCCTCAAATTTGGGGTGTTCGAATAATCCTCCATGATCATGCTTTCGTATTTCTCCTCATTCCCTTGATCATTTTTCCGAGCTGTTGAACTCAAGTAAAAATATGGACAGCTATTCCGAGTTGGAAACTGCTTGAAACGCTAGAGTAAATGATAAGCAATAATTGAACATTTTTTGATAGGGGATAAAAGGCGCATGTCGAGAAATGACGGGGCTTTGGAGAGAGAAAACTTGCGCTGGATCAGGTTGGATTTTTCGCAGTGAATTCTCTAAATGTACTGCCAGTTTTCAGCTTGTACAAAATATAATTGAGATATTTATAAATTAGATTTCTGAACTATCGTCTGAATCACATTCTTGCTCAAATGTACTTAACACCGATTTGGTCCTTTGCTACAGATTACATGTCCTTGCATGGTTTGTTCGGAGGTTACAATGTCCATTAATTCTATTAACCATGATGAAATCACTGGCATCACAGAAAAGTGGGACTTCAAAGAAGAAGTTGATACTCAGATTCCAGTAAGCAAACAAAAATCAGCGGAAGCTCGCCGTCGCATTGAAGCATTAAGAGAGATCCGTGAAAGTGGCTTGTCTATTGAAGAAGCAAAGGAACTCGGACTCCTTCATTAAGATACTCACTTGCTAGGTTTACAAGGGTGGCTGTTGCCACCCTTTCTATTTTGTGGTTATTCAGCCTAATATCAAATTTTCACCTAACTCGCTTTTTTGTACGCTTAGTAACGAAAGTCATAGAATCCGACATTTTTGACTCTTAATTTTTGCCATTCCTATGCTATATTTCGCCCCATGTTTTTATCGACTGTGGGTTTACTAATGTCTTTCAACCTTGCTCTGCTTGATGCGAATGAGAAAAACAAAATAGAACTGGATAAACAGGCTTCTTTTTTGATTTGGAAAATGAAGCAGGCAAAAGGCGGACCGGAAGAGATTACTAAGCATCTAACCACTCTGACTTCTGAACAAGATAAAGAATGGTTTCAACAGTCGGTGGACAAATACAAAAGGGTTATGGGCGTCATGTAATGCCCACCTAAGCAGGAACTTCGCTTTCTGCATGAATCCGTCGCATTAAATTGAACTAGAGAGAACATCCCGATGGGAAGAAGTTTCGAAGTGCGCAAAGCCTCTATGGCGAAAACTCAAGGCGCAAAAATTAAGGTTTACTCAAAATACGGTAAAGAGATTTACGTTTGTGCAAAGAATGGTGGTATCGACCCAGACATGAACTTGTCTCTACGCCATCTGATCAGCAAAGCGAAAAGAGACCAAGTACCAGCACACGTTATTGAAAAAGCGTTAGATAAAGCAAGTGGTGGTGGCGGTGAAGATTACCAACCAGCTCGTTACGAAGGTTTTGGCCCTGGCGGTGTAAGCGTGATTGTTGACTGTCTAACAGACAACGGCAACCGTACCTTCCAAGACGTACGCCAATGCTTCGTTAAGACTGGCGCTAAAATCGGTACTCCTGGTGTTGTTGCACACATGTTCGATCACCAAGCAGTATTCCAGTTCAAAGGCGATGATGAAGAAGCGGTACTAGAAGCATTGATGATGGAAGATGCTGACGTAACGGATATCGAGCTTGAAGACGGCGTAATCACGGTATTTGCTCCAAACACAGAGTTCTTCAAAGTGAAAACGGCATTGAATGCAGCATTCCCTGACTTAACACTTGATGTTGAAGAGATCACTTTCGTTCCTCAGAACCAAAGCCCAATCTCTGGTGAAGACGCAGATAAGTTCCAGAAGTTCCTAGATCTACTAGACGACTGTGACGATGTTCAGCAGGTTTACCACAACGCTGAAATCCAATAATGAAAAACCGAGCTTAGGCTCGGTTTTTTGCTCTTGAACTTTAATCGTGTACGTTAGTCAGTTTACAAGAATCAACTTAGTCCGTGCATAAGAATAAGGCGAATCCCTATAGATGGAATGGCTACACTCCACTGGCTAAGAAAAGCTCAATTCTCAAGGATATTTAAATGAAAGTCAGTTTTATTGGTTTAGGTGTTATGGGTTATCCCATGGCTGGTCACTTGGTCAAAGCAGGATTTGACGTTACCGTTTTTAACCGTACAGAAGCAAAAGCGAAAGCTTGGGCGGAGCAACATGGCGGTGCTTATCGCTCAACAGTCGCTGAGTGCGTGAAAGATGCTGATGTCGTTTTGCTTTGTGTTGGTAATGATGACGACGTTCGTAGTATGACCACCAGCGAAACCGGCGCATTAGCATTTATGAAATCTGGAGCTGTTCTGGTTGACCATACGACAACATCTGCACTCCTTGCTGAAGAGCTCTCAGAAGCCGCTCAGGCTGTTGGAGTACGCTTTATGGATGCACCAGTGTCAGGTGGCCAAGCAGGCGCGGAGAATGGCGTTCTGACGATTATGTGCGGTGGTGAGCCAGAGGTTTTCGAATATCTTCAGCCTATATTTGACGCGTATGGCCGCTCTTCTGTTCTAATGGGCAAAGTAGGGCAGGGACAACGCGCTAAAATGGTTAACCAGATCTGCATTGCTGGCGCTCTGACAGGTATTTCTGAAGGTTTGATTCTGGCTGAAAAAGCTGGCCTTGATATTGAAACTCTCGTTGCGTGTTTGAAAAACGGTGCGGCAGGATCTTGGCAGATGGAAAACCGTGCTGTAACCATGTCGCAGAATAAGTTCGACTTCGGTTTCGCTATTGATTGGATGATCAAAGATCTTGGTTTCTGTCTTGATGAAGCGAAACGTCAGGGCGTAACTTTACCTATGACGCAAAAAACGATTGAGTCCTATCAGTCTCTATCTGAACAAGGTGAAGGTCGCATGGATACCTCTATTTTGATCAAAGCGATTAAGAAAGAAGCTGAGCTTTAATTTCTTACTTCATAGAGTGTTGATAGACACCGTTTTGTAGAAGACAGACAGTGTTAAAGAACAAATGAAAAGCCGCGCCTCAGAAATGGGCGCGGCTTTTGTTTATCACACTAACGCTTATTAACTGAGTTTAAAAGTCGCCACTTTTGCTCTAAGTTCATCGGCTTGGTGTCTCAGTTCATTGGATTGGCTTAAGCTCTCTTCTGACCCGACAACAAGCTGATCTGTCACATCTTTGATTGACGTGACATTTTGCGTGATTTCACTGGTCACATGGGTCTGCTCTTCCGCTGCTGTTGCGATTTGAGTAGCCATATCACTAATGAGCGCTACGGCTGTTTTGATATCTTCCAGTGCCACCGTTGCCTTATCTGCATCTTCTACTGAATCTCTAGCGAGCTCAGAGCTGCTTTCCATTAAGTTTACCGCTTGTTTGGTGGTATCTTGCAAAGTCTCGATAGTTGCTTTGATTTCTTCCGTTGATGTGTGAGTTCGTTGTGATAAAACACGAACTTCGTCAGCTACCACAGCAAATCCGCGACCTTGTTCACCAGCGCGAGCCGCTTCAATTGCAGCGTTCAGAGCTAATAAGTTGGTTTGTTCAGCAATACCTTGAATCGTTGCGAGGACAGTTGATATCTCAAGAGCATGCTTATTGAGCGCTGAAATTACCGTGCTTGCTTCACTCACCGAATTTGCCAGACTATTAATTGAACCTTTCGTTTGAATCACTAAATCATGACCATTATTTGTGCTAATGGCTGAATCTTGTGCCGCTTGAGCGGTTTGCTCGGCATGGGAAGCTATTTCCTGTGTCGCCGACGCCATCTCTGTGACTGCTGTTGCCACCATTACCACTTCTTGATGCTGATGATTAAGTTCAGACGCAGATTGATTGGCTCGATGTGCGCCATGCTCTGACTGTTCGGACAGGTGCTGCGCCTGTAGGCGAATATGTTCGATTAACTGTCTTAAGCTTTCGACGAATGTATTGAAGTTATTTGCTAGCGTTCCGACCTCATCGTTATTTTCAACTTCGATACGCTGAGTTAAATCACCGCTACCATTGGCGATTTGTGCCAGCGCGTTTGACACGTTATTTAATGGACGGAAGAGAACGTTACACAATAGGTTGAACAAGACTGTACAGAGAATTACCACAATAGCTGTTACAAGCAACTGACCCAAAATAGCGTCATATAACGGTGCCACCAGCGATTCATAATTAATCACAGTTACCGTTGTCAAACGTGTGTTGTCTATGTTTCTCGCGTAAAGCACGTACGCTTCGCCTGCCACTGAAATGGTGAGATCAGTTTGGCTGGAAACGGCTTTTTTGATGTCAGCGTAGTCAATACCTAATTCAGAGACGTTTTTGTTTAGCAATTTGGTATTGGTATGAGTGAATATGTTGCCTTGTTCGTTGGCTATAAACATATAGCCTTCGCCAGGTAAAATGACCTGCGTAATGTTGTTGACGATATCCGTGATTTCTACGTCCGCTCCCAATACAACTTGCTGGCCATGTAAGTTCAGTGCTTTACCCAGAGAAACAACATTTGCCCCTGTTGCTGCAGCAGTTGTCGGGTTATCCATAAACACTTTTGCTGGATTCGCTTTTGCGTTGATATACCAGCCCCATTTTCGAGGGTCGTCATTACCTGGAGGCAATTTTACATCGTTGGCATTTCGCTGAGAGCCATCTGGATATGCCAAGAATACATTGTCAAAACCTGCAGAATCACGAACTTGTTTTAGGTGAGTAACAATGTCTTCTTGTTTTGATTCGCTTGATAGCGCTGTCAAGGCTCGCTCTTTTGAGATAAGCCAGTCGTTAACATACTGGTTGTAAGAAGTGGTTGTGCTTTGTAGGCGCTGTTCAACTTCGATGTCGAGTCGTTTAAGAGCGGCATTGTATGATAACGCTTCTACTAATACACCACCGAGGATGATGGCGATACTGGCAGAGATTGCCAGTTTGTTTTTTAAAGACAGATTTTTAAACATAGACAGGCCTTTATGATGTTTGTGCATTCATTAGAAAATTGTGTGTTTGTCGGAGTACAGGCGAGAAATGAACGTCGAGTATTAAAACAGTCGCTCATTTCCCTTTCTTTTTATGTTATTCAAAGTCGTTGTTTACAGTGTAAATTACTCACACCTTAAATCTTGCAACTAGATCGTACAGTTCATGCGCTCGTTCATTTAGGCTTTGGCTACCGCGTCGGTTTTCATTTGCCAAAGTCGCTGACTCACTACTTTGATCGGAAATGACAACAATACGTTGTGAGATTTCTTGACCAACGATGCTTTGCTCTTCTGTTGCGGTTGCGATCAAGGAATTCATATCCATAATCATGCCGATGGATTGCTGAATTTTCTCCAGAGCTTTTGCCGCAGCATTGGCTTCATTCACAGCCGCTTCACTTCTGCTTTGACTTGAATCCATGGCATGCACTGCCGCATCTGAAGCGGTTTTTAGCTGATTGATAACCGCATGGATTTCACCCGTACTTTGTTGAGTCCTGCTGGCTAGCTTACGCACTTCATCAGCAACAACGGCAAAGCCTCGACCTTGATCACCTGCTCTTGCCGCTTCTATTGCAGCATTGAGCGCCAGCAAATTAGTTTGTTCCGCAATGTCCTGAATAACTTCCAGAGACATTGAAATATTTTTCACATCCCCTTCTAGTTTAGAAATAACATTGCTCGCTTGCGAGACTTCCTCCGCTAATGCCTGTACCGATTGCGCTGCCGAATCTACGATCTCGTGCGCCGATATTGCATTGTCATCAGCATCTTTAGCTGACTGTGCGGCTTGGATGGCATTGTTTGAGATTTCATTGGCGGTCGTGGTCATTTCTGTCATTGCGGTGGCAACCTGTTCGGTTTCACCGCGTTGATTTGTGGCTAAGTCATCGACCTGAGCTGCGCGCTGTGACATCAGGTTCGTTTCATCGACCACTTGTCTTCCTACTTGATTTACTCGTTTAATGATTTCTTGCAGGCTACTAACGAAAGCGTTGAAATTGGTACTGAGAGAGGCGAATTCTGGTACGGTAAACTTCTCCATTCGTGCGGTGAGATCGGCATCACCACTGGCAAATGAGCGAATCGAAGCATCAAATAATTCGATCGGGCGCATTATGGTGCGATTGAAGAACAGAGTAAATACACCGACAACAAGTATGATAACCGCCGTTACAGTCGCTAAGCTCCATAAGCTTTGCATTAGATCATCATTTGCGCGCTTATCCATAATCGCAATTTCAGCATCGATATCATCAGTGTAAAAGCCTGTCCCAATCATTAGATCCCATTGAGGGATGTAAACGGAGTAGCTCAACTTAGGTAAAGGCGTGGATTCTCCCGGTTTTGGGAAGTAGTAAGTGGTGAAATTACCTGTTTTAGAGTTGCGAATGAGATCTTGAACCAGATAGTTGCCTTGAGCATCCTGTAGTGTCCAGAAGTTCTCACCGATGCCAGCGTTGCTTTTCCCAAGCAGCAATCGAGTCCCTTTTGAATCATAACCAAACAGATACCCATTTTGACCGAATTGAACTTCTTTAAGGATTTCTAACGCCTGTTCCAAAGAAGCGTTGCTTTTCTTCAAAGGAATTAAAGCTGAGTCGGCGATTTGTAAGTAGGACTTCAGCTCCGTTTGTTTCATCGCCATCATAGAGTTACTTGTCGATTCCATTTGGTGTTTATTCAAACTGGTCGACTGAGTGAAACTCACAAACATCATACTGGCAGCAATCAGTAACAGTGGAACAATAGACAGAATATAAAGTCTAGTTCGAATGGTTAAATTCATGGTCACATCCTTTTTAGTCAAAGACCATAACAACTGGCTTTTTAGTTGTTAATGTTGTTATCAATAAGATTAGTTCAGAAGTTGTAGAAACTCTGTACTGGAAGATGAAAGCTTGAGGGAATTCACCGGCATTCTTGCTTAAGGTCTTGAAGTTCTTGCAACTACGACGCTGAGTTACATTTCTAGCGCTACTCGTGTAACGGTCCGAGTGCAAAAACCGGCAGTGTCAATACATGGATAAAAATTAAAAAAAATAGCGGGTAATTTATCTGTTCAATAGGTCGATTTATTGATTTAGATCAATAAATGCTTTATCTCAGTATTACAACAAGTTAAGGGCATTAACCTTTGTTTGTAAGTGGTTAATTTTGAAGGCGAATTTCATTTTTGGAAGGTTAGATTTCATTTTGCTGCACTTTGAATGCCGTTTCTATGTAAGCATAATGCGCCGGATGTAACCAAATGTTTCCTTTTGTAACTTTTACGTTGATGAGTTTTTGATAGGTGTGAATGTCTTTTCAAAGATTTGTCTGGGTTAAAGATACAGCAGTGCTTTTGTTACACGCTCAACACAATAAAACTCTTATAAATTCATACGGATTCTTAAAGTGCCAACTTTTGCTAAGGAATTCCGTAAACATAATCGAGAAAGTCAATGGAAGCCTCAAGATATAAAAGCATCTTGTCGCGAGTGGGATTGTTTTGTGCAATTTTGCTCCTGTCTGGATGTCAGTCTGCTTTGCTGGATCCCAAGGGCCTAGTAGGGGTGCGCGAGAAAGAGTTGATCATTACCTCTCTTTTCTTGATGTTGATTGTTGTTATCCCTGTGATTTTAATGACAATTTACTTCGCCTATAAGTACCGTGCTAGCAATACCGAAGTTGAATATGCTCCTGAGTGGTCTCACTCAACTAAGATCGAGTTGGTTGTTTGGACGATTCCAATCATCATCATTGCGATTTTGGCTGTGATTACTTGGCGTTCAACACACGAGCTAGAACCGTCTGTGCCGCTGAAAAGTGATATCAAACCCGTCACGATTGAAGTGGTTTCACTGGATTGGAAATGGTTGTTCATCTACCCAGAACAAAAAATCGCTACGGTTAACTACGTTGCCTTCCCTAAAGATGTTCCTGTGACGTTCAAAATTACGTCTGACAACATCATGAACTCTTTCTTCATTCCTCGTTTAGGCAGTCAAATTTACGCTATGCCCGGCATGGTGACACGTCTACATCTGATTGCGAACCATGAGGGAGAGTACAAAGGTATATCGTCAAGTTATAGCGGTGAAGGCTTTTCACACATGAAATTTGTCGCCAATGCGCTACCTGACGAGCAAAGCTTTGAAGAGTGGGTTAGTGAAGTGAAAAAGCAGCCATCCATGCTACACGCTTTCAGTGATTACCAAGCGCTTGCAGAGCCAAGTGAAAACGTTCCTGTGACTTACTACTCTCACATTCCACAAGACCTATTCGAGTCGGTTGTTATGCAACACATGGGTTCACTCAATATGAGTGAAGGAGAGACACAACACAGTCACATGGACATGGCAGAACATAAAGGGTAACAGACGATGTTTGGAAGACTTACTTTAGACTCCATTCCATACCATGAGCCAATTATCATGATCACGCTTGCTGTGATTGCGATCGTTGGCCTTGCTGTTGTTACGGCTATTACTCGCATGGGTAAATGGCAGTATCTTTGGAATGAGTGGTTTACATCGGTAGACCATAAAAAGCTTGGCTTTATGTATATTGCTGCAGCGATGATCATGTTACTTCGTGGTTTTGCAGATGCAGTGATGATGCGTAGCCAACAGCTACTTTCATCAGCGGGTGAAGCAGGTTATCTGCCTCAGCACCACTATGATCAAATCTTTACCGCGCATGGCGTGATCATGATTTTCTTTGTGGCAATGCCGCTCGTCATTGGTTTGATGAACATTATTGTCCCACTGCAAATCGGTGCTCGCGATGTTGCGTATCCGTTTTTGAACAACCTCAGTTTTTGGTTGTTTGTTGTGGGTATTATCCTGACCAATATGTCTCTGGCTGTGGGTGAGTTTGGCCGTACTGGTTGGCTTGCGTATCCACCGCTTTCTGGCATTGATGCCAGTCCGGGAGTAGGAGTCGATTACTGGATTTGGGCGCTGCAAATATCCGGAGTAGGTACGACGTTATCTGGCGTGAACTTCTTCGCGACCATTCTACGTATGCGTACACCAAGCATGCCATTGATGAAGATGCCTGTGTTCACTTGGGCTTCGCTGTGTTCAAACATCTTGATCATTATTTCTTTCCCAATTTTAACGGTGACCATCGCGCTTCTAACGCTTGACCGTTACTTGGGGATGCACTTCTTCACCAATGACATGGGTGGCAACATGATGATGTATGTCAACCTGATTTGGGCATGGGGGCACCCAGAGGTTTACATCCTTGTATTACCTGTATTCGGAGTGTTCTCTGAAGTGACGGCAACCTTCTCTCGTAAGAAACTGTTTGGCTACACGTCACTGGTTTGGGCAACGATCGTTATTACCATCCTTGCTTTCGTTGTATGGCTACATCACTTCTTCACTATGGGTGGTGGTGCGAACGTTAACGCTTTCTTTGGTATCGCAACCATGATCATCTCAATTCCAACAGGGGTTAAGATTTTCAACTGGTTGTTCACCATGTACAAAGGCCGTATTACGTTTACCACTCCTATGATGTGGACGGTTGGTTTCCTAATCTCATTCACGATTGGTGGCATGACAGGCGTACTGATGGCGGTTCCGGGTGCAGACTTCGTATTGCACAACTCAGTATTCCTAATTGCGCACTTCCATAACGTCATCATCGGCGGTGTGGTATTTGGTTGTTTCGCGGCAATTACTTACTGGTTCCCGAAAGCGACAGGTTTCATGCTCGATGAAACTTGGGGCAAACGCGCTTACTGGTGTTGGATTACAGGTTTCATCCTAGCATTCCTGCCACTTTACGCGCTGGGCTTCATGGGTATGACTCGTCGTATCAGCCAAAATCTCGATCCTGAATTCTTCCCGCTACTTGCAGTGGCAGCATTCGGTACTGCAATTATCGCGCTAGGCGTAATGTGTCAGTTCATTCAGATCTACGTCAGTATTCGTGACCGTCACCTGAACCCTGATGTTACTGGTGACCCTTGGGATGGCCGTACGTTGGAGTGGGCGACTTCTTCTCCACCTCCATTCTATAACTTTGCTGTGATTCCAAAAGGCAACGAGTTAGATGCTTTCTGGTACCAGAAAGAGCGTGGTGAACACGACATCACTAAAGAAGTGGAATATCAGCCAATCCATATGCCAAAGAATACGGCGACAGGTATGTATATCTCTGCCTTTGCACTGATTTTCGGTTTCGCAATGATTTGGTACATCTGGTGGCTGGCCGCTGTTGGTTTTATCGGTGTTGTCGTAACGGCTATCAAGCATAGCTTCAATGAAGACATCGATTACTACGTACAAGTTGATGAAATCAAAGCGATTGAAGAAGCGCACCGTAAACGTGTTCTAGAAGCGAGAGGTCAAGTATCGGCTCAGAACGAAGACGACAGCGATATGGAGGTGACATATGCACGCTAATACTCATGATGCACATGATCACCACGATACTGGTGGTCTGAAACTGTTTGGTTTCTGGATTTACCTGATGAGCGACTGCGTGTTGTTCGCGAGCTTGTTCGCAACGTACGCAGTACTTGCTAACGCGACCGCTGGTGGCCCAGATGCGAAAGAGCTGTTTGAACTGCCATTCGTATTTGTAGAAACCATGATGCTGCTGTTCAGTAGTATCACTTTCGGTTTCGGCATGATTGCAATGAAGCGCAAAGACATTGCGGCTCTTAAACGTTGGTTAGCGATTACTTTCGTTCTCGGTGCTGGCTTTATTGCGATGGAGCTGTACGAGTTCCACCACTTGATCGCTGAAGGCGCAAGCCCTCAACGCAGCGCGTTCCTATCTGCGTTCTTCACGCTAGTTGGTACACACGGTCTACACGTGAGCTTTGGTTTGATCTGGTTGGCAGTGTGCTACTGGCAGCTATCAACCAAAGGCTTGAACGACATGATGGAAACTCGCTTTAACTGCTTGAGCTTGTTCTGGCACTTCCTCGATATCGTTTGGATCTGTGTATTTACCATCGTTTACCTAGTGGGGGTTATGTAATGAGCAACCAACATTTAGATAGCGCGAAGAGCGACTACGTAAAAGGTTTTATTGCGTCACTGATACTGACCATTATTCCGTTTTACTTTGTCGCGACTCAAAGTCTGCCAAAAGACATCACATACGCAATCCTGTTTGGGTGTGCGTTGATTCAGGTGATTGTTCATTTCATCTACTTCCTACACATGGAAATTAAGACAGATGAAGGCAAGTGGAACTTTGTTTCACTGATGTTCACCGTATTGGTTGTTTTGATACTGATTGTTGGGTCTATCTGGATCATGTGGAACCTTAACGTCAACATGTCGATGTAGGTTGAAATGATCAGAGGTTACCTATCAATCACTAAGCCGGGGATTATCATCGGCAATTTGATCTCTGTTGCTGCGGGGTATTTCCTCGCAGCTAAATCAGAAGCTGCGGATGGATTATTACTGTTGTGCACCTTAGCGGGTGTGGCAATGGTGATCGCATCAGGCTGCGTGGTGAACAATATTTTCGATCGCGATATTGATTTGAAAATGGACAGAACACGTGGACGTTTACTGGCTCAGGGTGACATCAACATTGATCATGCGTTCGTGTTTGCCATTGTACTGCTGCTAGCGGGAACAGCTTTGCTCTATAGCATGGCGAATCCTTTATCAGCTGTGGTGGTGCTATTGGGTTACGTGTTCTACGTATTCTTTTACACCATGTGGTACAAACGCAACTCAGTGTATGGAACTCTGGTCGGCAGCGTATCTGGGGCCGTCCCTCCATTGGTCGGCTACCTTGCGGTGACAAATTACATCAGCTTGGAAGCTGTTTTGCTGTTTGCGTTGTTCTGTTTATGGCAGATGCCGCATTCCTACGCGATTGCCATGTTTCGCATGCAAGATTACAAAAACGCGGGCATCCCTGTGTTGCCTGTCGTGTCTGGTATCGAAAAGGCTCGTAAACACATGATCGCTTATGTGGTTGCGTTCAACCTTGTGGCGTTAGCCCTGTTCCTGCTTGGAAATGGTGGTTATGAATACTTGGTTGTTGCTGCAGGCGTATGTTTCATGTGGACACAAGTGACCTTTAAGAAAGTCACTGAAGAAAACTATGTTGAATGGTCAAAAGCGGTATTCAAAGTGTCGTTACTGGTTGTCATGGGCATCAGTACCGTACTCGGTATAGAGCTTATTCCACTTTCAATTTAAGTTTTTCTATTTAGAAAACCCGTCACAAGCTCAAAGGCACCTTTTAAAGGTGCCTTTTCTTTTTGTAATAAAACAACAATGAAAGCCATTTGGAATGAAGGAGGCGGATGAAGCTTTAGCGCGGTCAAACTAACTTGCTGAGCAGCTCTTTTAATCCGTTTCTCGCCCATTTTTTACCTAAGTAAGTTTCAAGGTGTTGTTCTGCAAAGCGCAAGAAACCAAGTGCTGCCGGTGCAAGATGCCGATCGTTACGGGCAATAAAGTACCAGTGGCTTTCAATAGGAAAATCCTCAACATCTAAAGCGACGATGCTTTGGTCATGTGCAGGAAGCACATGGCTGGACAATACCGCTAATCCCATTCCTGAACTGACGCCTACTCGAATCGCTTCATTACTGGCCATTTGCAAGCTACTGGACAACGTCATCCCATGTGTTTG
Source organism: Vibrio sp. A1-b2 (assembly GCF_021726015.1). Classification (NCBI taxonomy): domain Bacteria; kingdom Pseudomonadati; phylum Pseudomonadota; class Gammaproteobacteria; order Vibrionales; family Vibrionaceae; genus Vibrio; species Vibrio sp. A1-b2. Next base: position 516,448 of record NZ_JAKKCI010000003.1, read on the forward strand.
CAACCAGCTCTCAAACAACATACGTGTTGCCGAACCTTGCTCACGTAGCAAAAATCGTTGTTGCTTCAGATCGGAAAAGGAAATTTTACGTTGTTGCGCCAAGGGGTGGTCTGAGGGAGCAACCAGAGTTAATGGGTTTAACAAAAAGCGTCCAGCACATGCATGTTCAAGTGAAGGGGGGTGACTAAACACGTACAAATCATCCTGCCCCTGCTCAAAGCGTCGTAAAACTTGCTCTCGGTTTCCTATTTCTACTTTGATATCGACGGCGGGAAATCGCTGACTAAATGGCCCGAGAAGGCGAGGCAATATGTATTGCGCGGTACTCACCATGGCAATACTAAAATGACCACTTTGCCCGGCTTGAACGGAATCTAGGTATTGGTTGAAGTCATTGAAATTACTTAAAGTTTGTTGACAGATGCGATACAACTCTTGTCCGGTATCGGTCGCGACAACTTTGTTGTTTTCTAAAGTGTATAAGGGATCATCTATCGCTTCTCGAAGTCGCTTAAGTTGTAGGGAAACAGTGGGTTGAGTGAGATGCAGACGTTTAGCACTCTCACTGATAGAGCCAGTTTGAATGACATCCACGTATACCTGCAATAAACGAAAAGTAAGGTGACGAATGTTCATGGTTTACTTTTAAATATTGATAATTATCTATGGATGGTTATCAATATTTTTATTTCTGTCAATGGTAAATCTCCCCTATTATCCCGCCCAGAATGAAAACTGTAATAAAACAACACCGAACAAAAGGAAGATAAATGCCAGATATCGTTGTAATGTTTTTTGTGTTGGGCTTATTTGCCGGTTTAGTCCGTTCAGATCTGACCATCCCTAAAGCTATGTATGAGATGTTAAGTTTATTGCTGATGCTGACCATCGGCCTCAAGGGGGGGATGGCTCTCCATGGCAATGTGAGCTGGGGACTCGTACCTGAAATGGCTGCGGTATTGATGATCGGTGCTCTGATTCCATTAAGCTTCTTCCCAATTTTACGAAAAATTATTGGCTTAAATTTGGCAGACAGCGCCAGTATCGCAGCGCACTATGGCTCTGTGAGTGCTGGTACTTTTGCCGTAGCTTTGGCGTACACACAAGCGCAACAGCTCGTCGTTGGAGCCGAAGTCACTCTGTATTTGGTCTTAATGGAGCTTCCAGCCATCATCGTTGGTTTGCTGTTATACCGTCGTCACAGCTCTGCATTACCGAATGCGAAGCCGGTTTCTATTGGTGCGCTTTGGCATGAAGCATTAACCAACAAAGGCGTTATATTGCTGGTGGGTGGCGTGATTATCGGTCTAATGTACGGCAGTAAAGAAGGCGCTCCGGTAACTGATTTGTTGATGGGCGGTTTTAAAGCGGTACTGGCTCTATTCCTATTGGAAATGGGTATCACGGCTGCTCATACACTCAGACCTTTACCTGTCCAGCAATGGCGATTGATGGTCTTTGCACTCTGTGCTCCTATGTGTTTAGGTTCAATCGGCGTGGTGATTGGCGGTCTACTTGGTTTAAGCGAAGGGTCGATAGTGATACTTGCCAGCTTAACCGCCAGCGCGTCCTATATTGCTGCTCCTGCTGCGATTAAAGCGGCAATACCTGAAGCAAACATAGGTCTTGCGATGTTGAGCTCTCTGGGTTTGACATTCCCATTCAACGTATTGCTAGGAATCGGCTTGTATCATCAACTCGTGCCGATATTAACTTAGAGGCTTTGGCTTAATTACACGGGTTTCACCTCAGTGCTGATGTTTGATCTTCACTGAGGTGAATTGAGTTTCTGTAATCATAGGCTCGACGTTCACACTTTGGCACTGTCATCCCTTTGCTTTGCCTATAGAAGTGACTAAATACTAACGAATTCATTCTATATAAATTCCACATGTCCTACTGAAGCAGCTATGCTATACTCCGCCTCCAAATTTTATGTAAGGACTAAACCATGAGTCTGAAGAACGACATTCAACAACTGAACAATCGCATCGATACTTGCCATCACAAGTTGGATGCAGCCAAGACTCGCGGCGATAGTGCGATGATCACTAAATTTACCGATGACATCGATAGACTGACTAAGCAGCTAAAAAGCTTGAAGCACAAAGCTGAGTACGATCTCAATAAAGAGCGTAAAGAGTTATCGGATATGGCTTTCTCTCGTGAAATCACCAAAGAAGAGCAAGCGGATTTAGGTAAGCTTAAGAAGAAAGTAAAAGGCTTAGTGGTTGTTCACCCAATGACGAAAATTGGTAAAGCCATGCGCATTGAAGTGATGACAGGTTTCGCGCCAAAACCTTTCTAAGCTTAAGAAAGAATATAAAAAGAGCCAGCATTGCTGGCTCTTTGCGTTTTAGTCGAATCAATATCCCATCAACTGCAGCAGATTCTCAGCGGTGTGAACCGCTTCTTTGCGGTTGGCAATATTGAGTTTCTGATACAGATTGCGAATGTGAGTTTTGATGGTCGTTCCTGCCACATCAAGTTCCTGTGCAATTTGTTCATTGCTGAAACCGGAATAGATCAAACCTAACACTTGCCATTCACGTTGGGTTAGCGGGCTAGTACGTACTAACTCCGGAATGTTCGGGTGATTGATCAGTTTCTCTACAAACTCTTCATCAAAATGCACAGAGCGGCTGCGTTGAGTGGTTGAAATTTCTTTCATTAACTGTTGCGCACGGTGGCGTTCTAAATCGCCCAGTTCACCGCGTTGAATCAGTTTCTCCAACACATGACCCACTTTGGCACCGTCGATCAGGAAGTTGCCAATCATACCGGTTTGGTTAGTGAGTGCTAACGCTTGCTTAAGCTTATCGCGTGCTTCCTCTTCTTTACCAAGAGTCGTTGCCAGAATCGACTCAACAATCAGGTTACGGTTGATATCAGTAATTAACTGATACTTCTTCGCTTCTTCTTGCATGAATTCCAACGTTTGCTGGGCTTCTTCCATCATGTCTAAGTTAATTTGAGCACGGGCAATATTGCGCCATTGCAGTTGCGAAAAGTGGTTACACGCTCTTTCTGGGCGAGTAGAAGTATTCAGCCAATTCTGAATCGAATCCATATCACCACGAGCTTGCCAGTAAAGCAGCAATGAAAGCGACGCGTTCGCCGTCCAGTCAACATGGTAACTAGATTGTTTCATCAGATGCAGAATCTGCTCAATAAAGCGGCTCGCTTTGTCCAGTTCGCCACGGCCAACCGAGATACGCGCCAGCATAGAATAACTGTGCAGATGTTTACTTGGTGAGTGATTGCCGAGAACGTCCAACCCTTTGTAGGCGCACTCTTCGGCTTCATCCAAACGGTTCCAACACCAGAGAATTTGTGCACGCACGCGTAACAAGAATTCATGCAATGGCAACTGGTGAAGTTGATGTTCTTCAATCAGTTTGAACGCATTGTCCTGAACTTCATAAGCGGCTTGAACATAACCTTGAGCAATCAGAATTTCGCTTTGCTGCAATAATGCCCAAAGTGCCTGATGATAAACCTGATACTGGCGAGCCAGTTTCTCGGTCTGCTGCATCATTGGCAGAGCACGGCTGAGTTGACCTAATACGTGGTTGACTTCACCCACAACGGACGTTGCCACAATTCGGCTGCGATAAATGGTGTTATCGAGCTGGCTTAAAGCTAATTCAGCGAGCTCTAAAGCTTTTTCCGGTTCGTTTTGGTTAATCGCAACCTGAGCACGTAATGCGTTGAATTCACCTTGCTCTTTACTCGACAGTTCCACATTAAGCTTTGCCATCTCTTCATCAGCTTTGGAAAGCAGGGCACCGACATCGTTGTATCTGTGCTGACTTTGAGCGAGCCAAGCTTGAAGCATGCAGAGCTTAGGTTCGCTATAAAGCTGATTAGAAGAAAGCAGGTTAATTGAAGACTCCAACATCTCCAATTCGCCTTGGTTGAACATGCTCCAGCCGTGTTTGCTTAAAATGGTGGCGAGTAAATCGGTATCCTGAGCGATTTTGGCATGACGCAAAGCTTGGTGCGGGTTAGACATTTCTAACCATGCCAGTGACGCTTCGCGGTGTAAGTCGTGTTCTTGCTGTGGAATGCGAGCCAGACGCTGGTGGGCAAGGAACTCACCAAACAAATTGTGGAAGCGATACCAGTTGTGTTCGCCTTCCAACGGGTAAATAAACAAGCCAAAACGGTTTAACGATTCAATCATACTTAACGCGTCGTCACGCTTGGTCAGTGCGGTGACCAGTGAATCGTTGAAATGTTCCAACACTGAACACTGCATCAGGAACTGACGGGTTTCGTTGTCGAGAAGGTCAAATACCTCTTCAACCAAGTAATCCCACAAATGTGCATGATTGAAGTGAGAAACAGATTCCGCGCTTTGCTCCAGAGTACGCTTTTGATATTGCGCTTGCAGCGCGATAAGTTGCAACGCTGAAGGCCAGCCTTCTACGTAATCACGTAAGCTGTTTGCTGTAGAGTCGTCTACGCCATCGGTAACTCGTTGATTAAAGAAACGGGTGGTCTCTTCGGTGTCGAATGCCAGCAGTTCATTACCAATCTCGATCATCAAATCACGTACACGCAAGTTTGCTGTGCCCAGTGGTGGCGCTGCGCGACTGGTCACCACTAAGGTCATGTTGTCCGGCATGTGTTTGATGAAAAAGCGCATCGCTTCATGAATTTCGTCATCAGACAGCAGATGATAATCATCCAACACCACATAACATTCTTGGTGGTAGTGAGCCATTTCGGTGAACACTTCACTAAACAGTGAATGAATCGAAGAGAACTGACGCTTTTCCGCCAGTTTTTGCGCATTCGGGCAACTTTGATCCGTTGCTTTATTGATCGCTTGTAGAAAATAGTTCAAGAATCGGAAAGGATCGTTGTCACTATCGTCAATGCTGTACCAACCAACGTGAGGTTTATCTGCAAGCCACTGAGCCGCCATGGTAGTTTTGCCATAGCCTGCAGGGGAGCGAAATAGCACTAACTTATAGCATGTGGCGTTATGCAAAATGTCCAGCACTCTTGGACGAACAATTGCGTTGTGCAGGCGGCCGGGGCGCGTCAGTTTAGAAGGAATCCACATTCTTGATCTCCCTTCGATCAAATAATAAGAGGAGAAAACAGAGATCTCTGTCACTTTTGTGGCAATGATGTTACTTGATGTTTTTCACTACGTTTATTGATCCCTTTCTCGAATCTCGCACTATTCACATTCTTTAGCAGACTACGCCCCTAATTTGTGAACTTGATCAATAAAATTGCCTAGCGATCCGTTTGGTTGGCAGGTGGTTTGTACGAAATTTTATGTAATTTGAGTAAAAACGATAATTTTAGTGTGACGAAGTATACATTATGAGCAAAAGGAGCACCGCTTGAATCTCCGAGCTGTTTAAACCCCGTCTAAGGTTATTGAGGCAGTCGTTGTGATCTCAATCACTCAGAATCTCGCGGATTGGATTATCAATGAGAGATTGATCACTCCGACTTAAGTGCTACACCCTCTACGCCCTCACTCCTCCTCCTAAATTCATGACAACTTGGGAGGATGTTTACATTTTGTTGTACGGGCAGGATATGGCACAGATGAATTAGAACTGATAAGAGAGATTTCTCGATGAAACCTACGCAACAGAAAACGTTTGATAAAGCAGCGTTCCAAGCGAACGTAAAGCGTAATCTTACCGCGACATACGCGACCACTGTGGAACATGCTTCTAGCCGTTCTTGGTATTTGGCTATGGGTCATGCTCTAGCAGAATTAACAACGTTCGACATGCTTGAAACAGAGCAAGACGAGCGCATCGTTAATGCGAAAAGCCTGAACTACCTATCTCTTGAGTTCCTGATTGGCCGTTTAACAGGTAACAACCTGATTAGCATGGGCCTTTATGAACAGGTTTCTGAAGCGATGGCGGAATTGGGACAAAACTTAACAGATTTGTTGGAAGAAGAGCGCGACCCTTCATTGGGTAACGGTGGTCTTGGTCGTCTTGCTGCGTGTTTCATGGACTCATGTGCTGCTCAAGAATACCCAACAGTGGGTTACGGTCTTCACTACGAATACGGTTTATTCAAACAGTCTTTCGAGCAAGGTCATCAGAAAGAAGCGCCTGATGCTTGGTGTGGTATCGAAGGTTACCCTTGGGAAATCGCACGCCCTGAACTGAAACAAGAAATCGGTTTCTACGGCCACGTTGAAGTGACCCATGAGAATGGCAAAGAAGTTCGCAAATGGATTCCAGGCATGTTAGTGCAAGCGATGCCTTGGGATTTACCAATTGTGGGCTACCAAAGCGATACTGTTTATCCACTACGCCTTTGGGAATGTCGTGCCATTGCACCATTCTCACTAGAGAGCTTTAACAACGGTAACTACTTCGAAGCTCAGCACTCTCTGATTGATGCGGGCAACATTACTAAAGTGCTTTACCCGAACGACAACCATGAGAAAGGTAAAACACTGCGCTTGATGCAACAGTACTTCCACAGTGCGGCATCGGTACGTGACATTCTTCGTCGTCATGAAGGTGCTGGTTTTGCACTGGAAGATCTACCGAAGAAAGAGACAATCCAGCTTAACGATACTCACCCAACCATCGCGATCCCTGAATTAATGCGTATTTTGGTCGATGAGCGTGGCCTATCTTGGGAAGCGGCTTGGGACATCTGTTCTAAGACATTCGCTTACACCAACCACACCTTGTTGCCAGAAGCATTGGAAACATGGAGCGAGTCTTTGATTCAGCGTCTGCTTCCTCGTCATATGGAAATCATTTACGAGATCAACCATCGCTTTATGCAGGAAGTTCGCGCGAAATGGCCGGGTGATGTTTCTAAACAACAGAAGCTGTCCATTATTGAAGAAGGCTTCCATCGCATGGTGCGTATGGCGAACCTTTGTGTAGTCGGTTCTTACGCTGTAAACGGTGTTGCTGCTCTGCACTCAGAGCTAGTAAAACGTGACCTGTTCCCTGAGTTCAACGAGCTGTACCCGAGTCGTCTACAGAACGTGACCAACGGTATTACACCTCGTCGTTGGCTGAAATTCTGTAACCCAGCTTTGTCTGCATTGATTACTGAGAAAATTGGTGACCAGTGGCCAGCGCATCTCGACCAACTAGAATCTATTTCTCAGTTCGCTGGTGATACGAAGTTCCAGAAGCAGTTCATGGCAGTGAAGAAAGAGAACAAAGCGCGTTTGGCTAACTGGGTGAAAGAGAACATGGGTATCGAACTTGATACTAATGCGATCTTTGACGTTCAAATCAAACGTCTACACGAATACAAACGTCAGCACCTAAACATGCTGCACATTCTTTCTCTGTACCACCGCATCATCAACGATCCATCTTTTGATGTGCATCCTCGTGTGGTGTTCTTTGCAGCGAAAGCAGCACCGGGTTACCACCTAGCGAAAGAGATCATCTACGCAATCAACAAGATTGCAGAGAAAGTGAATAACGATCCACGTATCGGTAACAAACTGAAAGTGGTCTTCATTCCTGACTACCGTGTAAGCATGGCGGAGATCATCATCCCTGCGGCTGACGTGTCTGAGCAAATCTCTACTGCAGGTAAAGAAGCATCAGGTACCGGCAACATGAAGATGGCGCTAAACGGTGCGTTAACTATCGGTACGATGGACGGTGCAAACGTTGAGATTCGTGAAGAAGTGGGTGATGACAACATTTACATCTTCGGTCTGGATGTGGATGGCGTAGAGTCACTAAAAGCAAAAGGTTACAACCCTTACGACTACTACAACGCGGATCCATTACTCAAAGCATCAATGGAGCTATTGATGTCAGACGAGTTCACTCCGGGTGAGCCAGCGAAGCTTCGCGCAACTTACGACAGCTTGCTTGATGGTGGCGACCCATACCTTGTTCTTGCCGATTTCGCATCGTATGTGAAAGCGCATGAAGACATGGATAAGCAGTACCGTGATCAGGCGGGTTGGGCGAAGAAGGCAATATTGAACACCGCTCTGGTGGGCAAGTTCAGCTCTGACCGCAGTATTCGCGATTACGTGAATAATATTTGGCAGCTTGAAGTCGTCAAACGCTAAAAAATAGAACCAAACAGCCAAGGCGTAAGCCTTGGCTGAATGGCTTATAACTCTCAACGAACATATGTTCCAGAATGAATAAAAGCCAAATCGACATAGATTAAATAATTACACACCCTACACATTTGAAGGATTATGCAGTCCCTTCGGAGAGAGCGATGAAAGAACAAAATGCATTAAAACAAGTCGCAGCGATGGCAAAAATTGCCGATAGCTATGTGAGTGCTTGGGGCGATGAAGCAAAAGTAGAAGACGAGACCATTCGTCGTCTTTTGGCTTCTTTAGGTTATGACACAACCAATGATCAAACCTTATTAAAATCGGCTGAGAAAAAACACAAAGCCGATGTGTTGGAAGCGGTATTAGTGATTCGCCAAGGAGAGCCATTAGAAGTGTCTCTTAACCTAGGTTCTAGCGCTCGTGAAAGTGAGTTTGACTGGCGACTAGAAACCGAACAAGGCGAAGTATTCGAAGGCTATCTGCAATCTCAAATCGTTCGTGATGAGCGTGCAGAAGGTGGCCCGCTAGTATTCTCTTTGCCGAGTGATCTAGCACTGGGTTACCACAAGCTGTTTGTTTCTCGCAAGCGTCGTAAAGCGCCGTATGAGATGACGGTTATTGTGACGCCAACAGCGTGTTTCAAACAACCTGCTCTGGAAAAAGGCAAGAAGCTTTGGGGACCAAGTGTTCAGCTTTACACTTTGCGTACTCAGCACAACTGGGGTATCGGTGATTTCGGTGACTTGAAACAGTTGGTTGCGGATATCGCTTCTCGTGGTGGTGATTTTGTCGGTTTGAACCCAATCCATTCTCTGTTCCCAGCGAACCCAGAAGGGGCGAGCCCATACAGCCCGTCTTCTCGTCGTTGGTTGAACATTCTTTATATTGATGTGAGCTCAGTACCAGAGTTCGCACTAAGTGGTGAAGCACAGCAAAAAGTGGGCAGTGCTGAGTTCCAACAACGTCTGCAAAAAGCACGTGAATCGCATTGGGTGAACTACACCGAAGTCGCGCAAATGAAAATGAGCGTACTGCCATTGTTGTTCACTGAATTTAAAGCCCGTCATTTGGATAAAAACACTGACCGTGCTCGTGCGTTCCTAGACTTTGTGGAAGAGGGCGGTGATAGCCTGTTGCACCAAGCAACCTTTGATGCGCTGCACGCACAGTTGCATGCAGAAGACAGCAATGTTTGGGGCTGGCCTGTTTTCCCTGAAAAATACCGTCGTTTTGAAAATCCAGCGGTACAAACTTTTATTGAAGACAACCAAGATGACGTACATCTTTACATGTACCTACAATGGGTTGCTGACACGCAAATCAACGAAGCTCAGGCGCTGGCTGAAGAAAAAGGTATGGCGGTTGGCTTATACCGTGACTTAGCAGTAGGTGTCGCGGATTCTGGCTCTGAAACATGGGCGGATGAAGGTAACCTGATTCTGGATGCGAGCATTGGTGCGCCGCCAGATGTTCTTGGTCCACTAGGTCAGAACTGGGGTTTACCACCACTCAACCCACAAGTGCTGCAAGCGACTGGCTATGATGCTTACATTAAGTTATTGCGTGCCAACATGAAGCATTGTGGTTCTCTCCGTATCGACCACGTACTGGGTTTATTGCGTCTGTGGTGGATTCCAAAAGGCGAAAACGCAACCAAAGGCGCGTACATCTACTACCCAGTGAAAGACATGCTCGCCATTCTTGCGCTGGAATCTCACCGTCACCAATGCAGTGTGATCGGTGAAGACTTAGGTACTGTACCGGACGAAATCGTGGATCTGCTTCGTGATGCGGGTGTTCACTCATACAAAGTTTTCTTCTTCGAAACATCGAAAGAAGACGGCGGCTTTATTTCTCCTGCTCACTATGCGCCTCAATCCATGGCGGCTTTGTGTACGCACGATATGCCGACTCTGCGTGGTTTCTGGCACTGTGCTGACCTGAAAATGGGTAGCGAAATTGGCTTGTATCCAGACAAAGAACAACTGGCAGAGCTGTTTGAGGATCGTTTGAAGTGCAAACAAGGCATTTTGGACTCTGTGGCTTGGCATGGTTACTTGCCTGAAGGCGTAGGTCGTGATGCAAGTCTAGTTCCTATGGATTCATACCTGAGTGAAGCATTGCAACTGCATGTTGCGGCAGGTTCGTCAGGCCTACTCAGTATTCAGCTTGAAGACTGGTTAGAAATGGATAATCCTGTCAACATTCCGGGAACCGTTGATGAGTATCCAAACTGGCGTCGTAAGTTGTCGATGAATTTGGATGAAATCTTTGCCCGTGAAGATGTGAACCGAATTTCAGCACGTTTAACGGAAACGCGTGCGAAAGCCAGTCAGTAATCGAGCAAGCACTCAGAGGGAAATTAGTGAATTCTTATATTTACACCAAGAAGTTTAAGTTAGGTCACTCTATACCCCTTTTGAGTTCGGTAAGATGAACTTACGCTAGTATGCCCGCCAATGTAGCGGGCATTTTTATTTCTCTGTTGCGCTGGGAGAAGAGTATTGAAAAAAGCTAAAAAGCCTTCGAAAACACAAGTTGCCTATAACCAGCTTTCTCACGCTGGTTTTGCTGATCCATTTGCATTTTTAGGTCCGTTTATTTCTTCTTTTCAAGGAGCACTACGAGTATGGATGCCGGGTGCTGATAAAGTAGAGTTGCTGGTGGAAGGAGAGCCGAGAGTGGCTCTTGAAAGAGAAACCGATGCCGGTTTTGTTCTTAAATCAGACAGAGACCTTCGCTTCACCCATTATTCTCTTGCGGTTGACTGGGCGGGTACCGAACAAATTGTCGATGACCCTTACCAGTACCACGAAATTTATGCCGAATATGATGACCTGCATACTCCGAAAGAGATGTATCGTCATATGGGCTCGCAGTTCGTCACGTTAGAACGCGATGGTAAGCAGATCTCAGGTGTTCGTTTCCTTGTTTACGCGCCTCACGCTTCGGCGTGTAGTCTGGTTGGTTCTTTTAACCAATGGGACGGTCGTCGTCATCCGATGCAACGTTTAGATTATGGCATCTGGGGTCTGTTTATTCCGGATCTGGAAGAGGGCGTTCAATACAAATTTGAACTGAAAGGACCACATGGTGAAGGTTTACCTCATAAGGCTGACCCTTGGGGATTCTACGCTGAGCAACACCCTTCTTTTGCCTCTGTGACTTATGATCATAGCCGTTACCAATGGCAAGACAGTGAATGGCAACATCGCCCTGTAACTCAAAAGCGAAAAGAAGCGCTCTCTTTTTATGAACTGCATGCAGGCTCATGGAAACGTGGTGAAAATGGAGACTTCCTCAATTATCGCGAGTTAGCACAGCATTTGATTCCGTATTTGGTTGATATGGGATACACCCATGTAGAGCTTATGCCGGTTTCTGAACATCCATTTTATGGCTCTTGGGGTTATCAACCTGTTGGTTTGTTTGCACCAACCAGTCGCTATGGCTCGCCGGATGATTTCAAATATTTCGTTGATATGTGCCATCAGGCTGGTATCGGTGTGGTTCTTGACTGGGTTCCTGCACACTTCCCGTCGGATGATCATGGTTTGGCGAACTTCGATGGCACTCCGCTATTCCATGACCCTGATCCGCGTCGTGGCTGGCATCAGGACTGGAACTCATACATCTACGATGTTGGACGCGAACATGTGCGTCGTTTCCTAGTCTCCAATGCGCTGTATTGGTTCGATATGTTTCATATTGACGGTATTCGCGTGGACGCTGTGGCGTCGATGCTTTATCTCGATTATTCACGCAGTCACGATCAGTGGATTCCAAACGTTGATGGTGGCCGTGAAAATTATGATGCCATCGCAACCTTTAAGTGGATGAACGAAGAGGTTTATAAATACTTCCCGAATGCGATGACCATTGCTGAAGAATCCACAGCCTTTCCGGGTGTGTCAGCGCCAACCTTTATGGGCGGCTTAGGCTTTGGTTTCAAGTGGAACATGGGTTGGATGCACGACAGTCTTTCGTACATCAAAGAAGATCCGGTACATCGTAAATATCACCACAACACGTTAACTTTCCCGCTGATTTACGCATTCAGTGAGAACTATGTGTTGTCTTTATCTCACGATGAGGTGGTTTACGGTAAACAGTCGCTGATATACAAGATGCCGGGCGATGAGTGGCAGCAGACGGCGAATATGCGTGCCTATTTTGGTTATATGTATGCGCAGCCGGGTAAAAAACTCAACTTCATGGGGGCTGAATTTGGTCAGACGGCAGAGTGGAATCATGATGATCAACTCCAGTGGTTCTTAACCGCGTTCGATCGCCACCGTGGCATCCAAAGTTTAGTTCGTGACCTGAATCATCTGTATAAGAACGAGGCTGCATTGCATGAGCGTGATTGTGAACCATCCGGCTTCGAATGGCGTTTGCAAGATGCTGCGGACATTAGCGTGATTGCTCATGAGCGTATCAGTGATAAGGGCGAGAGAATCTTGGCCATTACCAACTTTACGCCAGTACCGCATGAACACTTCCGTTTAGGGGTGCCAAATGAGGGACGCTATGAGTTGCTGCTTAATACGGATAGCGGTCATTATTCTGGCAGCGATTTTGAAACGGTCACAGTTGCCGAAACTGAACGAGTAAAAAGCGAAGGTTTAGATCAGTCTCTATTGGTGCGTTTACCGCCACTTTCGACCCTGTTCTACAAGCTAAAATCGTAATAAGTACTGAGAAAAGCAAGCCCCGATTTACACTATAAATCGGGGCTTTTTTATCGCTTCAACAATCACTCATTGATGTTTGAATGCTGCCGATTTTGATATTGAGGCAGCTGAGCTTTCAGCGCTTCAAAAGTGTTGAAAGCACTCGAAACAGAAAGCTGATTTGCCAGCCAGTCAGGCAGAAAACCACCCGGATCTGCGTATGCAGTGTAATCGATATGAGTCAAGCCATTGGTGAGCTTTTCTAAAGTCCAATCCGCCTGAACGGATTTTATCCGAACGTAGCCTTTTTGTTCTGGGTATTGATCTGCCGCGTCTTTGATTTCCAGTTTAAACGCACCATTGTCAACTTGGTATTTTGAGTACGTCACCATATCCCTGTCTCGGGCAGGCCATGGGGCAGAGAACTGGGTATAGACGATGTTTTCGTTGGGTGATATCTGCTTCAATACTTTGCTGCTGCTGACTTTATCCAGCCAATTGGGCAGATTTTCACTGTCTTCCAGCAGCACTAAGAACGCTTGATAAGTAGTGGGAGCAAACATCTGTGCGCGGATTTCGACCAAGCCACCTTGATGTTCACGAATGTGAATTCGAATGCCATCTTCGCTTTTTGCGAGTTTCCATGGCATGTCGGTGTTGTCACTGTTCGCCCAAACCAGACTTTGAGCGAAAAGTAGCGATAAAGTGATTGCGCGCGTAAACATAAAGCTCCTATCTAAACAGTATCCTCCTGAGAGGAGTACGCTCGATTCCTTTCACTAAGAGTAGAGTGATAATCGTCGTTCCTGCAAACAGCGTGATGTCTCTGTCCCAACTGCTTTGTTGTAACAGCCCAGAAATGTTCATCACAATGATCGCAACCAGTAAGTGGCTAACATAGATGCCTAATACGCTGCTAGCGTAAGACTGTATCCACGTTGCACTTCCCCAGTTGGGTTTTGCTAACAGAACAAATAAAGTTCCAACGCCCCATAATGCGGTGCCGAATAGGTAATCGTTGTAGCTAAACACTTGTCCATATTGGTGTAATCCATAAGCTTCAGCAAAATGCAAAGCCATTCCTGATAGTGCCAATAACGATGCCATTTTTATGTTACAGGTGATACTGCGTTCGCGTATCACATAACCAATAGTCACCATCAAAGTACTAAAGAACGGGCCATTACGGGTAAAAAATGGTGCTTCCAATTCCGTCACTACATTGTAGCTTCCCTCCAATACACCGTAGATGTAAAGCATGGCCGCGACTGGAATGATCCACTTTGACATATTCCAGCGAACTAAAGCAGCAATAATTGCTATCGCCATAATCAATGAAGGTATAAACCATAGGTGCACTAAGCCGCCTTCGAGCAGAGAGTTCACAGGATTCATCAGCAGATAGTCCCAGTAACTCATACGTTCTGCGAGGTAACCTTTTTCTGCAACATCAGCAAAGTTGAATGGCATCAGCAGGCTGAAAAGGCTCCAAACCAGCCAAATACGAACCAGCGGAAGAGAATATCGTTTCACTGTCTCGAAAGGCGTCGCATTTAGCTTAGGTTGTATTAGATAGCCTGATATCAAGAAGAAAAGCGGAACTGCAAAGCGAGTGGCTTGATTAAACAGATACGCAAGCCAGGGTTCATCATTGTAAAAGGTATGAGTGGTAAATAACTGGCAGTGAAGGCCAATAATAGCGAGCATAGCCACGGTTCTTCCGAACTCTAGGCTCTTGATTTTATTTATCGAAGACATAAGTACTTACACAGAAAAAAGGAAAGCGAGAACAATACTGTATATGCAACTCATCTCTTTCGACTCACATCAATAAATTAGAGCTTGGTACGAACGATGACTCTGATATGTGAACTGGATACGGCTCCGTTACATCAGATCAAATGCGGACAGCAGGAAAATACCCAAGGTGCATGAGAACAGGGAAAAAACAGTGGTGAGTGCAATGATATTAGCTGCCAAGGTGGCATTTCCGCCCATCGCTCTCGCCATCACGTAACTTGCCGCTGCGGTTGGCGCAGAGCTCATCAAGAAAACCAGTCCGAGTTCCATGCCTCTGAATCCAAACATCAGTGCGCCAAGGGTGGTCAGAAGCGGAGCGAGTATCAGCTTAAACCCTGTGGCATACCAAGCGGGTGCATTATCTTCTTTCAATGCTTTTAGGTCTAACGAGCCACCAGTGCAAAGAAGTGCCAAAGGCAGTGTCATGTTACCCAAATAGCGCCCAGCATCCGTGACCATTTTAGGTATTGGTATGGAGAATCCGTAGCAAAAGAGGCCGAACAATATTGCGATGATCAGCGGGTTCTTGGTTAACGTTCGAAAGATGATTTTCGATGGAGGAGTGCCTTTGGTATCGCTTTTCGCGCTTAAAGCGATCACTGCCTGTACGTTGTATAGCAATGTCATGCTCGCCACATAAATAGCCGCAAGTGCTACCCCATCATTACCATAAGCGTTAGCAACATAAGCGATGGCGATAATGGCAGTATTGGCGCGAAATGCGCCTTGGATGATCACTCCTTGATCTTGTGGGCGATTAAACGCCTTTTTGGTGACAAAAGTGGTGAACAGAAAGAACAGAAAATTCGCCACAAGGCCGTAAATAATCAGAGAAGCGCTGGAAGAGAAATCGTGCTTTGAACTTATGATGCTCAAAAACAACATGGTTGGCAGCGTCACTTCAAACACTATCTTGGAGGCGACTTCGATAAAGTTATCGTTAATCAGATTGATACGTTTAAGAAATACCCCGAGTACAAGCATCAAGCAAATAGGGCCGGTGATTGAGGCCGAAAACATCAATAACTGAAAGAGACTGTCCACGCCCATTCCTTGAACTTCAGGTGAAGATAGAGATTAGAAGCAATAAACACCGTCGCTCTAACAAACGACAGTGCTTATTGTAAGATTTTTATACTCTACAGCGTGTTGTAGTTGATTGGAATATGCTTTCTAACGGTTAACGTTATGAACAACAACTTGCTTTTTCTTGTTTCGGGTTGAATCTCTTCCACAGATCTACCGCAATAATGACCGCTAACGCAATGCCGCTTGCCCAAGCGATCACGGGTGGCAACAGTTCATTGCTGGCCGCTAGCTGGGCGTCGATATTGATAGCAAAAGTATCGACTAAAAAGTTGGTGGCATAACCGAATAGAATCGCCACACCCACCACACCGACTAGGTAGCTAACCAGTGCTTTTGTTCCTAATTCTTTTCTCACAATACCTAGGGTTGCCATGTTGGTGGCAGGGCCTGCCAGTAAGAAAACCAATACTGCGCCGGGTGATACACCTGCCAGCATTAGGCCTGCGGCAATTGGAGTTGAAGCAGACGCGCAGATATACATAGGTACACCAATCAGTGCCATCAGTACCATTGCCCAAGGGCTACGGCTGATTTCTACTAGTGCTTCAGAAGGCACAAACGTCACCACCAAAGCTGAAATGATAAGACCCACAATGAGCCACAGTGACAGGTCTTCAATCAAATCGGTAAATGCGTATTTTTGCCCTTGCCATAACTTGTTTAACCATGATTCTGCTTTTGGTTGAGATGAGTGTGTAGATGAGCCAGAGCTACTACAACTGTGAGAACCTGAACAACAAGAAGTTTTGACGGCTTCGGTTGCTGGCGGTGGGGTTTGTGTGTCTTTGTCTGTGATCAACACCAAAAACGCTGCCGCAATGGCTGAAGTTGTCGCCGCTATAGGTCGTATGACCGCCATAAATGGCCCTAACAGCGCATAGGAAATAGCAATGGAGTCAACGCCAGTCTCTGGGGTTGAGATTAAAAAGGCGGTGGTTGCGCTTTTTGAAGCGCCACCTCGACGAAGCCCAACCGCAGCAGGGATAACACCGCAAGAACAAAGCGGCAGTGGCATACCCAAAATCGCGGCTTTGACACTCGGCCACATTCCATCTCCGGTAAGGTGTTTACTCAGTTTATCGTTGCTCAGCGTCACTTTAAGAATACCGGCAACGAACAAACCTATGATCAGCCAGAAAGAAGCATCAAGCCACAAATCAAGTAAGGTATCTAAAAAGGTCGTGATAGCTTGCATATTAAGCTTCCTCTGGTTGAGTTTGAGTAAGGGCCGTCAGGATGGTGCAGTGTTCGGCCGAATGAGCGCCCCCACAGCATCGTTCATTAATCACTTTCAAGGCGTTGTGCATATGCTGTAGCTGGGCAATACGCAGTTCAATTTCATGAAGCTTTGCCAGTGTGATGTCTTTGACTTCTTGGCAGGTGTGCTGATCCGGCTCTATCTGAATCGAAAGCAATTCCTGAATATCACTCAGAGATAGACCTACTTCTTTAGCGTGAAGGATGAATTTCAACCTATCAATGCAGTTTTGATCATACTGACGATAACCATTGTTGGCGCGCAGTGGTTCGATTAAGCCTTGTTGCTCATAAAATCGAATAGCCTCAGTGGTTATGTTGAGTTGTTTAGCCAGTTGACCTCGGGTTAATGACGCCATTTACAAACCTCGATTCAGTATTCATTTTTTAACAGTATAAACTTTGTAGTTAAGTACAAGGTCAATACTTTATTTGTTTCAATGCAAATTTATTTTGTGTGTCTCTGCCTACAAAAAGACGGTTTGTAAAAAAAGAACGATCGTACTAAACTTCTTGGCGTGTTAACTGAATCTGATGAGTTATGAGCAAAGGAAAAATTACCCGCGAGAACATTTTGGCCAAAGCATTTGATCTTGCCAGTGAGAATGGTCTGGAAAGCTTAACGATAGGAGAGCTTGCCAAGCACTGTGGTATGTCAAAAAGCGGCTTATTTGCTCATTTCAATTCAAAAGAGAACCTGCAATTAGCGGTAGTTGATTTCGCTAACCAAGTTTTTATTTCTCGAGTTATCGCTCCTGCACGTGAGTTGGGTGACAAAAATATCGAAAGTAAACTGCGTTCTATCCTAGATAGTTGGATGGGCTGGAACCATTCATTCCAAGGGAGTTGTATGTTTTTGGATGCTTGGAAAGAATCAGCAAAAAGTGAATGTGCCATTCAGCAAGAGCTCAAGAAAATCATTTCTAATTGGATTCAGTATTTACAAATTCAGATAGATAAAGGCGTTGAGAACCGCCAGTTTCGGGCGGATTTGGATGCCAAGCAAGCGAGTTACGAGCTTTATGGCTTGTATCTTAGCGCGCATTTGTTCTATTCCATCTATGGACAAGAGCAAAGCCACCAAAGATTTTGGCAAGGAGTCAGCGATTTGTTTGATCGCTGGAAACGTTAACCAGCAAAAATTTACCAATAAAAAGCACGACCGTACGTTTTTGGTTTAAGGATAGTTATGAGTGAGAAAATTTACTTCAATACAGCACAACGTTTTAACTGGCGTCGTAGCTTAGTCAATGTCACCACACGTTTGCACCATTCGTTGGCTCCGAGGCACGCAAAGAAAACGGCTAGAAAGCTTCTTCTTACTCCAAGTCGTATGAAAGCGAAGAATCAGGCACCTGAGGGTTTAATCAAATCTTACGTTTCTTCACCAGAAGGTCAGTTAACCACTTTCCGTTTGGGTAAGGGACCTGTTTGGGTATTAACTCATGGTTGGTCAGGTTCTTCAAATCAGTTTTATCCTCTAATGGAGCACATTGCATCTTTAGGTTTTACCGCTCTTGCTTACGATCATCCTGGGCATGGTGAAAGTGAAGGGGCGTTAGGGCACATTCCTGCGTTTGTGCGTGGGCTAGAAGCGATCTTAGACAGTGAAGAAGACGTGGTTGGTTTGATTGGACACAGCATGGGTAATGCGACCGCGTTGGAGTGTCGACACGCCAAAATAGCAAACTGCCCTATGTTGTTGATTGCACCCGTATTGGACTATTTAGATAACTTGTTCAGCACCGTGGCTCGTTCCGGTTATTCCATGCGTCTGTTTGAAGAGGTCGTCAACGAAGTTCAAGACGAATACCGTTACCCAATTCAGTCGATTGACCCGTACAAAAAGCTTAAGCAGCGTGAGTCTCAGACTATAATTGTTCATGACGAAGGCGATAAATTTGCCAAATATTCGGTATCGCAAAAGGCGTCTCAAGAGATGGAAAGAGTTACGCTTATCACCACCCAAAACCAAGGTCATGGCAGAGTGATGACAAGCCCTGAGGTGATGAATGCATTTGATCAAATCGCTAAGCAGCTTTCTTAAGATTACGTTTTTTACTTGGGAGTCTGTTTAAAACTGATGTTTTATTAATCATCAGTCAAACGAAAAGGGATATTTATATTTCTATTTATTTCATAATGTTAAGTTGTTGGTTTTAATGTTGATTAGTTTAACAACTTGACAAAAATTTATTATCTCCTTGTTTGGTTACGTGTGATCATTGTGTTGCCGTAAGGCCTTTATAAGGAAAAATAATAATGAATAGAAATGATAGTGTCCCTTTACCCAGTAACACCCGAGAATGGTTTTTTCACCGAAACAGTATGATTGTCATTGCCGATCTCGCTCTGTTTTTCATCTTACTGTTTACCCTCCCGTTTGAGTCCAACGTTGTTTTAGGCTTAAGTATGCTGACGTTTATCGCCATCCTCTGGCTGACGGAAGCATTACATGTAACCGTCACCGCGATACTTGTCCCTGTGATGGCGGTATTGTCAGGTGTGTTTGACACGCAAGCTGCCCTGAACAACTTTGCGAATTCTATTATCTTCCTATTTTTGGGCGGTTTTGCCCTAGCGGCGGCTATGCATCGCCAAGGTTTAGATAAAGTCATCGCAGATAAAGTTCTCGTACTTGCTCAAGGTCGAATGAGTGTCGCTGTCTTCATGCTGTTTGGTGTTTCTGCCGCTCTATCTATGTGGATCAGTAACACTGCGACAACCGCGATGATGTTGCCTCTAGTGCTTGGTATTTTAAGTAAAGTGGATGATAAGCGAGGTCATTCTACCTATGTGTTTGTGCTTCTAGGCATTGCTTACAGCGCCAGTATTGGTGGAATTGCAACTGTGGTGGGTAGCCCACCAAACGCAATTGCAGCCGCAGAAGTGGGTTTAACATTTGTTGGTTGGATGAAATTTGGTCTTCCAACTACTTTAGTTATGCTGCCAATCTGTTTGGCCATTCTTTACTTCATGCTAAAGCCCGATCTCAGTGGTCAGTTTGATACTCATGAAGAACCTGTGGATTGGGATAAAGGCAAAATCGTCACATTAGCGATCTTCTCGCTGGTGGTATTCCTGTGGATTTTCAGTAAGCCAGTGAATGCCATGCTCGGTGGTTTTAAGAGTTTTGACTCACTGATTGCACTTTCTGCCATCATCATGGTGAGTTTTGCTCGAGTCGTGCACTGGAAAGACATTGAAAAAACAGCCGACTGGGGTGTGTTGCTTCTGTTTGGTGGTGGTATTTGTTTAAGCAATGTTTTGAAGCAAACCGGTACTAGCGTGTTCCTTGCCAATGAACTCAGTCAGTTGATTTCAGACTTCGGCCTATTCTTCATCGTGTTCGTTATTGCAGTATTCGTTGTATTCTTAACCGAATTTGCCAGTAACACGGCAAGCGCAGCATTGCTTGTTCCGGTATTCGCAAGCGTAGCTGAAGTGTTTGGTGTCTCCCCAGTTCTGTTATCAGTACTGATTGCAGTTTCAGCATCTTGTGCATTTATGTTGCCAGTAGCGACTCCACCAAACGCTATTGTGTTTGCAACAGGACATATAGACCAAAGAGAGATGATGAAAGTCGGTTTCATCCTGAACATCGCCTGTATTGCCATCCTGTCTACAATCGCAATGACATTCTGGTAAGCCTAGCTTTGAAAGAAAATAAAAAAGGAGCAAATCATTGCTCCTTTTTACTGTCCGTTTTATCCCTTTGAAAACAGGATTAATGGTCTAGGTATAGGTAGTTTTGCCAGCTCTTCATACGAATAAGCACTTTACGCATGATAGATACGTGTTCAAAGCTATCTGAATACACCGCAATTTCGGCGCTTGAACCTAGTGGTAGATTGTATTCGCTCATATCATCAGTGAGTCTTAGTTTAACCATCACCCGGCCTTGCGTATTAATTGCCTGAGTACCCAACAGTGAACCTCTCGCCTGAACTTGCCCTTCAGCAATCGCAGGGATTACATCAACAACTTCGCCTTTGAATACTTTACCCGGAAGCGATCTAAATACGAATTCTGCTTCAAAACCCGACTGTAAACGTTGCATAGAGTTTTGGCGGAAAGCGCCGTAGAAGTAGACATCTTCGGTGTGAACGAAAGTCATTACCGGAGCTAACGGTAGCGGTACAGCCATCATACCCGGGCGTAGCGCCAGTTGAGTAACAAAGCCATCAGTAGGTGCGGTTACAACGGTTTGTTCTAGGTTGAACTGTGCTTGAGTTAGTTCTGCTTGAACGCGAGCTACGGTTGTGTTTTCACCGTTAATCTCAGACTCATACGCTAGTCGAGCAGATTCCTGACTCGCTTGCGCAGCTTCTAGAGAAGCTTGAGCCCCTTTGTATGCCTGATTGGTTGTATCGACTTGTTGAGCAGTAAATGCGCCACGTTTGAAGCCTTTTTCATAACGTTCAAACTCTCTTTTCGCTTTATCGCGAGCAGCCTCAGCTTTAGTGGTATTCGACACCGCTTCTTTGTAAACCGATTCTAACTGTAGAACTTGTTGCTGTGCTTCTGCAACCGCAGCTTCTTTACGCACAACTTCAGCTTGGAATGGTGTTGGGTCGATTTTGAACAACACATCGCCTCTCTTAAGAGGCTGGTTTGGAACCACATTCACTTCAATAACCTTGCCGCGAACACCGGATACAATAGGCGTTGTGCTATAGGCTTGACCTCCGATTGAGGTAAATGGGTGGTTGTAGTTCATAAGAAGAATCAGGGTACCAATCAGCACCACGCCACCTAATACAGCTGTAGGTACTGACCACTTGTTTAGAGGAATCTTGAAAATTTTAAAAATGGCAATACAAATCGCGGTGTAAGTCAGAATAAGTAACAAATCCATTATTTTTGCTCCTCTTCTTGAGCGGTCTCAGAAGCTTCAGGAGCTTGGTTTTGACTTAGTTTTGCGATTTCAGTTTTTAGCATGGCTACTTGTTGGGTCAATTCATCGACACGTACATGGATATCGTGTGTTTCTTCCTGAAGTTTATGGAAACCCCAGCCTCGGTCTTCGCGCCACAGTGTTGCCCAAATCCATAAGAACGGCCATAAAACGTGAAGAGTAAACAGGCTTACCCAGCCTGCCACGTGAATGGCATCTTGATGAGGGTGATTGCGCTCTTTAGCAATGTCGTACGGTATGTCATGGATGACGATGATGCCGTAGAAAATCACCAAACACACAAATACCAACATACCTAGGGCAAAATAATCTAAAAACATAGAGTGGTCCTATATAAATTGAATACTTATAGTCGTGAATAACAAAGTGCTTACCACGTAAAATCATAGCCAATTATTAATGCACAGTTGGTAACTAATTAAAGTTAAGTCACATAGCTATGAGAAAACCGCAGATGAGTACCGTTTCGCCTATTAAAGCGTAGTACGTTTTTCTTTTACACCGTAGCGTATTCTACTTGCGAATTAACACAGTTGCATACGCCTATTTGTAACTAAGTCACTCCTAACTACCTGTTCAGTGTGAAATTATTCGATCTTGGGCAAAGTATCGATTTTCAACATAGTGACACTAAGACAGGAATCAAAACTCTGCGAAATATCGAAGAACTATTCTGAACAGACTTGGTTTCGCCCATTTGCTTTTGCACGATACAAGGCTTTATCTGCACGATAGAAGGTTCTTTGCGTATTTTCGCCTTCTTTGTTTAACGTAATCCCGATAC
Source organism: Vibrio sp. A1-b2 (assembly GCF_021726015.1). NCBI lineage: Bacteria > Pseudomonadati > Pseudomonadota > Gammaproteobacteria > Vibrionales > Vibrionaceae > Vibrio > Vibrio sp. A1-b2. The sequence goes on from NZ_JAKKCI010000003.1 coordinate 539,028, forward strand.
TGACGGTTAATCCTCGTTCACCAAGGATATCCTGCCAGTGATATTTGAAGATTCGTTCACGGAATGCTTCTGCAGCGGCTTGCGCTTGTTCTAACGTCATGTTTTCAAGAATGACCAAGAACTCTTCACCGCCATAGCGAACACAAGAGGCTTGCGGGAAGTTGAAGTGTTCCGCCAATTCACTTGAAACATTGACTATAGCTTTGTCACCGACAAGATGACTAAGTTCATCATTAATGGATTTAAAGTGGTCAATATCCACGACTAAGAAAGCAAAAGGGGTTTCATTGTGGAGCAGCTCTTTGAGCTTACCGTCCAACCAACGGCGGTTGTGCAATTTGGTGAGAGGATCGGTTAAGACGTCTTGTTGCAGACGCGCAACCGCATTTTTGTGGTGTTCCGTGGTCTCTTTCAGCTCTTGGTTTTCAAGTTCTGAAACGATCAATTTTAGTTGCAGTTCAAATCGCGATAAACGGCGCAACTGTGTTGCCCCAAGCTCAGCAATGGGAATTTTTTGTATTAACTCTGATTCAATATCAAACGCTTCACGCTCATAACGTAAGGCTTCTTTATAGAGACCTTGACGTTCAAAAATACGGCTGAAAGTTTTGTATAAACCTTTTTCCAACACAGGAGAAGGAAAGCGTTTCAAGCGCTTTTCAGTGCCAAACAACAGCATATTGGACAATTCTGGTTTGCCCAACTCTAGAAAACATTTTGCCCGTTCAACCCGAACCATATTGGCAAGCCAGTACGAATGAATGTTGCCCGGAGAAAACTGAATCATCGACAAGGTTCGAAGCGCTTGTTCTATCTCACCTTGGTGACGATATATCTTGGCTTCGTACAAAATGGTTTGTCCGGCAAGAATTTTGTCACTGACAAGAATACTGAGCTCTTCACACTCTTGCACCAGTTCATCAGCTTCATCAAATCGGCCGAGGCTTACATAGCAGGCAAGCATATAGAGCTTGTATCGCAATCTTAAAGAACGGCTGCTGATGGCGTGGTCAAGGCTGTCAATCTTGAGGTAATAGCTCATTGCCCTGCGATGATCACCATAGGCATCACACAAGTTACCCATGCCTAGTATTGCTAGGACATAGTCATCGATGTAACGATACTCAACAGCTAAGCCTGAAGAAGAGATGTGTTCTTGCAGTGCCTCTACGTAATCGCCATTTTCAATCAGGAGTTCCGCAAGACTGTTTTTAACCGACAGGATGAGTTCTGCGTTGTTTGAATCTAACAAATTGAGTGCAGATCTTAGCTCACTGATACTGTTCTGGATTTGTCGCATTTCAGCGTGGAACTCTGCACTGACAATAAAACAGAGTGCTTTCTCTTCTTTGGTGGAAGCTATGGTTCTGCGAACTTTGCCCCAAAAGGCAACTGCCTCTTCACCGCTTACTGATGTCGCGTCTAACCCTGCTTCTTGAACTTTATTGAGTAGTGCTTCCATCGATTATTCCTCCCAGCCCATGTCTTCAAGCTGTTCAAGGGTAAAAGGGAAGCTGACGATAGTATGAAGAGTCGTATCAGGAAGAGCACCGTGCAATTTTTTGCGCTCCCAAGGATAAATTTCAATCATTTTTTCAAGTACATCAAACATATGTTTTGCTGCTTCACCATGTTCGTTGACCAGAAGACCCAGATAATTAGCGCTTAAACGTGACAGAAGATCTTTAGAGCCACAGAGAGAATGAACGAGTTCCGTACAGGCATCCAAAAACAGTGGATTTGAATGATGAATAGAAATCACAGAAAAGGTTGAATTCATGAGGTCAACTTTATGCAGCACCATTTGTTCCCACCAGTAATTCTCAGGCACAACATTCGATAAATGCTTTTCTGTATGGAAATCATGCTGATTTCGAATTCGGTTGAGCAGCTTTATTGCGCGCTGATCAAGCTGGCGTTTGGATGTGCGGGCTTTATCAGAGCCGAGTCTCATCGTCTGCTCATGCAGCATTTGTAGCGAGTACTTTCGGTATTTCTTGAACGCTTCAAAAGCCGTTTTGTCATCGCCACTCTCTTCAGCGACGAGAGACTGCTGATAGCAAATTTGTGAAAGCAACTCACCATTGTCGAAGCTACGTGCGGTTTCTTCCGCTGAGATAAGTAGCTGGGCGGCTTGGGCTAGGTTTTTCCGCAATAACTCAATTCTCGCCCGACTGATGTAAGAGTGGGCTTTCATCCAAGACAAGTTATGAGCAACAGCTAATTTGTGCGCCTTCTGCGTGGCTTGTTGCGCATCTTCGATGCGTTCAAGTCCTAAAAGAGCTAAACCTCGGAAATCCCAAACTTCTGCCTGCCAAGTTTTATCATGGTGTCCGATAAGTGCTTCATCAGCGCCATCGAGCACGGTGAGCATATCGACATATTGCTCAAGCAAGTACAAATCCCATGCCCATAAAATACGGGCTTTGCCTTCTAGCCACGAGATATCCATATTGTGGGCGACTTTGGCAGCAAGCTGGTGGGTTGAACACGCTTGGTCATATTGCTTAGTGATGCGCCAAATATTGCCTAATCCAATCAAGCTTTCTATCAGCACTTCAATTTCGTCGACCAACGCCGATTGCTCTAAAGCGTTAATCCAAAATTGTTGAGCGGTATAGTATTTGGCTTGACCCCAGAATTGGAGCGCATGAACATGAAGAATTTCAGGAAGGAACTCGTCAGTATCGAGACTATTTTGATACTGATACGCTTCTTTGATGTACTTTAAGCCTCGGCGGTAATCCATTTCACACCAAGCACAGCGAGACATAATGATCAGCGCTTGAATAATGCCATCGTGAAACTGGGATTGTTTGGCTTGGACAAGGGCATTTTCTGCCACAGCCAATACTTCCGCAGGCTCAGACTCGATACGGAGTTTAAGCTGTTTAAGTTCTGATAATAAAAGGTACTGGCTTTGATCCAAATCCATTACTTCCTGGCTGTACGACTCACATGACATCTTTCAATGTGTTGCCACTTGTCCGCAATGCGCGTCGTTTAAATATCAGTGCCATTTAGCACCAATTAGGCGGCAGATCGGAAATGTTTATGATTTTGCTCGTGTATAAATTTGTGCTTCCTCACACTCCACGTCTAAACATTCAGGACAAGAGCTCTTTTAACGTCAAAGGCTTCTGAGTTAATCCTAGGTTTTGTGCAGCAGTGTTTCCATGTTTATCTTGGTAGCATAGATTGTGCCAAGCGCGGTAAATATCGAGTAAAGGCTGCAGCCCTCCGGGACGTAACTTGCGTCTAGGCTCGTTGATAAAAGACTCAAACAGCAGCTGAAAACGTTGCTGATAAAACTCAGTCTGTTTTATTGAAGCCTTTTGCAACCAAGCTTCTGGCTCTGGATTCGCCCCCGCAAGATAGCAGATTCCTTTGGAGCCTTTTTCTTGATGAGCTATCGCCCATCTGTCTCGCCACCAGCCCATTAGGACAATATCAACTTTGTCAAAAGATTGGGCTTCTTGCCAGTTGTCGTCTTCCTCTACGTACATCAAGTCAACGTTTTGACGTCGGATTCTTGATAGGCAAACACTCAAAGCTGCTGAGCGCAGAATCGGATCCTGAGGCATGAATATCGATACGTGTTTATCCATATCGCACATGTCCAAGACATGCAGGTAATGCGCATACGAGGTATAGGGTGGACGAATCAAAGCGCCTTTTGACGGGTAGTTAAAGGTGGAAAGATTACCCATTGGGTCTTCAACATTGCCGCGAGCCAGTATCGTTTGATATTGCTGATCTATACGCTCTCTCAATACAGGTGAAGGCTCAGGTTGTGGAACGTTCGCTTCCGAAGAGTGGTCTCTTGAAACGAATCGAGCTGGAAATTCATAAGGGTTGTGATCCACTGAGCCAATAGGTTCTTCTTTTGCTGAATAGTTGACGTGCTGGCAAAGAATATACCCTGTGTTTGCTTCTCCCGTTGCTATCCAAAGCACGCCATTGTTGCTTTTAGGTTGCAGAGCCATGTAATGAGAGGAGAACTGAAAACTGCTGGCGTGGTTAACCCAACGCGCGTCGATCATGGCGAGTTTTCTTCGGCAGCGACTGGCGATATGTTCAATATGATCGTAGAAGGTTTTCGGGTTGATGCTCAGTTTACGGCAGATTTCTCGTACCGAATAACCCATGAAAAGTAACCCGAATAAGGTTTCTTGGAACAAGAGTTTTTTGTTCGCACCAGACCACTTATCGACAAAAGTAGAGTGACATGATTTGCAGCGATAGCGTTGACGATCGCCACTGTAGCCGAAGGCATGATAAAGATGTTTGTGTGTATGAACAGAAAGCCCAGCGTTTTCACATTCTAGATTGCGACAGGCGGGTAAGCCGTCACTGTGAAGCTGACGTAAACGAACCAGTTCGTTGAGGACTTCTTTGTTATTAAGTAAGGGGGGGAAAGCACCGCACTCACGACAAACCATCGTTGGACGCTTAGGATTTGCGCGTTGCAAAACATACCGTTCTGCATCACTCAAACCAAAGTTGTCACACGCCAATGTTTTACAAAAGTTGAGCTGCAAGCCATCAGCGTCCGCAGGTAATTGGTCGGTCGACACGATCTCCCCCTCGGTAATTTGGAAGGGTGCCAAGCGCGCTACTCGGCAACCCTAAAGTAAATTTTGAATTACATGGTGATAGCTGTTTCAAGTGCTACTTGCATCATTTCATGGAAAGATTTCTGACGCTCTTCTGCACTGAGTTTTTCACCACGTAGAATATGGTCTGATACGGTCAGGATGGTCAGAGCGCGAGCGCCCAAATCCGCAGCCACACCGTAAATACCTGCAGCTTCCATATCAACACCTAGGATGCCTAGTTTTTTCATCTTCTCGAAAATTTCTGGCTCTGGAGTGTAGAAAAGGTCTGCAGAGAAAATATTACCTACTTTAACCGATACATTTTGAGCACGAGCTTGAGCAACAGCCGCTTCTAGTAGATCGAAATCAGCGATTGCAGCAAAGTCATGGTTGCTAAAACGGATACGGTTAACTTTAGAGTCAGTAGATGCACCCATACCGATAACCACGTCCATCAGTTTAACGTCGTCACGTACAGCACCACAGCTACCTACACGAATTACGTTTTTCACACCGTATTCAGCAATCAGTTCGTGAACGTAGATACAGCATGACGGAATACCCATACCGTGACCCATTACAGAAACTTTTTTGCCTTTATATGTGCCGGTGTAGCCGAACATATTACGTACGTCACACACTTGCTTCACGTCTTCAAGGTAAGTATCCGCGATGAATTTTGCACGAAGCGGGTCACCTGGCATCAGGACTGTTTCAGCGAAATCACCAGGTTGTGCGTTAATGTGTGGGGTTGCCATAATTGTTCTCCAAAAATGTTCAGCCAGTTAAACAGTATTGTATGTCAAATTACTAATTCTGTTGACTGAGGATTTGTCTGTTGGCGCAATATTAGTGAGTAATAACTGGGTTTCTTGCGATTTTGGTCACAAAAAAAGCGAGTGCGATGCATTGTCTAACGGTTGATAACGAAAAGTGTTGAAATTGATAGAGCAATCGATACAGGAAAACGTTGGCTTTATTTGTACGAATTTTAAAATTGTATAACTAGTTTTAAATGTGCTATAACTTGTACAAAGTTTTCTTTTGTATAATTGTTGTTATTCACTTGAGAGAAGAGGGCGCTGATATGGCTGATTCACCTATTTTGTTGGGCATTAGTGCTTGTGTTCTTGGTCAGAACGTTCGTTTTGATTCCGGTCATAAAGCCAGTCAATTTGTTAATAAAGAACTCGCGCCCTATTTCGAGTTTGTTCCCGTTTGCCCAGAAGTAGGGATGGGGTTACCGGTGCCTCGCCCACCAATACGCTTAATCTCTAATGATGAACGTATTTCTCTGGTTGAAACTAAAGATCCAACCAAAGACCACACCGCGGGTTTACTGCAATATTCTGAGCAGAAAATAAACCAACTGATGGATATGCATTTGTGCGGCTACATCGTGTGTGCGAAATCGCCTTCTTGCGGTATGGAAAAAGTCAAAGTGTATAAATCCCATGAAGCTGAAAAGAGTGGTGTTGGGCTTTACACGCAAATGTTGATGGAAAAAATGCCTTGGCTTCCGGTGGAAGAAGACGGAAGACTCAATGATGCGGTGTTAAAGGAAAACTTTATTACACGTGTTTATTGCCTGCATGACTTCTATCAAACGTTGGGTAAAGAACCAACCGCCGGTAAAGTCGTGGCATTCCACTCTCGTTATAAGCTTACTTTGATGGCTCATCACCCAACCTCTTATCGTGAGCTGGGACGGTTAGTGGCAAATGTGGCAAACTACGCGCCCGACGAATTTATTGAGTTGTATCGTTTAGGTTTGATGCAAGCTTTGAAAATCAGAGCCAGCAGAAAGAATCACACTAACGTGTTGATGCATCTTCAGGGCTACTTTAAACGTTCGCTTGATAAGTCTCAGAAAAAAGAACTCTCAGAAGTTATTCATGATTACAGAAAGGGTATGTTGCCGCTGCTCGCGCCAATTACCCTGATTAAGCACTATTTGACGTTATATCCAGATTCTTACCTGATGCAGCAGCGCTATCTGGACCCATATCCACAGGAGTTAAAGTTACGCTATGGCTTATGAACAAAAGCTATACGCTATTCGTGAAGTAGCAGAATTAACCGGTGTTAAGCCTGTAACACTAAGAGCTTGGCAACGCCGATACAATTTGGTTCAGCCGCAAAGAACGGAAAAAGGCCATCGTTTATTTAACCAAGAAAATATCGATAGCATTAAAGAGATTCAGGGATGGCTGGCTAAAGGCGTATCCATAGGCAAAGTCAGCGAGTTGCTGAAAGGCGGCGTTCCTACTGATGAGTTACAGCAGGAAACGCGAGTACAACTGGAAGAGTGTGAGCAGTTACTTACGGCGCTCTCTCAACTCAACCGAGGTAAGTCAGAGAACATTATTGCCACGGTAATGAAAGAGTATCCGTTAGATATTGTTGAGAGCCAGTTTGCGTTTCCGGTGATTGATGCTTTAGAGCGAGTGAAAGGCCCTTTGCGCTCTCTGCAAAAAGGTCTGTTTCAATCTCTGATGATCAATAAGCTTTCATCGATTCTGGAAGCAGAAAACAAAGCGGCTCATAAAGGTAAATGTTTATGTGTTAGTTATGATCCGGTGGGTAGCTTGCTGGCTTGGCTCTGGGCGGTTACATGGTCCGAGAAGGGCTACAATGTGACGTTTCTTGATGGTGTTGAAGACGTCTCAGGGCTGGTGGGTAGTGAAGCAGTTGAATCATACAGTGCATTGGCATTGTTCTCTCATAAATCACTGGCAGACGCTCAGATGACTGCGATCGATAAGCTGCGTAAGCAATTTAACGATCAATGCTATCTGTCTGACGTGCTGCAAACACTCAATGGATTGGATTAGTGAAACTTGTTTGGTTACGCCGAGATTTAAGAGCCGTTGATAATACGGCTCTTAATAGCGCAATTGCGAGCGGAGAACCTGTCACCGCTGTCTTTATCGCCACGCCTGAGCAATGGCATCAACATCATATGGCTCCCCGTCAGGCTGATTTTATCTATCGTCGGCTGAGTGCTCTGCAACAAGAGCTTAAAGCGCTTAATATTCCGCTGCTTTATAAGGAAGTGAGTGATTTTGAGCAATCGGCAAACAGCATTGTTGAGATAGCGAAGCTGTGTGAAGCGAACGAAGTCTTGGTCAATCAAGATTACGAAGTGAATGAGCAGGTGCGAGATAAACAAGCTCAATCCGAATTAGCACAACAAGGTATCGGATGGCAGTCGTATCACGACAAATGCATCATCCCCGCAGGCAGTCTTCTCAATAAACAAGGCCAATATTTCAAGGTATTTACGCCTTTTAAAAAGGCTTGGCTTGCTGTGGCTGGCGTACCCATCATTTCTGCTACCCAAAGTGCAGCCAAAGCAGCATTAGAGAAAGCAGTGCAACCTCTGGTTTGGAACCTACAGCAGTTATTTAGTTATCCAAGAGAAGACAGCTCTGGCTGGGAAGTCGATTTTGAGTCGATTCGATCGCAACTGAGATCATTCTGCCAAGAGCGTATGGACAGTTACCACGAGCAACGAGATTTTCCTGCCATAGATGGCACCAGCAGCTTATCGCCATACTTGGCGATAGGTGCGTTGTCGGCAAGGCAATGTATGGCGAGGCTTTACGCTGAATCCAAAATGGGCTTTTTGTCTCAAGGCGCTCAAACATGGCTGAGTGAGTTGATTTGGCGCGAGTTTTATCAGCACTTACTTACTTTTGAGCCTAAGTTGTGCAAAGGAAAAGATTTCCTCTACTGGGGGCGTTATGTGAAATGGTGGCAGGAGCACAATGATTTTGAACGTTGGTGTCGGGGAGAAACGGGCTACCCAATTGTGGATGCGGCCATGAGACAACTGAATCAAACGGGGTGGATGCATAACCGCTTACGAATGATCGTTGCCAGCTTTCTGACCAAAGATCTGCATATCGACTGGCGTTGGGGCGAACGCTATTTTATGAGCAAGCTTATTGATGGTGACTACGCGGCAAACAACGGCGGCTGGCAGTGGTGTGCATCAACGGGGTGTGATGGTCAGCCGTATTTTCGAATCTTTAACCCTATCACTCAAGGTGAGAAATTTGATGGCAGCGGAGCGTTCATTCGCCACTGGATTCCGGAGTTGAGTTCGGTACCCGACAAATATATTCACGCACCTTGGTTATGGTCGGGTGTTAACTCGGTGTTATATCCTTCTCCAATAGTTGATCATAAAGCGGAAAGAGAAGTAACCTTAGACATGTATAAGCAGGCAAGGGATAAAGATATACATGTTGCGTAAGTTATTGGTCATTGGTTGCATAGTGGCGTCCAGTTTTATGACAAAGGTGTTTGCAGCTACTTATGACTTTCCGATGGAAGGAAGCAGCATGGTGGGAAATGCCCAATACCATGTGATTGAAAAAGGCGAAACATTAGCGCAAATCGCCAAGCAGTATGACATCGGTTTTTTAGGCTTGATGGCTGCGAATAAAGGCGTTGACCCTTTCCTTCCGCAAGAAGGTTATGTACTGACTATTCCGTCGCAAATCATTTTACCCATGGTGCCTTATGAAGGCATCGTGGTGAATCTTGCTGAACTGCGTCTTTACTACTTCAAGCCTGAAGAGAGAAAGGTACATATTTTTCCTGTAGGTATCGGTCGAATCGGACGTGATACGCCTGAAATGGAAACCAAGATCAGCCAGAAACGACCAAATCCAACTTGGACTCCACCGGACTCTATTCGAAAAGAATATCTGCAAAAAGGCATTGAGCTGCCAAAAGTTGTCCCTTCAGGCCCTGAGAACCCATTAGGTGAATACGCGCTTCGCCTTGCATTTGGTAATGGTGACTATCTGATACATGGTACCAATAAAGATTTTGGCATTGGTTTACGTGTAAGTTCTGGTTGTATCCGTATGGAGCCGAAAGATATCGAGTGGTTGTTCAATCAGGTTGAGCGAGGCGAAAAGGTTCGCATCATTGACGAACCAGTCAAAGTGGCATTGGAACCTGACAGAAGTGTTTTCGTTGAAGCGCACGAACCACTGACTCGCAGCGATGGCAGCAAGAAAGATCTCGTGTTACCAGTAGAGCTAAAATGGTGGCTGGATGAGTTTGATAAGTCGGAAGTGAAAGCAAAAGCGGTGATACTGGCGCAAAACGGAGTGCCGGTCGAAGTGGTTGCTCCAGAGTTTGATTAAGCTTAGTTCGCTAAAATAGCGAAAGTTGCATATGAAAAAGCCGCCTTACAGGGCGGCTTTTTCATTCAAGCAGAGCAGTGTTAAGCAACTTGCCACTGAATTGCTTCTCCAGCGCGAATTGGAACCACAGTTTCGCCGCCAAAAGGCATGCTTGCAGGAACTTCCCAAGACGCTTTGGTTAGAGTCACAGTGTCTGTGTTGCGTGGAACACCGTAGAAGTCTGGACCATTGTGGCTAGCGAATGCTTCCAGATTTTCAAGTTTACCTTCTTGCTCGAATACTTCGGCGTACAGTTCCAGTGCCGCGTGAGCAGTGTATGAACCTGCACAACCACAAGCCGCTTCTTTCTTGCCTTTAGCGTGAGGCGCTGAGTCTGTTCCTAAGAAAAACTTCTTGTTGCCAGACGTTGCTGCCGCGACAAGCGCGTGTTGGTGAGTTGCACGCTTCAAAATAGGCAGGCAGAACAGGTGAGGGCGAATACCGCCAACCAACATATGGTTGCGGTTAAACAGCAAGTGGTGAGCAGTAATGGTTGCTGCTACGTTGTCTGAAGCGTTCTTTACAAAGTTAACCGCTTCTGCAGTTGTAATGTGTTCTAGAACGATTTTAAGGTTCGGGAAATCATTCACGATTGGCGCAAGAACGGTTTCTAAGAAGGTCTTTTCACGGTCAAAAATGTCGACTTCGTGAGTGGTCACTTCGCCGTGAACCAGCAGCAACATACCTTCTTCTTGCATTGCTTGCAGAACTGGGTAAATGTTTTTCGCGTTAGTCACACCCGAGTCAGAGTTGGTCGTTGCACCCGCTGGGTAGAGTTTTGCTGCAACTACAGCACCAGACGCTTTCGCTTGGCGAATATCATCAGCTGAGGTGTTATCGGTTAAATACAAAGACATCAAAGGTTGGAACGTAGCACTTGGATTTTGCGCCATGATGCGATCACGGTAAGCAAGCGCCATTTCGGTATTGGTCACGGGTGGGACTGTGTTTGGCATAATAAGCGCGCGTCCGTTGTAACGGCTGATATCACGCACAGTATCAGCAAGAACTTCGCCATCGCGAAGGTGAACGTGCCAGTCGTCAGGACGAGTGATCGTAAGTGTTGTCATGAATTGCTCCCACCATGAAGTCATTGGAATGATTGGAGCCTAAAAAGAAATTTTGCGTTACGCAAACGCTTCCGTTTAGGCGACAGGATGATAGAGTAATTGGCTTCTCATTTCATCTTTTAATTTGTCAGTTCTGTTTGTTTACAGCAGTTTCTCGCGCCTAATAGATTGAAACGATAGCGTATTTGTGTCATTCATAGCCCTGTTCTGTGATCACTGGAAGCGAGACGCCTAGGTGGCTCGGATATTTATTTTGTTTAACCATACGTAAGGATGTGTGTCATGTCGTCAGCGGTACTTTCTCAAATCAATGTGTATCCAGTGAAATCGGTGGGTGGACTCTCTTTATCTACCGCATGGGTTGAGAAACAAGGATTGATGTTTGACCGACGATTTATGCTGGCACTCGCTGATGGCAGTATGGTGACAGCCCGTAAATACCCGCAAATGGTAAAGATTCGATCTAGTCTGACGCCAGATGGACTGATATTTAGCGCACAGGGAAAATCGCCACTGACGATTCGTTACGCCGACTTTAAAATGCAGGAGTCGCCGGCAACGGTCTGGGATGACAGCTTTATTGCGTATACCACAACAGATGAAGCAGACGACTGGTTCAGTGACATTATGGGACAGCGTGTTGAGCTGTTGTTCACTGGTCAACAGTCCAATCGTGTTCGTGAGAAGTTCGGCCATAACGTCAGCTTTGCGGATGGTTACCCGCTATTGATTATTAGCCAAGGCTCTCTGGATGAGTTGAACCGTCGCAGTCCTGAACATCACAGCATGGATCAGTTCCGTACCAATCTTGTTGTATCAGGTACGGAACCATTTGCGGAAGATGGTTGGAAGCGTATCCGTATTGGTAAGGTGGAATTCGAGGCTCTGAAGCCTTGTGAACGTTGCATTATGACGACGGTGGATCTCGAAAAAGGCCAATATCGCCCAACCAAAGAACCACTGCGTACCCTTTCCCAGTTTCGTGCTAACGAGCGCGGCGGCGTATTCTTCGGCCAGAATCTTGTTGCCAGAAATGAAGGTATGATTCATGCGGGAGACAAGATAGAAGTTCTAGAATACAAAGAGAAAGAGTACTACCCAGATTTAGGGCAGCGTCACTACCTGATGACTTGTGTTGAGCGTGAAGAAATTGCTCGCGATTTTGTGACTTTCTGGCTGGAGCCTCAACACGGCGTGTTGCCGAATTACCAGCCCGGTCAACACTTGCCAATTGAGATTGTTGTCGATGGTGAAAACATTGGTCGCTTTTATACTTTGTCTTCCAGCCCTTCTCGTCCGGGACGGCTGGCAATTTCTATTAAGCGTATCGATGGCGGCCGTGTCTCGAACTGGTTGCTTGATAACTTGCAGGTTGGTGACACATTAACAACCCAGACGCCTGACGGCAGCTTTCATTTAACCTCTGAACATCATAATCAGCCCCTGTTGCTACTTTCAGCGGGAAGCGGCGTGACGCCTATGCTGTCTATGCTGCGTTATCTGGCGGATAACCAGCAGATGCGAGATGTGGTGTTCTATCATCAATGTCGTTCTGTTGAAGACATTCCATGTCGAGAAGAACTAGATCAACTAGAACTTGCTCATCCCGAGCTGAAGGTGTTTATTTCTCTCTCCCAACCATCAGTTGACTGGTTTGGTTTGAAAGGACGTTTATCTCTGTCACACCTCAAACAGGTGAAAGATGTTGCTTCTCGCCAAGTGTTTGTATGTGGCCCTGATGGGTTTATGCAAAAAGCCAAGAACTTATTGCTTAAACTAGGTGTGGCTGAAAACGCTTATCACCAAGAAGCCTTTGGTGTAGCGCAGCAAACCGTCAGAGAGTTTAAAACCTTACAGTTAAGTGTTAACGGCAATCTGTTTGAAGGAAATAACCAAAGCACCCTGTTAGAGCAAGCTGAAGCCGCAGGCGTTCCTATTGCAAACAGTTGTCGCGCCGGATTCTGCGGTGCCTGTAAAGTGAAGGTTGAATCGGGCAAAGTTCATCAGCCAGATGTTCCGGCATTGCAAGATCACGAACGTAATATGGGAATGGCTTTAGCGTGTTGCTGTGTACCAGAAACGGATATTGAAGTGGTCAACTAGGCGCTTTTCTTCGCCTTATAAAAAAACAGCCAACTATTATTAGCTGGCTGTTTTTTTTATCTTCTTTTAAAGAGATTTGCCAAGCACTAACTGGCACATTTGTTCGAACTGCACGGCATTGCCTGAAAACAGTTCATCAATCACCATCTGGGTTTTTATGCCAGAGAGTTTGCGCTTCATGGCTTCTCTTACGAGTAAAGCAACATGATGTTCTTTGTTGACGGTTCCCTGCTGATTCGGCTGCCAGCGAGCAAACTGTTGGCTTAAGCTATTTTCTACAAGCTTTGGCTCAAGTTTTTTGACTTCATCTTTGAGTACTTGCAACAAATGCGGGTACACTTCGTCACCTGCATTGGTCGACTGTATGCGACTAAGCAGCGCCGAACTTAATTCTGTCAGTGTGATGAATCCAGATTGATGAGGAAAATCATCTCGCAGACGAACTGAAAAATCGACTCGAGTGATGTGAGTATTTGGCAAAAAGGTGAGGGAGCATAAACATTCGATAGGGATCCAAATCGCTTGTCCTGCTTCAATGGCGTACTCTTGTTTGCCCAATTTGAATAGAGCAAGGCCATTGTTAACCTTGACTAAACTATGCTTTGTTGCGCGCTTACGCGGTGTGACTTCCAGATATGGAAATAAGCAGGTTTCAGATTGAATAGCGTAGTTCATACAAGGCCTCATAAAATTAAGGGCGCTAAGATTAACGTTTATCCACTCAAAAGCCAAATATCGAGTTGTGGATCTCTTAGCTGCGGCCTAACCGCAATGCCTATCAGTTAGGAGATAGAAGGAAAACAGACAGAAACTTATTTTTGATTTTCTGGTCTGACCTTGTAATTTATGTGCTTATGATAGCTGCGAGCTAATGCGAGTGCGCGTAGAATAAGCCAGTTTTTTATTTGATGTACGAGAATATGACTTCAACCACCGACCCGTATCAAGAGATTCGTCCCTATAACGACGAAGAAATTCCCGCAGCCATCGAACGTCTAATTAATGATGAAGAATTTATCACAGCGATTCTCGATCATCGTTTTGAGCGTCAACCTTCATGGCTAAAAATGATGATGGGCCCATTCGTAAAAGCTTACCTTAAGTTTAAGTGGGCAAAGCTGACTTCGGTTGATGCCATTCAGCTAGAAGTGAAAAAGTATTTAGAAAAAACGTTGGAACACACCACCAAAGGTGTGACTTACAGTGGCTTGAACAAACTGGATAAGAATACTGCTTACTTGTTTGTGTCTAATCACCGTGATATCGCGATGGATCCTGCGTTGGTTAACTACGGTTTGTATGAGTCAGGGCACCGTACAGTTCGTATTGCGATTGGCGATAACTTACTGAAGAAGCCTTGTGCAACAGAACTGATGCGATTGAACAAAAGCTTTATCGTTAAGCGTTCGGCCAAAGCTCCACGTGAAATGATGAAAGCGCTGGGTACTCTGTCTGGCTATATCAAGCACTCTTTGGATACAGGGCATTCAATCTGGATTGCTCAAAAAGAAGGTCGCGCTAAAGACGGTAACGATTTTACCGATCCAGCGATCCTAAAAATGTTTAACGTCGAAGGTCGCAAACAGAAAGTTGAGTTTTCTGAGTACATTAAATCGCTAAGAATTGTGCCTGTTTCAATTTCTTATGAAAACGATCCTTGTGATATTGCCAAGGCGCGCGAGCTTTACGAAAAAGCAACTCATGGTAAATACGAAAAAGGCGAATTTGAAGATATCGAAAGTATCATTCAGGGCATCATCGGCGACAAAGGTCGAGTTCATGTCGCATTTGGCGAGGTGATCACTGAGACTTACGAAACGCCGGAAGAACTTGCACAAGAGATTGACCGTCAAATCCACGCTAACTACAAGCTATACCCAATTAACTTGTTAGCGGCTGGTCGTGAAGATGCAGACATTACACCCGCGGTAAAAGCGAAATTGGAACAAAAGTTGTCTCAGATTCCACTGAACGCTCATCAGTACTTGCTTGATAGCTACGCAAATCCAGTGCGTAATCAATAGCGAGCAAAGTTTAACGGCATAAAAAAGAGAAGCTTTAAGCTTCTCTTTTTACTTCTAATTCGTTGGTTGTATTCCATTTTCCACTCAACGTGCAACCACACCACCCAAGGTTAAATTGGTTGGCCATTTTGTAATGATGTTGCCACCAAGAAAGATATTACCTTTCACCGTCATCGTATCTGGGAATGTAACGATTTTTGATCCGCCAATATAAAGGCTGCCTTCAATCACAATTCCGTCGGGGAGTTCAGTTAATGGTGTTCTGGCAACGCTTAGATCCCCTTTGACTGTCATCGCTGGTGGCAATTGTTCTAGCGGCGTATCGGTAAAATTAAGGAACCCGCCTACTTGAATTCGCGCAGGCCAGATTTTGATTTGCGAACCGAGAAAATTCGCATAACCGCGGATCTTTGTGCCACGTTGAATGCGTTCAAGTTGGCTATTTGACGCATCTAAACTTCCCATTACGGTTAAGCCTTTTGGCAGTGATTTGATCGACGTTTTTGCGATGTTGAGATTGCCTTTAACCTCTAATCCGTCAGGTAAGCTAGTGTAAGGCTTGTTCCGCAAATCAAGGTTACCGTAATTATCCAGATGATTAAGTATGCGGTACTGGTCGAGAGGTGCAGCATTCAGAGGTAATGAGCATAAAGCCATGCATAGCGTCCAAGCAGATAAACGCCAAGTTGAAAAAGACATGTTCTTCCTAAATCTCGTAACAGTATTAACGATAGTATCGGCAGGAGTGGCATTGTCTTCAATGAAGAACAAAATCACAGGGGGAAGATCACAAAAGCGAGCTGGGTGCTCGCTTTTGAAGGGAGATTATCGCATCAGCGAACGCGATTTAAGTTCGAAGATGAGCTTCTCTGCGCTCACTTCAAATTTGAAACGTGCATTCAACTCAGTTGTGCTCTCATCGATAGGTGTTGATTCGAATTCCACCGCTGCACACACTTCTTTTGCCAGAGCAATATACTTGTCTAATTCGCTTTTTAGTTGGTCTTGATTAGGTGCGAAAATAGTCACTTCTGCAACTTCATCACCCTCTTTGATAAAAAAGCCCATTTCAGCAGAACAACCACAAGCTTCACAAACTTGGTTTACTTCACAGCTTTCGTTACTCATCTCAAAATCCTCTTACAAAATTTAAGGACATTCTAACCCTGTATTAGTGGGTGTTCCAGATAAATGATAATGCAAAAATGTATGAACACGGGTTGATATTGTTGACGCAGGTAACAGAAATAGGAGTGTGATAATAGTCGAAAATTAGGCGTTACGGTGACGTTTTTTTGTCATTACACCGTTTGATGCATTGTCATACCTTACTGTTTGTAAGATTATTCTTACGTGGGGATAAGGGCGTGAATGGACTTTTCCCATATTGAAATGAATTTTTAAAGGATATTTTATTCATTCAATTTGAATGAATAAAATATTTTCTTACAAAGATGAGTTGGCTGTTGAACTATTTCAGCGGCATTTGATTCATTTTATTTTTTGATGAGTTTGTATACAAAGAGCTATTAATATGCCGAAGCGTAGTAAAGAAGATACAGAAGTGACCATTCAAACAATCATGAATGCTGTTGTCGACCAACTGTTAAGATTAGGCTATGACAAAATGTCATACACCACATTAAGTCAACAAACGGGTGTATCCAGAACAGGCATCAGCCACCATTTCCCGAAAAAAACAGACTTTGTTCTTGCGCTTGATGGCCAAATTTTTAATTTGTTTGTAGCACATTTGGATTTAGACCATGGCGTTGAGTCTTTCTCAAGCTCATGGATTAAGGCGTTAGATAATTCAGAATTTTTAGCTATTTTGCGTTTGTTTTTCCACCATATTGTGGCTGCAGATAAAGCTGAAGAGTTTTCCTACAGAGGTGTAGGACGTTTATACAAACTGGCTCGCGAAAAGTTAGGCGAAGGCAGTGATAAACAGGTTGAGTGGCTGATTGGTAAATCACTTATTGAAATGAGTAAGTAATTACTTAGAGACCAGTAAGAGTTACAGATTTTTAAGGGTTTGCATTCGCAAGCCCTTTTTCATGCGCCTAAGGTTCAGATGGGCTAACCAACATGGTGCATTGTGGATGCATCTATCCCTGAATTAGTGCGTACTAATGTATAGGGTCGGAAAGTTGAAAGTGATATTAACTACTTGATTTTTATTCGTATAGTTAACCTGTTTGAGTTCTTGCTAAAATACAGAGCAACGTACTTTTTTCTTGTTTTTGGAACGCCTATTGCACATTAGTGCACATAACAATACAAAAATAAGGAAATTTTATGTATTTAACGCCTGAGGAAAAAAGGTGGCTGCCGTGGTTTGGCAAGACAGGTAAACTTGGCATGCGCAAGGCCTGTTGGTTTAACCGTAAACGTAAAGCTTCTCTAGAACAAACTTTTGAAAACATTGCGAACACCCGAGTCAAAATTCTCACGACTTGGGCTGAAAACCAATGGTCATTCCTGCATGATGCGTCGTTATATTTATCGACTAAGTCTCCCCATGAATATCGGGAAACCTTAAACCGATTATTAAACCGCAGCGCTGACTTATCTGAGCTATTTATTGTCTCTGCACAAGGAGAGATCCTTGAATCCACTTTCCCATCACAGAAAAACAAGAAGGTCGTCTCAACTCAAGCTTTGAATGAGGGTTTAGCTCAGCCATTTTTGCATGGTCCTTACCGCGATTCGGTGACGCTCGCTATTGGTCCATCAAGCTCTCACTTTCATGATGAAGTGACCTTAATGTTCTATCAACCGATCGAATTAGATGGCGATACCAAAGGGTGTTTGTGTGGGCGAATCCCCAATGATGTTATCGGCGACCTGATTCAACGCGAAGCTGGGCATATCTATAGTGAGTCGGGCGACAACTACCTGTTTATGGTCAAATCTCATTTTGACCCCTCTATTCAACAAGGCGTTGCGCTTTCACGCTCTCGTTTTGAGGATAACCATTTTTCCCATGGTGAGAACTTGAAAGATGGCGTGAATACCAAATGGGGCGTGGTAAAAGTAAGTCGCCATACCGAATTTGAAATTGTGTTTAATGATCCGGCAACCAACAAACTTCATCCGGGGGTAAGAGAAACCATTAACAATGGTCACAACTTATACATCGATTACCCGGGTTATTCTGATTATCGCCATATTCCAGTGATTGGTAAGGGCGTGACGTTTACTATGCCTGGGTCGAAAGACCGTTGGGGGATGATGTGCGAATCGGATTTAGAAGAAGTCTATCGTCATCGTTCGGTCGCACAAAAACTCAACCAACAATTCGCGCTTAGTGTGTTTGGTCCGTTAGTGATTCCTTTTGTTCTTCACCTGTTTTACCCACTAGAAAACTTTCAGCTGATGTCTATTTCGGTACTGCTCGGATTAATAGCTATTGGTTTGTTCCACATTTTCAGTGCCAAGCCTATGGCAAATAATCTAGAGACAATGACACAGGTGATGCAGGTACTGGCAGAAGGGGATGGCAACTTAACCCGCCGATTAGATGCGAGCAAATTTAAGTCTGATGAAACGGGTGATCTGGGGCGCTGGACCAACAGTTTTATTGATAGCCTTGAAGGGATTATTCAAGAGCTGGTATTCGCCAGTAAAGAGGTGAAAAACGTGTCGGAATCTATGTTCCGCCGCAGTCAGTTGCTGCTTACCAGCAGTGATATGACCGCCACATCAATTACGGATATGCTTTCTCTGGCTGGGGTACAGAGTCAGGAAATTAACAGCGCCAATGATACCGCGACTGAAATGCACGAGCTTATGCAGCAAACGGTGCATGCGGCGCAGCTTGAGTATCAAAAAGCGGCGGAAGGCGCTCAAGAGATTAAAAATATCGTTCAAGCTTCGGCACATACCGTCAATGAAGTGAATGAAGAAATGCAGAAGATTGGCAGTATCGTCTCTGTTATTACGGAAATCACGGCTCAGACTAATCTACTTGCTCTGAATGCTGCGATTGAGGCTGCCAGAGCGGGCGAGCATGGCAGAGGGTTCTCTGTGGTTGCTGATGAAGTACGAGTGTTGGCAAACAAAACCTCTCAGGCAGCGAACAGCATTGGAGAACTAATGACGGCGTTGCATACCCAATCAGAGCGAGCAGTGAGCTATATGCAAGAAGGCATTACCAACGTTGAGAACAGCACTCAGATTGTCGATGAATCTTCTCGTAGTGAACGTTTACAAACGTCTGTCACTGGATTGTTTACTTTAATTCAAGGCATCGCTCGTAATAGTGAGGAGCACAGACAAACTGCCGACGAAGCGCAATCGACAGTGGTGAAACTGCAGGAAGCTTCTTCACAGTTATCGCGCAGGACAACCTTAATGCAGAACTCGCTTCAGCGATTGGAACAATTGGTTGGGCGGTTTGAAGTTCGTAAAGCGTCATAAAACAAAAGGCGGGGTATCCCGCCTTTGCTACTAAATTGGGTGTTGTGTTTTCAGCTCTTTTTGCCATGGCACCGCCAAGGCTGCAAAAATAACCAGAGCATACAGCATTGACCAGCCAAGACAGATAAATACGCCAGTACAGAGAATCAAAGCAACAACAGCCAGTGCCTTTTGATACCCTTTCAGTAGTTTGTACGCTGCCAACATGGCTAACAGGTAGACTAAGACAAAGACACCATTCGCCAGTTTCAGGAAGAATTCCAAATCCAAATTCGACAGTTGACCGACTACACACGATAGCAGCAATATGCCGCCAATCAGCCATGTTGCATTGGCTGGAACGCCGCGCTGAGAGAGTTGAGCCAGTGCGCTGTTAGGACGATATTCTCTGGCTTGCGCCCACACCATACGCGATAAACTCTGCGTATATAGGTTGATACTGGCAAAACATGCAAAGAAGCCGATGATGCTGATTATGATTGCCATACGAGAGCCAAAGAGCTTATCACTGAGCCAAGGAATAGAGGCGCTATCAAACTCAGGTGTACCAAAAGCTCCAAACTTCAAGATAATGACCGAACACGCCCAATAGGTTGCACCAGCCACAAAGCATCCGACCAGAATGGCAATCGGGAAATCACGTTGTGGGTTTTTGAATTCTTCGCCCATATGCGCGAAGGCTTCTATTCCCACAAAACACCAGAACATCACTCCTAGCGCAGCACCAATTGACCAAATAGAATCGATACTCAGTGCTGGCATAGTTAAGTCGGCGCTTCCTACATCTCCAATCCAGAGAAAGGATGCCACCAATGCAAAGATGCTCAATGCGATGGCCGTTTGTAGTCGGCCAGAAGATTTTGTTCCTGCTAGGTTTACTCCAATAAGAAGTGCCACAGTGAGCACTTGAGCCAAAATGGCATTATTGAACTGAGCAGGTAACAATTGCTGTAAAAAGCCCGCAGCTAAGGCGACAGCCGCGGGTACGCCTACAGGAATGACGCTTACAAATAGCCAGGCAACCGCTCGTTCTAGTCGTGCGTTGTACGCTTTACGCACAAAGAACGCGGTGCCGCCAGCACTCGGGTATTTTTTCCCAAGCGCTGCGAAAGTTAAAGCAACAGGGCAAACAGCAACAAACAAGATGAGCCAAGCCCAAAGTGAAAAATGGCCCGCAATTCCGGCTGCAATGGCTGGGATCATAAACAATCCGGTACCCATTAATGTGGTCGATAGCTGACCGATACCAGAAAGCAAAGTGATCTCTTGTTTGAGTTGGTTCATGTTCTCATTCCCTGATTCTTATTATGCCGAAAGCTTACTCAAAACTGAGATGTGATGCATCTGGCAAAACGTTCTGCTTTAGCGTCAAAGTGACACTTTTTCATCGAATTTCCGCCATTTTGACGGTGAAACTCCTTTCATAAAGAGACTTCCCGTTAATTGTCAGTAGTCTAGCCATGCAATTTGTGTCAAATTAGCCATGAATCAACGGGATAAGTTGGTTACTTTTCAACGTTTTTATTTGAGAAAAAACGTATGAGAAGCGAAAAGAATGGGAATGTACGATGGATAAATTTGACAGACAAATCATAGAGATATTGCAAGGGGATGCGAGAGCATCTGTGAGTGACATTGCCCGCGAAGTGAACCTTTCACGCTCTGCCGTTACGGCACGTATTAAGAAACTCGAACAAGACAAAGTGATTTTGGGCTATCACGCTCAAATCGCAGAGCCAGATCACACCAATAATGTCAGTGCCTATTTTGCGCTAAAATTTGATACCTCTGCGAGCCTCCACTCCTGTGAGCTGTATGCTCACAAGATCTATCTGATCCCCGGTGTGAAGTGGTGCCATGCGATTAGTGGCGAAACCGATATGATGCTGTACGTTGAAGTGGAAAGCATGGCGAAGTTAAATGCGATTCGAGATGAACTGCAAAGCTACTCCCAACTGCGTCAATTGATAACGCATACGGTTTTAAAAGAACTGTTTAACACGGCTAAGTAGTTTTGATGTCACAAATAAATCTCAACTTATTGCGGTCACTGAAGGTGTTGCTTGAAGAGTGTCATGTCAGTCAGGCTGCGACGAAGTTAAATATTACTCAGTCAGCTTTGAGTCGCCAGCTAAGTCAGCTGCGAGAGATGTTTGCTGACCCTTTGTTAGTCAGAGATGGCAACCAGTTAGTGCCCACGCCGAAAGCTGTGAGCTTGCTAAACAAACTTGAGCATTGGTTTGTTGAACTTGATGAACTGATGATCGAAGCCGAATTTGAACCAAGCGCTTGGAAAGGTGAATTTGTTTTCGCCTCCAGTGACTATGTTGCGCAATATCTATTACCTGAAATGGTTGAAGCCTTAACGGTTCAAGCGCCTAAAGTCTCAATTAAATACTGCCTTTGGCAGCCAAGTTTAATTGGAGAAATGGCAAACTCTGAAATTCAGCTCGCTTCCACTATGTCGCCTGAACCTCCTAAGGGCGTTTCTTCGTGGCAAATTGGCGAGGATTATCCGGTTTGCGTGATGAAGCAATCTCATCCGTTGTCAGAAAAAAACAATTTGAGTGTTGAGGACATATTAAGTTTTTCGCACATCAAAGTGACCGGAGGGGGTGATAAAGACACCTATATCGATCAGGCGCTGGCTGAACTTAATCAGGTCAGGCATATCGGATTAAAGGTACCGTTTTTTTCTGCAGCATTTCGCTCGTTATCTATGAGTGACTACTTAATGGTTGTTCCTGAGCATATCGCTCGCAACATGAAAAACCATTTTGATGTGGTATTTAAACCGCTACCGGTTAAGACTCCAAAACATAAATATTGGCTTCTTTGGCACCCTAAATTTGATAACGAACCTTCCCACGTCTGGGCTAGACAGCTTGTCTACGACATTATGAATCATTCTGAGTATTCGATAGGTTATGATTCAGAATCATAGCTAGGATGAGAAAATATGATTTCAAATAATAACAAATGACGAGTACGGTTAGGGACTAACTAGGAGAGTTCGGATGACAATAACAGTTTGGCTATCACTTTTTACTATTTGTTTGTTGGGGGCTATGTCTCCCGGACCTAGCTTGGCTATGGTTGCAAAGCACAGCCTTGCTGGCGGGCGTCGCAACGGGTTAGCTACAGCGTGGGCTCATGCTTTCGGCATAGGTATTTATGCGTTTATTACATTGATTGGCTTGGCAGTGGTACTTCATCAGTCGCCACTGCTGTTTAAAACTATCAGTTATGCTGGCGCTGGGTATTTGGCTTTTTTGGGGTTCAACGCCATTCGTTCTAAAGGTGGTGTAGCCGCGAAGTTGGAATCTGGCGAAACGGTAAGTGCATGGCAATCTGCGCGCGAAGGTTTTTTGATTTCATTATTAAGCCCAAAGATTGCGCTGTTCTTTATCGCCTTGTTCAGTCAGTTTGTTGCCGTTGGGCATGAGTTGAGTAGTAAAGCGATCATTGTCGTGACGCCGTTTGTCATTGACGGCTTGTGGTATACCTTTATTACCTTCTTGCTATCAAGCCCACTCATTCTCGACAAGCTGCGTTCCAGAGCGGTATTGATTGATCGTTTGTCAGGGATTGTTTTGTTGCTGCTTGCTGCGCGAGTTCTGCTTACGGTGTAAGTTCAGCTCCCGTTATTTTCTAGCCATAAATACAAAAGAACCCCTCAATGACGAGGGGTTCTTTGTTAATACTTCGAATGGGGGGGCACTTCTTCAAACTCACCATCGATGGTATTGCCGTAGGTCTGATTGTTCTGAGCCTGATAAAACGGACGACGATGCAGTTGATTTTGCAGTTTTTTGCCAGTGATGAGTGCTGCAATCGTCAATGGAATGACGAGCAACAAACTTAATGTCAGTGCGAAAAATCCAGTTATGAGCGTCAGTACGGTAATAAGAAATCTATTCATTGTCTGCTCCTGTTTTGATTGCCTCCATCTTAGCCCTGCACAGATGAATTAAACATGAACAAGCCATTCAGATAGATGATAAAAGCCCAATCCCTTAGAGAACAAAGGATTGGGCTAGAGTTGAGGAAGTGAGGAAGTGAGGAAAGTTATTCAGCGCCTACGGTTAACTCAGCACCACTTTTTTCTGTTTTCAAATCGGTCTTACTGTCGAGCAGGAACACTCGATCTGGACTGATTTGTTGTTCTTCCACCAAATACGCTTTGACCGCTTTTGCGCGCTCTGCTGCGAGATTACTCAAACTGTTTTTATCGACGTTGGTCGCTTTGACCAACTGATTATAGAGCCCCATATGAACAACGGTCTCAATTTGTTCTTTGGTCACTTCTGCGCCTTGGGCTTTTTCAGTCAGCTGCTGTTCGACCTTATCTCTTTCTTGGCGGATATCTAACTGCAATTGTTTCTCTGCAAGTTCTTCAAGAGCATCGACTAACGGCGCAGATTCGGTAATGCGGCTAGCACTGAATGGTTCCGGAAGTGTTTCCAGCCCACTATTGGCGAGTAGGGTTTTCTGTACATTCTGTTCAGCCAATGCATAGCTGTCGTCTGGAGCAGAGACAGAGCCTTCGACACTGACTTTAAGAATCGGTCTTTCCTGCAACGCTTGTGCAAGTTTACCTATGCGCTGTTTCTCTTCGTCATCTAAGGTTGCAATACCGGCTTGGAAAGTGACTTGATTCAACTCTTCATCTGTACCGACAAGATCAGCTAACAGCGAGAACGGAGCTGTCACGGCTTTAGTAATGATGTTGGCGAACGCTTTCAAAATCACACTACCAAAACTGAAGTCAGGATCATCCACTTCACCTGAGACGTTAACACCCAAATCAATCACGCCGTGACGATCTTGCAATATCGCAATCGCCAGAGTGATAGGCAGGCTGGTGGCGAGGCTGGAATCACTGGGTTTACCCAGTTGCAACTGGTCGATAACAAGATGGTTTGTACCTTGAAGCTGGTTGTCATCTAGTCGGTAGTTCAGGTCGAGTGAAAGCTGACCTTTATCGATGTAATAACCCGCGTAGGTTCCAGAATACGGATTGACGGAAGTCAGCTCAACGCTTCTAAACACTAAGGCAAGATCGAGATAAGGCTTTTCAATCAGTGGGTTAATTTCACCATTCAGTGTTACTGGCGCATATTTGTCAATTTTGCCGGCAATATCCACACTAGCTTTCGTTCCCGGAGTTGAAGACAGGTTTTTGATTGAACCTTCGAGTAGCTCAATACCGGAGGCAAAGTTAGGCGTTAGCGAGTTGTCAGCGAAAAACGCGGAGCCATTGGCAAACTTAATCTGTTGAATCATGACCGACATAGGCTTACTGCTAATGCCCTTCGTGGTCACTGTCGCTTTGGTTGTGGTTGTGTTGTCATTTGCGGTCTTAGAGGTATCACTCTGCTTAGTAACCACAATATCGCCAATGTTGGTGCGCTTATCATCGGCAATCATTACTTTAGCGTAAGGCGCATCGAGCAACACCGTTTTGATGATCAACTGGTTTTGCTTTGAACTAAAACGCAGTGAGTCCACAGACATTTTCTGCCATTTCATCAAAGGTTCTCGCTTGATGGTGTCACGCATCAAAAGATTGTTAACACTGAGCGAGCCGTCGAAATTAATGTCGTCTGCACCACTGACGTTGTAATTTCCTTTGGTATTGAGTGCGCCTTTGGTTAAGCGAATATTCAGATAAGGGGTGAGATAAGGCTGTAGCTGTGTCAGATCCAGTGAATCAATGGACAAATTGCCATCTGCTTTAAGTGCTTTAACATCAACATTTCCTTGAGTTGCAAAAGATCCTCTAGTGTTTTCTGGCTGTTGCTTGCTACTTGAGCTCACATCAAGAGCGACGTCATATTCGATAGGGTCGATTAAGTCGCTTTGAATCGTTTTAGTTGTTACCGTCATAGGGTGCACGCGCCAGTGCACACCTTGTGACTGAACTTTTTCCAACACATTGAAGTCCGAATCTGCCATTGAGAATTGCTCAAGACGAACCTTCCACTGCGGTGTCGCTGATTCTTGGCTTGCTGCCTGATTAGCTGAAGTATCCTGATTAGGCGCAACACCGTTTGTTTGGGTTCTTGGCGTGAACAACGCGGCTAAATCGAGCCCATTCTTGTCCAACAATGCGTCAAACCATAAGCCTTGCATTGAAATATCAGCGATGTTGATCAGTTGTTCATCGCCAGACAGTTGAATATCACTGACAACCAATGAAGGCAGTTTTACTTTTTCAGATTGTTGATCACTAAAAACGAGACTGGAGAGCGAGAACTGCCCGTTCTGAGTTTGGTATGAAAGTGAGTCATTAACTTGTTTTGCATGGTAATTGGTTGAGAAGCTGACTGAACCATCGCTCAATCGTGCTGCTATCTGGTCCTTTGCGAATGGCCAATATGGCGTTAGCGTCAGATCGTTGAGTGCCACATCACCTTTAATTTCAAATGGAGAAAGCTGAAATTGACCATTGAGAGCGAGCGGGCTTTGATCAGCACTCACTAACGAAAATTGGTATTGGTTAGCGTTTTCGGTCAGATTCAGTTTTCCATCTTGGTTAGCAGGCAGGCTCAGAGCGTAAGCCTGACTATCAATGTTGTTGAGCTTTGAGGAAATCTGTTGGTAATTTAAGTCAGCACCAGTAACGGAATCTGCAAATCGGACATCACCTTCAGTGATAGCAACAGCGTTAACCTTGAATGCAGGAATCGTGTTGGTGGTAGCCTCTTCAGACGCATTCTCTTCATTTTGTGGTGGATTGTTGCTGGCTAATGTTTCGAGAATATCACTGAAGTTAAACGCATTGTGTTCGTCTAAGCGTTGTACTTGAATTTCAGGTTGGACAAGAAACAGATGGTCTACAGTTGGCGTTAAGCTTAGTAAGCTTTGCCAAAAGTTCACTTCCAGTTCCAGCATTGCAAACTTGGTGAATGCTTGTTGTTGGTCTTGCTCAAGAATGGCGAAATTTTCAATCCGAGCTCTGAGCAGGAAAGGGTTAATCGAGACTTTTTCAAGTTGGACATTGCGACCTAACAGTTGGCTAAGTTGCTTGGGCGCTTGCGACTGAATAACCGCAGGGGCAATAAGCCCGATTATGACGGCATAAGCCACATAGGTAAGCGCTAGATATGTTGAGGCTCTTAACCACTTCGGTGCCGATTTAAAACGAGCATAAAACACAGATACCGCTTGTTTCATAGGTAGTATTAGCCTCTTTCTTGCTTCAGAAAATTCTCACAAAAATATAGTCCGTTAGTTTAACTATATTTTTCCAAAAGAGTTAAGTTTGCTGGTGCAAATTTGCTTGTAAAAATGATGAAAAAAAGCCGCTCATATCAGGGATAGAGCGGCAAAACGGGGGGATGTCATCAGAAGCAGTGGCTAATTGGGTCAGAAACCACTTCGTCAGTATCGGTTATTATTATGTTGTGGAGTCTAATTCTTACTTTTGTGGGTATGTTTTGTAGCGCACACCCATCATCTGTTCCATACAATGAACAACTTGGCAGCTATAACCAAATTCATTGTCATACCAAACGTACAGAACGCATCGGTTATCTTGAGCGATGGTCGCAGCACCATCGACTACGCCAGCGTAGCGTGAACCTACAAGGTCAGAAGATACGATCTCCGTTGATTCTGTGTAATCAATTTGTGCTGACAGGGCAGAGTTCAGTGCCATCTCTCTGAGATAAGTATTGAGCGCTTCTTTATCTGTGCTCTTTTCTAAGTTCAGGTTAGCGATCGCCATGGAAACATTTGGCGTAGGAACGCGAATTGAGTTACCAGTCAGCTTACCCGCCAATTCAGGCAGCGCTTTTGCAACGGCTTTTGCAGCACCAGTTTCAGTCAGAACCATATTCAATGACGCTGAACGACCACGACGTTCACCGCTGTGGAAGTTGTCGATGAGGTTCTGGTCGTTGGTGAATGAGTGCACGGTTTCAATGTGACCAGATACCACACCAAACTTATCATTCATCGCTTTCAGAATCGGTGTGATAGCGTTTGTGGTACAGCTTGCTGCTGAAATAATGGTGTCTTCAGGTTGAATAACGGATTCGTTAACACCGAATACTACGTTTTTAATATCACCTTTGCCCGGAGCTGTTAGCAATACTTTGCTTGCGCCTTTAGAGCTTAAGTGTTTGCTCAACCCTTCGCTGTCACGCCATACACCCGTGTTATCAACAACGAGTGCGTTGTGGATGTCATAACTGGTGTAATCAATCTCTTCAGGGGAGTTGGCATAGATAACTTTGATGAAGTTGCCGTTAACAATGAGTGCTTTATGTTCGTTGTCGACAATGATGCTGCCGTTGAACTGACCGTGCACCGAATCTCTTCTTAGCAAGCTTGCGCGTTTTTCCAAATCACCATGTTTACCACCGCGAACAACAATGGCACGCAGTCTTAGTGGGTAGCCTGGGCCACTTTTTTCAATCAGCAAGCGAGCCAGTAATCGACCGATACGGCCAAAACCATAGAGAACCACGTCTTTTGGTGTCGTAATCGTAGTGCCGTTTAAGCTACTGAGCAGAGCCGTTTGAAGAAAATCATCTAAGTTGTTTTCATCAGTATGTTGCTGCCAATACTGGTGACCAAGTTGACCAATATCGATGCGACAAGGCGACAAGTCTAGCTCAGCTAAGCGCTGCAAAATCGGCATGGTTTGTTCTAGAGAGAGTGCGGTTCCAGTGTATCGGCGGGCAATGCGGTGGGTTTTAATGATGTCGATGGTGGCGGCGTTGATCAGTGTCTTACCATACAAAATAACTTCAACACCTTTTAAACGATAGAGCTGGCCGATTAATGGTGACATCGATTCTGCGATAGTTTGGCTGGTCTGCCAATCGAGTAGATGTTTTTCTGGACTCATTGCTGTAAACCTTTCACGTTATGGTTGAGCTGATACCCACAGTTTTTACTGCGTTTGGTATTGGGGATAAGTATTGTTATTTTTATGTGGCAGGATTGTAATGTCTGATAGGTTATTCTGCTAGAAAAAATAATGCCCATATTTTTAACTGTTAACTCGATCATTGTTAGAGCTTTAATGTGAGTTTTTAAGTGTTTTTACGTATTGACAGAATGTGATTGAGGTAACTTATTTCGCGTCTATCTGTATTTATGTCCGATTTCTATTGTGGCAATGCAGATTGGTATTACATAAAAATTGGCTGTATATCATTTTATCTACGCAAAGAGTAAACATTAAAGGGGCGAAAAGCCCCTTATGTTGATGAGTTGATGGGATATGAGCTTATCCGTGAGCGGCGACTTGAGGGCGAGGGATTGCAACGTCTTTTCTGCTCGATAAAAGAGCCATAAATTCATAAGGAGGAACTGGACGAGAGTACAAATAGCCTTGGTACTCGTCACAGCCTTCGGTAGCCAATAAATAGAGCTGTTCATCATTGACCACGCCTTCTGCTGTGACGATTTTCCCCATATTGTGGCCAAGTTGAATGATGGTTCGCACCAGCATGTGGTCATTGTGGTTGGAGCAGCACTCATCGATAAATGACTTATCGATTTTCAACACATCGATCGGTAGTTGTTTTAAGTAATTCAATGAAGAATAAGCAACACCAAAATCATCAATGGCGACTCGGATACCTAAGGTACGTAAGTCGTGGCACGCATCGACCACTCGCTGTGGCTGCTGCATCAATGTGGTTTCAGTGATTTCAAGCTGTAATAACTGAGGATTGAGCTGGGAGTCTCTCAGTGCTTTGGTCACAACATGGAAAATGTCATCGTAAAGAAACTGTACGGTCGATACGTTTACCGCGACACAAATCGGGTGGCCCAACTGATCCCACGCTTTGGCTTGCTGACATGCGGTTTCAATCACCCAGCGTCCGATAGGAATAATTTGTTGGCTGCGTTCGGCAACGCCTACAAACTCGTCAGGAGGAATGATTCCCAAATCAGGATGTTTCCAGCGGATTAAGGCTTCAGCCCCATGCACTAAATTGGTTTTGATATCGACTTTAGGTTGGTAATACAACGCCAACTGGCCTTTCTCGATGGCGTCGCTCAACTCCCGCTCTATTTGGTAACTGCGGACTGTTTCTCCAATCAAGTTCTCATCAAACCATTGAATGCTGTTCTTACCTGCTTGTTTTGCTCTTTTAAGTGCAATATCGACGTTTCGGCACCAGATATCTGTGTCGTATAACGCATCGTCCAATGAAGCGATACCAATACTGATGGTCATGGTGTAACTGCGTTTGTCGAGATGATAGGCCGATTGACTGGCTTCTAAGATGTAGGTGGCAACTTGCTGAGAGTAGAAGTTTACATCGTACTTATCTTGCAATAGCACCGCGAATTCATCGCCACTTAATCGGTATATGTTGATACGGTTGAAATCCAAATCGCTTAAGCGCTTTGCGAACTGAATTAATAATAAGTCGCCTTGTTGGTGACCCAGTGAATCGTTGATCTGCTTAAAGTCATCAAGGTCGAGTAACAGCAATGCAAATTTGGTTTTACTGGTTTCCCCCGCAATTTTGGCTATCGATTCTAAATCTTGTTTGAACGCTTTGCGGTTGGATACTTGTGTTAGGAAGTCGGTAAGGCTGTCTTTACGATAGCGTTCAACTTGTTTGCTCAGTTTCTGTTTGTAGAAAGTGCCGCCAGTGGCAAAAATGGCGATAGCGGAGAGTTCAATTGATGCTTCGACAAATTCAGATACTTGTGCACCCGTAATATGTGGGATGTAAATCCCGAGAATGCTTAATGCGACCGCTATTGGCCACAGTGAGCCGGGGAAAATCGCGATATAACAGAGTGGCACCAATATAAAGGATTGGGAAAGGACACTGATATTCAGCGGCTCGAGATAACTTCCTGCCAGCAGCAAGGCAAAAGTGACTACGGATAGCACGCGTTTAAACCAAATATTACTCATAAAGTACGCAGCAAGCATACACAGTGGATAAATGAAGTAGTAGCGCGCGAAGGTTTGATGTTCGGTCAGTAAGGTGTAACTCACGGCACTGACTGCGATTAGAAATAAAATCGTAATGAGAAAGTGTTTTTGATCAGGATTGTTGTTCGCAGTTGTAGTGGACTTCATGAATTATCCTTTTACTTTTAATAACCACTGGATAAACGTATATCGGGATACCTGAACTTCAGTGTAGTCACTGTTAAAGTCGAACATTGAGTTGCATGCAGGAAAATTGTTAATGACAGTTCAAAGTTGCATAGTGGTTTCACTTTTGAGACAAAATTGAGCGCCAAATAAAAAAATAGCCCTCCATCTGGAGGGCTATTTTTATGATTCGTTATGAATTTCACTTATTGGTTTTAACTCGTTGAGTGGTAACCAGTTAACCTTTACACCGGCTTGCAAAAACATATCTTGGCTCACCTTAATTTTATCTCCCCAGCGAGAGAGGAAATCTTCGGTTTGCTCGGGGCAGTGAACCGCTGATATACCAGTTTGGATAATTTTGGCTGCGCAGTTTGGACAAGGAAAATGTGTCACGTAAACTTCGCATCCGTCCAAGTCACGTTTAGCAAATAGAATGGCATTTTCTTCAGCGTGTAGAGTTTTGAGATATTTCATATCTCTATCGTCTGTGTTTGCGCTGTCTGAAATACCATGTGGGTAACCATTAAAGCCCACAGAAACAATTCGATTTTGTTTTGTAATAACGGCCCCTACTTGTGTAGAAGGGTCTTTACTCCAAGAGCCAACAAGTTCTGCCATTTGGTAAAAACGTTGTGACCATTTCGAAATCATAGTGAGGCTTCCTCTGCTAAATCATTAATTGCGCTAGTTATCTGTTACTTGAAGCTATGCTGGATGCTGAACAGTGCGTTATCCGCTTGTTCTAGTCATCATGGCGACAAGTAGTTTGGTTGTAATAATACCCTGATTTTGCGTCTTTTAGTCTATAAAAAGATAAGAAACTAAAAGCTTCCGACCCAAGTCGAGTCGGCCTATTTAATCAGATGTAGATATCACTCGTGTGTCTTGTGAGATATCTCTTACAAGGCGTGTAGGATATTTGATTTAAATGCTTGAGATTAATGGTTGGTTTCTTCTCTAAGTATTTGTAAATGTAGATATTTACCGTATTCTCAAAAAACTCTTCAATATATTTATTGCGTAGCGTACTTGCTACTAAGTGGCGTTGTCGTAATCTTAAGGTGTTGGCAGGACGCTAGCACGGAAATGGAAAAGCTCACGGATAGAGTATCTTCAGGACGAAGATTCGGTTGTTCAGGATGAATGGTCGGCAAGGAAAGCAAAGGATATTAACGTTAAGTTCGAAATAGCTAGGATGGTTGTTTTAGAACGGTTAATAGACAACTTAAGGGATTAAGCGTCTGTCAGGATGACAGATTCAGGACACCGCTAGGATGGCGATGAAATGGAATGCGCTGAAGGAACCAGCAGATTATCAAGGAATAGATGCAGGGAGCACCTATTAGTAGCCGGATTGCTGCGAAGAGAATAGAACCCCGCTAAGTGAAAACTTAGTGGGGTTTTCTTTTACCTCACATTTCAAAAATATCCCCTAGCAAATGTGTCTAACGTAAATTCTTTGTTCATTTTTGTCTTCGACCGCTAAGTCTATTGCGTCTTTTGATGACAAATTTGATAATGTTTGTACACATCGCATAGCGCTAGGTATGAAGTACCTTGCTTTGTCGCTACCTATACATTTTGGGTGTCACTTTGGAAAAAACCTCGCTGTTTCTTATCAACACGCTCAAGTCTCATCCTGAGCAGTATCTGACTATTGGTGAACTTTTAGAGTTACTTAGGCGCCGTTCATACGGTGCACTGCTGATCATGTTGAGTCTGGCAGGACTTATTCCCGGTATTTCCTTCTTTGCGGCTGTCGCTGATTTTTTGCTTGGGTTACAGATTGCGCTGGGTTTCCATGCTCCTCGGCTTCCTAATATCATTCAAAAACAGCGTATTCATCGTGAAAAAACGCTGAAGTTCACTCAAGAGGTAATGCCTTGGCTGGAGCGTATTGAAGAATATGTAAAACCGCGTTGGGAACCTCTATCCAGTGCGAATGCCCGCCGAGTGATTGGCGCGATGATTTGTGTACTCGCTGCCATTGCTATTCTGCCTCTGCCGTTTATTAACTTTCTGCCAAATTTCGCGATTATTTGTCTAGCATTGGGTATTATTGAGCGCGATGGCTTGTGCCTGCTGATTGGTAGCGCGATTGCTTTGATGGCGATGTGGATCAGCCAAATTATGGTGAGAATGGCGTGGAATTCATTGATGTTAGCGTTGTAATATCAGGTTCTGAAACAATAAAGAATGAGTATTAAAATGGAAGCAAAAGTAAAGTGGGTCGAAGATTTTAAGTTTTTAGGCCAATCTAACTCAGGCCATTCTATTGTGATGGATGGTAATGGCGGTTCTACTGCACCTAGTCCAATGGAAATGGTTTTGCTCGGGGCGGGTGGTTGTAGTTCAGTTGACGTTGTCGATGGTCTAAAAAAAGCGGAACAGAAAGTGACCGGTTGTGTGGCAAAACTTTCTGCCGAGCGTCGTGATACGGCACCACGCATCTTTACTAAGGTAAATATTCACTTTGTTGTGACGGGTGAAAACCTGGATGCCAAGATTGTTGAGCAAGTAACGGCGGATTCGCTGGAAAAATACTGCTCTGTCTGTCTGATGTTAGGTGAAGCCGTTGATATGACCCACAGTTGGGAAATTGTTGCTGCATAATCTAAGCGTTAATTTTTGAGAGGCTGAGCTATGTGCTCGGCCTTTTTTGTGCCTGCTAGAAAAACGCAGTGACAGTTTCCAAGCGGTTGTGTGTTGCTTGGCTATGATTAAAGAATCAATCATTGTTGAAAGATAAGCATGGCGTTAAAAGGGACAATCTCAGAGTGGTATATAGACAGAGGCTATGGCTATATCATTCCTGATTCAGGGGCGCTGAGGATCAAATTTCTTCTCTCAGACGTAAAGAACTCAGTCAATATAGGCGAGTTAAAACAGCCTGTTCGCTTCGTCATTGCTCAAGATGAAAATGGCAACCGTAGAGCTACTCATGTAGAAGGTGTTCGTTCTTTTCCATGGGCTACGCTGATTGTTGTCTGGTTTGCCGCGACATTAGGCGGTTGCGTTTATTTTTGGCAGTACCCGCTACTCATTGTTTATTACTATCTCGGCGCGACCGCAATTGTGCTCGCCATTTATCTACTGGATAAGCGCAATGAGAAACGAAACAAGGCTGTGACGGGGGAATCTGCCTTGTTATTTCTCTCGTTCTTGGGTGGCTGGCCGGGTGCAGTTATCGGGCAGTATTCGTTTAATTTGCAGCCTAAATCCTTTACGTTTCAGCTACTGTTTTTCTTCGTCATGGCACTGCATATCGCCTTCTTAGTGTGGAGTCTCACTCCCGAGGGCAGCGTTCAACTTCGTGAGTGGGTTCGTTTAATCTCGCTGTGTTAAACGAGTTAATGAGGAAATTTATCTTTTACACTTTTCTGTTTTTCGCTGAATAAAAAGGGGTAATATTTCGATTCTAGTCATCAAAGATGTATCAAGCATTAGGACGTAGTAATGACAGAATTAGAAAAGATGATGAATGGCCTCGATTTTGACAGCTTCGATCCAGAAATAGTGGAACTTCGTAAAACCACAGCGCAACTCAAACTGGACATCAATCAGTGTATTGACCAAGAAGAGCGTCTGGTATTGCAGTCAAAGCTGTTTGGTAAAATTGGCAGAAGTTTAGTTCAGCCACCTTTTCACTGTGAATTTGGCAAAACCATCTCTATTGGTGAAGAAACCTTCATTAATATGAACGTCGTAATGTTGGATAATGCCCCTATCACAATTGGCAATAATGTTTTAATTGGCCCTAACGC
The DNA here is from genome assembly GCF_021726015.1 of Vibrio sp. A1-b2. Classification (NCBI taxonomy): domain Bacteria; kingdom Pseudomonadati; phylum Pseudomonadota; class Gammaproteobacteria; order Vibrionales; family Vibrionaceae; genus Vibrio; species Vibrio sp. A1-b2. The sequence continues at coordinate 573,302 of NZ_JAKKCI010000003.1, forward strand.
TCAGTTTTATACACCGACTCATCCTCTGGATTACAAGGCGAGAAGACGCTGGGAAACCACTTGCAAACCGATTGTGGTTGAAGACGATGTTTGGGTAGGCGGCAATGTGGTCATTAACCAAGGCGTCACTGTCGGTGCGCGTTCGGTGATAGCCGCTAACTCTGTCGTCAATAGCGATGTTCCACCCGATACACTGGTGGGTGGTACGCCTGCACGTGTTATCCGCAAACTGGATGTTGAATCATAGATTTCTCCTTCGCAGTGATGACTGGAAGAGCACTGCGTTTGGGGTGAGTTAGACATACAAATCTTCTCTATCTTCACCATATGAATTACAGTGCGAGCTTCAATTGTACTTGGAGAAAGCTTTTGTCTCGTCATAAACACACTCTATTTGGTATTGCGGCCATTTTATTATGGGCATGCTTGATGGGGTTAACCCGCACAGTCGCTGAACAATTTGGCCCGATTGGTGGTGCAGCACTTATTTACACCGTGGCGTCACTGTTTTTGATGGTTGTCATGGGCGTGCCTAAACTCAGTTCTTTCTCACCAAAGTACCTTATTATTGGTGGCGCCTTGTTCGTCAGTTATGAGATTTGTTTAGCGCTTGCACTTGGTATGGCAAATGACCGACATCAAGCGCTGCAAATGGCCGTCGTCAATTATCTTTGGCCTGCGTTAACGGTATTGTTAGCGGTATTGATCAGCAGAAAGCCGGTTAATATTCTGGTTTATCCAAGCATTGCTTTAGCTTTTATCGGTGTCGCTTGGACAATTACAGGTGATGACGGTCTTTCTGTTTCGGCTATCGCAGCTAACGTTGCGACTAACCCAGTTACCTACTCCATGGCATTTATTGGCGCAATAATTTGGGCTGTTTACTGTAATGTGACCAAGAGTTTAGCGAATGGCCAAAATGCTATCACAGTGTTTTTTATCATGACGGCAATATCGCTTTGGGTGAAGTACGCGATTAGTGATGAAAGTGCATTGCAGTTTACCCTATCGTCAACAATGAACTTAGTGCTCACTGGCATTGTTATGGGGAGCGGCTACGCGCTGTGGAACGTGGCGATTCTGCGTGGAAACATGATGCTTCTGGCTACGCTGTCTTACTTCACACCTGTGTTTTCGACCTTACTTTCGTCTGCCATATTAGGTGTCGCTTTAGGCGTATCTTTTTGGCAAGGGGTCGTGATGGTCACTATCGGTTCATTAGTCTGCTGGTGGGTGACCCGCAGTAAAAAGGACATTGATTCGAATGAGCCTTTGCTTAGTCAAAAGATTAGTCATGAAAATGAAGCTTAATACAGATTAGATGGTGATAGATGAATAAAAAGAACCCCCGCAATAGCGAGGGTTCTTTTTTATGTTCAAGTTATTTATGTTCAAGTTATTTATGTTCAAGTTATTTATGTTCAAGTTAGCTTGCGATGTTCACGCTGAGCTGAAGATTAAATGGTAGCTTTGACAGCTTCTTATGCAGTGTACGTCGAGTATGTTCAATATCTTCTACAGCAATCACGTTGTCTTCAGATTTGATGTCTACATCAACCCACAACTCACGGCCAATTTTAGTTACTGCCGAAAGTTCTACTAGTTGATCTGATTCTTCACCAGCGGCAAGAACGCCTTGGTCGACTTTGTTACAAATATCTTCACTTGGAGCCATCATGAAAATTTCACGTAGTGAAGACTTCAACATTTCGAACGGTACCTTTAAGAAGTAGAACGACATTGCCAACATCATCATTGGGTCGGTATAGACCGCGTATTCAGCCAGTGGTGATAAAGTCACCAACCAAGCTAAGATGAAACCAATGGTTACCGCTACACTGAGCAAAGTATCCATTTTCCATTGTTTTACTTCAGCATCAATTAAGTCAGAGGAAGTGCGTCTGTGCAGCTTCGTCATGTAAAACCATGCGATACCACAGCCAATCACGTTAACAATACCGAATAGAGTCGCAATCGAAACGTCAACTTCTCGGCCGCCAGTAAACATAGCTATAACAGCACTATATAACGAAGCACACACGACGATTAAAATAACCGCGCCTTTGACTGCGATTACCGCTGGCTCAAGAGCGGCACGACCAAACTGGAATTCGTCATCAGATGGCTTTTGAATATATCGAGAAGCAATTAGCGACAAAATAGTTAACAGTAAGCTGACTAGTGAGTACATACCGTCAAACAAGATAACGAGTGAACTAACCAATAAGCCAACAACTAAACCGCCCATAGCAAAGCCCGAAGAAATAAGGGCTGAAAGCGTCAGGATGCGTTTCTCGTTGATGTTTGTTTTAGCACACATAGGGGGAATACCAGTTGAAAATCTGCTGATATTTTGGCTTTTAAATGGGCTTTGACAATGTCTATTTGGTTTTTTGGTTGGGTAATAAGTAGGCTATTTTGATTTTATTTATATTTTACAATACATTACGTGTTGTTTTTGGTGCCATTAATTTTGACGCTGACTGGTTTAGTTGCATGAAGGTTAGAAATCAAACAGATAATCACTGATCTTGTCAGCTAACCAGACCATCGCTGGGTTTTCTGCGGTTCCAGATGTGCTGAACATACAATAGTCTTCTTGGGTCAGCCCGTACGTATGTTTAATCACGGAAAGGCGTTGTTCACGAAGATAGTGGCGGATCAACGGCTCTGGTAATACCCCCCAAGCGTTTTCAGTCAAGATAGTATTCAGAATGTATTCAAAGCTGGAAAAGCCGATATAGCGACGGGAGAAGGGTTCAAGGCTCGGGTTATCTTTTTCATTCAGATATACCATCACCGCCTGCATTGACTTACGAAGTTCTTCATCCGCCACTCGTTTAAGTTTGGCAAGTGGATGTGTCGCTTTGCACACAGACATCATGCGGATCTTACCCAGTGGCTGGTATGTAATTCTTGGGTCATCCAGTCGCTCGTAATCAACACCGAAGGCAAAATCTACTTGTTGTGTCGCTACCATATTGGCTAGGTCGCCACTGGAAGCCAAAAACAAGTTGAATGAAGTGTTGGGAAACAAATTATTAAGCTTGTGCGCTAGATCTTGCCATAGTGAGTCTGGAAGAGAGTCATCACGGGCAATCCACATTTCAGCTGCAAATTCACTGGAAACCTGAGAGCAGGTACGACGAATTCGCGTCGCTGTGATCAGGACACTTTCGCAGTCTTTATAGATTGCTTTTCCTGCTTCAGAAAGCGTGACGTTGTTCCCTGAGCGTTGAAACAATTCAACCCCGAGTTCCTTTTCCAGCGCTTTAATCGACATACTTAACTTGGTTCGGTTGCACTCCAACTGTCGCGCGGCTTCTGAGACAGAGCCGGTATCAGCGATGGTACAAAAAGCTTCAAGTTGCGACAGGTTCATAATGTGCTCAAGCGAATGAAAGTTAAGGAATCATATACAAAAAATGTCACTCTGCCTATCTACGGCTATTTGGATTTGGTTGTCTGAAGTAATTGTAACTTTCTACATTATTGAGGCAAAAATAGTCAGCTAAATTAAGATTTGCGGAAGAATGTCAATTTCTTCAATAAGATTGCACGCTAACGCTAGGAACTAAACCTCATTTTGGTTTAATCTTGACGTAAATGCCGAAGACACGAAGTAACACGGAGGCCATGATGGCACACGATTGGGACGAATACGCACCTGACTGGGAAAAAGACGAAACGACAACCGTTTTTGCGCAAAACGTATTCCAACAACTTCAAAAATTGATAAACGTAGAAGGGAAGCACGTGCTGGATTTCGGTTGTGGGACAGGTTTGCTGACTCAACTGATTTCTCCATTGGCAAAAGATATCGTCGCATTAGATGGCTCTGAAGCCATGATTGAAGAACTTGATAAAAAAGAATTAAGCAATGTGGAGCCTGTTGTCGACCATTTAACTCGTGGTTTGGTTGCTCAACATCCAGCATTTCGCAAACAGTTTGACTTAGTCGTTGCTTCTTCAGTGTGTGGTTTTGTTTCTGATTTCCAAGAAGTCGCGGTGATTATTCACTCTCTACTTGATAAAGATGGATTATTTGTTCACTGGGATTGGCTGGTTGATGATTCAGATCCTGAATATGGTTTAAGCCAATCAGATATTGAAAGTGCTCTGTCGAATGCGGGGTTCTCTGAAGTAACAACGAGTATTGCTTTTGAGTTGAATACGCCTCAGGGACTGAAACCCGTCGTCATGGGCGTAGGGCGTAAATAGACGCAGTTAATCGTATTCATTCATCGTTAGGAACCGTAGTGCAGTCACTGCGGTTTTTTTATCCTCTCCTGTCAGGCTACTCGGCGGGATATGAGTGTGATGTTAGTTCAGGAACGATTCGCTGATGTTTTCTGTTATCCCTCTTTTCTCGTCTGGTTGGATATTTTATTCACTGCAAATGTAATAATTCATCCAATGGTATTCCCGCTGCTGTCAAATTAACGATTGATGTGCGAATGTGATTAAAATGCTTCAATTAGTTGTGATTCTGCCGAAATAGGGTGTATAGAATCCAATAGGATAAATAAAACAGAGAACATATGAATATTATTGGTATGGCCATCGGCGCATTAGGCCTGTCTTTCATCCTGATTTTTGTTTGGATGATTTCTCTTTCAGTACGAAGGAAAAGACTGGAAGAAGAAAAGAGAGAGCGAGAAGAATCCTATCGTAGGGCGCTTGAGCGTACACGAGAAGAAGAGCGCAAAGAACGTTTGTTTCAAGCGGAATCTGGTCATATTCCAACAATATTGTATTTAGCAAAAGAAGCCGAAAGAAAGAACTTGAGAGAGGCGCTGTTTTGGTACGAAAAAGCCGCTCAGTTCGACAATATTAATGGTATGCATGGTGTCGTTCGTATCTGCAATAGAATGCGTGACGACATGATTTTACGAGAAAAAAGCCGCTTTTGGCAGCTCTATATCGATGCACTGGATGGCGATTTACAAGCGAAATATGAGACTGGTCGAGCGTTTATCTCTGGGCATGGAATAGAAGTTAACGTCGTTAAAGGCCTGGGAATGGTTCAGGAAGCGGCGGAAAGAAAGCATATTGAAGCCATTATCTTTATGGGTGACTGGTGTGTTTCCAAAGACAACATTACGCCATCACCGGGTGATTCAACTTACTGGTACTCGAAAGCAGCAAAAAGAAACAGCCTTGAAGGCATGATGAAACTGGGGCTCAATTACCTGAAAGGTGTGGGTGTTCCAGCCAACCATGAAAAGGCTTGTTACTGGTTGGAGCGAGCTTCGGAAAAAGGTCATGCAGAATCAATGTACCATGCAGCAGAAGCGTGGATAGATCGAGGCGCAAACGGCAACTCTATCGCTTACATCTGGTTGTATTTGTCTGCTCACTTTGGTTTTGAACCTGCAAGAACGTTACGCGATAAAGTGGGTAGCAACATGGGTGTCAACTCGGTTGTCGGGTTACAAGCTTTAGCAAGACCATTGCAAAAGAAAATCGCAACAGGGAAAGTCAATAAGCACTCGATTATTCGCGCTCTGAATAAGCTGTATAAACGTAAAATTCCGGTACCCATGAAAGGTGAAGTATTAGATGACAGCGAGATTGCAGAGAATGCGAGTGAAACGTTGCTTGAAGAGCTAGAGGCGATAGATGAGTTCGATGAGTTGGAACTCGCGTTGCCACAAGGTATAGAACAAAGCGAAGAGCCTAAGGCGCAAGAGCAGCCTAAAAAGCCGGACTTCACCAATACCACAATGGATAAGCATTCCTAACCAGTTCAACGCCACATTTCCAATAAACTCAAAGGCCCAGAGATTCGCTCTCTGGGCCTTTTCTGTTCTTATGTCTCGTCCTGAAATATGTTTACACATTGAGGACGAATTATGACTACTTCACATAATCTCTACGTTAAACGCACCCAGCGTGATTACACACTAGGCTTTAAATTACAGGTTGTTGATGCTGTTGA